>PBSL01000075.1 GCA_002726205.1 Planctomycetaceae bacterium | reverse complement strand
GTCAACCGTGTCTTTGTCGATGACCTGCTTGCTGTCTGGAACAACGAACAGCCGGCGGCCGATCCGCAGCCACTTGCCGCGTGCCGACTGCTCGATGTCGGGACCGGCACCGCGCAGATTCCCGTGGAATTGGCCGGCCGGGTCACCGGTTGCCGCGTGGTCGCGATCGACCTGGCCAGCGAGATGCTGAGACTGGCTCGTCGGAACGTCTCCACGGCCGGATTCGACGATCGGATCACCGTCGAACACGTCGATGCCAAGGCCATGCCGTTTGCAGACGACCGCTTCGATGGTGTCATCTCCAACTCCATCGTTCACCATATTCCCAAACCGGCCGTGGTCCTGGACGAGATGATCCGCGTTCTTGCCCCCGGTGGTCTGCTGTTTGTGCGTGACCTGTCGAGGCCACCGGATCTCGACACCGTCAATCACCTGGTCGACATGTATGCCGGAGACGAAACCGCCCATGCCCGGCAGATGTTTCGTCAGTCACTCCATGCCGCGCTCACCGTCGAAGAAGTGAGTCAACTGCTCACCGAGGCCGGACTCCCGGCCAACCTGGTCCGACAAACGACCGATCGCCACTGGACGATCAGTGGCCGGTACGACCGCCAGTAACGATTGCGCAGAATCTGCAAACTATGCAAAGCGCCGAAATTCAATAATCGGACAACTTCTGTTCAGATTACTCAAGTTCGCCAATCGTCAGGGTCGATGTCAGTGGTCCGGAGGGAACCCGGCGTGCCGTCGTGTCGGCATGCGTACCTCGGGAAAGAGTCGGAAGAATCAACAACAGTGGGGTGAGAACATGCGAAGGACGAGCGTGGTGACGGCGACGGGGCTTGAGGGGTTGAGAGTCACACGGGTCGAATCGTCCTTGATTCGCCTGTTTCGCGTCGTTGATGTGGAGCCGCGGGAGGAGGACCAGGTCCAGGAGCAGTACACCATTTGGCAGGAGCGGTTCAGTGTCTGTCGCGACCGAATTGCTCGTCGCCTGGCGGTCATCGATTCGCAACTGGGTTTGGGTGATCGTGGTCCGGAGCTGTCGATTGCGGGACGGCACTAGCCACCGGTGCTGGTATCCACTGGGGGGAGCGGTGTACAACACGGGGAGAAATGTTTCGCCCCATCGAGCGTTCGTTGTCCATGGCTCGCCTGATTTCTCTCGGCATTCTGTTGCTCGTGATTGTCTTTCTGGGCATCACGTTCTACCAGGTTGTGGCGCCGTTCCTGCTTCCGTTGTTTCTGGCGGGAGTGGTGACGATTCTCTGTCAGCCGGTGTACGGCTACTTCCTGCGGCGGATGGGCAGGGGTCCGAGGTTGGCTGCCGGAATGACGACCACCGTGGTGCTGGTGCTGGTATTGGTGCCGTTGCTGCTGGGAGTTTTGTTTGCGACCTTGGAGTTGTACGCGGTGGCCCAGGAAGCCATCGGCAGCCCCGACTGGGAAAGGTCATTCCGCACGGTCACGCAGTGGCTGGTTGACTGGCGATTGATCGAACAGCTCCCGGCCGTTGCGATCGATTCGAGTACCCAGCAGCCCGATTTCCAGCAGCATCTCGGCGAGGCACTCCGCAGCCTGGCCGACCGCAGTTCCGGTGCCGCCGGCCGCACGCTGGGTCGGACGATCGGCAGCATCATCGGGATGGTGATCGGGTCGGCGATGTTCGGGATTGCCCTGTATTACTTCCTGGCCGATGGCCCATCGCTGTTGGCCGGCGCCCAGCGGTTGCTTCCTCTGGACCGCTGTTACCAGCAGGAACTGCTGCGGGAGTTCGAGACGGTTGTCCGCTCCTCGGTTTCGGCGACACTGGTTGCCAGCACAGTGCAGGGTCTGCTGACGGCAATCGCGTTGCTGGTGACCGGCGTGTCGATTGAATCGGAACTGCTGTGTCGTTTTTTTCTCGTGTTTGTCGTCTCGACGTTTGCTTCGCTCGTACCGATCACCGGGGCCTGGTTGGTCTGGGTGCCGGTGGCGATCTGGCTCTGGACCAACGGTTTCGTTTTCGGGGCCGTCCTGCTGACGTTGTTTGGTCTGGGTGTGATCGGAACGATCGACAACGTGATCCGGATCTATATCCTGCAGAGCGACACCAGGCTGCATCCGCTGTTGGCATTTGTCAGCGTGCTGGGCGGTGTTCATGTGATGGGCCTGTGGGGGGTCTTCATCGGTCCGATCGTCGCCTGCTGCCTGCACGCGCTGGTCAGGATGTTCAACATCGAACTGGGCAAGTTCTCGATCGACCAGCTTCATTCCGCCGACGATCCGGACACCGTTTCGGTCGATCCCGTCGATGTTGTTGGTCCGGAGCCCACGGAAGCTGGGGCTCCGACCGGCGATTCCGCGGGACCGGATGAAGTGGATCCGGATTCGTCAGAAGTGACTTCCGACTAGGTCGGGTGCATTCCCCACGTCCGACCGATATGCTGAATCGGCCAACTGTTGGATCAAGAAAACACCCCTTGTGTGCGTTCCCGGAGACTGCCCCGATGATCTCGCTCACCAATCCACTGCGTTCATTGCTGGCCCTGTCGCTTCTGCTGGCCGGTTTGTTGCCGACCTTCGCTTCGGCCAAGGACGGAAACCTGGACATTTACTTCATCGACGTCGAGGGCGGCGCCTGCACGTTGTTTGTGACTCCCTCGGGGGAGTCGCTGATGATCGATTCGGGCTATCCCGACAACAACGGCCGGGATCGCAACCGGATCCTGAAGGTTGTCCGGGATGTCGCCGGGCTCAAGCACATCGACCATGCCGCCGTGACCCACTGGCATCGTGACCACTATGGCAACCACGCGGCGTTGAGTACCCAGATCAAGATCCGTAATTTCTGGGACCGGGGGATCCCCGCCGAGCTGTCCGAGGATGCCCAGTTCCAGGCCCGTGTCGCCGATTATCGATCGGCATCCCAGAACAAGTCCAAGACCCTCAAGGCCGGCGACATGCTCCCGCTGAAATCCGGCAAGACACCGTTGTCGGTCCGGATCGTCACGGCCAGTCGGGGGGTGATCCCCAATACCGGCAAGACGAACCCGTTCGCCAAGCTGCACAAGCCCAAGCCGGTCGACAAGTCCGACAATGCCGACAGTGTCAGCTTCCTGCTGAAATTCGGTCGCTTCACCTTCCTCTGCTGTGGTGATCTGACGTGGAACATCGAAGCGAAGCTGGTCACGCCGAAGAATCCGATCGGACGGATCGACATGTACATGGTCACTCACCACGGCTTGCCGTCGAGCAACAATCCCGTGCTGGTCCATGCCCTGGATCCCCGCGTGGCCGTCATGTGCAACGGTCCCACCAAGGGAGGGGCAGCCGAGGTCATCAGCACGCTCCAGGAAGGCAAGTCGCTCAAGGCGCTCTACCAACTTCACCGCAACGTCAAGCTCGGCCCCGAGGCCCAGACGCCCGCCAGCTTCATCGCCAACAGCGGCCAGACCGAAGGCTGCGAGGGTGTCTGGATCAAGGCCAGCATCGCACCACGCGGCAAACGCTACACCGTGCAGATCGGCGCCGAAGGAAAGCCGCGACGCTACAAGTCCCGCTAGACCGGCCAATGACAGACTCGTCTTGGCGTCGTCGCCCCGATCACTAGAATGCGGATCCGTCCTGTTCGGGCGGAGTGGACGATTCTTCCAGGGACGGGCAGGGACGGACCGGCGTGTTCAAACGCTTGAGACCACGCTTGATGGGGTTGGCCGGTTGGATCATCGGCTGGGGCATCCGGCTGCTTTTCCGTTCCCAGCGGATGAAACTGGTGTTTGCACGCGAGGGGACCAGTCCCTACGACAAGGCAGGTTCCGAACAGTTTCTCTTTTGCGTCTGGCACGAGAACCTGCTGTTTGGAACCCATGCCCGCAAGAGCCATCGTGCCTCGGCACTGGTCAGCCGGCATCGCGACGGCTCGTTGCTCGACGGCGCTCTGAAGGTCATGGGACTGACGACCGTCCGGGGATCATCGAGCCGGGGTGGAACCCAGGCGGTTCGCGCGATGATCGAGATCACCAGGTCACGACACGTGGCCATCTCGCCCGACGGACCACGTGGACCTCGACGCCGCCTCAAGGAAGGCATCGTCTTTCTTGCCTCGCGAACCGGCTGTGCCATCGTTCCCTGCTCGGCTGCCACGACCCGACCGCTGGTGATCCGGGGCCGATGGACCGACCTGGTGCTCCCCAGGCCCTTCGCACGAACCTGGGTCTTCTTTGGAGAACCGATCCGCGTTCCCGCCGGGATCAAGCGTGACGGGATCGAGGAATACACCAGGATTGTCCAGCAGGCGATGGACGATCTGACCGACCTGGCGGCCCGCCACGGAAGAGGGCCACTCCCGGATCGTTGGGCCACCACCGACGAGGAAGTCGTCGCAAAAGCCGCCTAGTCGCCCACCGCAGTCCACCGCATCGCTCACTGCTGACGGTCGGTGAGCTCCAACGTGAACACGTTGAATCGGGACTCCGGTTGAATATCGACCGACAGCGGCGTGGTTTCCAGTGACCGATAGGGCTTCGGGAGGTTCGGTCCCGGCGCCCCTTGAGGAAGGACTACCATTGCCCGGTACCGTCCCACGGGAGCTCCGGGCTTGCCTTCTGTGCTCAGCGTGAACCATCCATCCTCGTTGATCGGTCCCGTGGAATTCAGGTCGTCGTCCTTCGCGTTGTCGTTTCGGATCGTTACCGTTCCCATGGTCAGGGGCTGGCCGTTGAATCGCACGGTGCCCCGGCATTCCACCAGACCACCGACATCCTCGGGCAGGATCTCCAGCAATACGATCACCACGGTTGGTAACACGATCACCGTTAGCACCGTCATGATGATCGGTCGGCGGATTCGCCTGGGCCGTGCCAGTACCAGGGGAGTGGATTTTCCGGGGCCATCGGCAGGGTCGTCGCTCATCGAAGCCTCGTCCTGATTCAAGGTCCTCACGCCGCGATGATCATGACAGATCAATCGTCCTGAGGCACGCCCAATCAGGTTCCCTGTATCGGTGGCGTAATTGGACGGCAAACGGTTGGCAGCGGCCTTGTGACACCAGTACAGTCGAGTCGGAGGCGATGACGATGACCGGGGATCTGGAACGATACAGCCGCCAGATGTTGCTGGCCGACATCGGCGAAGCGGGGCAGCGATCACTGCTGGCGAGCCGCGTGCTGGTCTGCGGTTGCGGGGCCCTGGGCAGCGTGCTCGCCGACAGCCTGGCCCGTGCCGGGGTGGGCTTCCTGAGGATCGTCGATCGTGATTTCGTTGAACTCAGCAACCTGCAGCGGCAGGTACTCTTCGACGAGGACGACGTTGCCCGGCGAATGCCCAAGGCGGTTGCCGCCGCCGAGAAACTCGGGCGGATCAACTCCGGTATCACCATCGAGCCGATCGTCGCCGACATCGACCACACCAACATCCTGCGGTTTCTCGACGGAATCGATCTCGTCGTCGACGGCACCGACAACTTCGAGGTGCGATTCCTGGTCAACGACGCGACCCTGGCGACCGCAACGCCGTGGGTCTACGGGGGCTGCATCGGCAGCCACGGTCAGACGATGACCATTTTTCCGGGCGAGTCGGCCTGCCTGCGTTGCCTGATCGAGGATGTGCCGCCCCCGGGGGCGGCCGAGACCTGCGATACCGCCGGCGTGCTGGGAGCCGCGATCAACGTGGTCGCCTCGCTGCAGACCGTCGCCGCGCTGAAAATCCTCACCGGCCACCCCGAGCGGGTGGATCCGCTGTTGACGGTCATCGATGTCTGGGATGGTACGTTTCGCACGATGAACACCGGTGACCTGAGAGAGCGGACCGAGTGCCCGGCGTGTGTCGGGGGTGAACGGGTGTGGCTGGACGGGGTGCGTGGCACCGAGACCACGGTGTTGTGCGGGCGCGACGCCGTGCAGGTGGCACCGCCACCGGGGCTGTCGTTGTCGCTGGAAGATCTTGCCGGACGGCTCGAGGGCAATGGCCAGGTCACCGCCAACCCCTACCTGTTGCGACTGGTTCTTGCCGATTCCGATTACGACCTGACCGTGTTTGCCGACGGACGGGCGATCGTCAAGGGGACCCAGGACATCGGCGTGGCCCGCTCGCTGTACGCTCGTTACATCGGCAACTGATCATCCCGGGCGGTTTCGGATTCGTTGGAACTTGCTGATGGACGGTTTCGGACTGCAGTTGCCGACGATCCAGAACTGGGATTGTCACAGTTGCAGTGATTGCTGCTCGCGTCACATTGTCGAGATCACCACCGAGGAGCGACAGACAATTCTCGACCAGGGCTGGTCCGACGACGACGAGTTCACCGAGGGCACGCCGATCCTGGTCCGCGATCAGGGGTCGTTCTGGAACCGCCGCTGGAGGTTGGGCCAGCGTCCCGACGGGGCCTGCGTGTTTCTTGACGAGCAGGGTCTGTGCCGGATCCACGCGAAGTTCGGGGAACCGACCAAACCCCTGGCGTGCCGGGTGTACCCCTACGCTTTTCATCCCCAGGGAAAGCAGGTGACCGTCAGCCTGCGGTTCAGTTGCCCGTCGGTCGTCGAGAACAGGGGACGGCCGGTCACCGACCAGCGCGAGACTCTCAAGGCGATGGCCCGCGAGTCGGTTCCCGCCAACGTGACGGCTGCGCTGGCTCCGGGGATCAAGACGGCCGGTGATCTGGACTGGATCACATTCCGGCAGTTCTCGATGGCGCTGGAGAAGATCCTGGCCACCGAGGATATGCCGGTCGCTGTGAAACTGCGTCACGCCTGCCGGTTCGCGACGATGGTCTCGACGGCCCGGGTCGATCAATTGAGCATCGAGCAGGTGGTTGAGTTCGTCGAGATCATCGCGGAGGCGGCTCGATGCGAGGTCGAGGCCGATCGGGAGCGAACCGGGGAAGAGCCCGAACCACTGACGCGGGTCGGGCGGCTGCTGTTCCGCATGCTGGCGGCACAGTACGCCCGAAACGACTCGCTGTCGAACTGGCAGACGGGCTGGCGAGGACGAATTCGGCTGCTGAAGGTCGGGCTGCGGTTTGCGCTGGGCCGTGGCCGGGTGCCGCCGTTGCAGGACATCGACCGGCCGGTTCGCTTTGATCGGCTCGAAGAGCCCTTCGGGTCACTGACCCCCGAGGCCGAGGAAATGTTCACACGGTACTTCCGCGTCAAGATCCAGGGACTGCAGTTTTGTGGCCGGGCATTTTTCGGGTTCGGCCTGGTCGAGGGATTTCGATCGCTGGCGCTGGTCTTTCCCTCGATGCTCTGGTTGGCTCGCCTGATGGTCGCTGCCGACGGCCGCGATCGGCTCGAGACGTCGGATGTGGCCCGCGCGATTGAGGTGGCCGACCACTACCACGGCTACACCCCGCAGTTCAACCGGCACCAGTACCGTTGGCAACTGGGAATGCTGGCTCATACCGGGGACATCGAACGACTGATTGCCTGGTACAGCCGGTAGGGACGCGGAGACCGACCCGCCGGATACTCAATCGACCAGGCTTCCGATCCACACGAGCACCGACGATCTTGGCAATGTCCTAGCTGGCCGTCACCGCAATCTTCTCGACACCGTTCCACTCGTATCCCGAAGGATTCCAGTGGATCGAACCGTCCAGTGGTTGAGTGCGTCCCAGGGCATCGACGGTGCGGGCCCAGAGTTGCCGTTTTCCGGCCGGCAACGTGACGGTTGCCGACCAGCGGTACCAGGCAAAAGGGCCGCTGGGAATGTTCAGCCGGACACGGCTCCAAGTCTGTCCCCCGTCGGTCGACAACTGGACCGAGTCAATCCGCGTGCTGCCATCGTTGAACGCGACACCACGAACCTCCAACGGCTTGCCGGCCCTCACGGCGGCATCCGGCTGTGGCGAGAGAACCACGCACTTGGTTTTCATTCGCCAGCAGGCCTTGCTGTTGGAAAACGTGTACTTGATCGGCTTCCCGGGCTGTAGCCGTTCACGAGGCACACGGTAGCGGGGAATGTGATTGTAGTTGTCGGTCTCGTCATCCTCGAATCGCAGTCGCGAAACCCACTTGACGTGCATGGTGCCGTAGTAACCAGGTGTCATCAGTCGGACCGGGCCACCGTGAACCGCGGGAATCGGCTGGCCGTTGATCCGCGTTGCCAGCAGCGAGTGTTCCATCGCCTCGTCCAGTGGCAGGCTGTGCTCGAAATCCTCCTTGTCCGGTAGCGGGATGTCCTTGCCTTCGACAGTCAAGAAGCGGGCCTTCCTGCCGATGCGAACACCCAGCTTCCTGACCAGTTCCGAGAGCCTCACCCCGCTGACACGGATGTTGCCCATCCCGCCCCGCGTCCATTGTGTCCCCTTGGCCTTCACCGAACTGGCAAACAGCGATCGTCCGTTGCCGCAGCATTGCAGCACCATCTCGTGTTCGACCTGTTCCATCCCGGCGAGCCTCTCGGCGTTGAGGCTGCGTGGCTTGTCGACTCTTCCGGTCAGCGAGATCTTCCAGCCCTTCGAGGGAAACGGTTTCAATGTGGCAACGTTTGCCAGGGGCTGGTTGTTCCGGACGAACAGGACGTCCAACGGTGTGATCTGTGAATCGAGTAGCGCGGGTGGTGTTTCGAGCTGGGGGATCGTGGACGTGTGCACGACGAGTTGTGCGTTCTTGCCGGTTACCACCTGGGAGGAATTGGGAGGATCAGCAGCCAACACGTCGCGGTCGACCAGTCCCAGTGCCCCCGTGCCCAGGGCGGCAGTTGACGCCAGGAATTTTCGTCGATCGTATCCACTCGCCTCGAATCGATTCGTCATTGTCTCTGGGCTCCCAAGAGGTCGGCCAGCAAGAGCCGACAAGTCGAATCTCGCATCATGGTGAGATAGATCAGCCCCGCAGCGTCCGCGCATTCTACTTTGTCGGATAGTACTAAGCCATGAACGATTCCAGGCCCAGAGCCGTTCAACGGGCTGCTAGAAGGCGACCTGGTACTGCAGCCGGAACAGTGTCCCGACTTGGCCGGTTTCAAAGTTGGGACTGGAACTGCCGGCGGGCACATCGTCGAGTTCGGAGACGTCAAATGTCAGCTTGTGACTGTGCGTCCCGTTGATGAACCAGTTGATGCCGGCGGCGTATTCCCAGGTGTCTCCGTATGCCGAGTTGACAGCGTCGATCCGTGCCATGACTTCCACCGACTGCGGCACCAGCATGTACCCGACATCGACGACGAAGCCACGTGTGTCGATGTCGCCGGTGACCGACCCTCCGCTGGAGATCCTGCAACAAGGACGTGTCGTTGGACGTGGCCAACATCTGCCGGGGCGACTCGTTTGCTTTGGTTTCCTGGCCCAGCAGACAGGATGTGCCGTGCAGCCAGGCCGTCAGAGCCACGAGCAACGTGACTACTTTCGGAGCCGATCCCACGGTAGCGGGGGCACACGCTCTGCCCTTCACCGCAGAAACCGGGCGGATGGGCCGTGCGACTCGATCACCTGGCTGGCCAGTCGAGGATACTGTTACGAGAGGAATATCCTGTCTCGGTGAGACAAACCTAGAAGTCGATCATGAATCGGGCGCCGACGATCTGGTAGTCGCCACCGGTGAACGTTAGACCGTTTGAGTCGTTGACAGAGCGCTCGGCGACTCGGCCATCGATGTAGTTGAACTGCATCCGGGCGTTGGAATTCCAGTACCAGTTGAAGCCCACGGTCAGGGCTTCTCCGACGCCTCCCAAGACGTCCTGGTCAGAAAAGTCGGCGTAGGACCATCGCAGCACGACCTGCCAGGCTCCCCAGCCTCCGGCTTCTCCGTCGGGTGCCAGGAAGAAGTTCTCACGGGGTGTCATCCGTCCCAGTGTGCCGGTGCGTCTCGACCAGACCATGTGATCGTCTGTCAGAAAATACGCCGCGTAGGCATAGCCGCCCATCAGGTGCACGTTGTCACCGAATCCCGCATCGCGATCCAACCACAGGCTCTGGTACTCGCCACACAACTGCAGTGGTCCGAAGTTCATCAGCGACTCGAATCCGAGCACCGAGTACCAGTCGGCTCCGTCAATGCGCCCGGTGTCAAGCCAGCGATTGACACTGCGGGCTTCTGGCCGGTGGCGGAAGCGAGCTTCGTTGTCGCGGAGGCCATCGTTGGGGGCCGATCCATCGGGGTGGGCAATTGTGCCGTTGATGGCCCAGTGGGCGTGATCGCGACCATCGTCTTCCCAGAGATAGGTGTTGGCCAAGCGGCCAGCGATCTCAGCCTGCAGGTGGTCGTTGATGTACTGCCCCTCATCCTGGATCAATCGCTGGTTGTAGACTCCGTATCGCCAGTTCCATTCGAGATCATCCGAGATGCCGTAGGAGGCGATTCCCAGGCGACGGGCGTCCTGGTTGAACGATTCGATCACGAACGCGCGCTCGATGAAGAGGCTGAAGCGGCTGCTGTTGAGGTGAGCCAGTCCGTAGGGCCGTTTCTGGTTGCCGATCAGTACCGTTTGCAGAAACGACATGTCGTGAAAACCGAGCCACGCGTCACGAAATTCCGAATTGTTCCCGCCGGCGAACTCCATCTCGACCCGGTATTCCATGTTTGGGTCCACGTTGCCTCGAACGCCAAACCGTATTCGACGGAAACCGACTCGATCCTGAGGCGTGATCGTCGAGTCGCCGGTTTCGATGGCGTTGATGCCTGCCGTCGAGCCCGGGAAGCCCCAGTAGTCGACATGCACGCGGCCGACAACCTTCATCTGCGACGCCGATGTGCCTGGCCTGACGGTCCCGTCGAGCTGCTTGTGGAATGCGGCCAGCGTATCTTCGACTCGAATGCCATCGTCATCTCCGGCACGACCGTCGGTGACCAGCCCGATCTCTGACGCCGTCGTCGAGGAATTCCGTTGCTCCTCGACGGCCGATTCCCGACCTTCCAGGATCTGCCACAAGGTCGCCAGTTCGGCTTCCTGGTTATTGACCTGCTGCTGAAGTTGCTCGAGCAGGGCCAATTCCTGGGCGGATACCGAACTTGTCACCCAACAACACACGACCAGGAGTGCCGTCGTTGCTTGCTGAAAAATCCGTCCGTCCATTGTCGATAGTCTGCCATTTCCGGGAGAAGCAACGACGCTACCACTTCTATCTTATCGGCCTGGAAGACATTGCAGATTTTTCCGGTTTCTCAAATTGGGCCTATTTTCCTGATAATCCGGGTTGTGACGATTCCCGCTCGTCGGGAGAACGATCTATAAGGAACCGTGATCCGTGTGAACTGTGCCGGTGGGTCGCTGGTGAGTTCTGCTGCCGAGGATCTCGGTGATCAGCGGTGCCACCGCATCGACCAGGCGTTGTCGGCCGACGGCGGTCAGGTGGCAGATGTCACTGAAGTTGGCTCCGGTGGCCGAGATCTTCTCGGGCAGGTCAATCAGTTGCACGTGCTGGTGACGACCGGCGACGGTACGGGTGCGGCGATTGTGCGCGGTGATGCCCTGCCAAACCTGTGTCGGCGAACCCCACAATTCGGCGGGGTGTTTTACCGGGCCGGCGCCGTAGTCGAGTTCTCCGGCTTCAAAACGGGAGCGGGTGTAGTTGTCGGGAAGGTGGGCCGGCATCGACAGCAGCAGCACACGGTCGCCCCGCACAGTCGCCTCGCTGGCCAACAGCTCGAGATTTGCCTCGAACGTGGCTCCGGTTTTCAGGGTCTCTCCATGGGCGTAGTCAGCGGCGGTCGGTGGACCGAGTCCCTGCTGCCGGGCAAATCGCAACAGGCGTGCCCCGAGTGTCAATTGGCCCGAACGGGTGTCACGGGCGAGGTTGGCGTACCAGGGGCAGTGCGTGTAGTCGTCGCGAAACTGGTTGGCCGACCAGTAGTTCATCCGGACGTCGTTGATGCCGTGACAGACGATGACCAGGTCAAACTTCTGGCCGGCCAGCCGCTGGTATTTCAGCCAACTGTCTCGCGAGGTGTGGGCAGTCGTGGCGAGATGAAAACAGCGAACACGTCCATCCAGGTTTTTTTGCAGTCGCATTTCCAGAGCATCTTCGACCTGCAGCATCACCGAGCCACCGAGTGTGAGAATGTCAAACGCCCGGTCGGAACGGTCCTCCGAGGCGGTTGAGGCACCGGTTGCCGCGATCTCGGGATAGTAGTAGTCCCACACATCCGCTTCGATGTGGATCAGCCTCAACGACCCGAGGATCAATGCCAGCAGAAACGCGACGTAGATCAGCACGAATCGCCGTCGGCGGCGAGGAGAGGAAGCGGTCGGAGTGTCGGGAGAGGAGGACGCCATGATGCTGGCGTATTATAGCCGGTCGTCCCCGGGTGTTGTGCTATCCTGATCCGCGTGAAATTTTCTGGAGTTCTTTCGGCGTGACCGCGAAACGTTCGATCCTGTCTGGCCCGGCTCCCTGGAAGATCGTCGTGTTTGCCTGGACGATCCTGGCCCTGGTCAGCCTGGGCTCTCACGCTCTCGAGTCGGTTGCCGAGAAGGTCTCGGACAACCCGTCGCCGGGCCGGGCCGCCAATGCCCTGGGGAGAATGGCGGGACTGGTCGAGGAGATCGAGAACGAGGTGCCACCACGTGATGGCGTGTTGGTGGACACCTGGCAAGCTCCGCGGGTGCCGGCCGACCAGTTCCTGGAGCGAGAACTGGCCTACTGGGTCTTTCCTCGCCGGGTCTATTCGGCTGCCGCGATCAAGAGGTCGGGCCGGACCCTCTCGGAGTTTGTCTCCCAACGGCGGATCCGCTGGGGAGTCAAGGGCCTGGCGCTGGTCCCGGTGAACCCGGATCGTGTTGACCAGGATTTCTCGGACGGTCGGCAGTCAGAACCTCCTCCAGTTTCCGGAAACACTCGCCTGCCCAGCGTGCTGGCTGGTCCCGGCGTCGTCGGCTGGCTGTTGGTTGTCCTGGGCATGGGGATCTGTGTGGCGGCCGGTCGGGGAACATTGCAGTTGCTGGGCCTGGATGTCGAGATCTCCGGCCGCTGGGAACGACTCGCGTGGTCGTGGCTGGTGGGTGTCTTCGGGATGGCGATCATCGCGATGGTGGCTTTCGTGATCGGTTGGCCGGTTCATCCGCTGGTCGCCCTGCTGCCGGCGGTGATTCTGGCCGCAGTCGGCGGACTGGTGGGACGCAGGAGTCGGACAACCCCTGAGCCTTTGGTGGCCGGACCGGCATCTCCACCGGCTTCCTTCCTGGTGATCGGGCTGGGAGGACTTGTTGTGTTGGCCAGCCTGGGGATTGCCGTCAGCCGGGGGATCGACGGTTTTGACCAGCGGATGCAATGGGCTTACAAGGCCCGGCTGATGTTGGACCAGGCCGGGCCGCGCGGGGAATCGGTGTTTCAGGACACCGATCACGTGCACTTTCATCCGCGTTATCCCCTGCTCGTACCGGCGAGCGAGGCGGTGCTGGGAGGGCTGGGAGGAGGTCTTGATGCCGGGAGTTCGGGATTCCGTGAGGTGGCCGCGGTCGTCCTGTTTCCGCTCTCACTGCTCGCCGCGGCGGTGGTGCTGGGAGGCAGCCTGTGTCGATTGGAGGTGGCCCACGGAGCCGTCGGTGGCCTGATGCTGCTGGTGCTGCCGGCCTGGTGTGGGTTTGACTACGGTCGGGACAACCTGGCAGCGTTCAACGGCTGTCCGGAACAGGTCCTGGGAATCGGGTTGCTGGCGGCGGCAGCCAGCGGGCTGGCCGGCTGGCGCGAGGGACATCGAGGCTGGTACGTGTTGTCGGGACTGTTCCTGGTGGTTGCCGGCCTGGCCAAGGCCGAGGGGGCGGTTCACGTGGTCGTGATGCTGGTCACGTCGTGGTTGTTGATGTGGCGAGCCGGCAAGGCGACACCTCGCCGTTTTGCCGTCGGCGTTGGACTGGTGGTCCTGGCCGTCTTGCTGGTTCACGAACTGGTTTTCACCCGTGTGGTGGTGGGTGGAATCCTGCCGGATGACTATCGCGAACTGTTGACGCCGACCGGGGTGTTGGCGGGTATCCCGCGGCTGCCTCGGGTCGCCGGGCATTTTCTGTTCACGGCCTTCTTGTCACCCCGCTTCGGTGCGCTGGGACTGCTGCTGCTGTTGACGGCCTGGCAGAGCCGGGGTCGCTGGCGACAGGCGGAGGTGGCCTGGCCCTTGGCAACCTGTGGGCTGATGCTGGCAGCCTGTTGCCTCCCGTTCCTGGTGATTCCCCGTTGGGAAGACAATCTCGAGTGGGCGGCGGGACGGTTGGTGGCCGAGTTGACACCTCTTGCCGTCTGGACACTGGCGGTGCTGGTCCTGCCGGCCGCTAAGGCCGTCGAGGGCACGACGGGCCAGATGGTCAGCTGTCGGCCTGCCGGGCTAGTGAACCCGTTGTCCGGGGACGGCGCCCGAGTCGGGTGAGAGCAGGAAGATGTTCTCGTCGCCGGGTCCGGCAGCCAGCACCATGCCCTCGCTGGTACCGAACCGCATCTTTCGCGGCGCGAGGTTGGCACAGCAGATCACCAGCCGGTCGACGAGATCCTCGGGCTGATAAACCCCCTTGATCCCGGCGAAGACCGTTTTGCGGACGTTACCGCCGAGGTCGAGTACCAGTTGCAACAGCTTGTCGGCGCCCTCGACGTGACCGGCTTCTGCCACGCGGGCGACCCGCATGTCGATCTTCATGAACTCGTCAAACGAGCAGTGCTGCTCGGTCAACGGTTCCTGTGCGTGAGCCTCGCAGGCGGCCACCGGTTCGGTGACCTCGGTGACCTCGGTGTCATCAGCTGCCGGGGCCTCGTCCGGCGTTTCCCCGATGGCCTCGGCGGCTGCCGGCTGCTCGTCGGGAGTCTCGTCGCTCGGGAGGGCTTCGCGGCTGTCATCGATCATGGCTTGTACCTGTTGGGGGTCGACACGTTGCAGCATGTGTTGAAATTCAGCGACCGGTGTTCCGGTCAGCGGGGCCTGGGATTGGTCCCAACCGTCAAGGGGTTGCCCCAGCAGTGCGGCGGTCTGTTCGGCGAGGCGGGGCAGCACCGGGGAGAGGTAGATGGCCAACTGGCGGAACAGGTTCAGCGCGACGCTGCAGGTGGCCACCAGTTGGTCATCGCGGTCGGGGTCCTTGTTGAGTACCCAGGGGGCGGCATCCTCGACGTACTTGTTGGCCGCGTCGGCCAGGGCCATGACGTCACGCATGGCGGCGTTGAGATCGCATCGCTCGTAGGATTCGGCAATCGCCTCGCCCCGGGCTGCTGCCGCTTCGAACAACCCCCCGTCGTCGGGGTATTCCGCGGCCAGCGTCCTGTTGGCCAGGAAGCGGGCGGTTCGGCTGGCCAGGTTGACGACCTTGCCGACCAGGTCGGTGTTGACCTTGGTCACGAACTCCTCGAGGTTGAGATCAAGGTCGTCGAGGCGGGGCCCGAGTTTCGAGGCGTAGTAGTAGCGGAGGTAGGCGGGGTCGAGGTGTTCCCGGTAGGTCGAGGCCTGGACAAAGGTGCCCTCGGATTTTGACATCTTCCGGCCATCGACGGTCAGGAAGCCGTGGATGTGGACCTTTGTCGGCAGGTTGTACCCGGCGGTCTTGAGCATTGCCGGCCAGAACAGCGTGTGGAAGTAGGTGATGTCCTTGCCGATGAAGTGGTGGACTTCGGTGTCGGGGTCACGCCACCACGTGTCGAAGTCTTCGCCGTGAGCGGCGCACCACTGGTGAGTCGAGGCCATGTAGCCGATCGGCGCGTCGAACCAGACGTACCAGTAGTGGCCGGGGGCGTCGGGGATCTCGAATCCGAAGTAGGGGGCCGGTCGCGAGACGTCCCAGTCGCGAAGCGGATCGCCCAGGAAATGCCCCTTCAGGTAGTTGGCCACCTCGGCTTGCAGGTGCTTGCCGTCCTGGGTCCACTCGTCGAGGAACCCGTGGAGCTGTTCGATCTGGACGAAGAGGTGCTCGGCCGAGCGAACCTCGGGAGTGGCCCCCGAAAGCGTGCTGCGGGGGTCGACCAGGTCGGTCGGGCTGAAATTGGCCAGGCACTGGTCGCAGTTGTCCCCGTACTGGTCGGGGGCCCCGCATTTCGGGCAGCCTCCGCGGACGAAGCGGTCGGCCAGGAATGTCTGCTCGACCGGGTCAAACAGCTGCGTGACCTCCCGTTGGTGAATCAGCCCGGCCTCGCGAAGTGACGTCCAGATCTTGGCACACTGCTCTCGGTTTTCATTGCTGTTGGTGCTGCCGTAGTTGTCGAAGACGATGTCGAACTCGGAGAAGTCCCGGACATGCGCCGCCTGCATCTCGGCGATCAACTCTTCCTCGCTGCGACCTTCCTGGCGGGCACGGATCATGATCGCGGTGCCGTGGGTGTCGTCGGCGCAGAGGTAGATGCAGTGGTGGCCGCGCAACTTCTGGAACCGGACCCAGATGTCGGTCTGGATGTACTCGACCAGGTGGCCGATATGGATGTGCCCATTGGCATACGGCAACGCCGCGGTCACCAAGATCCGCCGTTCGCTCATCGACGTCTCCACCCTTCCGGTCAACTCAAACAGCGTCGCATTGTATTGATTCGGTGGAAACGGGCCAGAGCAGGAGAGCCGTCAACCGGTCAGAACTGGTCAACGTGGCTGAGAACAGGGTTTCGTCTTGCTGGTGTCGTGCCGTTCCATTACGTTCCCGTTCCCATCTCCGATGTCGGCTGCAACCACACACCAACATCCTGAAAAAAGGACGAAAATCGCAATGAACCGAAGGACGATTCCATTGCTGCTGGTCCTGGCATGTTCTCTGCCGGGTTGTGTGACACCGTTGAGCAGCGTCCAGAAATCCGAGTACGGGGCCCTGGCTGCGAGAGGAATGATTGTCGAGGAAAAGGACCCCAAGCTGGCTGCAGCGTTGGGAATTCTTCCCGGTGGTGGTTCCTTCTACACGGGTGAAATTGGACTCGGGATCGTCAATCTTGCGGCATGGCCGTATTCCATCCTCTGGGACCCGATCAGCGGTGCCGACGCGGCCAGGAAGATCAACTTCTACGCCACACTGGCGGCGTTGGAAGCCAGGCGCGAAAAGGAAATCAAGCAGCTCGACAGGCAACTCGAGGATGGCCAGATGGACCAGGCGATTTACCTGAAGAGAAAACGCGAGATCGAGGACAAGTACTCGGTGGACTCGGGCAATTGAAGAGAGTCGGCGCGGCGACCAGTTCTCACGGCAAGCGATTCGGGTAAAGTGCGGGCGTCGGCCTAGTCGACCGGTTGGCGGGGAAACGTCATCTTCACGGTCATCTCGCGGCCCTTTCGCCTGAGCACGATCGGGATCGTGTCACCCCAGGTGTTGTTGAGCATCGGCTGGGCATTGAACTGCTTGATGGTCAGGTCGCCGTCGACGTTGTCGAGTCGGACGATCACGTCGCCGACGCGGATCCCGGCACGGCGGGTGTGTGGACCCCAGATGAAGGTGACCTTCAACGCCAGTTTCCGGGCCGGGAGTTTCAGTCGGCGACGTTCCTTGGCGCTGAGCCTGCGTCCCCACAGGCCACAGCCGGGACCGACGACGTGCAGCGACTCTCTCCAGGAGGGATCGGGTGTCCGCCGCCAACCCGCCGACAGCCGCAGGCGGGTCGTGATCGACTGCCCGTCGCGTTGCAGCGTCAGTGGCAGTGTGGCCTGCGTGGGCGTTCGTTCCAGCACCCGTGAGAAGTCGGCGA
This sequence comes from Planctomycetaceae bacterium, assembly GCA_002726205.1. Classification (GTDB taxonomy): domain Bacteria; phylum Planctomycetota; class Planctomycetia; order Planctomycetales; family Planctomycetaceae. The sequence goes on along the minus strand of PBSL01000075.1, from coordinate 49,451 downwards.
GTGTCAACACGCGTTGACCGTCGGCGCTGATGATCCGGTCGCCGCGGCGAATGCCAGCCCGCGTGGCCGGCGTCCCGGGTCGGACCGCTTCGACGTGGTCCTGCCGTCGGGGATCGATGGCGATTCCCAGGTTGGCTGGTGTCGGGTAGGTGAAGACCATCTCGCGCCGCAAGCGGTTTCCGCGACGGAGATCACGCAGGGTGGCGACCTTGACGTCGTGGCAGTGGATGCACTTGTTCTTTCGCTTGGCGATCATCGCCCGCATCGGGGGAATCTGCTCGGGCGTTCTTCTTGATCGCCCGCTGGGCTCGTGGCGGCCTGTTTGTACCTGGTGTTTTTCGTGGAGACCCAGGACCTGGTTCATCACGCGGGTCAGTGATTCGCGATTGAGGTGCGATTCAGGGCCACTGTCCTCGCGACCGCCATAGCGTGCGTAGAACCGGTTCTCCGCGTCCATGAAGAATGACATCCAGGTCAGGTCGAACTCGAACTGGAACAGGTCCAGGTTGATGCCGTTCATCGACTGGATCCGCACGCAGACAAACCGTCGTGCCAGGCGAGCCACCTCGGGGTCTTGACGGACAACCTGCCCGTCGAAATCGTTGCAGGCCTGTCAGCGTTCGCAGCGAAAGACAACGAACATCGGTTTGCCGGTCTGCTTGGCCAGCGAGCGGCCCCGTTGGTAGTCATAGACCCAGTCGATTCGACCGTCGACCTTCTGGGCGGGGATTTTCTCGGCCAGCAGGGATGTCGCGGTCGTGGCCAGCATGGTGGCTGCAAGCAGTGCCGTGCGTGACATTTCGGTCTCCCGGTTAAGACAGTGGTACATCCAGTCTAACCGCAGTCCGCCACGGGAGGAATTCCATGCCGTTCCGCTGGGGAGAGTGTCCAAGACTGAAGTTGGCCGACCTTCCGTCTATCATGGCAGGATCACTTCAGGGGAGATTCCGATGCCGATTCGAGTATTCCGGGCCATGTTGCCGGTTTTCTTTTCCGTTCTCGTGGTCCCGCTAACCGCCCAGGACATCAAGTGGCACGACATCAAGCCACTGGGGGTTGAAGGACGTGGCTTCGACAAGACCTCCGTCTTCTTTGATCGCCTGCCGGCGGCGGCCGAAAAACTGGTCCGCTCGCCCGTCTGGTCGCTCAGTCGCCATTCGGCCGGGATGTGTGTTCGTTTTGTCACCGGGGCGACCACGTTGCACGCCCGATGGACACTCCGCAGTGAACGGCTGGCGATGCCCCACATGCCCGCCACCGGGGTCAGTGGTGTCGACCTGTACGTCCGTGACAATCGAGGCCGCTGGCGTTGGCTGGCGTGTGGTCGACCGACGCAGTTCCCGACCAACTCGGTACGACTGGTCACGGGCATCCCGGCCGGTCGCCGTGAATTCCTGCTGTACCTGCCGCTGTACAACGGGGTGACCGCGGTGGAAGTCGGAACCCCCGCGGGGACTTCGCTGGACAAGGCGCCGGCCCGTCCCGCCTCGCACCGCAAGCCGATCCTCTTCTACGGGACCTCGATCACTCACGGTGCCTGTGCCTCGCGGCCGGGCATGCCGCATCCGGCCATTCTCGGTCGGCGGTTCGAGCGACCGGTGATCAACCTCGGGTTTTCCGGCAACGGCCGAATGGAGATCGAGTTGGCCGATCTCCTGGCCACGCTCGACCCGGTCGTGTACGTGCTCGACTGCCTGCCGAACATGGATGCCCGGGCGGTGGCTCGCCGTGTCGAACCGTTCGTGCACCGGCTGCGAAAGTCTCGACCCAAGACCCCGATTCTGCTCGTCGAAGACCGATCCTATGCCGACTCGTTCCTTGTCACTTCCAAGAGAAAGCGGAACCTGGACAGTCGCCGGGCGTTGAAAGCGGCCTGGGACAACCTGAAGAAAGCCGGCGTGGGTGGGCTGCACTACCTCGAGGGCGAGCACCTGCTCGGTGACGATGGCGAGGCGACCGTCGACAGTTCGCACCCGACCGACCTCGGGTTCGTTCGGCAGGCCGAAGCCTTTGCCCGGGTGCTGGGTCCGATTCTCAAGGCGACGGAGTGAGTGGCCGTGCCGGGGGTCCTGCCTGCACGCATTGTCCTGGGAAGCCGATCGCCCCGGCGACACGAGTTGCTCCTGGAGCTGGTGGGGGAGCGGGGGATCGACATCGAGGTCCTGCCACCGTCATCGGTCGAGGAAACCGGGTTCGCAGGCGTATCGGACTGGCCGGGAATCCGGCAGCGATTGACCGAGATTGCCCGGGCCAAGGCCGTTGATGTCCGCCTGCAGCTGGGCGTCCAGCGTCGCGCCACGGGAATGGCGGCGATTGTCTGTGCCGACACGGTGATCGTGGCAGGGGAACCCGGCGAGGCACCTCGCGTGCTGGAACAACCGCCACTGGAGAACTGGAAACAGACGGTGCGGGACTGGTTCCTGAGGTACTATCTGGGCCGGACGCACACCGCCGCCACGTCGATCTGCCTGGTGACAGGCGCGGGACGGGTTCTGAGCCGCGTGGTAGAATCGCAGGTGACGTTCCGGGCGGGGATGGAGTCTGAACTGGACTGGTACCTGGCGACCGGTGAGTCGGTGGGCAAGGCCGGCGGGTATGCCGTGCAGGGAGAGGCCCGGGTGTTTATCGATCGGATCGAGGGCAGCCTGAGCAACGTGATCGGGTTGCCGTTGGAAGCGCTGGCCGAGATGTTTGTGGAGTTGGGAATTGATGTCGGTTGATGCCGCCGAGAGTTGTCTGCCGTTGATCGACGACGATCCGTCGTTGCTGGTTGGCAGGCGTCGGTTGCCCACTCGCTATTTCCTGGCCCCGCTGGCCGGTTACACGCACCTGGCATTTCGGCGGGTGATCCGTGACCTGGGCGGCGTTGGCCTGGCGACGACCGACCTGGTGCAGGCCACCACGCTGCTTTCCGGTCGCCGTCAGGCGCTGGAACTGGTCGCCACGCACCCGGATGACCGGCCGTTGTCGGTCCAGGTCTTCAGCGGACGAATCGATCACCTCGTCGAGGCGGCGGTGTGGCTCGAGGATCATGGCTACGAGGGGGTCGACATCAACATGGGCTGCCCGATGGCGAAGGTCAACAGCCGCGGGGGTGGGGCTCGCTTGATGTGCGACAGCGACGGGGCCTGCGAGATGGTCTCGCAGGTGGTCCGGGCCGTCTCGTTGCCGGTTTCGGTCAAGATGAGGCTGGGCTGGGATCGCGAACAGCTGACGGCACCGGCACTGGCGCGGGAATTTGAACAGGTGGGCGCCGCGGCGATTACCGTGCACGGACGGACCCGGGCGCAGGGTTTTTCCGGGTCGGTGGACCTGGAGGGAATCCGGGCGACCGTCGAGGCGGTCGAGGCGATCCCGGTGGTGGGCAACGGGGATGTGCGTTCGCCCGGGGATGCGTTCGCGATGCGACGGACGACCGGCTGCGATGCGGTGGCGATCGGCCGCGGCGCAATGCTGGATCCGTGGATCTTCGCCCGCATCGCAGCGGCGGTGGCCGCCAATCCGGCTGACGGGAACCCGTCGGCCGACCAGCAGGTGGACTTTCTGGTGCGGCATTTCCGCCTGATGGCCCAGCAGCACGGTGAGTACAGCTGCCAGCTATTCCGGAAATTCGCCGGCTGGTACGGGGCGAAGCTGGGGATTCCCGAGGATCTCGAGGACCGGTTGAGGCGATTCGAGTCGTTCGCTGCGTTCGACACGATCGTCGAGGAAATCCGGCAGCGGCACGGAACCCGTCAGACCGACGTGGCGACGGCGCTGATCAAGGTACCCAATGGTCCGGTCGAGCGGTGGTAAATCGCTTGCAATCCGCCCGAGACTATTCGACAGTGCGACCGCTTCCACGCGTCTCCAACCAGGTCTTGTGATGTCGATGGCCCAGGAATCGTCTCCTCTCGAGGTCGAGCGTCCCACGGGAGTTCGCTGGTTGATCTTCGTGCTGGCGTGTGGATCGTCGTGGTTTCTCTACCTGCATCGCTACACCTGGAACGTGATCGCGCCCTTCCTGAAGGAAGACTACGGCTTCAACAACCTCGAGCTGTCAGCGATCTTCACCCTGTTCACGCCGACCTACGGGGTGCTGCAGATTCCCAGCGGCATCGTCTGCGACTGGATGGGTCCGCACCTGTTCCTGGGCGTGATTATCGTTGCCTGGTCGCTGGTGTTCCCGATGTACGGCTTGGTGGGGGGGTCGAAGGCTGGCCTGGGCGCGGTCCGGTTGGCGTTTGGAGCCACCCAGGCGGGGACCTATCCGGCGCTCTCGAAGATCACCGAGACGTGGTTTCCGGTCAAGACACGGACGGTGGTCCAGGGCTGGGTGGCGACATTCTTCGGCCGCAGTGGTGGGGCGATGTCGTCGATCATCCTGGGGACGGTCCTGATCGGGCTGGTGGGGATGACCTGGAAGTGGGCGCTGGTCGTGATGGGCGGCGTCGGAATGCTCTACGGAGTGGTCTTCCTGCTGTTGTTCCGCAACTCGCCGGCCGTCGACGGTCGGGTCAATGATGCCGAGCGGGCGTTGATTGCCGAGGGGACGCCACCGCCGGACCCGCAGGAACCGCCCGTGCTTCCGTTCCGACGCGTGCTCAAGAATCGCAGCATGCTGTTTTTTGTGATCCAGCAGATCATGAGCGCCGGGGCCGACGGGGTCTACGTGCTGTACATGGGTGATTATTTTCTGAACGTCAAGGGCTTCGAGATGGTCAAGGCCGGTTGGCTGATCAGCCTGCCGCTGTGGGGTGGAGCGATCGGCGGCATGCTGGGCGGAGTCTGCAACGACCTGATGATCTCCTGGACCGGGAGCCGCCGCTGGGGGCGAAGCCTGGTCGGGTTCACCGGGAAATTCCTCGCCTGCTGGCTGGTCTTCGTTGCGATCGCCCAGGACGACGGCGTCGCTGCGGCCTGGGCCCTGTTTGCCGTCAAGTTCTTTTCCGACTGGAGCCAGCCGACTGTCTGGGGGACCTGCACCGACCTGGGTGGCCGCTACTCGGCAACCGTTTTCGGCGTGATCAATACCTCCGGCTCGATCGGTGGCCTCATTTCACCGCTCATGTTCGGACTCATCCTCGATTGGAACACCGTCGGCAAGGTGACCGACTACAACCCGCTGTTTGTCACGATGGCGGTGATGTACCTGATCAGTGCCGTGTGCTGGTTCTGTGTCGACTGCACCGAGTCGCTCGAGAAGCGTCTGGCACCCGGTGGCGACATGGTCGACACCCCGCCAGTTGACCTGGACCCGAGCGCGTGAACGGCAACCGTCCAACCAATGTCCGCTGGATGGTCTTCGTGCTGGGTTTCGGTACGAGTTGGCTGCTCTATCTGCATCGCTACTCGTTTGCCCTGATCAAGCCGTTCCTGAAGGAGGAACTGAAGGTCAGCAACACCGAGCTCGGATACATGGATGCCGTGTTTGGGGCGACCTATTTCGGAGCACAGTTTCCGACCGGGTTGTGGGGAGACGTCGCCGGTGTGCACTGGTTGCTGGGCGGGCTGATCCTGTTGTGGTCGGTGTCTCTGGCGATGCATGCCTGGGCACCCAATATAAAGATCTTGTATGCCGCCCGGGCCCTGCTGGGAGCCGGGCAGGCCGGCGTGTTTTCCCTGGTGGGCCGCCTGACCCGGTCGTGGATTCCCATGAGTGTCCGGACCACCGCCCAGGGCTGGATCGGCGTGGCCGCAGGTCGGTTGGGCGGCCTGTCGGCCAATCTGCTGCTGATGACGGTGATGATCGGGATCATGGGAGTCAAGTGGCAGCTGGCACTGTACATCCTGGCCGGTGTCGGTATCACTCACGGATTGGTCTTCCTGGCGTTGTTCCGCAATTCACCGGCCGAGCACCCGTGGGCGAACGAGGCCGAGGCCGACCTGGTTGCCGGCAATACGCAGCAGGAGAAGGAAAAGCCACTGAAGATCAGCGAACTGGTTCGTCAGATGGATCGTCGTTCGATCCTCAACCTGGTCGCGGTCAACGCCTCTTCGACTTTCAGTTCGATTGCCGACCACATCTACTCTCACTGGATCCCCCTGTTCCTGGTTGCCGAGTACCAGCTGAAGTTCAAAGAGATGGGCATCTACTCCGCCCTGCCGCTGCTGGGTGGTGTCACCGGGGGAATCGTCGGCGGGTATGTCAACGACTGGCTGATTCGCCTGACCGGCAGCCGTCGCTGGGTTCGCAGCCTGGTCGGCTTCGCCGGCAAGTTCCTGGCCGCGATCGCGCTGGCCGCCGGAATCGTTTTCTTCTACGACGATCCCTATGCCTTCTGCGGCATGCTGTTCGTCGTCAAGTTGTTCGCCGATATCAGCCTGACGACGCGGTGGGGGACGATTACTGATATCGGCGGCCGGGCCACCGCGTCGGTGTTTGCCTTCAATAACTCGGTGGCCAGCGCCATCGTCATGGGGATCCCGGCCGTCTACGGGTACATCTCCGATGTCCACGGCTGGCGGGTCGTCTTCTGGGTGGCCTGCGGGGCCTACGTGGCCTGCGCCCTGACGTGGCTGCTGGTCAACTGCACGATCCCCGTGCTGGCCAACGATCGTGACGAAATGGTCCTTTCGGATCGCGGCGATGAAAACGGACCCGGCTAGACCAGTTGCCGGACCAGTTCCTCTGCCACGTCCTCGACCAGTTCGACGTGCCCCATCCGGCTGGGGAGTACGAACCGCAGTTGGCCGGCGGTGGTTTTCTTGTCGAGCTTCATTCGAGCGAGAATCTCATCCGTGCCGGGTCCGTCGGGGGGCGTGACCGGCAGTCCGACGGCGGTCAGCAACTGGACCTGGCGCTCGGTGACTTCCGGCGAGATCCGGTCCAGGCGTTCGGCCAGTCGACTGGCCTGGATCATCCCGATCGCCACGGCCTCGCCGTGCAGCAGTTCCCCGTAACCGGCCAGGGTCTCGTGGGCATGGGCGAAGGTGTGGCCGTAGTTGAGCACCGCTCTCACGCCGGTCGTTTCCCGCTCGTCCTGTTCGACGATCTCAGCCTTCAGCTCGCAGCTGCGGGCGACGACGTGTGCCAGCACATCGGGGTCTCGGCGGTTGAGTTCGTCGCTGTGCTGTTCGAGATAGGTGAAGAAGTCGGCGTCGAGGATCACCCCGTACTTGATCACCTCGGCCAGCCCGCTGCGGTAATCCCGCTCGGGCAGTGTCTCGAGCGTGGCCGTGTCGATCAGCACGCCAGTCGGCTGGTGAAAGGCACCGATCAGGTTCTTGGCCTGGCGATGATTGACGGCGACCTTGCCGCCCACCGAACTGTCGACCTGGGCCAGCAGCGTGGTCGGCACCTGTACGTAGCGGATGCCCCGTGCGTAGGTGGCGGCCGCGAACCCGGCCGCGTCACCGACCACGCCGCCGCCGACGGCGATGACGAGCGTCTGTCGGTCGGCGGGCAGATCGACCAGCGCGTCGAAAATCGTCGCGGCGACCTCGAGCGACTTCGACGGTTCGCCCGCTTCGAGCACGTGCTGCCCGACGGTCCAGCCGTTCTGCTGCAGGTTCGCCAGGACCACCGCGGCGTGCAAATCGGTCAGATGCGAGTCGGTCACCATCAGTGCCGAACCGGGCGTGTCGAGACCACACCAGGCCTGACAATGACGGGCGGTTGTTTCCAGCAGGCCGGAGCCAATCTGGATGTCGTAGCTGCGGTGGGCAAGCGAGACGTGAACGGTGGGCATGGTCGGGTCAATCGATCTGGTGGCGTTGGTTCCAGGGGATGGGCATCGACGGTTCGGGTTGCTGTTCGCGGTGACGGGTGTCGCGGGGGCGATCGCGGAAGTAATCGACAAAGCCGCACAGTTGCCTGACCGCTTCCTCGTAAGCCCGTTGCCCCTTCTCGACGCTTCCCTTTTCCGCGTCTCCGAGTACGCCGGTCTCCGAGTAGCTGCTGGTCCAGGAGATCAGCGAGGCGGGGCCGGCGGCGAACAGGTCGACCCAGTTGTAGTCGTTGTTCTCGTCGTTCATCTTGATCGTACCGCTCTTGATGCGGTCCTTGCGGACGTCGTCCTCGGCCAGGTAGAGGTACAACGACGTTTCGAGTTCTCCCGCGTGCGAGCAGCCACCGGGGATCTTGCTTTCCCGCCAGGACGGCAGGAATTGCTTGTCGACGGTCAACAGGTTCCACCAGGCCACCAGCACGCACTCGGCATCGGTTTCGAGGTTGGTGCGGCGGGCGGCCAGGTCGAGGTTGGGCATGTTCGAACCGTGGCCGTTGAGCAGGATGATCTTCTTGAAACCGTGGTAGGCCAGCGAGCGGGTGACGTCGGTCACCTGGCGGATGAACGTTTCGTAGTGCGTGTTGATCGTTCCGGGGAAGTCCATCACGTGCCCGGTGTATCCGTAGGCGATCGTGGGCAGCACCAGCACCTTCTCGGGCATCGACTCGCCGCAACCACGGGCGATTCCACCGGGACAAACCAGGTCGACATCCAGGGGCAGGTGGTGTCCATGCTGTTCGACGGCCCCGCAGGGCAGGATGCAGACCTGCCGCGCCGCGACGGCGTCGTTGATTTCCGGCCAGGTCAGTTTTTCGTATCGGTAGTCGGTCGTAACACGGTTGCTCATCGGTGTCTCCTGGTCGGCTCTTGCGGCATGGTTGCTGATTCTCGAAGATTGATCCAGCGACGCCACGTGGTTCCTCATTTTGGCTGTGCCTTCCCATGTCCGCCAGCGACCTGACGCACATTCTGATCGGCACCGCCGGACACATCGACCACGGCAAGACGCGGTTGGTGGGTCGGTTGACCGAGATTGACACCGATCGCCTGCCCGAGGAGAAGGCCCGCGGGATCTCGATCGACCTTGGTTTTGCTCACTGGCAGGCCGAGGGGTTCCAGTTCGGGATCATCGACGTGCCTGGCCACGAGCGGTTCGTCAAGAACATGGTGGCCGGGGCCACCGGTGTGAACGTCGCCCTGCTGGTGGTGGCCGCCGATGACAGCGTGATGCCGCAGACGCGGGAACACCTGGAGATCATGGACCTGCTGGGGATCGAGGCGGGAGTGATCGCCGTCACCAAGATTGACCTGGTCGAGGAGGACTTCGTCGAACTGGTCGAGGCGGAAGTCGAGGAAGTTGTCACGGGCACGTTCCTGGAGGGTTGCCCGATCGTGCCGGTGTCGTCGGAGACCGGCGAGGGGATCGAGTCACTCAAGGAGACGCTGCTCGAGGTCTCTCGGCAGGTGACGCTTGCCGAGCAGGAACCGGTGTTCCGGATGCCAGTCGACCGGGCGATCTCGCTTCCCGGCCACGGGACGATTGTCACCGGCAGCGTGGTCAGTGGCGAGGTTCGGGCCGGTGATACACTGGAGCTGTGGCCCGAGGGGCGCGAGGTTCGCGTTCGCAGCGTGCAAAATCACGGGGCCGACTCCGCCGATGCCGGGGCCAGGCAACGTACGGCGATCAATCTTGCCGGGGTGAAAAACGACGAGGTATCACGAGGGGTCGAACTGGCGACCGTCGGCCTGCTGCAACCCACCCGCCGACTGCTGGTTGATCTGAAGCTGCTGTCGAGCTCGCCGTTGCAGTTGAAGGATCGGATGGAGTTGAACCTGCACATCGGTACCCGGGAGGTCCCGGCGCGGGTGATCCTGAAAGGGCGTCAACTCAAACCCGGCGAGCGAGCTTATGCCGAACTGCGGTTGGCCGAGGAAATCGTGGCCGCTCACGGACAACGCTACATCCTCCGTCGCGTGTCGCCGGCACTGACGGTGGCTGGCGGCCGCGTACTGGATCCCTGGCTTCCGCTGGGCAAACGGGTTCGTGATCTCCAGTTGGCTGGCGAGGCGTTGGATCAACCCGGCGAACGGGATCGACTCTCGGGACTGGTGGCCACTCTCGATGATATCCCGGAAACCCCGCTGGCGGCACGGTGGCGTGCCGGTGTCGGCAGTCGCCGCTACATGGAATTGCTCGAGGAACTCAAGGACGACGGGACGATTGTCACCGTCGGCCCCGTCGATCGCCCGGTGGCCGTGCACCGCGAACGCTTGACCGGACTTGCCGGCAGTGTGATGAAGACCATCCGGGAAGAACTGCAACGCCAGCAACCGCGGCGGACGCTGCCGCGAGCAACGGTGGTTGCGTCGTGCCGCGAGATCATGCGACCGGCGCTGCTTGAGGCGGTTCTGTCTTACCTGGCCGATTCGGGAGAACTGGTCACCGCCGCGGGCAACCTCGGACCGGCCGATGCACAGGTCCAGTTGACCAAGGCACAGCGGGCCGCACGCGACGGGATGATCGAGCAGATTCAGGTCGGCGGGATGACACCCCCGACGGTCAAGGAACTTGCCGAGGAGCTTGGCCAGGCAAAGGACCAGGTCCAGTCGCTGCTGCGACTGTGCGTCGAGGACGGCCTGGCCGTGGCCGTTTCCGAGGACCTGTTCTTTGCTCCCGAAGCGATCGAGCAAGGACGAGACATCTGCCGGGACGTGCTCGAGCAGCAAGGCGAGGCGACGATGTCACAGTTACGGGAAGCCTGGGGGATCAGCCGCAAGTTTGCCGTGCCGTTGTGTGAGCACTTTGACCAGGCAGAGATCACCATTCGTCGCGGTGACGTCCGGGTGCCCGGGCCGAAACTGGCAATTCCGTTGGGATGACTACCGGCGACGCCGACCAGGTTGGTTGCAAGGACCAGGAATCGTGAATTCAGATCACCAGGAATTATTGAGAATTTTGCCCCCTGTCACCGAACTGATCGACGATCAACGGGTCGCGGCGTTGATCGACGAGGCGGGACGGGAATCGGTTGTCGATTGGATCCGCCAGGCGCTCGACGATGTCCGTGACTGGTTGCTTGCGACCGATGAATCGACCGGGGAGGAGAATCGGGAGTCGTTGACAGGGAGGGTGATCGAGGCCGTCGTGGAGCAGTCGATCAGGTCTCGGTTGAGACGGTTCGATCGGGTGATCAATGCGACCGGGGTCGTGTTGCACACCGGGCTGGGGCGATCCCCGCTCTCGGCAACCGCCCGCGATGCCATCGATGAACTCGGGGGTGCGGGAAATGTCGAGGTGGACCTGGAGACGGGGGAGCGGCGTTACCGTGGTCACCAGTTGCAGGCCACCTGGCGGGCTTTGTGCGGTGCCGAGGACTCGGTGGTGGTCAACAACAATGCCGCCGCCACGCTGTTGACGTTGCAGGCGTTGTGCGCCGGTCGCGAGGTGATCATCTCCCGTGGTCAACTGATCGAGATCGGGGGTTCTTTTCGCCTGCCGGAGATCTTTGAGCTTTCCGGTGTGGTGCTGCGAGAGGTTGGCACGACCAACCGCACCAGCGTGAGCGACTATGCCCAGGCGATTGGACCCGACACGGCCGCGATCATGCATGTTCACACATCCAACTATCGCGTGGTGGGATTCACCGACACGCCCGGCATCGATCTGCTGGCCCCGCTGGCCCACGAGCATGGACTGATCGCGATCGATGACATCGGCAGCGGGGCAATGATCGACGTGGAGAAGTTCGGTCTGCCCAGTGAACCGACGTTTCGCGAGAGCCTGGCCGAGGGGGCTGACGTCGTGCTGGGAAGCGGTGACAAGCTGATGGGGGGCCCCCAGGCGGGAATCATCCTCGGCAAACGGGAGTTCGTCGAACCGATCCGCCAGCACCCACTGGCCCGGGCCGTCCGCGTCGGCAAGCTGACGCTGGCCGCGTTGTCGGCCACACTGGATGCGTATGGCCGCGGCCGGGCGGAAACCGAGATCCCGCTGCTTCGGCTGTTGGCCGCGACCGAGTCCGACCTGGTGGCCCGGGCCGAGGCGATCGCGAAGAAGCTCGGTGCTCTCGAGTCGCTGACGGTCACGGTGCGGCCGGACACGGCACTGGTGGGCGGAGGATCGCTGCCGGGTGCCGAACTGCCGACGGCCGTGCTGGCGGTGACGCGGGCGGAGACCTCGGCCGACGAGTTGGCCCTGCGATTGAGAACGGGACCACAGCGACTGTTCACGCGGATCCAGAACGACCAGGTCCTGGTCGATCTTCGCAGCGTGTTGGCCGAAGACGATTCGCGGATTGTCGAGGCGCTGGAGTCGGTGGTGGAGTCCGTGTAGGCTGGTGACGCCTTACCGTGGATTTACTCACCGTAGAGAGGAAGATCTCCCCATGTCGATCCGTCCCCTGCTGGCCGCCGTCGTGGTCCTCGTGACCGTTTCCCTGACCGCCTCGGCCCAGAAGCCCAAGACCACGTTCGTCGACGCCAAGTCGGCCGGCCCCGATTTCGTTGTCCAGGGGGAGTACGTGGGGACGATCGGCAAGGCGCGGAAGCTGGGGATCCAGGTCATTGCTCTCGGCAAGGGACGCTTCAACGCGGTGATGTATGCCGGGGGACTGCCCGGTGCCGGTTGGGATGCCAAGACCAGGACACGCCTCACGGGCCAGACCGTCGATGGAAAAGTGACGTTCAAGGGAAAAAACATCAGCGGCCAGGTCGCCGGTGGGGTGTTCAGTGGTGGAGCCAAGGTTGATGTTCGCTACGAGGCCAAGAAGGTCCTTCGCAAGTCGACGACGCTGGGGGCCAAGCCGCCGGCCGGGGCTGTCGTGCTGTTTGACGGGAAATCGGCCAAGGCCTGGAAGGGTGGCAAGGTCGAGGAGGGCGGGTTGCTCAACGTGGGTGTCCGGACCAATCAAAAATTCGGAAACTTCCACCTGCACCTGGAATTTCGCACACCGTTTATGCCGTTCGCACGAGGTCAGGGTCGCGGGAACAGCGGGATGTACCTGGCAGATCAGTACGAGTGCCAGGTGCTTGATTCGTTCGGCCTGGCCGGCCTCGACAACGAATGCGGCGGCATCTACAAGGTGGCCCGCCCGGTGGTCAACATGTGTCTCCCACCGCTTTCCTGGCAGACCTACGATGTGGATTTCACGGCCGCCCGGTTCGACAAGGCGGGCAAGAAGGTCGCCTCGGCCGTGACAACCATTCGTCACAACGGGGTCGTGATTCACGACAAGTTGACCCTGAAGGTGACCGCTGGTGGCGGTCAGAATGACGAGAAACCCGGTGCGCTGTACCTGCAAAATCACGGGAACCCGGTCCGCTTCCGCAACATCTGGCTCGTCGAAACGAAGTGATCGCCTCGTGTTTTTTCTGAAGGAATTTTCCGGGGAAGTCCAGCCAAGGAGCCGGTGATGACCGAGGCCGCGACCACGTTTTCCACCGTCGAGTTACGGGATCGGGTCGACCGGTTGCCGCAGTATCCACTCGGCCACCTGCCGACACCCCTGGAGCACCTGCCACGGTTCTCGAAGGCCATCGGGGGGCCCCCGGTCTACATCAAGCGAGACGACTGCACGGGACTGGCCTTTGGTGGTAACAAGACGCGGCACAACGAGTTCCTGATCGCCGACGCACTGGCGAAGGGGGCCGACCTGGTTGTCTGGGGGGCGGGCGTCCAGAGTAACAACTGTCGCCAGACTGCCGCGGCATGTGCCAAGGCCGGACTCGATATTCACCTGGTTCTCGGACGCGGCAAGCCGGCCGACGGCCCGGACCCGATCCAGGGCAACCTGTTGCTGGATCACCTGGTCGGCGCCCATGTCGAGATCATCGATGGGCAGGTCGGGCCGGAGGTTGATGCCCGGATCGCGGAGGTCGCTGCGGAATATCGCGAGGCCGGTCGCAACGTCTACGAATGGGACAGGTACACGGTCAAGTCGTTGGCGGCGGTCAGTTACGTGCTGTGCCTGGTCGAGATCATCGAGCAGGCCGAGAAGTCCGGTTTCGCCCCGCAGGCCTGCTACGGTTGCTCGGCCGGATCGACCGGAGCGGGACTCGTCGTGGCCGCCGCGGCTCTGGGAGTTGGCTTCCCGATTCGCCACGTTGCTCCGATCGTCTGGCCCTGGGACACGCGAGCCGACATGGCCAAGATCGCCAACGAGGCGGCCGACCGGATTGACGTCGAGGCCCGGTTCGAGGCCGACGACATCGAGTTGTTCGAGGAATACGTGGGACCCGCCTACGGCGAGGTCACCCCGGGCTGCCTGGAAGCGATGGCCCTGCTGGCCCGGACCGAGGGCATCCTGGTCGACCCGTCCTACAGCGGCAAGGCCCTGGCCGGGCTGATCGACCACATCCGTGGAGGCCGGTTCGATTCCGAGCAGCCGGTCGTCTTTGTTCACACCGGCGGCACGCCGGCACTGTTTGCCTACAACGAGATCCTGGCCGAACAGATTGCCGCCCGGTCGCTGGCCACACCGGCCGCGGGCTAGAGCCGGGGAAGTTTTGGTGGCTTTGGCGGCGGTGGCGGTTTTGGCGGCGGCGTGTTGTTGTTCTTCCTGGCGAAGAGCACGCGGGGCCGGTTGGGGGCCGCGGGCGTCGGGCGTCCCGCGCGTCGCTGCACCGGTGGGACGTAGCGTTGGATGATTTTCATCCCGAGCGGATCCTTCAACTCGCGGGCTGCCATCACGGCAAACGGGGTGCCCGGAGCCTCGTTGGCCACTCGCTCGAGCATTTCCGTCGCCTGGCTGGCCATCTTGCGGGCGGAGGTGGCAAAGTTCAGCTTGTCGTCGGGTCGGAAAATCCAGTGATTCGACGTGCTGCCGACATCCTGTGGCGTCAGGTCGTTCTTCAACTGGGCACAGGCGTAGTTGTATTCCATGCAGCGGATCTTCTGGGCCAAAAGCCGGCCGTAGGCCAGTGCAAACGCCATTCGCCAGCGGGGAGAATCTTCATTGTTGTAGGCCTGTTCAATTCCCCGGGGAAACGCCTTGAGGATCTCGTTGATCATCAGTTCACTTCGGGCCACCGTCTTCTGGGCCTCGCTGGCGATGTCCTTGAAGTTCTGTGGCGTCACGCGGAGGCTCAGTGAGGGCGTGCTGCCGGCCTTGAACTTCCGGCTGATCATTGCCGCGTTGTAGACGGCCATCCGCAGCGGGTGTTTCATCACGTCATTGAGGCAGTCCTGGGGTGAGGAATAGCTGTAGTCGGGTTCGAACGGACGCAGTGCGGCGGCGTCGAAATGGCCCAGTGGAGCCAGTCCGGCCATCGTCGTCATGTTGGTCATGAAATACATCCCCCCGGTTTCGCTGACCAGTCGTGCCAGGGCATAAGGGGCGAATCCCGAGGAGAGTGGCGGTCGATCGTACTGGGGGCCACTGAACCAGAAGGGCAGGTTGATATGATCGGGGATGGCGGCTTCGGGGCCGAGATCGACCGGCAACTGGTAGGTCTTGCCGTTCTCCGGTGCGACATAGGGGACATAGCCCTTGCGGGCCCCGAAGGGGGCTGACGGGCCGATCACGTAGGCCTTGGCCCCGCGTCGCCGACAGCGGTTGATGGCCACTTCCAGGGGCGGGCCGTGGTCGTCACCGGCCTCGTCGGTGATCGCCACCAACAGGATGCGACGTCCCTGCTTGCCGCGGTAATGACCCCACAGGTTCATGACCTGGCAGACCGCCGTGAAGACGTTCTCCTTGCCGCTGACGTCGGTCTTGACCTCGCCGAACGCCTTCTCGATCTCGCTGAACCGATCGGTCGGAGTCTTGGTCAAGTAGTTGGTTCGCTGTCCGTAGGAGACGACCGCCGAGAGCATCGGCTGTTCACGCATCGGCAACTGGCCGATGCGTTTCAAGGCGTTGAGTTCTCCATAGATCCGCCGCAGGCGTTTCCGGATGATCTGCCGCTTGGGATTGAGGCTGCTTGAGGCGTCGAGCAGCCAGACGACCAGGAGCCTGCGTTCCTTCAGGTTGTTGGCAATCTCCCAGGTCACCAGGTCGAGTGCCGACTCCAGCTGGACCACGCTTTCGCCGATGGCCCCCTTCACAACGACCCGGTCATCGACCTCGATCCCCTCGGGAATGTCGTAAGCCGTCTGCTGCAATTCCGTCGGTGGCCGTTCCAGCAGCGGCGTGGGGGCCGCCTCCGGCTTCGGGGCGTCATTTTGTGCGACACCAACACTGGTGGCGTTGATCACCTCGCGAACTTCCAGTTCCCGCTCATCGGGATTGGCCAACTCGTAGTCGATGACCTCGTCGAGTTCTTCGACGGTCGGTTCGTCAATCAACGTGGCAATCAGCGGGATGTAGGGCCTGTCCTCTGTGGGTTCCAGGAAAAGCCCGGAGAGATTCACGACCAGCCAGGCGTGAAACAGCAGGCTGACGACGGTGCCGGCCGTGCCCATGCGACGGGCGAGTCCGTCGCCGTCGTCGGGATCGGCCAGTTCCAGCTCGATGATCTCCTCCTCGAGGACCATCGGAGTTTCTTGAACACCGGGACTCCATCCTTCCCAGGGGTTCTCCAGCGAGCCATCAGGTGATGGCTCGGGACCGGCCTCCGGGCAAAACAGCCCCTCATCGACATCGGAGACGATGCCGGGATCGTGGTCTGGAAGTGCAGCATCATGGAGCATCGGACTGTTCCGCAGCGACCCGTCCGGATCCGGTGCCAGTCTACCAGAGAGGACCGGTCAGGTGAACATCGGCAAACGACAGAAATCAGTTCTCCAGCGGGATCTCGTGGTATTCCAGGGCCCATTCCCGCATGAATCTCACTCGCGAGGGCACGATGCGGTAGACAATCAATTCGGGATTGTCGATCGAGCCGAGGTATTGTCTGAGCAGTGGATTGTCGGTCCAGATTTCCTCGAGGATCTCTCGCTCGGCGACCACCCCGGCGGTTCCCTCGATGCGGACCTGGTCGTGTTGCTCGTCGAGGTAGCACAGTTCGACGTGCGGGTTGGCTTCAATCTGGGCGGTCTTGGAGTAGCTCCGCAGGTTGGCGACATAGACGGTGAAACCATCGGTCCTGACGGGCGAGACCGGTCGGAGTCTGGGGTGGTCGCCGTCGATGGTCGCCAGGCAGGGGAACTTGTCGGCGGCGATCACGGCCCGGGCCAGACCGGGCAGTGCGAGAGGATCGATCGGGTCAGGTGCTGGCTGGTTCATCGCTGGCGGGGTCTCTCAGGAGCCGGTGGCCTCTGTCTTCAGGCAGCGGTCGATCTGTCTGACCGCCTGGCGAAGCCGCTGGGCATTTTCGACGATCGCCATTCTTAGGAATCCTTCGCCTTCCTCGCCGAAGCCTCTTCCCGGGCTGACGGCGACGCCGGCTTCATCGAGCAGTTTCATGGCGAACTCGATCGATCCCATCCCAGCCCAGGGTTCGGGGATCTTGACCCAGACGAACATGCTGGCCCGCGGTGGTGTGACTTCCCAGCCCAGACGTTGGAGGCCGTCGCAGAGCGCGTCGCGTCGTACCTGGTATTCCGTCGCGATGCTCTCGATTGCCGCGTCACAGTGTCGCATTGCCACGATCGCGGCGATCTGCACCGGCTGAAAGATCCCGTAATCGTAGTAACCCTTGATCGTCGCCAGGGCCCGGATCATCTCGGCATTGCCCTGGCAGAATCCGATCCGCCAACCGGCCATGCTGTAGCTCTTGCTCATCGTCGTGAACTCGACACCCACTTCCAGTGCCCCCGGGGCCGCCAGGAAACTGGGGGCCTGGTAGCCATCAAAGCAGATGTCAGCGTAGGCAAAGTCGCTGATCACCAGGAACCCGTACCGCTTGGCCAGCCCGACCAGATCGGTGTAGAACTCGGCCTCGACACAGGCCGTCGTCGGATTGTGCGGGAAGTTGACGATCACGACCTTCGGTCGTGGCACCAGGTGCTGGCAGGCGTAGGCAATGTTGGACAGGAAGGCGTCCGGTTCACGGCAATCCAGCGCGATGACGTTGCCGCTGGCCAGCATCACGGCGTAGACATGGACCGGGAAGGAAGGAGCGGGCACGATCGCCGTGTCACCGGACCCCATCAGCGCCAGGCACATGTGGCTGAATCCCTCCTTCGAACCGATGCAGGCAATGACCTCGTTGTCCGGCTCCAGCCGCACGCCGTAACGTTTCCAGTAGCGGGTGGCAACTTCGCGGCGGAGGTTCGAGATGCCCGACGACACGCTGTAACGATGGTTCCGCGGATCCGAGACCGCCTCGGCCAGCTTGTTGCGGATCAACGGATCGGGAGGATCGGTGGGATTGCCCATTCCCAGGTCGATCACATCGACGCCCTCGGACCGTTTCTGCGTCTTCAACGCGTTGATCCGCCCGAAAAGATAGGGCGGCAATCGCCGGACACGGTCGGCAACGGGGATCGTGAAATCGCCATCGCGGAACGGAGTTTCCGATTCGCTACGCATCGAACGAGAGACCGGGCGAGTGAGATTGCCGGGAATGGCGACGACGGCTCCGTCCTCGTTCCATCTTATCAGGGAGGAGAGCGATGAGAAGGTCTGGTAATCGCCCCGTGACCGCTGGGACGTTTGCTGACAGTCCGTCTGTAACGGCTGTGGCGGTGATGTGTCCACAGCCCATGGCAAGCCGGTCGGCGACGGCATAGGATAGGGGCCGTCGGGTCGGAACCGGGCCACAAACCGGCCAGCCGGACATTGCTTTCTCGACACCCGCGGATCGACTGAACAGGCCATGTCCAGCTTTTCGATTGACTGCCCGGCCTGTGAACGCCGCCTGGTGTTGCCCGATCGCAGCATGCTGGGGAAGCAGGCGAAATGTCCCAACTGCCAGCATCGCTTCGTTCTCGAGGTGGCTGAAGAGGCCGTTCTGCCCGAGATTCGCACAGTGGAGACTCCGTCAGAACAACCCAGGACCTCGACACGCTCCGGATCCGGTTCCACACAACGACGCGGGATTCCCAGGTGGGGACCGCTGATCGTGACGGCCGTGCTGGGGGCCGTGGCGGTTGCCGTCATGCTGTTGTCCGCTGGGGACCAGGCGGACGTTCCGGCTGACGGTGAGCCGGCAGCGGTTGCCGATGATGGTGCCAACGGTCCGGATTCGAGCGACCGGGGAAAACAGGTAGAGCCCGCACCGGCGGCCGGCCGCGCGGTGGGGACGATCCGCGTCGAGTCCACGCCGCCCGGGGCCACGGTCCTCGTTGACGACCAGCGGGTTTACGACGAACAGGGCAAGTTGCAGCCGACACCGTGCATCGTCACCATCAGCAAGGGACCTCATGCGGTCACGATTGTCCGCGATGGATTCCAGGACCAGGTCCGCCAGGTCAGCGTGGGAACCCGGGAGGTCGATGTGATCTTCGAAGCGGGTCGCAAGGGAGAAAGTGTCCTGCGGACGGCCAGTTGGTTCGCGGAGGCCCGGGTCGGTGAGCCGCTGCCGTTGAAGGCAATCAACGCTGTCGGACGACAACGAGATCCGTGGCTGAGTGTTGATGGCCTGTCGCTGTGGTTTGTCGCGGACCGTACCGGAGGGCAGGGCGTGTTCTTTGCGACCCGGCCGAGCCCGTTTCATGATTTCGATGAGCCCCGCCTGGTCCCGGTCACTCGTGGCCGCGACCGACGGGCGTCGCCGAGCGTGACGGCCAGGGGACTCCTGGTCTACGCCGTACCAGAAAAGGCCTCGTTGTGGGCCGCCAGTCGCAGTGGGCCGCTCAGCCCGTTCGACGACAAGCGATCGTTGATCTCCAGCCCCAAGGCCACACCGCGTTGGACGGCGGCCCAGGTACTCGGGGGCGGGCGGCACCTGTACTGGCGAGAGACGACCGGCAAGACAATTGCGAGTTTTCATGCCGGCAGAGCCGAAACGGATGCCCCGTTCGAAGCGGCCGAACCGTTCGACATGCCGGGATCGAGACCGTGTCTGTCCGCTGATGGCCTGCGACAATTCGTCTTCGATGGCAAGACGCTGGTTCGCTGGCGTCGCAGTTCGCTCCGTGGCCGATTTGCCCGGGATGAGACCGTGGCCACGCTGGAACTGGCGCACTATGTCGATGATCCGGATTCGCGACAGTTCACGGTTTCGGATGACGAGCGTTGGATGATCTTCTGCGACGATCCGCGTGACGGGGGCCGGTTGTTCCTGGTGCGGTTGCATGAGCGGCCTTTCTGGGGCGTGGTTGCCGTTGGTC
Organism: Planctomycetaceae bacterium; assembly: GCA_002726205.1. GTDB lineage: Bacteria > Planctomycetota > Planctomycetia > Planctomycetales > Planctomycetaceae. Next base: position 29,588 of record PBSL01000075.1, on the reverse strand, counting down.
GCCTGGCGCCACCGCGTGCGAAGGTTGCCCGGGTCGATCCGAAAAAACAGGCCGTGGCCAAGACACCGGCTCCGGGGCTTGTGATCGATCCGAAGGCGTTGAAGAAGAAAAAAGAGGCCGTCGATTCGGCCAAGACACCGCCGAAACCGGTCAAGGTTCCGCCGTTGGCGGTGAGCGGGTACCGGGTCGGCTGGCGTGACCTGCTGGCCGCCCGGGACTACGAGGGCGCTAGCAAGTACCTGGCCACGGCGCGGCGCGATCCCGGGATGTCGTCCTGGGCCGAGGAGATCGGCTGGGATGCCGAGGAGTTGGCTCACGTCCTGGCTTTCTGGAAGGATGTTCGCCGGGTGGTCGCTGCATTGAAACCTGGTGACCTGGTGCGGATTGGCAGTGTGCGGTTGAAGTTTGTTCGCTTCGAAGCTGGCCTGATCGTGGCCCAGGGGCGGTCCAAGCCGGTGAAACGGCCGTTGACCGCGATGACCGGCAGTGACCTGGTCGGAATCCTGGAACCGGCACTTGCCGCCGATGACCGCGAGTCGAGACTGCGTGCCGGGATCTTTCTGTTTCACGATCTGAAGGGGCGGGGAAGTTCAGCGAAACGTCGACTCGTCCGTGGTGGCCCCGCCGGTGCTGTCTTCCTGGACCGCAGGGGACTGCGGTTGCTCAGCACGGCCCGGGCGGAGATCGCCCGGGGACGGCCCGAACGAGCTTTGCCGTTGCTGGCCGAGATCGAGAAGTCGTTCTCCCGCACGTCGGCGGTCAAGAAGTTGCCCGGGGTCTGGGCCGACTTGTATTCGCTGGCCGGATGGTCCCGGTTGGGGGCAAGGCAGTGGAAGATCGACGGAACGGCCTGGCGGGCGGCCCCAGGGCGTGCCGCCAGGGCGTTGCTGGTTTCGCCCCGTGAAATGGCACGGTTTGAACTGACCCTCGAATGGAAGACCGAAGGTGAGAATGGTCAGGGCGGAGTCTTTTTCCGGTATCCCGGCAGCGGGGCCACGTCGAACCGGTCCTTCAAGGTTCAGCTTTCCAGCGATTTCGGGATCGATGGCGATCAGTTCTCGACCGGCGCGCTGTTTGCGGTTGCGCCACCGGAGGTCAACGCGGTCAAGGAGACCGGCGAATGGAACACGCTGAAATTGCGAGTGGATGGTGAGGCGGTGGTGATCGAGATCAATGGTCGCGCGGTCCTGAAAACGTCGGCGGAAAACCCCGAGATCCCCGTCGTCGGCCACGTGGCCCTGGACGGTGTGGCCGGGGGGATCACCTATCGCAAGGTGTTGCTGGTGCCCCTGCCCGGTCGTTGACTTTCCATCGGGGGCGAACTAGTTTGACCTGTCGCAACCGGCGATCCCGCACGTGGCCCCGGGTGGCCACGCGAGCCGCGTTCACCAGGCCCATTGCCGATTCAACGGCCCGTTAGAACAAGAAGGAAGACCGATGGCCCGTCCCGTGACACTTTTTACCGGCCAGTGGGCCGACCTGCCCCTGGAAGATCTGTGCAAGAAGGCCGTTGAATTCGGCTATGACGGCCTGGAACTGGCCTGCTGGGGAGACCACTTCGAGGTCGACAAGGCGCTCGATGACGACACCTATTGCAGTCGCAAGCGAGACCTGCTCGAGAAACACAGCCTGCAGTTGTTTTCGATCTCCAATCACCTGGTTGGCCAGGCCGTGCTCGATCGGATTGATGAGCGGCACCAGGCCATCCTGCCCGAATACGTCTGGAAGGACGGTGACCCGGACGGAGTCAACCAGCGGGCGGCCGAAGAAATGAAGAACACGGCGCGGGCGGCCCAGCGGCTGGGGGCGGATGTGGTCAACGGATTCACCGGATCAAGCATCTGGCACCTGATTTATGATTTCCCGCCGACCCCGCCGTCGATGATCGACGCCGGCTTCGACCTGCTCGCCGAACGCTGGAATCCGATTCTGGACGTGTTCCAGGAGTGTGGGATCAAGTTCGCGCTGGAAGTCCACCCGACCGAGATCGCCTTTGACATCTATTCGGCAGAACGTGCAGTTGCGGCGTTGGATGGCCGCGAGGAATTCGGTTTCAATTTCGATCCCAGCCACCTGATCTGGCAGGGGGTCGATCCGGTCGAATTCATCCGCTTCTTCCCGGAACGGATCTATCACGTCCACATGAAGGACGCTTCGGTCACGCTCAACGGCCGCACCGGGATCCTGACCAGCCACCTGGTCTGGGGCGACGCTCGCCGGGGCTGGGATTTCCGCAGCGTCGGTCGCGGTGGGGTACGGTTCGAGGAGATCATCCGGGCGCTCAATGCCATCGACTACAAGGGGCCACTCTCGATCGAGTGGGAAGACATCGGCATGGACCGGGAGCAGGGAGCCGCCGAGGCCTGCCAGTTCACCAAGAACGTGGACTTCAACCCGTCCGGTCATCGTTTTGACGCGGCGTTTGGAGACTAGGTTCCCACGGGGCGACGGTGGCGATGGAAACCGACAACGTGTTTCGCCCGGTGCGGGCACCGCTTCCGTCGGATTCTGGGCGTCGCGGTCCGTCGGCCGAGCCGCCGTCCTGGTCTGCACGACGAACGGCGCTGACGGTGACGGTGTTGGTGGCCAGCGTGGCTACCGTCTGGTGGTGGGCGCAGCCGGCACCTCCCGAGTCGAAGTGGTGGGAACCACCGTCGCCAGAGCAGCGGGCACTGGCTGCGACAGGTTCGCTGCCGCCGATCGACTTGCCCGCCACCAACGCGGCGTTGAGGGCACTGGAAGGCTGGGGGCAGATGTCGTGGGCTCAGAAACGCGAGGCCACCCGGATCATCGAACGGGTCTTTGACCTGGGGGGCACCGGCTACGTGACCTACATCGAGGTGAACCGGGAGATCATCCAGGATTATCTCGAGATGAGAAAACAGGCCGAACTGATCCGGCAGGCACGCGGCTCGGCGGGTGACTAGGCCGCCGGAGGGTCTAGGCGAACGGTGTCACGCCCGGGATCGCGACCGGGGCGACATCGAGTTTGCCCCAGTCGTACTTCGGTGGCCGCAGATCCTGCTTCGAGTTGAGGACCTGGTCCCAGGTGAGTTGTTTGCCGGTGTAGGCGACCATCCGTCCCATGATCGCCAGCATCGTGCTCTTGCTCATGTAGTCACCGTTGTTGATCGGCTTGCCATCACGGATGCTGGCGAAAAACTCATCATGTTCGACCTGGTACATCGACTTGCTGCGGCCTTTGAACCTCCAGACGAGGTTGCCCTTGAGGTCGAAGATGCGGTGCCGCATCACGTCGACGCGTCCCTTGCTGCCGAAGATGTGGTCGGTGACGTCGTTGGCACAGCCGCGGAAATGCCGGCAGCGGGCAAAGGCCTTCACACCGTTCTCATACTCGTAGACGATGTTGAAGTGATCGAAAATGTTGCCATATTTCGCAGCGGTTCGCTGTTGTCGTCCGCCACTGCCGCTGGCCCGCACCGGCGGTTTGTCGTGCATGGCCCAGCCGATTTTGTCGAGGCTGTGGATGTGTTGTTCGACGTTGAAGTCCCCTGACAGCCACGTGTAGTAGTACCAGTTGCGCAACTGGTACTCCATGTCGCTCTTGCATTGCTCGCGGGTCTTGCGGGGATCCCAGACGCCACCGCTGTTGTAGCTGCATTGCAACGCGGTGATTTCGCCGATCGTTCCGTCGTGAACCCTCGCGAAGGTCTCGCGCATGCCCTGGTGATACCGCCAGCACAGGCCCGACACGATCGAGAGGTTCTTCTGGGCTGCCAGCTTGACCGATGCGAGTACGCTGCGAATCCCGGGGCCATCGACGGCCACCGGTTTTTCGACGAAGACGTGCTTGCCGGCTTCGACGGCGTAGCGAAGGTGTTGCGGACGGAAGTGGGGCGGTGTGGCCAGCATGACGACATCGACGTTGTCGGCGACGTGCTTGAAGTTGTCGAAGCCGCTGAAACGCATTTCGGGAACCACGTCGACGCGGTCACCGACACCGGACTTCTTCAGTGCCGTCAGCTTGTTCTCCAGCCGATCCCCGAAAACATCTCCCATCGCGACCAGGCGGGTGTGCGGGTCCGCCGACAGGGCGTTGACGGCTGCTCCGCCACCGCGACCGCCACAGCCGACCAGCCCGACCTTCAGGGTGTCGGTGGCGCCGGCCGCGTAGACCCCGCTGTTAAGAGAGGCAGCCAGCGCACCACCCAGTGCGGTGGCGGTTGTTTTCAGAGCGTCGCGTCGTGAGGTCGTCATCTGTTGGATCTCCTTGATCGCCGTGACCAACCGGTCGGATTACCGGGTCCACCAGAATAGCACACCCGGTTCGGCTGGGGCGAGCGTATCCGGTCAGGCTCGCGGTGTGGGAAGGGCAACCCGCCCCGGCTATCATGCAGGTCATCTCAATCGAGCCGAATCCCAAAAGGAACTGGTGACCAATGAACCAGCCGATCGATCGACGCGAATTCCTGGCCGTGGCGGCTGCTGCCACGGCGGCCTCGTCGGCAGCCCCCGCCGCGGAAGCCGACAAGCCCGCGAAGAAAAAGCCCAGCACCAGGCTTCGCAAGGCCGTCAAGTACAGCATGGTGGCCGGCAAGGCCAGCGTGATCGAGAAGTTCAAACTGCTGGTCGACGTGGGATTTGAAGGAGTCGACATCAACGTCCGATTGGATCACGACGAGGTCAACAAGGCCAGTGAAAAGACGGGGCTGGTCGTGCACGGTGTGGTCGGTTACGACCACTGGCGCAAGCCCTTCTCGCACCCGGACCGCCGCGTCCGGGACGCGGGCCGCGAGAGTTTCCTGGGGGCGATCCGGGATGCCAAGGCCTACGGGGCGACCAGCGCGTTGCTCGTTCCCGGCGTCGCCAATAAGCAGGTCTCCTACCAGGACGCCTACCGGCGGTCGCAGGCGGAAATTCGCAAGTGCCTGCCGCTTGCCGAGAAACTCGGCATCCAGATCCTGATCGAGAACGTCTGGAACAACCTGCTGTTGAGTCCCCTGGAAGCGGCCCGCTACATCGACGAGTTGAAGAGCCCGCTGGTCGGCGCCTATTTCGATGTCGGCAACGTCGTGCGGTTCGGCTGGCCCGAGCAGTGGATTCGCACGCTCGGCGACCGCATCAAGAAACTCGACATCAAGGAATACAGTCGCAAGCTGCAGAATCAGAAGGGGCCCTATGCCGGTTTTGGTGTCAAGCTCGGTGACGGCGATTGCGACTGGCCGGCGGTGATGCGGGCGCTGGACGAGATCAAGTTCCCCGTCGGCGGTGGCCAGGGCTGGGCGACCGCCGAGGTGTCCGGCGGTGATGCCGCGCGGCTGAGGGACATCTCGCAGCGAATGGACCGGATCTTCGCGACCCGCTAGTCCTTGTTGTTCTTGACGCCCGGCGGGGCATCGAGACCGTACTTGCGACGGAGGGCTTCGGGCGGTACCTGCAGCGGTCGAATGATGCGGAAACCGACAAAGACCGCGTCGGTGTGGTACCAGATGCTCTGGGGCAACTGCGGATCCTGCATCTTCCAGTCCTGGCTGGAGAAGATGCGGTTGGCCGATCGCAGTTCCTCGGGATCGTCATCCCAACTGCCGCCTCGCACGGTTCGCGGGTAGAGCTTCTTGGAGCGGTAGAGCAGGTCGAGCGGCTTGAGATTGTTCTTGCCGGCAAAACGGGCGTAGTGGTTGGCCGCGTAGGCGTCGAGTACCCATTCGCTGACATTACCATGCATGTCGTAAAGGCCCCACGGGTTGGGTTTCTTCAATCCCACCTTGTGGTAGGCCTCGTCGCTGTTGTCGAAATACCACGCGTGATCCTTCAACTTCGCCGGGGTGTTCCCGAAATGGTAGGCGGTGGTTGTCCCGGCCCGGCAGGCGTACTCCCATTCGGCTTCTGTCGGTAGACGGTAGAAATGGCCGGTCTTCTTCGAGAGCCAGCGGCAGTACATTTTTGCCGCCAGCTGTGTCATGCAGATCGCCGGGAAGCCGTTGTGTCCCATACCGAAGGTCATGTCGGCGTAGGGCTTGGTGGGGCGGGTAACGGCATCGGCGAACTTGTCCAGCGGCGTCGGCTTGATCTTGGCCAACTTGCGTCGCTGGATATCCAGGCTGAAGCTCCAGACGTCGTACTCGTCCCAGGTGACCTCGTGGATTCCCATCCAGAACGGCGAGATCTTGACGCGGACCTGCGGCCCTTCGTCCTTGTTTCGATTGGCTTCGCTCGCCGGGCTGCCCATCAGCACTTCGCCGGCGGGAATCGGAGCCATCCGGAACTTCGTCGCCGTACCGGGGATCTTCTGGGTATAGGCCTTCATCTCCGCGGCTGTTTTGGCCTTGGCCTGTTCGGGCGTCAGCGGAGCAGCGGCAAGGAGCGTGGTGGCCGATGCCAGGATCAGCAGCGGCGTCAGCCACGGCCGGACGGGTTGTCGTGAGGACATCGATGCAGTTAGCCTGATCATGTTGGTTCTACTGGGAGGTGCCCGGTGAGTGAAAACGGCAGGATGGCGGCCCGGAGCATCGTACTCGTCGTTCTCCTGGCCTGGTCTTTTCCGGTTGCCGCCTCCGAGCGGCAGACGCGGTTCACGTTCAGTCGCAAAGCGATGGGTGTCCAGTTCACCATCGTATTGTATGCCCCGGAAAAATCTCAGGCAAACACGGCGGCCGGGGCCGCATTGGATCGGATCACCGCCCTGGATGCCATCTGCAGTGATTATTCCGGGACCAGCGAGTTGATGAAGCTGTGCTCGCGTGCGCTGCCGGGGCGGGCCGAGTCGATCAGCGAGGACCTGGCGCGGATCCTCGCCCGAAGCCAGCACTTGGCTCGACGGACCCATGGTGCGTTTGATGTCACCGTGGGGCCGCTGACGAAGCTCTGGCGGCGAGCGCGGCGCCGGAAGGTCCTGCCGTCGGCCCGTCGCCTGTTGCAGGCAAGGCGAGCGGTCGGGCACGCTCATCTGCAAGTCGATCGCGACGGTCGGCAGCTGATCTTTGCGAGGGCGGGAATGCGACTGGATCTCGGGGGCATCGCGAAGGGATACGCCGTTGATCGTGCCATCGAGATCCTGGCGCGTCACGGCATCAGGCGAGCGATGGTCGATGGCAGTGGTGACATCGCCGTCGGCGACCCTCCGCCAGGTCGTTCCGGGTGGCAGGTGGCAGTGGCCTCGTTGAAGAATCCCGATGCCACGCCGACCCGGGTTCTTGACCTGGCCAATACCGCGGTCGCCACCTCCGGCGACGCTTATCAGTCGGTCACGATCAACGGTCGCCGGTATTCTCACATTCTCGATCCTCGCACCGGGTTGGGCCTTTCGGTCTCGTCGAGCGTGACCGTGGTGGCCCCGGATGCCACCACCGCCGATGGGCTGGCGTCGGCAATCAGCGTGATGGGGCCGGTGGCCGGGATCGAACTGGCCGAGCGGACCAGGGGGGTGCAGGCAATGTTCGTGACGCGGATCGACGGCCGTCACCGGGTCCGTTCAACGACCGGCTGGTCCGATCGATTACCGATTCGTCGGCCTTGATTGTCGTGACAGCCATTGGCAACTGGCCCCGGCCAGGCCCTCGTGGCCGCCTTCGAAAATGGTCACCCGCGACGGTCCCGACCGACGTCGCAGATGGATCTTGCGTTTGAATTCGGGATCGACACGGTTCTCGTCCTTACCGGGTTCACGCAGCCGACTCGCGGTCCACAACTGTTCGATCTCCTTGTCGCTGATCACCGGGCTCTTGCGGGCGCGGGCCACGACGTTCCAGGCCAGCAGCGTGTGGTGGATTCGCACCGACCCGGTTTTGCCGTCGTGAACGCCGGCACACAGGTCCAGCGGCACGTCGCGGGCCCGGGCCAGGAAGAACAACGGCGAGCGATCGCGGTACTGTCGATCGATGGCCACCGATTGGCCGGGTGGGCCGCCCAGGCACTTGAGGATCATCCGGGCGTAGTCTTGAGGTTTGCCGTCCTTGAGGTGAAAGCGGTACCAGGCGGACAGGTCGCTGATGCCGACCCAGGCCGAGACGGCCGAAAACCTGCGGGGATGATGACCGGCCATCAGCATCGCCATGTGACCGCCCCCGGAAGTGCCGGCCAGGTAAATCCGCCGACCGTCAACGCGATGGTGCTTGCGGGTCCAGTCGATCGCATCGAGGATGTCGCGGCGGGCGAGCTTCGAACCACAGGCGGCCGGCGTATCGTTTCGACCTCGAAAGTTGGGCCCGAGAAAGATCCAGCCACGCCGCGACGCTTCGAGCAGCCAGGGAACGTTCTGCTGGCGGTAATCACCGCTCCAGGTGTGCAGGTAGACCAGCAGGGGAGCCGGTTTCGTTGCGGCCGCGTCGGGAACCCAGATCCTGGAAGGCTGCCGGGACCCATCCAGCGTGCTGGTCACGCTGATCTCTGTAAGCGGCGGCGGTTCGTCACCACGAACCGGCACGGCGAGCGTGATGGCAAACCCGACGACCAGCAGTCGCGTGACATGTGTCGTGGGGATCACTTCTTTGCGCCGGCCTTGGTCGCGGTCTTTTTGATCATGCCCCACATGTGACCGACTGTCTTGCCGTGCGACCAGGTTCCGGCGTACCGGTCCCCGTCGATCAGCAGGTGGACCGAGAAGGTCCCCATTGCCGGTATCACGACCTTGTCCATGGTGATCACCGGCTTGTTGCCCGCCCACACGACTCGCAACGGCAACGGTGGCAGGTTGGCCTTCCCGAATTTCGCGTGGAACAGGAAGAAATTGCCACCCTTGGTGACCTTGCTGATCTGGTAACTGTCGGACTTGGGCGCCGCGTCGTTTTTCGCGCCGACGATCGTGAAGAACCCGGTCAGGGTTGTACCCGACAAGGCCTTGATGAAGGCCGCGTCGCGCGACTTCTGCTTGGCGTTGTCGGCGGCAGGAACCGATCCGGCCAGCACGGCGAGGATGAGCGAGACGAGCAGCGAACAGCGAGCGGTGGGAAGGTGGTACATCAGTGGTGTCTCCATCACGGTCTCTGAGTCGTTATCATGCAAAGCCATCCTACACCAGTTTCCGGCAGTGATGAACAGTCCACCTGGCCAGACGCCCCCGTTCGATCAACTCCTGCCCGCCTTCCGGGCTCTTTGCGAGGTCGTTGCCACCCTGCGGGGTCCCGACGGTTGCCCCTGGGATCGGCAGCAGACCCTGGAGACGATCAAGCCGTACACGCTCGAGGAGACCTACGAACTTCTCGAGGCGATCGATTCCGGGGACGATGCGGCCATCGTCGAGGAACTTGGTGACGTGCTGCTGCAGGTCATCCTCGATGCCCAGATCGGATCCGACGAAGGGCGGTTCGGGCTGGTCGAGGTCGTGGAAGGGATCACACGGAAGCTGGTCGATCGCCATCCTCACGTCTTCGGCGACACGGTTGCGGAGACGCCCGAGGACGTCAGGCGAAACTGGGACGAGGCGAAACAGGCCGAGAAGCAGCGGGATGGCGTGCTGGACGGTCTGCCACTGGAGTTGCCGGCGCTGGCCCGGGCCGCCCGTGTGACGGGTCGAGCCGCCCGGATCGGTTACGACTTTCCCGACCGCTTGATGCTCTTCGACAAGCTGCGCGAGGAGATCGCCGAGTTGGCGGTGGAACTGTTCGAGGATGGCCGGATTCCCGAGGTGGCGGCGATGGTGGATGTTGAGGTCACGCCCGATGTTCCACCGCCGGAGGAGTCCACTCAAGAGCGGATCGAGGGCGAGATCGGCGACATCCTCTTCGTGCTGGCCAACATCGCCCGTCGCTGGGGTGTCAGTCCGGAGGAGGCGTTGCGGCAGAGCACCCGCAAGTTTCAACGACGGTTCGAGGCGATCGAGGCGGGCCTGGTCGGCGACGGTCGGACGATCGACGATGCGACGTTGGTGGAGATGGAAGAGTACTACCAGGCGGCCAAGCGTCGAGAATCCTGAACGTCATTCGGGAAAGTACAGGTCGTCGTCACTGATGTCAGGGATGCCGACGACGAGTACCCTCATTCGGCCCCTGGCACCGTGGACCACGCCGGGCGGGATGTGGACAATTGATCCCCCCGTCACCGGATGTTCGACGCCGTCGAGCATTACCGATCCTTCACCATCGAGCACGTAGTACAACTCGGTGCCCACCTTGTGGTAGTGTTCGCGGGCCCCGTCGATGTCGACCGCGTGGGCCCAGGCCGCCAGGCCGGCATCGCGGTCCTGTCGGCTCAGCAACAGGTGCCGCCACCCACAGGTGCTGCGTTCACGTTCAGCCGTCGCCTCGTGGCGAACCAGCAGGTTGGCAGGCGGTTGGGTTGTGGGTTGGTTCATCGCGGCTTGCCCTTCAGGCGACGGTAGGGTTTACTTCGCAGCGGCCATTGTGACCGATGACCGGGTCGTCGTGCCATTCCCGTCGCCGAAGGACCAGCAGATGTTCGATTCCGTGAAACTGATCGACCTGTCGGTGCCGCTGGAGGACGCCGCCGTCAGCGAACCGATGCCGGCAGCGATCCGGTACGTCACCCACGAGGCCGACGGGTTGGATCAGATGAAACAGTTCTTCGGTGTCGATGCCCAGGATCTGGTGTACTCGGACGGGCAGGGATGGGCGATCGAGGAAATCCAGGCCATCACCCACACCGGAACGCACGTCGACGCCCCGTACCATTACGGGGCCGAATCGGAGGGGCGGCCGGCGAAACGGATTGACGAGGTGCCACTGGAGTGGTGTTTTGCTCCGGGTGTGAGGCTGGACGTGCGGCACAAGGCGGCCGGTGAGGAGATCACGGTCGAGGATCTTGAATCGGCACTGGAGGCGATTGACCACGCGCTCGCCCCCCGCGATATCGTGATGCTCTGGAGCGGAGCCGACGAGCGGTTGGAGTCAGCGGAGTATTTTCAGCAGCCGGGGTTGGGACGTGACGGGGTGCTGTGGTTGGTCGAGCAGGGCGTGAAGGTGATCGGGATCGACGCCTACACCCTGGACCGACCGTTTGCAGCCATGGTGTCGGATTTCCGTCGTACCGGCGACGGTCGCCACATCTGGCCGGCGCACTTCGCCGGGATCACCCGCGAGTACTGCCAGATCGAAAAACTTGCCAACCTCGGCCAACTTCCACTGGCTCACGGGTTCTGGGTTTCGTGTCTCCCGGTAAAGATCGCCCGTGCCAGTGCCGGTTGGTGTCGTGCCGTGGCCCTGGTCCCGAAGTGATTATTCGGGTGTGACATAGGCGGCGGTGATCCCACCGTCGACAACGAACTCGGTGCCGGTCACATAGCTGGACTCGTTGCTGGCGAGATAGAGGGCGGCCTGGGCCATTTCCGAGGCCTCTCCGAAGCGGCCCAGTGGGACATGTACCAGCCGCCGTTGTTTTTTTTCCTCGGTGTCCAGGAAACTCATCAGCATCTCGGTTCGCAGGGGGCCGGGACACAGCGCGTTGACTCTCAGGTTCTCCCGGGCGTGGACGATCGCCAATTCGCGGGTCAGTGCCAGGACACCGCCCTTGCTGGCGGTGTAGGCCAGTTGCGGCGTGGCGGCACCCATCAATGCCACGAACGAGGCCGTGTTGATGATCGACCCGCCACCAGAGCGAAGGATGGCCGGCACACCGTACTTGCAACCGAGAAAGACCCCGGTCAAGTTGATCGCGATGGTCCGGTTCCAGGTGTCGATGGTCGTGCTGATCGCGTCACCATCGTCGCCGTCCATGATCCCGGCGTTGTTGAACAACACGTGAAGTTGGCCGAAGCGTTCTTCGGCTGCCGTGACCATGGCCTGGCAATCCTGCGGCACCGCGACGTCGGCACGAACGAAGATCGCGGTGCCGGGATGACGCGCTTCGACCTCGTCGACCGTCTCCTGGCCGGAATCCTCGTTGAGATCGACGGCGACGATTTTCGCCCCTTCGTCGGCAAATAGCCGGCAGGTTTCTCTGCCGATTCCTCCTCCGGCACCGGTGACAAGGGCGACTTTTTCAGCGAGTCTCTCTGGCATGTTGTCTTCCGTTCCTGCCCTGCCGGGCGATCGTGCTGAGGTTTCCTCTGGGGAGTGCTTGCCGGGGGACTAGCACTCCTGGTCGATGTCCTGTCGACAGGCGGTGACCAGTTCGTTGAACAGTGTCTGTTGAATCGGGTCGGTTTCGGCAGTGAGCTCGGGATGCCACTGGACCGCGTAGAGCCAGGGATGGTCGGGCAACTCGAGAGCCTCGATCGTGCCGTCGGCAGCGTGGGCCGAGACCACCAGCCCTCGACCGGCACGGTCAACCGCCTGGTGGTGCCAGCTGGCGGCGTCGAAGGTGGATTGCCCGAGCAAACGGGCCAGGCCGGTTTCTTCCACCAGGGTCACCGGGTGGGGCGTGGGTTCACGGGGAGGCAGGCGATGCTTGATCGACTCGCCGACCACGTCGGGAAGATGTTCGTGCAGCGTTCCTCCCAGGGCGATGTTGACCATCTGTGCTCCGCGGCAGATCGCCAGCGTCGGCAGGCCCTCGGAGAGAACGCGGCGGGTCAGGGCCAGTTCGAGGGCGTCCCGGTCGGGATCGACCATGTAGACCTCCGGATGCAACTCGCCCCCGTAGAGATCCGGATCAATATCGCCTCCGCCGGCCAGCACGATTCCGTCGAGTTTCGAGAAGAGCTCGTCGATGAACGTTTCGCCGGGAGGCAACAACACGACCAGGCCCCCGGCTCGTCGCGTTGCGGTGACGTACTGGTCCGGTAGCGAGAATCTGCCGTCCTCGCCGCGTCCATACGTCGTGATTCCGATCAATGGCAAGGACATGGGCTTCGCTTCAGATTCTCTCGAAGTACCGCTTTCGTTCCCAGTCGGTCACCGCGGCGGCGTAGGCGGCCTGCTCGTTCCGGAAAAAATGAGTGTAGTGATCGACGACGGCATCCCCGAACGTGGCCCGGGCGAACTCGCTGGCCGTGAACAGGTCACTGGCCTCCCTCAGCGATGCTGGGACGTGAGCGATCTGGTCGGCCTGGTAGACATCCCCCTGGTGGTGCGGGGGCGGTTCGCGTTTCTCGGCAATTCCGTCGAGTCCGGCGGCCAGGGCCGCGGCGTAAACAAGGTAGGGATTGCAGTCGGCTCCCGGGACGCGGCACTCGATCCGCAGTGACTGGTCATGTCCGACCACCCGGAACCCGGCGGTGCGGTTGTCGTGGCTCCAGGCGATTCTTGTCGGAGCCCAGGATCCGGACTGGTATCGCTTGTAGGAGTTGACCGTCGGAGCCAGCAGCACCATCAACTCGGGCAGACGGTGCATGAAACCACCGAGGAACCAGCGGAAGGTCTGGCTGCAGCGGATCGGTCCCAGCGAATCTTCACCGGCAAACGCGTTGGTCTCGCCCTGCCAGAGGCTGATGTGCACGTGGCAACTGGATCCGGCCTGCTGGGCATCGAATTTGGCCATGAAGGTCACCGCGGCTCCGGCGGCATCGGCGGTTTCCTTGAGGCACTGCTTGAGCAGGATGTGACGATCGGCCATCTCCAGTACCGGCGCGTAGCGGATATTCAGTTCGTGCTGGCCCAGTCCCCATTCGCCCTTGGTGTTCTCCACGGGGATCCCCGAGGCGGCCAGGTGACGCCGGGCCGCTCCGTGAATGTCCTCGCCACGGCTCCCCTGCAGCAGGTGGTAATCCTCGAGGTACCAGCCGCCCGCTTCCAGGCCCGCGTAACCACAGCGGGCCGCGTCGCGATAACTGTTGCGGAACAGGTAGTATTCGAGTTCCGAGGCGGCCTGGGCCGTCCAGTCCGCGGCGGCGGCGACCTGCGATTTGAGCAGTGAGCGGGGGGCGAGCGGGACGAGGTCGCCGGTCGAGTCGTCGACCACGTCACAGAGCACGACGGCGGTGCGATCCAGCCAGGCGACCCGACGCAGCGTTGCCAGGTCGGGCACCAGGTGAACATCGCCGTAACCCTGTTCCCAGTTCGCGAACGCGTAACCGGGGACGGGTTCCATCTCCATGTCGACCGTCAGCAGGTAGTCGCAACCGTGCGTGCCGTGCTCGGCGGCCTCTTCGAGAAAAAACCCGGCATCGAAGCGTTTGCCGACCAGCCGGCCGTAGAGGTCGGTGACGCCGACGATGACGGTGTCGATCGTGCCTTCGCCGGCCAGCGATGCGAGATGCTCGAGGGTCAGGCAACCGGTGGGGCGGTTCATGGTGGTGAATCCGTCGACGGGGTGGAACGGGATCGGGTCTCAGACCGTGGGCGGTGTCGGTTGCTGGTCCCGCGAGAGTTCCTGGTGAGCTTCTGACAGCAGGGCCACTTCCTCCTCGGGTGCCTGCGCGACCAGGTGATGTCGACTGTAGCAGAGGAACCAGGCCAGTCCGATGACCAGGAAGACGGCAACACCCCAGACACCGGGCCGAAACTGCGTGACCGAGAACGTGGCCGCCAGGGCGAGCAGTGACAACATCGCCCCGATGACGGCCCCGGGCACGCCCAGCGGGCTGCGATACGGCCGGGGCAGTTCGGGCCGTGTGATCCTCAGCACGATGTAGCTGATCATCACCATGGCATAGGAGATCACGGCACCGAAGACGGCCATGTTCAACAGCACCGAACCGGTGGTGATCGCCGACGGTTCGCCGCCGGTTGTCGACGTGTTTTGGACCTGGGTCCACTCGATCGCCGCGGCACAACCCAGGCCGACGACGGCGCCCAGGATCAATGCCACCCAGGGGGTCTGCTGCCGGCCGGTGATCGAGATCCAGCGGGGGAAGTAACCGGCCCGTGATAGCGCGAACAAGACGCGGCCGTAGGCATAGATGATCGTATGGAAACTGGCGATCAGACCGGTCAGCGCCACCAGGCCCAGCACGCGGCTGGTCGCTCCCAGCCCGAAGACTGCCCGGAAGCCTTCTTCGAGCGGTGCATCCGAGTTGCCGATCGTGGCGGCTCCCCCCCCCACTCCGCTGTTGAGTACCAGTGTCAGCAGCGACAGCACCAGCAGCGTGCCGATGCCCAGCAACAGTGCTCGTGGCATGTCGCGGACCACGTTGTTGGATTCTTCGGCTGCCAGCGGCAGCTGCTCGATTGCCAGGTAGAACCAGATCGCGAATGGCAACGAGGCAAAGACGCCGAACAGGCCGTGCGGCAGCCCGCGTTGCGAATGGCCCGGATCGGCTTCGACTGTGAACAGCAGCTCTGCGTCAAATGCCCCGGTCGCCAACGCCCCCACGTAGAACACGACCAGGACACCGATCGCCAGGGCGGTGACCACCAGCCCGATCTTCAGCGTCAGTTCCACGCCCCGGATGTTGATCGCCACGAACACCCCGTAGGCCACCACCCACCAGACCGGTGCCAGCCAGGCGGGAGCCAGGTTCGGGTCCTGGTAGACCAGCGCGTTGAGGTAGCCGCCGATGTAGTAGACGATCACCGCCGGTGTCAGGACGTACTCGATCGTGTCGGTCAGCCCGCACAGAAATCCACCCAGCGGGCCCAGCGCGTTGCGGGTGAAGCTGAAGAATCCGCCGGCGTGCGGCAGTGCCGAGGACAACTCGGCGATCGTGAACACCATGCAGACATACATCACCGCCATCAACAAGGTCGCGGCGGCCAGTCCCCAGAAGCCTCCCAGCAGCAGTCCGGTCTGCCAGCCGGCGAAGTCACCCGAGATCACGGCGCCGACACCGAGTGCCCACAGCAGGACCCACCCGGCGCTGGGACGGAGTTTCCGCTTCTCGAGGTAGTCCTGGCCGACCTCTTCGTAGTGGGCCAGTTCGGTGCGTTGCTTGGACACGGGCAGTTGGGTTGGATGAGGAAATCAGTGCTGCCGGGTATTCTGACAGGTGCCAACGTCGTCGGCTATGCCCTCATTCCTCAACGCGGCCGGCTTTATTACGATGGACAGTTTGCTACAGGAGACTCCAGGATGGCCAAGGACCACTCGACCGGATTTCTCGACCTCGTCAACGCGGCCAAACAGCGTGTCCGCGAGTGCACGTGTTCGGATGTCAGGCAATGGCAGACCGAGGGTCGAGAATTCCAACTGGTGGATGTCCGCGAGGAAAGTGAGTGGGCTCAGGCTCGACTTCCCGGAGCGATCTCCCTGGGCAAGGGAGTCATCGAGCGTGATGTCGAGCGGGTGATCCCGGACCACGCTGTCGAGATCGTGCTGTACTGCGGCGGTGGCTTCCGGTCGGCATTGGCCGGTGATGCCCTGCAGCAGATGGGATACACCAACGTCGTGTCGATGGACGGGGGAATCAGCGGCTGGCATGCGCTGGGGTTCCCCCTGGTTGCCGATTAGAGGAATACGATCATGAGATGCTCGTTGATGTTGCTGGTCGCCTGCCTGGCAGGTTTGATGCCGCTGTCGGGCCTGGCGGAAGGTCCCGACCGGGTTGCCGGTCGCACGTTGGGAGAGTGGACCGGGCAACTCGAGTCAAAAAAACGCAGCCGTCGTCTACGGGCCGTGTTGACACTGCCGTCGTTTGGTGCCACGGCGGTGGAACCACTGGCAAAATCCCTGGGGCATGCCGACGAGGCGGTCCGCTATTGGGCCGCCAATGGCCTGGGAGACCTGGCGCACAAGTCGGCTCGGACCAAGCCTGTTCTTGCAACGCTCGAGCAACTGGCGAAACACAAATCGATCGGCCTTCGAGCCAGCGCGGCCTACGCCCTGTGTCGGCTGGGAAAGGCCGGGTCGGGCCTGCCCGTGTTGATCAAGGCTCTCGAGCATCCCCAGCGGGGCGTGGCCTGCTCGGCGGCTGATTTCCTGGCCCGGATTGGTCCGCCGGCCGCCGCCGCCGTCGACGCGCTGCAGGCGGCCATGATGCACAAGGATTACCACGTCAAGGGGGCGGCGCGGGAAGCCCTGCGGCGGATTCGAATGGTCCGCCAGGAGGAGAAGTGATGAGGATCACCTGCTTGCTGCTGACGCTGTTTGGCCTGGCGGCGATCGGTGCCACGACCATCGAGGCCGCCGACCGTCCCAATATCCTCTGGATCAGTTGCGAGGACATCAGTCCGAACCTCGGTTGCTACGGCGACGACTATGCCACCACTCCGAACATCGACGGGTTGGCCGCCGAGGGTGCTGTCTTCAGTCGCTGTTTTTCTCACGCGGGTGTCTGCGCGGTGGCCCGGTCCGGGCTGATCACCGGCGTTTACCCGGTCTCGATCGGCAGCCAGCACATGCGGTCACGGATCGTTCCCCCGCCACACATCCACTGCTTCACCGAGTTCCTGAGGGCGAGGGGGTACTACTGCACGAATCGCTCCAAGACCGACTACAACTTCGAGCCCCCACTGACGGCCTGGGATGAAAGCGGTCGCAAGAGCCGGGACTGGCGGGGCCGCGCGAAGGACCAGCCGTTCTTCAGCGTGATCAACCTGACGGTTTCGCACGAGAGTCGGATCCGGGCGAAGTTCGACAAGCCGGTGCATGATCCGGTCCGGGTTCGCTTGCCACCCTACATCCCCGACACGCCCGCCGCCCGCCGCGACCGGGCTCGCTACTATGACATCATCACGCTGATGGACCGCCAGGTCGGCGAGATTCTCGAGCGGCTCGAGGCCGACGGGCTGGCCGACAAGACGATCGTCCTCTTCTGGGGCGATCACGGCGAGGGGTTGCCCCGGGGCAAGCGCTGGATCTACGACTCGGGAATCCGCGTGCCGCTGGTCGTTCGCTGGCCCGGCCAGGTCAAGGCAGGTACCACGCGCGACGACCTGGTCTGCTTCCTTGATTTTGCACCGACCACGCTGTCGCTGGCCGGGTTGACGCCACCCGACTACATGCACGGCCAGGTGTTTCTCGGCAAACACACCGCGCCGCCGCGATCCTACATCTTCGCCCACCGTGATCGCATGGACGAGGCCTATGACCTGATCCGCGCCGTTCGCGACAAGCGTTACAAGTACATTCGAAACCTGATGCCGCAGCGGACCCGGGCCCAGAACATCGACTACATGAACAAGATGCCGACGATGATCGACATGCGACGGTTGCACGCGGCCGGAAAGCTCGACACGGTCGCCCTGCGGCAGTATTTCGAGCCGACCAAGCCGGTCGAAGAGTTGTACGATCTGCAGAGTGATCCTCACGAGGTCCGTAACCTCGCCGCCGATCCCCGGCAGGCGGCCACTTTGAAGAGGTTGAGGGGGGTGTTGGAGGGCTGGCAGGAGGAAATCGGTGACCAGGGACTGGTTCCCGAGCCGCTGTTGGCCGAGGCGATGCGTCCGGGGAACCGCTACCAGGTGACCGCTGATCCGGTGATCAGCCTGCGGCCGGTTCCCGGTGAAAAGAAGATGACGGTGACGATGGCCTCGGCAACGCCGGGGGCCTCGATCGCCTACGCGACGGGCCCGGTCGTGGCCGGCCGAACCGGATGGCGACTCTACCACGGGGCCTTCCGCGTGCCGTCGGGAACTTCCCTGCGGGCGGTGGCCTGCCGGATCGGGTTCCGCGACAGCCGCCGGGTGCGGCGTGTCGCGAAATCTCAGAACAGGAAGTAACGCTGGGCCAGCGGGAGTTGTTCGGCGGGTTCGCAGGTCAGTTCCTGCCCGTCGGCGGTCACCTGGTAGGTCTCGGGGTCAACGTGAAGTTCCGGGGTGGCATCGTTGAGAGCCATGTCCTGCTTGCCGATCGATCGGCAGTTGCTGACGGCCGCGAGCGTCTTGGAGAGCCCGTAGTCGGCGGCGGCACCCTGGTCCAGGCAGGCCTGGCTGACGAAGGCCAGCGAGATCGGCGCGGCCGCGCGGCCGTAACCGCCAAACATCGGTCGCATGAACACCGGCTGGGGGGTGGGAATCGACGCGTTCGGGTCGCCCATCTGGCTGTAGGCGATGATGCCGCCCTTGATGACCATCTCCGGCTTGGCTCCGAAGAATGCCGGGTGCCAGAGTGCCAGGTCGGCCAGCTTACCCACCTCGATCGACCCGATCTCGTGGCTCATCCCGTGTGCGATTGCCGGATTGATCGTGTACTTGGCGATGTAACGGCGGATCCGCTGGTTGTCATTGTCCCCGGTTTCCTCGTCCAGGCGTCCCCGTTGAGCCAGCATCTTGTCGGCGGTTTGCCAGGTCCGCGTGATCACCTCGCCGACGCGTCCCATCGCCTGGGAGTCGGATCCCATGATGCTGATCGCGCCCATGTCGTGCAGGATGTCCTCGGCGGCGATCGTCTCACCGCGAATCCGGCTCTCGGCAAACGCCACGTCCTCGGGCAGGTTCTTGTCGAGGTGATGGCAGACCATCAGCATGTCGAGGTGTTCGTCGATCGTGTTGCGGGTGAATGGTCGTGTGGGGTTGGTCGAACTGGGCAGGACGTTGGGTTGGCCGCAGACGGTGAGAATGTCCGGGGCGTGTCCACCGCCGGCTCCCTCGGAGTGGTAGGTGTGGATCGTGCGACCATCGAAGGCGGCGATCGATGCCTCGACGAACCCCGATTCGTTGAGCGTGTCGGTGTGGATGCAGACCTGCACGTCGTAGTCCTCGGCAACGCCCAGGCAACAGTCGATTGCCGCGGGGGTTGTTCCCCAGTCCTCGTGGAGTTTCAGGCCGACGGCCCCGCCCACGATCTGTTCGGCAAGCCCCTCGGGCTTGGCCGTGTTTCCCTTGCCGAGAAAGGCAAAGTTCAGCGGCAGGTCGTCGGTGGCCTGCAGCATCATCCGGACGTGGTCGGCACCGGGCGTGCAGGTGGTCGCGCAGGTCCCGGTGGCCGGTCCCGTTCCGCCGCCGAGCATCGTGGTCAGTCCGCTGGCGATCGCTTCCAGGGCCTGCTGGGGGCAGATGAAGTGAATGTGAGTGTCGAGTCCTCCGGCGGTCAGGATCTTTCCCTCCCCGGCAACCACCTCGGTGGTGACCCCCACCACCATGTTCGGATCGACACCCGCCATGACATCGGGATTGCCGGCCTTGCCGATTCCCACGATCCGGCCCTGCTTGATCCCGACGTCGGCCTTGTAGATCCCGGTGTAATCGACCACCAGCGCGTTGGTGATCAGCAGGTCGAGTGCATCGGCCTGCGAGACACCGGCGGCCTGTCCCATGCCTTCCCGCAGGACCTTCCCGCCTCCGAACTTGCACTCGTCACCGTAGACGGCATGGTCCTTTTCGACTTCCAGGACCAGCGAGGTGTCACCCAGTCGCAGCCGGTCCCCGGTGGTGGGACCGTAGATTTCCGCGTAACTGGATCGCTTGATTTCGTAAGCCATCGTAGCTGTCTTTCTTGGGAGGACGGAAACCCGGGTCAGGACCGGTTGGCGAATTCCTGCTGCGACACCTTCTCGAGCATCGCCTCGCGGCCGGCGTCGTCGACTGGACCGTCGGCCAGGTTGTTTCCGCCACGGATCACGCGATTTCCGGCGATATCGACCAGCGTGACCGTCCGCGTCTCGCCGGGTTCGAATCGCACGGCGGTTCCGGCGGGGATATCGAGTCGCTTGCCGTAGGCGGCGGACCGATCGAATTCGAGCCGGGCGTTGGTTTCCACGAAATGGTAGTGGCTGCCGACCTGGATCGGCCGGTCACCGAGATTGGTGACCTCGAGCGAGACGGTTTCGCGGCCGGCATTCAGGACCAGTGTTTCTTCGCCGGCGAGGCAGGCTCCGGGGATCGCCTCGTCCGAGGAACTGTCCCCGAACACCGACAGGTCCGGGATCGGCAGGCCGCTGCCGTAGAGTGCCAGTTCGAGGTTGCCGTCGAGATCGGAGACCGGGGAATGGACGGTGACCAGCTTGGTTCCGTCGGGAAACGTCCCCTCGACCTGCACCTCGTCGAGCATCTCGGCCACGCCGTCGATAACCTGGCGGCGACCAAGAAACTGCCGTCCGATGTCCATCAGTTCGGCAACGGTCCGGCCATCGCGGATCAGTTCGAGCAACTGTGCCGCGACCAGCGCCACCGCTTCGGGGTGGTTGAGTTTCAGGCCACGGGCCAGTCGCTTCTGGGCGACAAACCCGGCGTTGTGCAGCATCAGCTTCTCGATTTCGCGAGGGGTCAGGCGCATCGGCGGGGTCTCCTTGATGACGTGGCGACCGGTCGGGGCCGCTGGGGACGTCGAGTTACCATTTTCGGTTCCAGGGGGTTTCGTCGAGGTGGTCGGCGAGGAAGGCCAGTCGCTGTCGCAGTCGCGTGCCCACCGCTTCGGTGGTCGGCCCGAGAATTCTCCAGATCGTTCCCTCGGCAAGCGGGCTGGCCGCTTCCAGGCAGCCGGAGTCCGGGTTCGAGTCGTCGACGTCCTCGCGGATCGTGGCCGCGGCATTCTCCAGCGGCGGGCCAAGAATGACGACCGTGGCCAGGCAGTGGTAGTCGCCCATTCGCAACGGTCCGTCGAGTGCACCGTCGCGAGGATCCAGTGTCAACGAGTCGAGCAACAGCATTTGCCGGTCGCGGATCACTTCGAGCCGCGTTGCCAGTCGAGCAAACTTCCAGCACTCGCCGCAGGCACTGCGGCCACTGGTCAACCAGTCGATGTGGACCAGGGACGAGTCATCGGCCAGGTGGATCCGGTTGAACTGCTCGTAGATTGCTCCGCGAAAGCAGACCAGTGGATCGGGAGTGATCACGAGCGTGGCAGCGCTGCCGAGTCGGGCGGTGAGTTGTTGACTGCAGGGCCGGGAACGAAGCGAACGATAGACCTTCGTGGAAGCCTGGGTGGTCAGGACCGCGGTGGCGTCGGGTTCGATATCGAGATCGAGTTGCACCCGGTCGCCGGAAACCAGTCCTCCGCCAAACGTCGTGGAGTAGATCCAGGCATCCGTACCCGGACGACGTGGCGACCAGAGTTTCAAGGGGTTGGTGGCGCGGCTGCGAATCACGCGACTGCGACCGTCCACCCGGGCCACCCGGGCCACTCCCTGGCCGGGTTGCAGCGCCGGTGAGGCCGGAAAACGGCCCAGCGGACGCCTGGGCGGGGATTGCCCGGAGCCGGTGTCGGGTTGCAGGACGGAGGTGCTGGACGGGCTCACGCGTTGTACCGGCTAGACGCTGAGGTAGGTGGAGATGAGTTCCTGGGTCAACTCGGACGTCTCGCCTCCCGCGGTGACTCGACCCCGGTTCATGATGTAGAAGTCGTGACCGAATTCCTTGACGAAGTCAAGGTACTGCTCGACAAGCACCACGGTCATGTTCCTCTCGGCAACCAGGTTGCCGAGGACCTCGCCGATCTGCTGGATGATATTGGGCTGGATGCCCTCGGTCGGCTCATCAAGCAGCAGCACGCGCGGGTTGCTGACCAGGGCCCGGGCGATCGCCAGCTGTTGCTGCATGCCGCCGGAAAGGTTGCCGCCGGGACGCAGGCGGTTGTCCCAGAGAATCGGGAACAGGTCATAGATTTCCTGGGGAACGTGTCTTGTTCGCGGCCGGATTGCTTCGAGTCCCACGCGGAGATTGTCGGCGACGGAGAGCTTGGGGAAAATCTGTCGACCCTGCGGGACCAGGGCAACGCCCTGCCGGGCCCGCTGGCTGGCCGGGCGGTTGGTGAGGTTGACGGAGAGTTCACGGTTCGCGAGGCAGACATGGTCGTCGATGCGGATTGTGCCGGCGTCGGATCGCAGGGTACCCATGATCAACTTCATCAGGGTGGTCTTGCCGACACCGTTGCGACCGATCACGCAGGTGACACGTCCCGGCGACATTGTCGCGGAGACCCCGTGCAGGGTCTGGATGGTGCCGTAGGAAAACGACAGGTCTTCGATGGTCAGCATGGTTGGGGTCGAAGGTCAGCGGCCCAGGTAGGCCTCGATCACCTCGGGGTTCTCCTTGATTTGATCCAGCGAGCCATCCGCGATGATCCGGCCCTCGTTGAGCACGGTCACGCGGGAATTCAGCAGCCGGACGAATTCCATGTCGTGTTCGATCACGATGATGCTGTGTTCGTCCTGGAGTTCCATCAACAACTCGGCGGTGAGCACGGTTTCCTCGTCGGTCAATCCGGCCGCCGGTTCATCGACAAGCAGCAGTTGCGGTCGCGAGAGGATCAACATGCTGATTTCCAGCCACTGGCGTTGCCCGTGGCTGAGGTACTTCACTGTCCGGTTCGCGTCATCGAGCAACCGGACCCGCTCGAGAATTCCATTGATCCGATCGGTTTCTTCGGCAGTGGACCGCTGTTGCAGGTTGCGACCCAGACGCTGGCGGTTCGGGAGAGCCAGTTCCATGTTCTGCCGAACGTTGAGGCTGTCGAAGACCGTCGGTGTCTGGAACTTACGCCCCACGCCCATTCGGGCGATCTCAACTTCAGCCATCCAGGTGATGTCCTCGCCGGCGAACCGGATCCGTCCCTGGCTGACACGCGTCTTGCCGCTGATGACGTCACAGAGGGTGGTCTTGCCGGCCCCGTTGGGGCCGATGATCACGTTGAGCGCGTAGTGGGGGACCGTGTAGGTTTCGACATCGAGTGCCCGGAAACCGTCGAAATGAACCTGGATGTCGTCGACCTGCAACAGGGGGCTGTCCAACTGCGATTGGCTGGTCTCGGTTCGCCGGCGGAGAGCCAGCGCATTGAGACGCGCGGTGAGCGGGGTCATTTCCCTCGACAGTTGATCGTCTTCGCCTGGATCACCGGGTGTCTCATGCAGCAGCGAGTCGATCGAAACCAGGTCTTCGTTGCCAAAGAGTCCTTTTTCCGAGAGCCGTTCCACCAGGCTGTGCCAGACTCCCATCACGCCGTCGGGGATCGCCAGCACCACGAAGACGAACAGGCCTCCCA
The DNA here is from genome assembly GCA_002726205.1 of Planctomycetaceae bacterium. Lineage (GTDB taxonomy): Bacteria > Planctomycetota > Planctomycetia > Planctomycetales > Planctomycetaceae. The sequence goes on along the minus strand of PBSL01000075.1, from coordinate 6,002 downwards.
GCAGGAACGGCCAGGCCTCGGGGCTCAAGCCGGTCAGGTAGAAGTAGAACAGGTTGACCAGCAGGGCGCCGGCGATCGGTCCCGTCAGCGTGGCCCGGCCGCCGAAGGCGACCCAGACGACGACCAGGATCGATGCTTTCGGTTCGAGGCTGGTTGGAGTGAAGATCTGCATCTGTGGGACATAGAGCATCCCGGCCAGGCCGGCGATCATCGCCGAGACAGCGAACACGAGCATCTTGAAGACGTAGGGTTTGTAGCCGGAAAAACGCAGCCGGGTTTCGTTGTCGCGGACAGCAACCAGCACGCGACCAAAACGCGACCCGATCATGAACCGGCAGCCCAGGAAAACCACCGCCAGCGATGCCAGGGTGACCAGGTACAGCCCGAACTTGACACGCGTGGCGCTGAGCCGCCAGCCGTCGAGGTCGAGGTCGGCCACGTCGTCGAGTTTCACCGGGGGCTCGGTGTTCAACGCCAGGCCGGCAAAGTCAGTATCGATGCTCTGGAATTTCCGTGGTCGGCTGGTGAAGACGGATCCGGACTGGTCGAGTGTTCCTCCGTGTTCGGCCTGGTAGGCTTCCAGGGCCAGGCGGACATTGTCGAGCGAGAGTTGTTTCTCGGCCAGCGACGCCGGGTCGACCTCGATCGTGACAACCTCGGTGAATCCGGTCGTGATCCGATCGAAGCGGGTCAGCCCGTTTGTGCCGCAGAGATACATCTGGTTCATCGAGAACACGAGCCACGCGGCCAGCGTGATGGCCTGTGTCAGGATCGCGAAAAACACGCCGCGGACGCGGCTGCGAAACACGAAAAAGCCGATCGTACCGGCGACCACTCCAGGGATCAGCATCCCCAGCAGCAGCGTGACCGGCAGGCTCCAGAAAGGTTTCCAGAACAAGGGAACCAGTGCCTCGCCGGGAGCCTGGCCGACCTCGTAGGGGTAGACCACAAACAGGCAGGCCGGCAGCTTCCACCCGGTGGCGTCGATGATTCCCTCGGGACCGCCGTGATGGGCCAGGAACATGCCCATCGCGTAGCCACCCAGCGAGAAAAAGAAGCTCTGGCAGAGACACAGCATGCCCCCGTAACCCCAGAGCAGGTCGAGACTCAGCGCAAGCAGGGCAAAGCAGAGATAGCGGCCGAGCATGTTGACCGATTCGATGCCGATCTCACCGTTGGAGTAGAGCAACGGCACGACTCCGAAACCGATCAGCAGCATCAGCAACGCCGGCAACCGGTTGCTCCATTGCTTGACCAGGGAACGGCCGTCGTCGAAGCTTCCGGTCGGGTCAGACATCGGCCAGCCTCCCCTTCGGGGGGAACAGCCCGGCCGGCTTCCACTGGATGAAACCAATTACCAGCAGCAGCAGGATGACCTTGGCCCAGGTGGCCGATCCCAGCGCCGGCTCGATCAGCTTGTTGATGACGCCCAGCCCCATTCCGGCCCAGACACTGCCGGCCAGTTCCCCGACGCCGCCGGTCACCACGACCAGGAAGGCGTCGACGATGTGGTTTTGTCCCATGTCGGGCGTGACACCGCCGATCAGTGTCCAGGCGTAACCGGCGATTCCCGCCAGGCCGGCGCCCAGCGCAAACGTCAGGCCGTCGGTACGATGCGTGTTGACGCCCAGGGTCTCGGCGGTTTGACGATTCTGGACCGTGGCCCGGATCAATAGCCCCTGTCGCGTGAAATTCATGATCGCCGCGACGGCCAGGACGCACAGAAAACACAACGCCATGATGAACACGCGGTTGTAGGAAATGCTCAGGTCCTGGATCGGTTCAAAACTGCCCAGCAGCCAGGTCGGGCTGTTGACCCCGATGTTGTCACCGTAGCGAATCCGGACGGCCTGGATCAGGATCAGCCCCACGCCCCAGGTTGCCAGGAGTGTCTCCAGCGGCCGACCGTAAAGGTGCCGGACAATCAAACGTTCGATCAACCAGCCGACCAGGGCCGCGACCAGGAACGAGGCCGGCAGCGCGGCAATGTAGAACAGGTTGACCGGATCGTCGGGCGTGTGACCGAAAAGCCGCTGGACCTCGTAGGTGGTGTAGGCCCCGATCATCATCAATTCGCCGTGAGCCATGTTGATCACGCCCATCTGGCCGAAGATGATCGCCAGCCCCAGCGCCACCAGGATCAGCACGCTGCCCAGTGAGAGTCCGTAGAAGAGATTCTGGACCCAGCTGATTTTCCACTGGTAGGATTCGATCGCCCTGGTCGCCTCGGTGAAAGCCGTCCGTTCTTCGGCGGTCAGTGAAGCGGGGGTTTTCAGCAGGTCGGTCAGGACCGGAAGAGCGCGGGCACTGGCCAGTTCGCCCAGCAGCCGGGCCGCGGCGGTTCGTGTTTCCGGTGAATCGGCCGTTTCTTCCGAGCCCAGTTCGATCAGGGCTACGCTTTCCCGGGCCTTTTGGCGAATCGTCTCGGGCACTTCAACCGACTCGATCAATTCGCCCAGCGGTTCCAGGAATTCGGCCTTGCGACTGTCGCCGAACCTGCGAATCGCTGCCAGTCGGTTTTCCGTTTCGTGGGACCACAATTGCAGCAGTCGGATGGCGTCGGCGACCTCGCGTCGCTCGCGGCCACTTGGCCCGAGTGACTTCAATTCCGACGTGGGGACGACCTGCGCAGAAGCTGGGGCGTCAACCGGGGGTCTTCCGGTGAGGGGATCCAGGTGTATGGGATCGATGAGTGATGCCATTTCCCTGCCGTTGAACTTCTTTGTTTCCAGGCAGACGACGACCTGGTCCTCGTGAAGATAGACGTTGCCCTGCTGGTAGGCCTCGAGAAATGTCACCAGTCGCCCGTCGCGCGAAGCGACCAGTTGCCGCAGCGCCGCCTGGCGTTGCGGGCGATCGCCGGAGACCAGTTTCCGCAGTTCCCCGGCGATGTCGACAGCGTCGGCCGCCAGGATCGGGGCACTCGGCCCGAGCAAGACCAGCAGCAGCAACAGCGACGAACCACGGCGCGAGCAGCGGGAATCCGCGAACAGCATGGGACCATCCAGTAGCACAACACTGGTGCGGCGGCAACGCACTCGGAATGGGTTGCCGGGCCCGCACCAGCCAACGCCGAAGACCCGGTGTCCGGGATGGACACCGGGTCCCCGAGAAGACTGACAGAGCTTGGGGAGTTCGCCAGTCCTACTTCAGGTTGTTCTTCTTGCAGAATGCCTGGAAACCTGCGACGAACGCCTTGTTTTCCGGCGTGTCGATGCTCTGGTAGTAGTTCCAGCAGGCCAGGTGACCGATCAGCGGCGGGACATCCATCGCCCGCAGTTCGTCCTCGGCAACCGAGAAAGCCATGATCGGGCAGTCGGCAGCCTTCAGGCCCTGGTTGGCGAACTCCTTGTAGAACGGCACGTTGCTGTCGCCGTTGATCGTGGAGAGCACGCAGGCATCGCCACCGGCGGCAAACTTCTTGATCTCCTGGACGTACGTCTGGTAGTCCTGGTGATGGAACGGCGTGTACTTCTCGATGATGTTCTCATCGGGAACATCCTTGGTCTTCAGGAAGGCCTTGAGGACCTTGTTGGCCGTCCGCGGGAAGACGTAATCGGTGCCGAGCAGGTAGAACTTCTTGGCTCCCTGGTCGATCATGTACTGGGCGGCCGGAACCAGCTGCTGGTTCGGGGTGGCCGCCGTGTAGAACACGTTCTTCGACTGTTCTTCACCCTCGTACTGCACCGGGTAGAAGAGCAGGTGGTTGTATTCCTCGAAGACCGGCAGCACGCTCTTGCGGCTGACCGAGGTCCAGCAACCAAAGATCACCGACACCTTGTCCTGCGTGATCATCTTGCGGGCCTTTTCGGCGAACAGGGGCCAGTCGCTGGCTCCGTCTTCGATGACCGGCTCGATCTTGCGACCCAGCACTCCACCGGCCGAGTTGATCTCGTCGACGGCGTAAAGCACGACGTCCTTGAGCGAGGTTTCGGAGATGGCCATCGTGCCTGAAAGCGAGTGAAGGATACCGATCTTGACGGTCTCCTCGGTGACATCGGCCGCGGGGTACTCCTTGCCTTCCTGGGGACCGCCGGTGGGGGCGGGCGCCTTGCCCTTCTCATGCAGGTAGCTGCTGTAGGAATCGGGCGAGACGAGCTTGCCGTCGTCGATCGCCTTGACGATCTTGAACTGGCCGTCCTTGAGGATCTCACCGATGTAGACTGGCTTGAGCGTGTGCTGGTTGTCGGCGTGCATCACCTTCTTGCCGCCGGGGGCGTTGAACTCGAGCCCGTAAACGGCCTCACGGACCTTGTCGATCTCGAAGCTCTGGGCCTTCTCGACCGCCGCCTTCCAGACGTACACGCCGAAGTAGGCCGCTTCGATCGGATCATCGGTGACCCGGGTGATGGTCTCCGCGGCAGATCCGCCATTGCTGGCCGGTGCCAAATTGGTGCTCTCGGGTGAACTGTCGGTTCCACAGCCGCCCAGCAGCAGTGCCGTACTCAGTCCAAACAACAGGGTCGCTAGCGTCTTACGCAACATGTCTCGCATTCCTTCTCGCATCTTCAATGATGCCGATGACCGACGCGCCCGGTTCCTTCTCTCGCGGCCCGCCCGTGTGTGGTGTTGATCGGTTTCTTCCTGAAACACTCCCCAAGCCGTTCACCGGCGATCTGCCGGTGAATCGGTCTGTCCATCCACAGGTAATCAGCAAACGTGATGCCAAAACCCCGGAAAGAAACCCTCGGATCGGATATCCGTGTTTTCTGCGGACTTCGTGACGCGAGAAATCGGACCGACTCCTGAGGACTGCCACGCTGTTGCACAGCAATGCCTGTGCTCTGGGCATCGAGCGGTCGGTCGGAGGCTGGCAACAAAAAGAAGAACCCCGGCTCCACGCGAGTGTGGAACCGGGGTTCGACGTGTCGTATCGGCCCGCAGGACGGACCGGGTTGGATCAACTGATCCTAGAAGCGGATCTGACCGCCGATGGTCACGCGTTGCTCATCCTCGACACCACCCGAGTAGCCGATGTCGGAAAACACCAGCGACAGACGGGCCGAGTGACCGTGGATGATGTAGTTCAGAGCGTAATCCACCTGGTTCTCACGGTTCCCGACGCCGGGAGCCTGGCGATCCGATTCCTGGTATCGGATCGAGGGCTGCAGTCGCCCTTCGAGGTTGCCCAGGCTGGTCGAATTCGAGAAGAGGTAGCTGACGAGCATGAAGTAGCCTTCGCCTTCCAGATCCTGGAAGCCTGCATCTCCATCATGGTCACGGTCGTAGTAGGCGGCCTCGGCCGTCAACACGCCACCGCCGTCAGTCTTCTTCTCGTAGAGGGCGTCCAGGCTCCAGGAGGTGTAGTCGATCCCATCGCCATGAGCGTCGGCCTGGTTGGAGAACGACATGCCGATCGCCGCAATGTCCTTCTCGCCGTAGTAGGTACTCGAGTTGAAGTAGCCTTCTTCCTTGTCCAGGAAGTTGGCGACGACGCGGCCGACAACCCACACGTTGTCATCGCCGGCAACTCCGGTCGTGTCGTAGCCTTCGAAGATTCCGAACGACCACTTGATCTGGGTGTCGTCGCCCATTTCGCCGTGCAACACCACGCCGTCGTCGCGACCCTGGAAGATGTCGTAGTACCCGTTGGTGTACTGTACCCAGGGGAATTCCCAGGCGTTGATGAAGAACGGGCCACTGAGATTGGACCGGTCGGTCGGCGGCAGGAAGCGGCCGAACTTGACACCGATCGTATCGGTCAACTCGTAGTTGATGACCGCATCGAGGACGTGAAGGCCATCGTTGTCGGTTCCGTGACCGGGCTGGGCACCGTTGATATCAGTGTGGAAGTTCGCACTGATCTTTTCGCTGATTTTTCCTGAAAGAAAAATCCGGACGTTGTCGAGGTTGAAGTCCCGGGTTCGTCCGCCGTTGGACTCGGCGCCGTCTTCAAATGCCTGGAAGGTGGTCCGGATACCAAAGCCGACGGCGACTTTGTTCTTGGCATCGGCCAGTGCCGGGTGCAGCCAGGCGTGATCGGAGGGATCATCGCAGCCGGC
>PBSL01000074.1 GCA_002726205.1 Planctomycetaceae bacterium | reverse complement strand
GCAGCATCCTGGGCGGGCAGAAATGCCACCGAACACCAGAGCAGCACAAGCAGCAGCGTTGCGATTCGAGTTTTCACGAGCGAATCTCCTGCGACATCAATAGTTGCAGTTGGCGATCAGTTTCTCGCTACCGACATCGCGATTTTTCGATCGCGGCATGGCTGGTCAACGAGAACTGGTCGATCACGGTTTGGGATCTGCGGGTGGCTTGCTTTCCGGCTTGGCCTCGCCGCCGGGGTCAATCCCTTTCAGTTTCTTGATCAGGTCGCGTTTACGTTGCTCACGGGTTTTTTCGAGCAACTTTCCTTCCTCGTCGATGATCTGCTTGAGAAGTTTCAGTGCTTCCTGGTAGGTCTCGAGTTTCTGCATTTCCCTGAGGACCTGCTTCATACGGGTCAACAGGGTCTGCAGGGCATCGGTCGCGGCATCAATTTCGGCCGCCGGATCGTCGCCTTTGCGACTGACCCGGGCAAAAGCCCTCACGGCGGCCTCCACATCAGTGTAGTCATCCGTGTTGATCCGTTGTAGAGGAGACAACACTCCGTCGTCGATTCGTTGAAGGGCCTGCGGGGTATGGATTCCGTTGTTGATCAACTCGTCCCGGATCCCCGCAAATTCCTGGGCGATCGCCGTCGTTTCGTTGTGGCTCTTGCTGGCTTCATTGATCGATCGTTCGGCGCAGTTGATCACTTCCGCATCAATGGCCCTGGCCGCGTCGGTCGCTGTTTCCTGGTAAGGCGTTTCCGCTTTCCGTTCATCAACACGCATCCGGTGCCTGAGCAGATCCGCGCGGGTTCTTTCGACCTCGCTGATCACCTGTTCAAACCGACGTCGCAGGTTGAGTTCCTTCTGGATGAGAGCGAACTGAAGGTCTTCATTGCTGACGATCGAGAAAACGTGAACGGGGCTGCCACGGGTGGAATGAGGTCCGTTCCTGTCGTCGGCGTCGGTGGCGACGAGTGTGAGGACGAGCTTTTGCCCGACAGCGGGTTCGGGGTTGAGTTGTCGCAGATCGAACCAGGCGGCCTGTTGGTTTTCGGGGATCTTGAGCGCGTCATCTCGCGGGACGTCATCAGCGGCGGTGGCCAGGGAAAACTCGCGAGGCCGGTCGTGCGGTGGTCGCGAGAGAGACCGTTTCAACCACGGACCCTTCAATGCATCGACCCGGGTCGTGGCGGCAACCAGCTGGTACTCGAAATGCGCATTGTCGATGCCGTAGTCGTCCCGGATCAATCCGGCGATCGGGATCCGGGCGATCCGGGTCACCTCGATACCAATGCCCTGGAGTGTGGTTTCGATCACGGGTGGCTGGTCAACGATCCCGTTGATCGTCAATCGGGCTGGATCGCGACTGGTGATGTCATCGGTATCATGGACCGAAAATCTCAACAGCACATCGGCCGGCAATGGGATCGGCCCGGACAATGGTTCGGTGTTTCCGTTCTCGTCGCCGAAGATCTCGTCCAATCCCCTGGCAGCGGAAGTCGTCAGCTTTACGGGCAACCGGAAAATCCGGGACGGCAGTTCCAGGGATGTCCCCAGCAGCAGGGCCGGATCGATCGCCCGTTTCCTGATCGCCTGCCCTTCGGACGTTTCCTGTTCGAACCAGGCTGTCGGTGAACCGTCGCTGCCGGCAACGAGCACCAGTCGGAACTGGTCGAACTCGACCCGCATCCCCGTGAACGACTTGTTAGTGCGAGCCTGCAGGAGAACATCGGTCTCCAGCGGCAATTCGACCTGGATGCCCTGGACCTCTTGTTGAACCGGTTCGAGCCCGGTGTATTCGGGGTACCGGCAGTTGAGAACGATCTTCTCGACCGTCGGTGGATCGACGACCCTGATCTGGTAAGGGCGACGGTTGACGTAATCACCCCCGCTGACCCAGAAAAGAAGATCTTCGAGCAATGCGGCACGGGTGTGACGGAATTGCCGCAAGTCGGTCTTGGCACACACGGCCCGCCCCGATCCGCCGGCCTGCCGAAACGTGACTTCGACCCGATCAAGCGGTTTGACTTCCTTCCGCGACGGATCCGGCCTGACCTCGATCGCCAATACCAGGTCCTCGCCACGTGGATGTCGATAGACCCCGTCGACGTCGAACTCGGCATCGGAGTGACCGGGACCGCGAACAACGGTCACAAACAGCCCGTATTCCCGCGGCCAGTAGGATTCTTTCAGCGACAGGTAGCCATCGGCCCAGCGGGAGATGATGCTCGAATCGGCCATGGCCAACCCGCCGATCGATACCAACAGCCCGACGGCCAGCGCCACGGCGCGAAGCAGGGGGCGTTTCTGGAAGACATCGTCGACCTCGATCCGACGACTGGCCTCGACCACGTCCCGCAACGTGCGATTGATCATCGCCTGTCCCAGTGGCGTGTACCCACCGCGGTCAACGTCAGCGATTTCAACCGCGGTAATCAGCCGATCATCAAGTTCGGGAAACCGTCGTTCCAGCACCAGCGCCAGCGCGCGAGCCCGGAATCGCCGCAGCCAGCGAAGACCGATCCAGGTGACCGCGGCCACCGTGGCGACACTGGCCACACTCACGTCGAACAGAACGCGAAACCAGACGGGCAGTTCCAGGCGATTGAGCCGAAACCAGGCCCAGTCAATCCCGAGGCTGGCCCAGAACAGCACGGCCAGCAGCACCAGCAACAGGGCAGTTCCCTCGATGGCCACGTACAGCCGGATCCGACGCCTCAACCGCGCCAGAACGGCGGCCAGTTCCTCGGAAACCGGGACTGTCACCGACGGGTTTCCCGACAGTGGTGATCCTGTACTGTTCATCGGCGTTGTCTCTCCCACGGATCCGGATCGACGCGTTTCCACCGGACCGCTCCGTGGCTCTGAACTGTCATGGTATCAGCAGACTCCTCGATCGTCTTATCAGGCGAGTTTCAGCAGCTTGCGGGTAACCCATTCAAAACACAGCAGGCCGACCAGGAGGTACAGCACCCACTGGCGATCCCACAATGGCGCCGGCCGGCCTTCATCAACCAGGAGTTCGGACCCCTGGTTCGGCAGTTTCTCGGGCAACGTCTCCGCGTCGGCCAGCCGCAGGTACTCGCCCCCGGTACTTCTCACCAGCCCGGTCAGCAAAGGCTGGTTCTGCCGAGGATCGAGCGACTCGAGGTCCGGAAGTATGATGTCGATCCGTCCGGTCAGCCGCTCGTCACCCTCCGGAGGAATCGGCAACGCCAATCGGAACGTGCCCGGCCGACTGGCGCGGAAACTGCCGACGAATTGACCGGGCCGATTGGGTTGTCGGTTCAGTTCTCGCAACCCCAGTTGCCGCCCGTCGGGATCGAAGAGTTCGATCGGGACGGTTTCGTTGGTCAGATCCTGGAACTGGGCATCGAGCAGGTGTGCCCGCACGGCGATCGTCTGGCCAAGCAGGTACTCGGTACGGTCCAGCAACAACGTGCCACGGTTGGTACCTCGCTTCAACCTCGCCTGCCCCATCTCGCGGATCGCCTTGATCCAGAACCGATCGAAAACTTCCTCTTCCAGCGATCGCAGCCGCCACAACTCCGGAGATCCCACGTACAACACACGTCCGCCACCGAAGAACTGCGAGGCCATCAGCACGGGATGATCGCTGCGAGGGTCGGAGAACCGGGCGTAGACCAGTGCCCCGTCCTTGGGCCCGGATGTCGGATAGCAGCGGTAGACACCGGGGAACTCCCCCCAGACTTCCAGGGGATCCTCGGCGTCGTCGGAGAGCTGCAGAAAGGCGGCGCCGCTGCCGTCGTCGGAAAACTCAACCGGCCAGGCCTGGTCGGATTTTCGGGTAAGATCGACCTCCAGCGACACCGGCTCCAACACCACGGGATACAGCGTGCGAATGTCATCGAGCTGGTTTTCAGCCGCGGCCAGTTCCGGCGTGTAGACATCCCCGGCCACGACCACCAGGCCGCCGGCCTGCTTGAAAACCCATTCGGAGAGCAATTGTCGGCGAGGTTCGGCGATCGCTGCCCAGTTGGGATCGAAGCCCACAATCACATCGTAGGTGAACAAATCCTCGCGGGTTTCCGGAAATTCCTGGAGCAGGTGATCCGCCTCCTGGCTGATGGCATCGCCGGGATCGGCCGACTGCAGCAGCACGTCGACTTCGATACCCGGGTGACGGAACAGCATGTTCCGTACGAAGCGATAATCCCGCATCGGCCCCCCCGCCAGCAGCAACACTTTCAGCTTGCGTTCGGTCACGTTGACCAACCGCCGTCGCCGGTTGTCGTCGTCGCTGAGTTCACTGACCGCTTCGGGTGAAACCGCCCGAACAAGGAACTCGAATCGTCCGGCCGTATCCGGAGTCAATTCGAACTTCACTTCGATCGGCCCCGAGTCGTCAGGCAACCGCACGGTCTGCACGTCGACCTTTTCGTCGGGCTCTCCCTCGGCCGACTCCGGCTTGCGGAGCAATTCGACCTGGATGTCCTTGTCCAGGACCCCGGCCCCCTGCCCCTTGACGAACACACTGAAGCCGTAGGCATCGCCGACGTGAACATCCGTCGGGGCCTGGACATTGATCAACTGGATGTTGTCGGGCAGTTCCAGACTGCCCACACCAACGGCAAACAGCCGGACTTTCCGATCGGCCGCCAGTTCGGTTGCCGGTGCCGGATCGGTCCCTGCATTGCTGGCCCCGTCGGTCATCACGGCAACTCCCGCCAATCCCTCGCCCCCTTCCCGCTGCAGGACCGCCAACAGGGCTTCTCCCAATCGGGTTTCCAACCCTCCCGTCACGACGTTGGCATCCCCGCCCACCGACCACGGCCGGATCGCCCGATCCCACTCCTCGACACCGGGCAGATTCAACCCGTTCTCGTTGTCCGCGGTCCCACCCGCCGCCGCGTCAAGACCGGCGACTGCCTGCTCACCGCGACCTCGAGGATCACGGCTGGGGAAATCAAAGACGGGGTCTTCCTTGAGCCCGGCATCAAACGTGTAGACACGGACCTGGTGGTCTCGCGTCAATCGCTCGATCAATGACGACTCAGCCAACAATTCTCTCAACGCCATCGCGCGGGACCGCTCGCCGTCGGAACCGGAACCGGGTCGAGTTTCCGGAAAACTCATCGACAAAGAACTGTCGACAAGCAGGATCACCCGGGACGGCCGGAAGGTCCTCAGGCGAACCCGCTGGCGAGGGTTGACCAGGACAAGCAACAAGCCCGCGACGACCCCCAATCGCAACAGCAACAGCCAGGCCGTCCACCAGCGTGACCTGTCACTGGTATCCCGCCGGTAGCAGACGACGACGAACACGACCAGCGCCATGACTCCGATCACCATCGCGATCCATGCCAGGGGAGACTCGGGCAGGCTCCACTCGATTTCCCGGACAATCTGCTCGGCGGCCAACAGCGGACCAATCATCTGCGGGCCCCCTGAGCGGTGGAATGGTAGCTCAAGCGGTAGGCCAGCAGTTGTTCGGCCAGGAGCACGAGCACGAGCAGAACGAGAATCCATTCCCGCACATCCCGATCCGACTCCCGTCCTGCCAGCCACTCGGTCGATCCCGCCTCCTGGATCCTCACTTTCTCGGACAACGCCGGTCCCAGGGCCTGCCGGATTGCGGCACTGTCGGCCAGTTCCAGGCGTCCCTCGTCGCTGCCGGTGTTGTAGGCGTACCATCGCTCGACGTTCACGTCGGCAGCATCAACCAGCTTGACACGGTAGATTCCCGGCATATCGGTCCGTTCGTAATCAACCACCCGCTGCAGCGGGGCCTTCGATTCGTCCTTTTGATCGGCCGGGGCCGCCGTGTCAACGGGGACCGAAACCGGCTGGACCTGCAACTCGGTGGTCACCTGCCCGGAATTTTCCGGCGGATCAATCCGGATCGAGGGGCCGAACTGGGCGGGATCGAGTTCGAGGTGAATCGCCGCACCCGCCTCGCGACTGGGCAACACGCGATCGGCCCGGGAAATGTACTTCTGCAGTTCAAAATGGAACGGCACGAAGCTGCGGTACTGTGGGAAATTGGTCCAGCCGGTTCCGCAACTCGTCAGACAGGTGATGATGCGTCCGCTGCCGAGTCGGTGTTCCAACAGTAGTGGTTCCCGGGTCCTTAACGCGGCAATTGTCTTCACGTCGTCATCGCGTTTCCGGTCGTCGCGTTCCCAGTCGTCGTCGACCGGAAAGTACCGGAAGATCCGCGTCGCCTCGATCTCGGGATTGTCCTGCCCCTGCAGTCCGGCCAACATGGCGTGTTCTGCCAGCACCAGGTCGGGACCAGGTGCGGCGGTCTCGTCGCGGGGAAGCTCACGCGGCGCGTCGGCCAGTACGACCGGGAACAACCCGTTGCCCTCGGCATACAGGGCGGTGTTGTAGGAGGCGGGATTGATGGCATCGCCGACATACCACACCAGCCCCCCGCCGCCTTGCACGAACGTTTCCAGTGCTTCGATGGCATCCGGTGGAAGTTCCGGGACGTTGAGTACCAGGATGCTCTGGAAACCATCGATATTCTGTCGATAGAGGTAGTCCACCGAGGCAACGACGGTCTGGTACCCGGAGGCCTGCGGGTTGGCGGCCAGAGCCAGTGTCGGGAACAGTCCCTCCTCGGCAGCCGGATCGCCCTCGATGATCAACACCCGGTTGGCAGCGGCCACGTCGACGGCAAGATGCCAACGGTCGTCGGCGGCCAATGAATCACCGGGCAGGACCACCTCGATACGATGCTTGCCCGGGGTGTCGAAGGTCACCTCGAAAGACTGCTCGACCTCCTGCCCGGCTTCGAGTCGTTCGACGGTCACCGCCAGGGGCAGGCGTTCGCCATCGACGAAGACCGCGAGATTGACCTGTCCGACAAGTGTCTCTCCTCGATTGGCCACGACCGCGGTCAATCGCACCGGAACCCTCGCGCTGGCCACCTGGAGTTCGCCCCGCAGGCCGGTCACCGCGAGATTCTCGTGCCGTGCGGGAACGGTGCGGACCAGGTTGACGGTAACACCGTCTCCATCAAGGCGTTCCAGGAATTCGACCAGGGCCCTGGGATCCTGCCAGTCATTGTGACGGAAATCCGACACGACGTGCAGATGCTTCACACCGGTGGGCTGCTTGGCGAGCAGTTGGGCGGCGGCATCCAGGCCGTCGGCGAGTTCCAGTCGCTGATGCGAGCAGGAAATCGACTGCAGGCGGGCGTCGAGTTCGCCCTGGAAAGCCCGGTCGATTGGCTGGTCGATGTAGTCCGGTTGCGCTGTCCGAGACAGTCTCAGCAACGTCAATCGTTGCCCGCCCCCCTCGGCCAGGCTTGCCGCCACCAGCTTCCCGATGACCGACTTCCCCTCGTCAAACGCGTTCGTCTCGCCCCAGCGGTCCTGCATCGACGCGCTGTCATCGATCAGGACCACGTGGTAGACCTCGGCGCCCTGCAACATCGACAGCGTCGACGGGTCCAGCACCAGCCGAGCGATCAGGGCGATCAGCCCGATCACCAGCAGCATTCTCAGCAACAGCAACAACAGCTGTTCGATCAGGACGCGGCGGCGATTACGCTGTTGGCTGGCCAGCAAGAACTCCATCGCCGCAAACTCGACCCGCCGGAAGCGGTAGCGGTTGATCAGGTGAATGATCACCGGGGCCGAGACCAGGGCGGCAGCCCCCCAGCCAAGAAATCCCGCGTTCAGAAACCACGAACCCATCGCGTGTCAGCTCCGGACCGATTGCCGCATGCCGATGCGGTGATTGAGATAATGGGCCAGTGCGGCGTCGAGATGCTCACTGGTGCGGATTGTCTGAAAATCGATCAGTTCAGCCGCGCACTTTCTTTTCAGCTCGCTGCGGAACGATTCGACCGCCTCGAGGTATCCGTCGCGGAGACTGCGGGGATCGCAGACCAGGTCCCCGGCTTCCTCCAGCCCCTCGAATCGCGTCGTCCCGCTGAAATTGAACTCCAGTTCCTCGTCATCCATCACGTGAAAAATCAACACGTCGTGGCCACGATGTCTCAGCATCCTCAGGCCGCGAAACAGCCCCTCGCGAGGGACGAAGAGGTCCGAGACGATCACGACGATGCCTCGCCGGTTCTGTGTGGCAGCGACTTCTTCGAGGATCCCGAACATGTCGGTCTTGCTGGCAGGCTCGGGCGAATCCAGCGCGGCCAGCAATGCCACCAGGTGATTGGGACGACTGCCGAACCTGACCCGTTCCCGGATCGATTCGTCGAAGACGGTCAACCCGACCGAGTCCTGCTGTCGCAACAACAGAAACGCCATCGCCGCGGCAACCGTGCAGGCGTATTCGTACTTCGACAACGGCCCGGTACCGAACCGCATCGACTCGCTGCAATCCACCAGCAACGTCGTCCGCAGGTTGGTGTCCTCCTCGTACTGCTTGATGAAGTACTTGTCGGTCTTCGACCACACCTTCCAGTCGATGCGACGCACATCATCACCGGGCACGTATTCCCGGTGCTGAACGAATTCGACCGATTGGCCGAGATAGGGACTGCGATGCAACCCGGAGAGAAACCCCTCGACGATGTGCCGGGCACGGACCTCGAGCCGGGCGATCCGCGAGATCTCCTCAGGCCGCAAAAATCTTCTGGAGTCTCGGGTCACTGGTCAGTTCGCCTTCCTTGCTTGGCGTTTCCTCCACCAACTTCTCGATCACGCTGTCGGTGGTCACACCGTCACTTTCGGCCGCAAAGTTCGTCACGATGCGATGCCGGAGAACCGGGGCAGCCAGGGCCTTGATGTCGTCGGTCGAGACGTGCGTACGGCCTGACAACAACGCCCGGGCCTTGCCACCCAGCAGCAGGTTCTGCACGGCACGCGGCCCAGCACCCCAGCTCAGCCAGTCGTTGATGAACTCCGGGCATCCCGGCTGATCGATTCGCGTCTGGCGAACCAGGGCCAGGGCAAAATCGACCACGTGGTCGGTCACCGGCACCTGGCGAACGATCTGCTGCAATTCGAGAATATCCTCGCCGCTGAGTACCGGTCGAACATCGGCCTCGCCGACCGATGTGGTCTGCTTGGCAATCTGCCGCTCTTCCTGGAAATTCGGGTAATCGACGACCACCTTGAACATGAACCGGTCCTGCTGAGCCTCGGGCAGGGGATAGGTGCCCTCCTGCTCGATCGGGTTCTGCGTGGCAAGCACGAAGAACGGGTCCGGGAGTTCGTGGCGTTCACGCCCGATGGTCACCTGCCGTTCCTGCATGGCCTCGAGCAGGGCCGCCTGGGTCTTGGGAGGCGTTCGATTGATCTCATCGGCCAGGATCACCTGGTGAAACAGGGGGCCCTCGATGAACCGGAACACCCGCTCCCCGGTCTCGCGATTCTCCTGGAGAACGTCGGTGCCGGTGATGTCGGAAGGCATCAGGTCGGGTGTGAACTGGATACGAGCAAAATTCATCGACAGGCAGCGAGACAAGGTGCTGACCATCAATGTCTTCGCCAGCCCGGGCACCCCTTCCAGCAGACAGTGTCCCCGACTGAACATCGCGATCAGCAACTGCTCGATCACGTCGTCCTGGCCGACAATCACGTTGGCCATCTGCTCGCGGATATCGCGATACGCACTGTTGAGTCGCTCGATCGACTCGGTGCTGATGTCTCCATCGTCGTCGCCAGCCACACCGGCACTTTCCACCACACCCTCATCATCCTGGCCGGGCAATTCCTGGCTCCCGTCATCATTCATGGTCTGCTCGCCTTCCTGGTGAGTCAAAGAGGATTGCCGATCCCACGGGCGGGTTTCACGCGCCCCATCCGGACCGGCCGACTCATCGTAGCGATTCGACATCGGGTTTTCGACAGAATCCGACAGGAAAGAGCACTTCCCTGCGGCCCGCCACACGGGCCGTGTCACCGGCCACCAGTCTCACCTGGTTCCACCGACCACCCGGCCGAAAGCGCCGGCGGTGGACCCTGGTGTCCGCCGGCAATCCACCCGATCGCCGCATCCAGCCGCATCCCCAACTCCTCTACCTCGAGCCGCCCCTGCTCGGCGACGTCGACCAGGTCCCAGGCATCGTCAGGCTTGCTGTACAACCTGGTTTCGGGGTCGTCGGCCGCGGTGATCCGTCCCTCGATTGCCGTTGCCGGCCTCGACAGAAAGAGCTCCTCGGTCCGCAACCCCCAGGTTTCGGCGTCGCGAACCACGATCGCGTCACGCCACTCGCCAGGCTCAGCGCGTGCCAGTGGCAACAGGCTGATTCCAGGAAGCGGATCTGCCGTGGGGTCTTCCCCGAACCAGTCAAGCGTGGTCGGCAACAGGTCGGTCGTCTGCACCAGTTCCAGTCGCCGCTGACCACCCACGATGCCGGGGCCGCGGAGCATCAATGGAGTCCGCAGACGTTCCTCGTGCAGGGTCGGCGGTTCGAAATCCTCGAAACCCCGATTCCCCAACCAGGCACCGCAACCACCAGAGACGACCAACAGCAACTCGTCGGCCAGGCCCAGTTCGTCAATCGCGTCGACGGTGGCTCCCACCAACCGATCCCATTCCCGCATGGCAATGTCGATTGCCTGCCGGCAGGACGGCCATTCCCCGCCACCAACCTGCGACGGTGCCGACAGGGCGGCCCAGAGAAGCTGGCGGCCGTCGGGTTTGTCAGCCAACGCCCCGACGCGTTCGACAAACCGATCGACCAGCCTCTCGCCCGCCAGTTCGACAGTTCCCGCTCCGTGCTCCCGGTCCCATCCGGCCAATGTCAACCAGGGCGCCGGCAGATCACTTACCAGCTCGACGGCGACACCCGCTTTCAACAGACGTGTTGCCGCCACCGGACTTTCCGGGCTTGCTCCCCAGGCATCACCGGCCCACGCGCAACCGGAGTTGACCCGGGATACGGGCTCGGTCGCAAAATGCTGATCAAAAACAACCGCGCAAGCCGCCAGGGCGTCCAGCCGAGGGGTCAAACCGGCATCACCGCCACAAAAACCTGACAGGCCGGCATGCCAATGATCCAGTGTCAGAATCACGGTGACGGTCACAGGACCGCCGCCGGTTCGAATCGGCCGGCTGTCCTCAGGAATCCGGCACTCTCGGCCGCAGCCTCCCGTGGCCCCATCAATTCGGCATAGGCCTGGTGAACGGTGACACAACCGTCGTAGCCGATTTGCTCGAGCCCTTCGAAGACACTCGAGAATTCCACGCCACCAGCTTCCCACAACGGGATGTGCCGAAAACGACGCTCACCCAGGCACCATGTTTCCAGCGACACCGGCCCCTCGCGATCGATCACGTGGTTCTGGACGTAGACGTTCATCAACCACGGGGCCAGCAACTGCAGTGTGGCCGGACCGTAGTCTTCACCACAGAGCATCAGGTTGGCCGGCTCGTAGATCAGCCCGAAATTCGCGCGGCCAATCGCCTCGAGCACCTCGACCATCGCAGCGACCTGTTCGAACAGCGACGTGGTGTGACACTGGTGCGCGAGACGGATTCCGCGGTCGGCGGCCCGGTCGGCGGCGGCCCGGGCGAGATCGATGTCCTGGGCGGTCTTCAGACAAACACGGATCAGATCGCAACCGAAGGCTTCGGCAACATCGAGGCTGGGTCCGATGTCCTTCAACGAATCCGGCCCCTGCCGGTTGTTCAACGGAACATCAAAATCGGCCGTGACCATCGAGACAAACAACCCCGCCCGCTCGACCTCGCGGCGCATGGCATCGAGATCGGCCCGAGCCGTCTGTACGCCACCGGCACTTGCCCGCAGACAGACAGCGTGGTAGCCAAACTCCACGGCGAGATCGACGAGATCGCCGAAGGGGACATTCAACCGTGTCTTGCAGGCCGCCTCGGCGACGCGAACAGAAAGCGATAGCTTCACGTGTTGTCCCTGGAAACCAACCCGTTGACTTGGCCCGTTCGCCACCCGCGCGAGAAGTCGAGCAGCCGCGATCACCCGGACGGCGTGGAAACCACCATACGTGTGACCGCTCTCACGATCAACGGCCGCCGGGTCGCTACGCGTCGGACGTTCGAGGGCGTATGATCGTCGGTCATGGGCTGGGAATTGCTGAACACGCCGATGCTGTGGGGTCTCGCGGGGCTCTCACTGCCAGTCCTGACTCACCTGCTTTCACGAAAGCGGCACGAGGTGGTCCCGTGGGCGGCGATGCAGTTTCTCGAACTTGAAAAGACCGCCCGGCGCAAAGTGCGCTTCGAGGAATTGCTGTTGATCGTACTCCGCATGGCCCTGGTCGCCCTGCTGGTCGTGGCCCTGTGTCGGCCGGCGAGTTCCGGGGGCTGGCTGGCCAGCCTGCTCAAGAAGACACGTCGTGATGTGGTGCTGGTGATCGACGGTTCCTACAGCATGGGCTGGCGAGACGGGCGTCAGACGCCTCACGCAGCGGCCATCCAGTGGGCCCATCGCTATCTCGAAGAGCTTGGTCCCGGCGACCGTGTTGCAGTGCTCGAGGCCCGGGACCAGGTGCGAGGAGTCATCGACCCGCCGACGGTCAACCACGACGTCGCCCGCGCCTCGCTGAGTCGGTTGGCACCGCCGGCTGGCACCGCCGACTTGCCCGCGGCGATCCATCACGCGATCGGGTTGTTGCGCGAGACCAGCAATCTTCGTCGGGAGATCATCATCCTGACCGACGGCCAGGCCATTGGCTGGCGAAGCGACGACCCGGTGGCCTGGGAGACTCTCGATGATCAGCTCGACGGTTTTCCGGATGCCACGCGGCCACGGATCCTGGTGGCGACTCCGGGAGAACCTCGCGACACCGCCGTCGCCCATTACCACCTCGACCAACTCGAACTCTCCCGTGAACTCGTCCCCTCGGGTCTGGCAGTGACACTGCGGACGACGATCCACGGCCACGGCAACGCGGAAACGGCTACACGGCGGGTGGTGTTGGAAGTCGATGGACAACGACTGTCGAATCGAGCCCTCTCGGTCCGTGTTCCACCTTCCGGGAAAACCACGGTCGAATTCGAGCATCGGCTGCAGGCCCCCGGCTCCCATCGCCTCGCCGTCGTTCTCGACGAAGACCCCCTGCCGGGCGATGACCGCAGCGAGGCGGCGGTGGTCTCGGTCGAAGCCCTGCCGGTTCTGCTTGTCGATGGAGCTCCGCACCCTGACGTGATTCGCAGCGAGACTTTTTTTGCCCACGCTGCGTTGTCGGCGACCGCCAACGAACGTCCCTGGATCGACGGCCGTGTCGTCACCTGGGACCGATTGAAGCCGACCGATCTTGAATCCGCCCAGGTTGTCGTGCTGGCAAATCTCACTCGGCCCGAACCCGAACACCGAGCGTCGTTGATCGAGTTCGTCTCGAATGGAGGGGGACTGCTGATCACACTCGGCGATCGGACCAACGCGGCGGCCTGGAACACGTGGTCTGACGACTCGGGTATCCTTCCCGCACGGATCCTCGACCAGGGTGGAGATCCGCTCGACCCCGAGGACTCCACTGCAGCCGCCGTTCATCCTGCCGACGAGAGCCTCAACCGGTCCTGGCTGACGCGTTTTCGAGGTGAACGGCAAGGAGGATTCACCGAGGCCCGATTCACCCGCTGGTGGTCATTGGCCCCCGGCGAATCTCCCGAGCCGGCCCAGGTGGCCGCTCGCCTGACCAGCGGCGATCCGTTGCTGGTGACCGGGCGTCTCCAACAGGGACGTACGGCAATCTGGGCCTCGTCGTTGGACGCCGACTGGAACACCCTGCCGGCCCGACCTGACTACGTCTCGTTTCTGCACGAGCTCCTGTTTCGGCTTGCCGGTGGCCAATCGACCCGCAACATCACGACCGGCGATCCCCTGTTGATGACGGTCCCGGCCGACTTCGATATCTCC
Organism: Planctomycetaceae bacterium; assembly: GCA_002726205.1. GTDB lineage: Bacteria > Planctomycetota > Planctomycetia > Planctomycetales > Planctomycetaceae. Next base: position 51,222 of record PBSL01000074.1, on the reverse strand, counting down.
GAGCACGTGTTTATTGGACCAACCGGACAACGCTTCGCCGTCGAGCGAGGCGACAACCGCCAGGGTCAACAGGTTCGCCTGGCCGATACCGGGTTCCCCGGTCACTATTCGATGATCCCCCGCCGCTCGAAGGGGCGGTCCGGGCAATCTCCCGAGCATTTCGTCGTCAACAGCGACCGCAACGAATCGTCGCTGCAACGGCTGGATGAAACGACCCGTGGCCGGCTGGCGGGAAGTGATCGGTTACGATTCGTGGCCGACCAGCAGGATCTGCGGGAAGCGATCAACCGCGGGGCGCCCCACACGGAACTCTGGCATCTTGTACTGGTGCTGTTCCTGGGACTGCTGCTGGCCGAGGTCACATTGACCCGGAGGATGGTACGTGGCGGGTACCAGCAGGAGACCGGTGATTCATGAGCCGTCACCTGCTCTTCCAGGCCCTCGATTCGCCTGGCTGGCTCGCTCTGGGCGGATTGGCCGTGCTCATCGCTGCCGGGCTCATCGTCCGACTGCTGCAGTTCGAACGGCAACTGGTACCGGTTCGTGTGGGCCGCTGGCTGCTGGGCCTGAGGCTGTCGGTCGTGATCCTGCTGGGGCTGGCCTTGGCCGAACCGGTGCTGAGCTGGTCCCGTGGCCGGTTGCACCGCGGCCGGGTCCTGGTGGCCGTCGATATTTCCGAGAGCATGGCGATCATCGACGCGCAGGCGACCGGAGCGGAAAAGCTGCGCTGGGCACGGGGCCTGGGCCTGATCGGCAACGACCGAATCAACGAGCGGCTCGACCGCTGGTCTTCCGACTTCGATGCCGGGAAGGAGCCGCGATGGGTTGACCCCGGGGAAGCCATCGACCCGTCCCAACGCCGCCGCCTGGCCGAGATTCGCCGGCGAAACCTCGATGACGTGTTCCAGGCTGTCAGCAAGCTGTCACGGCAGGAGATCGTCGGGCGGATCCTTGGAGAAAACTCCCCGTTGTTGAACTCCCTGGGAGCCGTCGGTGAGCTCGAGTTCCGGGTCTTCGGCGGAACGGCTGAAACGGTAACCGCCCAGGCACTGACCCGGCCACCTTCGGAATCACTGACGATCGACCGCACCGACCTGGCCGCGGCGCTGGGACCGGTCTCTCACGGCGACGAGACCCCCGTCGCCGGAATCGTCCTGCTCAGCGACGGCCGGCAGACCGAGAACAGTGATCCACTGGCGGCGGCATCGCGACTGGGGTCACAGTCGATTCCGATTTTCCCCGTGCTCATTGGTTCACCCCGTCTGCCGCGGGACCTGGCGATCGTGGCCGTCGACGCCCCGCGTACCGTCTTCCAGCAAGACACGCTGCGACTGACGGCAACCGTCAGGACCGGCGGCTTCCGCAATCGCCCGGTCGCGATCCGTCTCTTCCCCGCCGATGCCCCCGACGATGCAATCGTACAGACGATCACACCAACTACCGACAGCCAGACCGTCTCGTTCCAGTGGCCTGCCGCCCGACTGGGACGGCGGAAACTGGTCGTCCGGGCCGAACCACACCCGGAAGAACTCCGTGACGACAACAACCAGAAGGAACTGTTGGTCAACGTCGTCGACGACGTGGCGAAGGTCATGCTCGTCGATGGAGAAGCCCGCTGGGAGTTCCGGTTCATTGACAATGCTCTGTCGCGTGACGAACGCGCCGAGGTGGAACAGGTCGTGTTTGAGCAGCCGTTCCTGGGCTTGCAGAAAGAACCATTCTTCGCCAACCGGCTGGAGGTACCCGACGGCAAAGATGCGGTCGAGCGGTCGGTGCTTGCCGAAACCGATCTGGTCATCGTGGGAGATGTGAGTCCCCGCTCGCTGGGAAAAACGGCCTGGCAGCTGCTCGAGTCGTTCGTCGGTGAGACTGGTGGGACACTCGTGCTCGTGGCGGGAAAGAAAGACCTGCCGTCATCCTACGGCCTGGACATCCTGGAGCGACTCCTGCCGGTCACCGGCCTGGTCCCGCTGGAATTCCAGGATGACGACGCCCGCACTTCTCCTACCGAACGCGGTTTCGGCATCGCGTTGACCCCCGAAGGCCAACGCGAGTCGATCCTGCAGTTTCATCTCGATCCGTCCGAGAATCGTCGAATCTGGGATGCGCTCCCCGGACATCTCTGGGGATTGGCCGGGACACCGCGTCCCGGCAGCACCGTTCTGGCCCGGCCACAACCGCGGGGCAACCCGGACACGAATCACCCGGCGATCGACGGTCGCCGGGCCCTGTTCGTGCACCAGTTCTATGGACTCGGCCAGGTCCTCTGGCTGGGCATCGACAGTACCTGGCGATGGCGACATCGCATCGGCGACACCTACCACCACCGGTTCTGGGGTCAGTTGGCACGCTGGGCGGCCCGAAACAAGGCGGTCAGCAGCAATGCATCGGTCCGATTGGGATTGGAGTCAGCCGAGGTCACCGAGGGAGAACCGGTCGTGGTCACCGCGAGATGGCGCCGCAACGTGATCGAGAAGTTCGAGAACTTGACAGCCCACGCCGAATTTCACTCGGCCGGGGCCGGCCACAACGATCAGCCGCTGGCAGTTGTCCCGCTGGTGGCCATCGATAACCGGCCACTGCTGTGGCGAGGACGAACGACCGCGCTGCCGTCGGGCGACTACCAGGTTCGGCTCCGGGTCTCGACGTCCGAGATCGATACCGATGACGTCACGGCCAACGTCTTTGTTCATCCACCGACCTCCGGCGAACTCACCAACCTCTCGGCCGACCCCGAACAGCTCGCTGACCTGGCCGCCGCTTCGAACGGCCGACTCATCCCGATCGACCGGCTTGACACCCTGGCCGGACTCCTGCAACGAGCCACGCGTCGCACGACGCACACCGACGACGTCGCGCTGTGGAATCACTGGTCGATACTGCTGGTCTTCTTCCTGCTGATGACGGCCGAATGGGTCATCAGGAAGGTGCATGGACTTCCCTAGGCCCGTCGATGGCCGGAAATGCTACACTCCACCAAACCGTTCCCCTCCACTCGCTAAAAACCGCATGTCCGAGAGTTTCACACCAGCACAGCAACTGCCACCGGGCCTGGCCACCGGACTGCAGCAACTGCGCCGCCGCTGGCGTTGGCTGACGGTATTGCACGGCAGCGGCCTGTTCGGCCTCGTCGCCACCGCGGTGCTGGGTTTGGGCCTGGTAGTCGACCTGCTGTGTCCACTGCCGTTGGCCTTGCGGATGTTGTTGCTGGTGCTGGTCGTCGGTGTCACGGTGTGGGCGTTTTGTCGCCTGGTCGTTGGCCGTATCCTGGCCCGGATTTCTCCGGCCGAATTGGCCGCACTGGTCGAACGGGTCCATCCGGAACTCGAGGAGCGACTGACCAGCAGCGTCGAGTTGCTCGAAAGTGGTTCCGACCAGCCGAGTGCCGCTCCGTTGTGTGCGCTGCTCGTGGAGGAAACCGAGATCGCGACCCGGTCGATCAACATGGGCGGAGTGATCCAACTCCGCACGGCCGGCGTGATGCTGGGCTGGGCTCTGCTCGCCGTCAGCCTGCTGCTGGGGCCACTCGCAATGCCGGGGTCCGGTTACTCGTTATTCCTGACACGGTTTTTCCTGCCGTGGTCGAATCTCGAACGGGCCGTGCTGTACCGGATCACCGTCGAGGATGGCGACCGCGTGGTCGCCCGGGGAAGCGACGTGCGAATCCAGGTGCAGGTGACCTCCCCCACCCACAGCAAACCAACAGCTGCCCGTGTCCTGCCCGAAGAACTCTGGTGCCACTGGACCACACGATCCGGGGCCGTGGACAGGAGGTTGCTGGAGCGAACAGCCGATGGCGCCGCCTTCACGACGACCTGGCCGGAAGTCCTGGAGGGATTTCATTTCGAAGTGGCCAGCGGTGTCAACCGGTCGCGACGACACGAGGTCAGGGTCGTTGACCCTCCTGCCCTGCGAGGCCTGGTTCTGGAAATCACTCCACCCGGCTACACCGGTCGCAAGCCACGCACAACCGATGCCGTCGTCGGTGAGGTGAGCGTCCTGGGCGGCAGTCGGCTTCACTGGCGGATGCAGTTCAACAAGCCGTTGAAGACGGCTCGCCTGAGGCTGGGAGCCGTCGATGGCGAGCGGAGTTGGCCGGCGTTACTTGCCGATGACGGCCGATCAGCCAATGTCGACTTCGCAGCCTCCGAGGGTGGTCCACTGCTGGTCGCACTGACCGATCGGGACGGGCTCACCCGCGATGACGACACGTACCGGCAACTGGTAGTCACCGGCGACGCGGCCCCGATCCTCAGACTCGACGGCCACGACCGCCCCCGCGCGGTCCGCCCCGGCGACGTACTCGCCGTCCGGGCCGAGGCCACTGATGACTTCGGTCTGGCCGCCCTGGAATTGCACCTGCAGATTAACCCCCGGACTCAGGACGTCCAGGCCGTCGATCAGAATCGACTTGGAGGACGTCACGTGGTCGAACATTTCACGCTCGACCTCTCGAAACTCCAACTCAAGCACGGCGACCGGCTGACCTATCGTGTTCGAGCCGTCGACAATCGTCCATCACCGGTTGCCAATGAAACCTGGTCAACACCACGGACCCTGCTGATCGACCGGGCGGCCCGGCCACCGGGTGCGGCCGACATTGCTCAACGGCAGGCAAAACTGAAGGCCCAGATCGAGCAGGCGCGGCGCGATGCGGTTGCCGGCCGATCGACCCTGGTCGAACTCCGGCAACAGGTCCTCGCGGCGTTGAAGAACCAAACACCGTTTCCGGCCAACGACGCCATCCGCAAGGCCGGGGCCGGGCAGCGGGAACTGGCCGGCCGTGTTGACGGCATCGCACGACAGCTGGGCGCTCATCCGCTCTTTCGCAGCATCGCCCCGCTGGCCCGCGACGTCGCCCGCACGATCCTGCCGACGGCAACCCGTCGACTGGAACCGGCGCTCGAGGCCCCCCTGGCCGACAAGGCAACTCGCCTGGCCCAGTCCGGGGAAGACCTGTCACAGGTGGTGACATCATTGACACGGCTGGGCACCGCGTTCGACAAGCTGGCGGCACTCGAACGCGAGCTGATGCAACTGGACCGGCTGGCGCGCCAGACGAAACGACTGGCCGACGACGTGGACACTCTGGCGCGAATGGCCGGCGACAGCCCTCCCGGCGAGACGGCCGATACCAGGGCGCAGCGACGCGAGGATTTCACGCAGCGAAAGCAGGAGCTCTCTGCTCGACAAAAAGAGCTCGCCGGAGATCTCGACAACCTGCTCGAGCGGCGTCCCGAAGTGGTCGAAGCCGCCCGACAGGACCAGCTGGCCCTGCTCCGCGAACTGGCCCGACGTGCGCTGGAACTCGCCCGGCCCCAGGAAGAGCTCGGCCAGGCGTTAAATGAAGAAGCCGCCTTGCCGAACAGCAAGCCACCGGTGATCGACCGTCCGGCCGTCGATCCATCGGCCACCGTGCTGGGCCGCCAGCAGGAACTGGCGCGGCAGGCCGCTCGCCAGGCGCTGGATGTCGCCGGCCAGACTGGAACCGAGGCTCCGGCCGCCCGCGAGGCGGCACGATATGCTCGCCAGGCGGGTGAAGCGGCCCAGCAAATTCTCGGGGGCCGCTTCACACCAGCCACAACTGCCTCGACCTCCGCGCGTGCCCAGGCCAAGCGGGCCGCCAGCACGCTGGCCGAAACCACCGAACCGCAACCGGATCCCGCCCTGGTCCGGAGAGCAGAGGCCCTGGCCGGGCAACAGGTCGCCGAAACCGCCCGTCTGCTGACCCTCAAGAACTCCGCAACCGCCCGTCGCGACGCCCGTGGCGAATCACAACGGGTGATTGCCGTTGCCACCGAGGCGCTGGGCAGCGGCCTCGACGATGCGGCCCGCCGTCTTGGTCGCTCTCCGCTGGATCTTCCCCAGGCCGCTCAACAGGCCACGCGTGCCAGCCAGGTGGCACAAACCGGTCGAAAGCTGATGACCGGCGTTCGTGAGAATGTCGCCGCCTCGCGTCACGCGGCCGCTGCCAGCGGTGCGAAACGTGCATCCGAATCTCTCAAGCTCACCGCCAAACTGGCCCTGGGGGCGGGGGATCCCAAGGATCGTCCCGAAACTCCGGTACCCGGTGAGGTCGGCAAACAGGTGGCCTCGGCCTCGGACCAACTCGAACAGGCCCGGCAAGGCCTCGCACAAGCCAAGTTCGACGACCGCCAGACCGCCTCATCGCGCCGGCCCGGCAACCAATCCCAGGGCAAGAAGGGATCCGGCAAGGGCAAGAAGGGATCCGGCAAGGGCAAGTCGCAACAGAAGGGACAGGGAAAGTCACCCGGCCAGCAAGCGGGAAAACAACCCGGGCAAGATGCCGGCCAGGGGCCCCTGTCCCGCACCGCCAGCCAATTGCGGCGTGCCGCCCGTTCGCTCGCGCGGGCCTCCCGGAAACTCCAACCAGGACAACCCCAGGACAACAACTCCGTCGCACCCCCAGGACAGGACGACCCAACGTCTCGCGACACCAAGGGAAATACCGGCACCGGATCATCGGTGCCCATGGAATTGAAGCGACTGGAAGCGCAACTGCAACGGCTTTCCGGTCGGGCCTGGGGCCGGTTGCCCGGTTCGCTGAAGACCGAGATTCTGCAAGCGGCCCGGCGGGACCCCAACGGAGACTATGCGAAACTGATCCGGTTCTACTTCGAGGAAATTGCCCGTGACGGTCGTGGAGACCTGTCACCATGACCATCATGGCACCGCAGCAACATCCTCGACCGCTACAATCAATCGCCCGGGCTCTGCTGGTCGCAATCACCGCGTTTTCCGTCTCAAGCATCGCCGCCCAGTCCCCGGCCACCAAGCCAGCGACTCCCCCCGCCAAGGCCACGAAACCGCAACAGCGTCCCGGCCAGATCTCCGAACAACAACGGCAGGTCGATTCGGCGATCGTCAAGGGTCTGGAGTTCCTGGCTCGAGAGCAACAGCCCTCCGGCGCGTGGACGGTGGGCCGGTTGGGGGAATCCACAGCAACAACATCCCTGGCGGTGATGGCCTTCATGGCCGCCGGACATGTCCCCGGTGAGGGTCCCTACGGTCGTCAACTGCAGCGGGGCATTCGCTGGGTCGTCGATCACCAGCGTCCCGACGACATGTTGGTTCATCGCCGCAGCCATGGACCGATGTACAGCCACGGCATCAGTTCGCTGATGCTCGCCGAGGTGATCGGGATGGTCGATCAACCACTGGCAAACGACTGCCGACAGGCCCTGAAACGGGCCATCGCACTGATCCTCAAATCTCAAAATGTCGCCAAGGCCAATCACCATGCCGGTGGCTGGCGTTACCAACCGACCAGCACCGACAGCGACATCAGTGTCAGCGGCTGGCAGTTACTGGCCCTGAGAGCGGCCCGCAACGTCGGCGCGGATGTCCCCGCCGAGAACATCGACCGTGCGGTCGAGTACATTCGCCGGTGCAGCGTGCGGAACCAGCGAGGTTTTGCCTACCAGCCCGGAGGAGCCCCCACACCGACGCGGGCGGGAACCGGGATCCTGGCCCTGGAGATCTGCGGGAAACACCGAAGTGACGAGACCCTGGGAGCCGCCGAATATCTCCTGGCACGCCCCTTGAAATATACCGACCATTACTTCTTCTACGGCGTCTACTATTGCAGTGTCGGGATGTTCAAGGTCGGGGGAAACTACTGGACCGAAACCCGAAATCACCTTGTACCGATCCTGCTGGCCGAGCAGGAGACCGCCGGCAGTTGGCAGGCGAAACACGGCAGCGAGCGAACGCACGGAGCCAATTACGCCACCTGCATGTCGGTACTGGCACTGGCCGTCGAGTACCAGTATCTGCCAATCTATCAGCGATAGGTCTGAAACCAGGGCCTTGAATCCCCACCGAGCATCTCACACAATAACCGCTCGGTTGAGCGGGAAACCGTCGAACAGCACATCGAACAGGGAACGCGGATGTCCATCGAATTGCTCAAGCAGGAATGGACCGGGCGGTTCGTTCAGGTCGAAGATTCGCCCTTGGAACTCAAGCGGTTTACCGGTCTGACCGGTCAAGTCAAGACGGTCAGCATGAATGGTCAGGCGCTGGTCGAATTCAAAGGAAGCGAGGACATCGGCTGGTACGACATCCATCCTCAGTACCTGAAGATTGTCACCGTCGAAACACCTGCCGAATCAACACCGGACGACAAACCGTCGGTCGCTGCGACCACGGAAACACCCGCCGCGAAACCTCCTGCCCCGGCCGATACCAGCAACCTCTCGCCGCTGGAACTGGCGCGACTGCAGGACAGTGAAGCCGACGCCGCGGTCAGCGAAACACCCGCCACCGAAGCTCCCGCCGCCGCCCCCGAAACTCCCGCCCCGGCCGATACCAGCAACCTCTCGCCGCTGGAATTGGCGCGACTGCAGGACAGCGAAGCCGCCACCGCGGTCAGCGAAACACCTGCCACCGAAGCTCCCGCCGCCGCCCCCGAAGCTCCGGCCCAGGAAGCTGCCCCGAAAGCTTCAGCCCCAGCCGACACCAGTAACCTCTCGCCACTGGAACTGGCTCGCTTGCAGGACGGTGACGGGGCGGCACCGGCTGAAGAAACACCGGCTGAAGAAACACCGGCTGAAGAAACACCGGCTGAAGAAACACCGGCTGAAGAAACACTGGCTGAAGAAACACCGGCAGGCGATGTCGAGGAATCGGCCGACGAGAGTGCGGCAGCAGAGGCAATTCCGGCCGTGGCTGCAACGGATATTCCCGCGAGTGGTCCGGAACGAGTGGAGGCTATCCTGGCTGCGTGCCGGGCGCAGGATGGTGGCTAGGAATCTGGTGCCCGGGGTTTCGGGGAGTTGCCGTGCGGACAGTCTACCTGGATTGCTCAACTGGGATCAGCGGCGACATGACGCTGGGAGCGTTGATCGACGCCGGCGTCGACATCGAATTGATCCGTTCGGGCATCGACTCGATGGGGCTCGATGGTGTCCGCCTGGAGTGCCAGACCGTCGTCAAGGGTGGTTTCCGAGCAACCCACGTTCACGTCGAACATCCCCAACAGCACGCCCACCGGCACCTGTCCGACATCGAGTCCCTGCTTGACCGGGGCGACCGGATCACCGCCTCGCAGAAGACGCTGGCCAGAGAGATCTTCACAGCGGTGGCGACGGCCGAGGCCCGCGTTCATGGGTCAACAATCGACCAGGTGCACTTTCACGAGGTCGGCGCCATCGACTCGATCGTTGATATCGTTGGTGCTGCCATCGGGTTCGATCTGCTGGGAGCCGACACGATCGTCTGCAGCCCCATCCCGACGGGCCGTGGCCAGATACACATCGACCATGGCATCTGCACCGTTCCCGCTCCCGGCACCGCGGAACTGCTCAAGGGTATCCCGCTGGTCGATGTGCCCATCGAGGCCGAACTGACGACTCCAACCGGTGCGGCGATTGTCAGGACGGTGGTCGATCGGTTCGCGAGTCTACCGGAGATGACGATCGAGCAGATTGGTTACGGTGCCGGCACAAAGGACTTTCCACAGCGAGCCAACCTGTTGCGGCTGTTCGTGGGCACCGCGACGATTTCACCGGACACTGACCGTGTCTGGCTCCTGGAAACCAACCTCGATGATGTCCCGGGCGAGACCATTGGTTATGTCCGGACACGGTTGCTGGAAGCCGGTGCGCTGGATGTTTTCGCAGTGGCCGCCCAGATGAAGAAAGATCGCCCCGGAGTTGTGCTCTCGGTTCTCTGCCGACAGGCCGACCAGGAGCGAATGGAATCGATTCTCTTTGACGAAACCGCGACATTTGGTATCCGCCGGCACCTTCTCGAACGATCGGTGAGATTGCGAGAGTCGACGATTGTCGAGACGCCCTGGGGACCGGTTGCGGGAAAGCGAGGATGGCGGTCGGGCGAACGTGAAGTCTTCACACCGGAATTCGAGGACTGTGCCCGCGTGGCTGCAGCGGCGGGAATCCCCTTGCGTGATGTCTACCGGGCGGCCAACGCGGCCTTCATACCCGCTCCGAACCAGTCACCGACACCCGCCAACCACTCACACGACCACTCACACGACCACTCACACGACCACTCACACGACCACTCACACGACCACGACCACGACCACGACCACTCACACGACCACGACCACGACCATGACCAATAGCCCGGGCCGGGGCTTCTGCCGGGAACATGGGGGTATTGGCTGCGAGACGGTCACACCGGCTCATGCATCGCCGAGTGCCCGCAGCGGATCCGCCTCGAGCAGCGGGATTGTTGATCCATCCGCCACGGTCAATTCCGTATGCGGATCAATCCCCAGGTGATGGTAGATCGTCGCGGTCAACTCGGATGGATCGACCGGTTGATCGATGACACTACCGGCACAGGCATCGGTGCTGCCGATGACCTGTCCTCCGGGCACCTTGCCTCCGGCCAGCATTGCCGACCACGCGTTGGACCAGTGGTCACGACCACCGTTGGGATTCAACCGCGGTGTCCGACCGAATTCGCCGACGGCGACAACGAGGGTATCCTGCCAGAGACCTCGTTGACTGAGATCGTCGAGAAGTGCAGCGGCGGCCTTGTCGAATTCCGGACAGAGCTGATCGCGGTAATCGAACAACGTCCCCGGCGCCGCGTCGGCAGCCGCATGAGCGTCCCAGGTGACCTGGCCGTAGAGTCGATCGAAGAGGTTGACCGTCACGACGGCCACTCCCCGTTCGATCAACTGGCGTGCCCGGCAGCAGAGACGTCCAAAGCGGGTCTCTCCGTACCCGCGTCGAACCGCGTCTTTTTCGCAGGCGAAGACATCCGGGTCGAGTGCCGGAAGCGTCTCCGACGGCACCTGCTGAAACACCGCCGGCAGTTCGCGGTCGATGATGGTCGGTTCGTAGGCCGATCCCAGGAATGCGGCGCCCTGTCCTCTAGAGACATTGACACCGGTCCGGTCAATCACCCGGGGCAGGACAACGTAAGCGGGAACGGGGCGGTTGCTATCGAACACCCGGCTTGTCGCAGCGCCGAACGACGGGAAGTCCTGACCACCGCTGGCCAGCCGCCCGGTCTGTAGCAACTGCAAACCGGTTTCATGGATCGCTGCTGCCGAATGGTTGAGCGTGCGAACGATCGAGAGACGATCGGCTCGCTCGGCCAGACGCGGCAGCCCTTCTGAAAACTGCAGACCGGGAACCGCCGTGTCAATCGCTCGCAGCGGACCACGAATCCCCGACGGCGCGTCGGGCTTGGGATCGAAAGTCTCCAGCTGGCTAGCCCCACCGCTCATCAACAGCAGAATAACGCTGCGATTTTCGGCGCCGGACCGCCGCGCCAGCGCGGCCTTCTCGGCTACCGAGAGGCTGACGACGCTCAGTCCACCAACACGCAGGAAGTCTCGTCGTGAAACCACTGAACCAATCCCTTCATCACGACCCACCACAAACATCGCGTCCCTTTCCGACCCCTCCTCCCGGGGCCGAACCGGCCGTCCCTGTCCAGTTGTTAATCATGATCACCAGTGCCTGACCGGATAGCCTTGCGGTTTCTTCCGGCCCGACATCCCAGCCCGGTTGCCCTCGACCCACGAAGCCAACCGTTCTTCCCATACTGTACCGTTGTTCTTCCGCCCTTCAATACTGTTGTCGAGTTTGCCAGAGATTCCGACAACCGGTGGCATGCCGGGATCTTCCACCGTATAACGATCCCAACCCCAGGGAGTGTGACCAATGATCCTCGATCTCTTCCAGCTTGATGGCCGCACGGCGCTGGTCACCGGTGGCCGACGTGGCCTGGGACGTGCGATCGCGGTCGGGTTGGCCGAGGCCGGAGCCGACATCGCCTGCGTCTCCAAGAGCGGTGAGGCAACCGAGACGCGAGAGCGGGTTGAAGCGGTCGGGCGGCGATTCCTGGATCTCCAGGTCGATCTCTCCAACGCCGCCGACCGCGAGGGACTCATCTCCCGGGTCTCCGACGAACTGGGATCGATCGACATCCTGGTCAACAACGCCGGTGGTGGTGGCCGCGGTGCGCCCGAGTCGTTTCCGCTGGAGATCTGGAGACGGCAGTTGGAAGTCCACCTGACCGCAGCATTTGATCTCTCCCAACAGGCTGTCACGTCGATGCTCACCCGCGGCCGTGGCAAGATCATCAACATCGGTTCGGTGATGACCTTCCAGGGAGGTCTCGACATTCCCGCCTACGCCTCGGCCAAGCATGCCATCGCCGGTCTGACCCGTGCGCTGGCCAACTCGTGGGCCGGTCGAGGCATCAACGTCAACTGCATCTGCCCGGGTTACTTTGACACCGACCTGCCCGCGGTGCTCAAGGAGGACCCGGTTCGCGGGCCACAGATCCTCGACCGCATCCCGATGGGGCGTTGGGGACAACCCGAAGAGCTGGCCGGCTTGGCCGTCTTCCTTGCCTCCGATGCTTCCAACTACATGCACGGCAGCATCATCCCCATCGACGGCGGCTGGCTGGTGGGATAGCCGCCCCTTCTCCCGGTCATTCGCAGGGAATCTCTCATGACGTTGCATCGTCGAGAACTGCTGGCCGCGCTGCCTGCAGCAATCGCCCCACTGTTCTCCTCCCGCTCGTTCGCACAAGCCGACCGCGGTGAGGGTGAGGGTACCGTCAACCAGTCCATCCGGGCCACGGCCACAACGGCCCGGCTCTCGATGCTCTTCACCGGAAAGACCCGGGACGAGTGCCTGGCCTGGCAGGCCGAATTTCGCCGCACCCTCAACCGGTTACTTGGCGAGAGCCGACCACCCAGGCGATTCACCGTGAAAAAGGAATCGCAGGTCAAGCAAAAAGACCATCTCCGCTACGAGTTGCTCCTGCAGTCACCCGGCATCGACAGCCTGCCGCTCTACCTGCTGGTCCCGTCCGACTGGAAGCCCGGCCAGAAACGGGCGGCCGTGCTGTGTGTCCACGGGCACGGAACCTACGGCCATCATCCGGTCGTGGGACGGACCGACATCGAGGGCGTGGCCGAGGCGATCCAGACGGCAAATTACGACTACGGCTTGCAGTTCGTCCGACGGGGCTACGTGGTCGCCGCCCCCTGCATGATCCCGTTCGGCCGGCGGGTGGACAAGCTGAAGTACGGTGGCACCGACCCGTGTGCGACCACCTTCGTTCGCATGCAGGCACTTGGCCGCCTCTCGCTCACCGCCAATCTCCGCGACCTCCGCTGGACACTCGACCTGCTCGGGCAACGTCCCGAGACCGACGGATCGCGACTGGGCTGCGCGGGGCTTTCCTACGGAGGTCGGATGACGATGATGGTCTCGGCCATCGACCGCCGTATCAAGGTGGCAGCCGTCAGCGGTGCGCTCAACCTGCTGCAGGAGCGAATCCGAGGTCGTTACAGTTGCGGATCGCAGATCATTCCCGGGCTGCTCGAGTACGCTGACTATTCGGAAATCGGATCACTGATCGCTCCGCGGCCTGCGGTCTGGGAAACCGGCTCGAGGGACGGATTGATCGTGAAGCAGTGGGACGAGGTCTTTCGTGGGCGACTCCACCGGGCGTACAAGGCTCTGGGCGCCGGCGACCGGTTACACTTCGACCGCTTCGAAGGCGGACACCGCTGGAATGGCAAACTGGCCTACCCGCTCTTCGACAGGGTCCTGCGGGGCTGATCGATCACGGCCCGCACATCAGCGCCCCGGTTCAACGGCCGCACGACGCGGCACCAGCCCACTCCCGGGCGACCGGCGACATCGGCGGCCAGCGAGTCGGCCGTGGCCCGGTCGGGACACAGCATCCAGATCGTCGGACCCCACGATGACTGGCCGACGCCGCGGATGCCCTTGCCGCGAACCCACTCGACCAGTGACGCCATTTGCGGATCGGCGTAACATCCCCCCTGCACCGCCGCAAACGACTCGCCCACCAGCCGACCGAACAGGAACAGTCCCTCACCGGCCTCGTCGATGTCACCCTCGTTCAAACCCGGAAGCACCTGTTGCAACAACAGGCTGCTAAGAGCCCTGGTCGCTTCGCACGGCATCTCGCGACAGCGGGCGAACGCCTCGCGCTCGGCCTCGCCGGTAAGTCCCTTGCCGGTTGCCGGCCCGGCGAGCACGATCCGCCACGCAGCGGGAACATCGGCACGAGCAACCAACGCGGCAACCTGCCCCGTACGGCCTCCGGCATCGACCAGAAATCCTCCGTGTTCGAATCCATGGATCCCAACGCCCGACCGTTCACCACGCCCGACCGCTGCGGCCAGTTCGACTGCCCGGAAACCGGCACCACTCAACCCCGCCACCGCACGCGCCACGGCCAATGCCAATTGCGTGCCCGAGCCCAGACCGGCGTGCGGGGAAATCACGTCGCTGATCTCAATACGAACGCCGGGCAGCCGGCAGTCGCCGTGCGCACCGATCCGCTCCAACCATCGACTGGCGCGGTTGGAATCCTCGATCCGGTCACCCTCGGACACCATCACGACCTGGTCGTGGTCGGCCGGGCTGGCGGTGAGTCGAACACCCGGATCCTCGATCATCATCCCGGCCCCGCCGAACTGCCGCGGGCTGTTTCCTCCATGGGAAAGCAGCCCCAAGTGCAGTCGTGCCCCCGTCGACACTTTCACCGTCAGGGGATGATCCATCGCCTCGACGACGTGACTTTCGAGCAATTCAAATGCCTCCCGTTCCCGCGGTCCGGCGGTCTTGTCGACGATGACGGCCAGGTCGGCAAATTGCCGGCGGAGGTCATCGGGGGGCAGCAGGTGAACACGGGTGGCCAGGATCGCCGCTTCCACGACCGCGTGGCGGGCGCGGTGGAGGCCGGCAAAATCACGCAGCCGACCCGAATGGACAACCCGAGCCGTCAATTCCGCCCGCTCGCTGCTGGTGTCGATCTCTTCGATCCGAAACTCGTACCACCGGCAGGCCCCGGCAACCACCCGCCCCTGGACCACTTCGGCTGCGAAGGTCTCGGGGGGCGGTACCACGGTTCCGGTCGCCGCGTGAGCCAGCAACAGCACGTCATCGGTGACGTGAAATACTCCCTCGGACCGCTCGACCAGGTTGCTGAAAGTCGTTGACGTCTGGAACGGCCGCAGCACGAACCGCGACATCGACCCGTCGACCTCGGGCCCCATCGGTGCCAGGTTGAGTTCGCCGGAGGGCGAGACGGTCGTCACCAATCCCTCGAGAATCATGGGATCAGGATAACAGCCCGCCGATCAACGCTCCACGCGAACCCGGACCGACCCGGAGGGGCCCTAGCGGTTGATTCCGATGTAGAAGCTGAACATCCGTTCGTCGTCGAAATCCTGCTTGACCAGGGGGACACCCCAGTCAACGGCAATCGGAACCGGCCCCATCGCGGGAATCATCACCCGCAAGCCCCCGCCCAGTGTCAGCCGAAAGTCGTCGAGCGTGATCCTGTCTTCAATCGAACCGAAATCGGTGAAGACCACACCCGAGATCATCTCGTCGGCGGTGATCGGGAACTGGTACTGGACACTACCCAGTGCCATGAAACGACCACCGATGCCGGTGTTGGGGAACCCGTCCTGGCGAGGCGAGACGCCACGGAAGTCGAATCCCCGGAAGCTCTGGTAGCCACCGGCGAAGAACCGCTCGTAGATCGGCGTGTCCACGCCGGTCCAGCCCACCTGGCTCGACAGCGACAGCACCTGGCGGCCATTGCCGTCGGGACGTTCCGAGAGAGTGTAGTACTGCTTGGCATCCCCGCGGAACTGTGGAAAACTGAAATCACCGAAGGCGTGCTCAAAGCTCGCCTGCAGGAAATGCCCCTCGGTGGGCAGGAAGGCGTTGTCACGCGTATCGTGAGCCAGGGACACGCGGCCGCTGGTAAACCAGGTCTCGCCAAGTGCAGCCAGTAACAGGTCGGGTGTCGGCACATCCGGATTGTCGATATCCACGCTCTCCAGTCGCAGCGTCCCCGACAACGACCACTCGCGGGTCAACTGCCGACCCAGTGTGACCCGTCCCCCGGTACGGTGCTCGTGCCAGTCGAAGTAGAACCGCTGGTAGTAGAATCCGGCGACACTGAGGCTGAAGTCGGTGTCCAGGAAGTAGGGATCCGACCAGTTGAGCAGATAGCGACTGAAGTAATTGCCCGGCATCGCCTCGATCCGCAACCGCTGTCCCCCCCCCCGCCAGGCGGTGCCGTCGGAGATGTCCTGCATGCTCGAGGGCAGACGGAGCAGATCGAAGTTGTTCTCGTCGAGTACGATCGATCCGACCACTCCCGAGTCGCTGTTGACGCCGGCCCCGAACATCAGGCGGCCCGTCCGCGCTTCGGTCACGTCGATGTCGACATCGAGCAGCCCGTAATTGGGGTCGACCAGCGCCCGACCAAGCGAGCCGAACGGGTCGCCGAGTGGAGAGTTCTCGATGATCGGGTTGTAGGGTTGCGCGGCGGGGATCGGTTCCTTGCTCTGTGCCCGGAAGATCTCTGACTCCAACTCCGGGCCTCGTTCGAACGGAGGTCCGGAGACGACCGCATCCAGGCCGGTGTCGATTCGATCAAGGCCCGACGGGTCAAACACGTCCCGGTCGAACCGCGTCCGAGGAATCAAACCTGAAAGTGGATCCGCGGGGATCCGCTTGGGCACCAGTTCTTCCGGTTCCATCGGCCGCACTCGAATCCGTGGACCGTTCATCGGTCCCCGTTCGAAGATCATGCCGGCAAGCCGACGCTCGCTACGTCGAATCAGTTTCGGATCGGCCACCTCTCCGGGCTGGATCAGCAACCGGTTCAAAACGACGGTCTCTTTCGTGTGAGGATTGTCCCCGTGGAAGTTCACGTCGATGGGACCGATCAGGTACGGGCGGTCCTCGTCGATCTCGTAGATCACATCGACAACGCCCGGCTGGGAATCATCGAAACGGGTCAATGGTTCGACCCGCGCGAAAAGCCGCCCCAGTCGCCCGTACCGGTCCTTCATCTTGCGCACGTCGTCGGCCAGGTACCGTTTGTTGAAGAACTCACCGGCCGTCAGTTGCAGTTCATCGGCGAGGGTCTTGGTCGAAAAGACCTTGTTCCCCCGTAACGAGACGGTGCGGATCTTGTACTGTGTTCCCTCGCTGATCGTGTACTCGATCGTGAGGTTGCCGTCGCCCTGCCGAAACGGGTTGAAGACGACATCGGCAGTCGAAACGCGGTGCGTGATCTTGACGTCGAAGAACCCCAGTCCGCGGTAGTACTCCAACAGGGCCTGCTTGTCCTGGGGAATCGTCTCGGGCTTGAACTTGCCGCCAAACAGATCAACACCGAGCATCGCCCGCTTGGTCTTGGTCTTGGTTCGCAGGATCCCCGCCGTGGCATAGCGGTAGTTGTTGCCCTCGAAGGTCACGTCGGCCACCACGACCTGTTGCCCCTCCTCGACCCGGAACACCACGTCGCGGTCGCCGCGGCGGTCGCCCTTGACGAGCTCGACCCTGGCGAAGGCGAATCCCTTGTCACGGTACATCTGGGCGAGTTTTCGAACGGCTTCACGGTTGGCACTGATGTCGTAGGGACTGCCGATCCTCAGCCCGGTGGCCTCGGTCAGTTCCTCATCATCGAAGTGCTTGTTTCCCTCGTAGCGAATCGCCCGGATCATCGGCCGTTCGACGACACGCAGTACAAGCGTCAACCCGCCCGGATTGTCGACGTCATTGCGGTAGAACGGTTCGACACTGAAGAACCATCTCGTGGCGAACAGGCGACGGACATCGTCGCGGACCTGGGCCTCGGTGATCATACGGCCCGGTTGCAGACGAAGCAGGCGGAGAATGTCTTTCGTCGTTATCGACTGATTGCCTTCGACCACGATGGCGACGAGTGTCTGTTTCGAGAGATCGGGTCGCTTACCGGGTTGCGGTCGTGCCTGTTTCTTTTCGACGGGTCCATCGACGGGGGGCAGATCAAGCGTTCTCGGCGCGGCCTGCCGGGCATCCGGCATCGTCGGTCGCGAATCCCACTGATCGCCCGTCTCGCCACCTGCAGCGACCGGGGGCGATTGACCCCGGATCAACGGTCCCGTTTGGCAGCCGACGCAGGCAACAACCCCACAGGCCAGCGCGACGGCCCAACCGGCAGCAGCGGAGACCGGGAAACGGCGCAGGAGCCGGTCGCGGAGGACAGCCGGCATGGCAGGATCTCGTTGTTTGAACGCTTGGAGAAAAAGAGAGGGGTGCCAGCAGAACGGCACCTGCTGGGGGCGTGGATATAGTGAATTCCACGGCAGGCAACAAGGCGAATTCCCGTGGTTCGATCCCCCGGGTCTCAGCTCTCCAGCGACTCGCCGATGCGATAGATCGCCTCGTTGTCGAGCACCCCTTCGGACCCATCAAACAGCCGCTTCAAAGCGGCCGTGTGGATTTTCATCTTTGTCCCGCCAACCCCGATCGCCCCGTAACAGGCAACCCCGTTGCGATCGACGGCCTTGTCGGTCATCTCGACCCCCTCGATTCCCAGGGGGGGAACGGCGTTGAGATCGATGGCGACCTGCAGGTCTGCGGCACCAGATCGTGCCTCGACCGATACCAGTTGCACACCCGTCGCGCCCGCGGCGATCACCGTCGAGGCTCCGGCGAGCGTTGCCGGGATGGAATCGGGATCGGCTGTCGAAACCGGAACCAGCCGCGACTCGGGCAGCCGGGCAGAGATCGTCGCGCAGGTCGCCGCCGCCCGCTCCTGGGAGCGACTCCCCAGCCTCACCTCCGCCCCCTCCAGAGCCAACAATTCCGCGGCCCGCTGCCCAACCGGCCCGGTCCCGCCCAGCACCACGGCAACGGTTCCCGACAGCGACACGTGCCGCCGGGCTCTCAGTACCGCGGCCGCGGCCGTCGTGTTGGACCCGTTGGAATCCATCATCACCGACACCCTCATCGGACCGAAGAAGGCCTGCTGCACCGCGGCAAACACGCGTTCCCCGGCCATCACATCGCTGCCGCCGACAAAGATCGCCGTTTGCGAGAGATCGGTCACACCGCGGGTGAAGATGGCCCCGTGGACAAGCGACTCGACCGTCTCCGGCGTCACGCCTCCATAGGCAAACAGATGATCAATTCCGGCGTCGATCGCGACAACGCGGTCAAACACGCTCGGCTGCGGATCGGTATCAAGCTGGATCAGGATCGATTTCATGACATGTCATCCAGGCTCAACTCGTCCCGCAACGAAGCGGCCCGGCCCCTGGTGAAAGGGAAAACCGGGCCCGTGCTTCGTTTCCATTCACGGCCGAACGGCGACTCAGTCGCCGTCGCCTTCAGCCGACTCTTCAGCCGACTCTTCAGCCGGCCCGTCGGCCGCTTCAAACGGATGCTTGGCCGTATCTTTTTGCTCGACCATCTCCGCGGCCGAGGGATTGTTGGCCATCGCCCGCTCGATCGACAACTTCGTCGCCTCGTAGTTGTACTGCTGGATCTTGGCGTCGTCCTCGGCCAGCCAGTGGATGAAGACACCGCAGACGATGACGAGGTCTTCGGCCTGGTCGGCGGGAATTGTCCCCTCGGCGACACAATCGGCAACGGCCTTGGCGACACCCTTCTGGGCCGGACCGAACATCTGCACGGCCTGCCCGGCCCCCTTGATCGTGACCTTGGTAATCATCACGGTCGAGGGCTTGACGGCCAGGTTGGGTGTCAGCACGGCCAGCAGGTTAATGTGCCCGGCCGACTGCCGCGCCAGGGCGTTGGCGAACGCGGTACCGACCGGCCCCGACTTGTCGCCGATCATCAGATCGATATGAGCAACTTCATTTCCATCACCACACAGGGCTTCACCGACTAGAATTGACATCTCGGTTCTCTCCTCAACAGTTGTGTCCCGTCACCGGGTTCACTCACCCGTCCCGCCGACTTCGCCAGCGGAGGCAAGCCTCGATCCCGGCTCTCCATTATCCTCAGGCGACCTTGATACCACGTCACCGCGGGGAATTCCAGCACCAGCCCGTCCCAATGCCGTCATCTCCATTCCCAGTCGAACCGGCCCCGCCCGATCCATCGGCGCCTCCACTGATTCTCGTCGGCGCCAGCACACGGGCGGCAGCGTGGTCGGCGATCCGGGCCGGCTGGCGACCACTGTGTGCCGATCTGTTCGGCGACCGGGACCTGGCCTCGCTGACGCGGGTCATCACCGTCGGTGATTACCCCCGCGGGCTTCCCGCCGCGGTCGGGCAGCTGGCCGAGGGCCTGCCGGGGCCTTGCCCGCGGGTCTACACCGGCGCCCTGGAAAATCATCCCGAGATCATCGACGCCCTGGCAGCCAACGGCCCTCTCTGGGGCAACCCCTCCGACGTGCTGACATTGATCCGTGATCCCTGGTGGGTCGCTCGACTCTGTCAGGCCCACGACCTGCCCTGCCCGACACTCAGGCCCGGCACCGATCCACCACCTCGAGATGGGAACTGGATCCTCCGCTCAACACGCAGCGGTGGTGGTTCGGGAGTGGTCGACTGGTCCCCGGAATTTTCTCCGGAATCGCTGCCGGATCGCGACCGCGGCGGGCTGGTGTTTCAACAGAAGATCCACGGCCGGGCGGCCGCCGCATTGTGCGTGGGGGACGGTCGATCGGCACGCCTGCTGGGAACAACGATCCAGCTGGTGGGCCAACCGTGGTTGTCTGCGACCCGCTGGGCGTGGTGCGGTTCGATCGGCCCCCTGGCCCTGCCCCAGCCCATCGACGACCGGGTCCGTCGGCTGGCCGAAGTCCTGGTGTCTGCTGCCGGGTTGAGAGGACTGTTCGGCATCGACATGGTGATCAACGATCACGGGGCCTGGCCAGTCGAGATCAATCCACGCTACACCGCCTCGGCCGAGGTCCTGGAATCGGCCAGTGGCGAATCGATGATCGCCGAACATCTGGCAGTCTTCTCGACAACTCGCGCCCGCTCCGAGACGAGTCGCATGGCGAGAAGCGACGGCCTTGCCTGTCACGGCAAGGCGGTTCTGTTTGCTCCCGCAGACCTCGAGATCCGGGACCTGCCACTCTCGTCCCCGGAACCCGTGACGGCCGCTTCCCCCTGGTACCTCGCCGACGTCCCCCACGAAGGCACGACGATTCCCGCCGGCCGGCCGATCTGCACGGTTCTCACCTCGGCCGCCACCAACGACAGTTGCCGCGAGAACCTGCAGTCGGCGGCCGAGGCGGTCTACCAATCCCAGGAACGCTGACGACAACACTTCTGCGAGGCCGATTGGCCCGCCTGCGACCCGGGTTTCATCAAGAAGAACTCCCCGGAGATGTTGAACGACACGAGATGCAGCGGTAGGATCGGGCCATCGTCTCTTGATTGACCCACCCGCTTTCCTGCGTCGCCCTCTCGGAGATCCATGACCAAATCCACCGACATTCGGATTGTCGACGTCGCCTGCACGTTCGAGGCCGTCGCGTTTCGCACGCCGTTGAAATTCGGCGGAAGGATCACCGAGAACTCAACGTTGATCAACGTTGAGATCGGCGTTGAAAACGGCCGGGGCGTTCATGCGGCCGGTTACGGGAGCATGCCGCTGGGCAATATCTGGGCGTGGCCGTCAGCGACGGTCTCACCTGACCAGGCCGAAGCGGCCATGCAGGAATTCGCCGAACGGGTTGCTGCCCTGGTCGATTCGTATCCCGAGTTCGGCCATCCGATGGACATCATGTTCCAGTTGTCCGCCGAATACCATCACCTGGGTCGCGCCGTGGCCTCGCAGATGGGCCTCGACGAGCCGATCCCCGAACTGGCTCAACTGGTAGCCGCCAGCCCGATCGATGCCGCCGTCCACGATGCCTTCGGACGCGCCAACCAGGTCAACTCGTTCAACGCGCTCTCGGCCGAGTACATGGCGTGCGACCTGGCGGAGTACCTCGACGAGCAATTTGCCGGAGAGTACCTCGACGCCTACACGCTGCGTGAGCCCAAGCCGACCCTGCCGTTGTACCATCTCGTTGGGGCACTCGACCCACTGACCGACGCCGACATCGAGACACGCATCGATGACGGGCTGCCCGAGACGTTGCCCGAGTGGATCGCCGCTGACGGGCTGACTCACCTCAAGATCAAGCTCAACGGCGACGATCTCGACTGGGACGTCGCCCGGGTGCTGGCCATCGAAGCGGTCGCGGCCCAGGCCCAGGCGGACCGGGGCTGCAACGAGTGGTTTTACTCGACCGACTTCAACGAGAAGTGCGAAAACGTCGAGTACGTGCTGGCGTTCCTGGCGAAGGTCCGCGAGGGATCCGGGTCGGCCTACGAGCGGATCCAGTACATCGAGCAGCCGACCAGTCGCGACCTCAAGGCTCATCCCGACGTGAAGATGCACGAGGCCGCGGCGATCAAACCGGTGGTGATCGACGAGGCACTGGTTGACTACGACTCGTTGCTGCTGTGCCGCGAGCAGGGCTACAGCGGCGTGGCGTTGAAGGCCTGCAAGGGACAGACCGATTCGCTGCTGCTGGCCGCCGCGGCCCAGAAATTCGACATGTTCCTGTGCGTCCAGGATCTCACCTGCCCGGGCCTCTCCTTCCTGCATTCGGCCAGCCTCGCCGCGCGCGTGCCGGGTGTCCAGGCGATCGAAGGCAACGGACGGCAATACTGCCCGGGGCCGAATCGCGCCTGGGCCAAGCAGTTCCCCGGGATGTTCAACATCACCGACGGTACCGTTGCCACCAGCGAATTGGCCGGCATCGGCCTGGGATTCTAGACAGAGTTGCTCAAAACCGGCGACCGGGTGGCGGTGGCACATCCATGTTCGTCGGCGGTCGTCCCCCGCCCCGCAGCGCCTGCCAGGTCGCGTAGTTCTGGTAGGCCAACAGGCCAAACAGGATCGCCAGGAAGGTCCCGTCGAGTCCGACGCGTCGTCCGAACAGGTAGCCGGAAACGGCGATGACCCCGGCCACAATCGTCGAGAGTACAACCGCCCGCTGCTGTCCCCGTTGACGATTTGCCCAGACGAGAATCTCGCGAAGCAACTGCCCGCCATCCAGTGGCAGGACCGGCAACAGGTTGACCAGTGACCAGATCAGGTTGATGAACAGCAGAAATCTCAACGCGTCGACTGTCCTGGGTGACAGGCCCTCGACCTGCCGCAGCACAACGAACGTGCCCACCGCCAGCAGCAGGCCGGCGCCTGGACCCGCGATCAGTACGGCGATGTTGCGGGCGGTCGATTCACGGACCGTCGTGGCATAGCCGCCGAAAAAACCGAGCACGATCTCCGAATCCCAGCCGAAACATCGTGTCATGCCGGCATGGCCGAGTTCGTGGACAAGAATGCTCAGGAAAACACAGAGAACTCCCAGGAACGTCGCCGGTGGATCACTGCCGTCCCATGCCAGAAACGCCGCCGTCGCCCAGAACACCGGGTGCACCCGGACCGGGATCCCGGCCACACTGAAGCGGAGGTCGAAACTGGTTGGAGGAATCTGGCCGAGCATCAGTTTGTCCTGGGCTGTTGGCCTGCGGGGTGGCCACGCGGGCGTACTGTAGTCCAGGGCCGTCCGTGCGGCAAACCGTGTCGGGCTTTACCGTGGCCACCGGCAGCGGAAAACCCAGCGTTGCGAATCGCGACGGCGGTGGGTATGACAGGAGAAACGCCGCCCCGAATGGCGCGGGCGAACCAGGACGGAGCCGAACCGATGCCCCGCATCCAGCAGCTAGGCGCATCGATCGTCAACAAGATCGCCGCCGGCGAAGTGATCGAGCGTCCGGCCAGCGTGGTCAAGGAACTGCTCGAAAACAGTGTCGACGCGCTGGCCAACCGGATCGATGTCGAAATCGAGGCCGGCGGCAGCGAGCGGATCCGGATTGTCGATGACGGTGAGGGAATTCACCCCGAGGATCTGCTGTTGTCGATCACCGCGCACGCCACGAGCAAGATCCGCACCGCCGAGGATCTGTTCGGAGTCCACACGCTCGGTTTCCGCGGCGAAGCACTGGCCTCGATCGCCGAGGTCAGCCGATTTCACGTCCGCAGCCGAACGGCCGACAGCGTCACGGGAATGGAACTGGTCGTCGATTGCGGCGCCGTGGGAACGCCACAACCGTGTGGCTGCGCCGTGGGTTCGAGTTTCGACATCACCAATCTGTTCACCAACACGCCGGTCCGTCGCAAGTTCCTCAAGCGACCAGCCACCGAATTCGGCCACATCGCCGAGCAATTCACCCGTGTCGCGCTGTCGCACCCCCGACTGCACATGCGACTGGTTCACAACGGCAAGGACGTCTTCGACCTTCCTCCCACCGAGCGGCTCTCGGAACGACTCGAGTTGTTCTACGGCCGCGAGTTGTCCGAGGGGCTGATCTGGGTCGAAAGCGAAACGGCCGACTGCCGCCTGTGGGGTTATGTCGGCCATCCCAGTCAGACGAAATCCACCCGCAAAGGCCAGTACCTGTTTCTCAACGGCCGACCGATCTCGGATCGCTCGCTCAGTCACGCCCTGACCGAAGCCTACCGGGGACTGGTCATGGTGGGCCGACAACCGATCGCGTTCCTGTTCCTGGAAATCGACCCCGCGCTGGTCGATGTCAACGTTCATCCGACCAAGTCCGAGGTGCGGTTCCAGGACAGCCAGCAGCTTTACCGACAACTGCTCTCGGTAATCCGCACCACGTTTCTCGGGCTTCCGCTCGAGACGTCTCTGCGTGTCGATCCCTCCGGCCCGGTGTCCCACCACGCCCGCGGTCCGGCCGATCCCCATCAACGCCACCTCTCGATCGATTCCTCGCGCGGCCCACATCGACCGTTTTCACCCCACGTTTCTTCCCCCGCAGTGTCGGGTTCCAGCGGCCCCGGATTCCCGTCGGCAGGGAACACGACGGTTTCCGTCAACGGGCCGTCCTCGAGTCCTGGCGGCTCCTCGCCGGTTTCCTCGACCGCAGAATCGACCAGCCCGGAGACGACGACCGACGAGGGTGTCCGGGCCTTGCAGATCCACGACTGCTACCTGGTCCTGGAAACACCCGAGGGAATGACGGTGGTCGACCAGCACGCGTTGCACGAACGGATTCTCTACGAGCAATTCAAGCAACGAATGCTCGATGGAGAGATCGAACAGCAGAAGCTGCTTGTCCCGGAAACCGTGGAGTTGTCCTCGCGGGAGGCGGCCCTGGTAACCGAACACGCCGATCTGCTCGCCAAACTGGGTTTCGGCATCGAGTCGTTCGGGCACAACACGGTGGTGGTCAATTCCTATCCCTCGCGGCTGCGGGGCCTGAATTTCTCCGAATTACTGCAAGATCTCTCCGATCGCCTCGAGCAACCCGAGAAGGCGCCGGGCCGGCGCGATATACTGGATTCCCTGCTGCAGATGATGGCCTGCAAGGCTGCCATCAAGGCAGGACATCGGTTGGCATCCGAGGAAATTGCCAGCCTACTGGAACAGCGACACCTGATCGACGACGCCCATCACTGCCCACATGGACGTCCGACGGCACTGGTGCTCAGCCGGGCCGAACTCGATCGGCAGTTTGGACGACTTGGATAATTCGGATAGACGATGATCTGTGTCAGTATCGGCCGAACGCGCCACAAGATGGTGGTGGCCGAGCATCGTGCTCTGGCCGACCAAGGAGCGGAACTCGTCGAGTTGCGTCTCGACTGGCTTTCCCGGGTTCCCGACCTCAACCGGTTGCTGGCCGAGAAACCGACACCGGTGGTGCTGACCTGTCGCCGCCGCAGCGACAAGGGCCGCTGGTCCGGATCCGAAGACCAACGCCAAACCGTGCTACGGTCGGCAATCGTCTGCCAGGCTGACTATGTCGATCTCGAGGACGACATCGCCAAGGCGATCCCGCGGTACGGTGAAACACGCAGGATCATCAGCCACCACAACTTCGACGAAACGCCCGATGATCTTGAAGAGATCCACAAGCGGATGTGCGATCTCGATCCCGACATCGTCAAGCTGGTCACGATGGCCAATCGTCCCGAAGATTCCGTGCGGCTGCTGAAACTGGTCGCCGGGTCAGAGGTGCCGACGGTCGGGTTCTGCATGGGAGAGCTGGGACTTGCCAGCCGGCTGTTGTGCGGTAAGTACGGCGCCCCATTCACCTACGCCACGTTTTCCAGCGAACGGGCCCTGGCTCCGGGGCAGTTATCCTACGAGGAGATGGCAAAGGTCTTCCGTTATGACCGCATCGGTAGCCAGACGCGTGTCTTCGGCGTTCTCGGTGACCCCGTCGGTCACAGTCACAGCCCGCTGATCCACAACGCCGCCTTCGACGCCGACGGCCTCGACGCGGTCTACCTCCCCTTGCGGGTTCCCGCCGACAGGTTGCAGCAGACACTTGACGCATTCGAGTGGCTCGAAATCGACGGCTACAGCGTGACGATTCCCCATAAGGAGGCCGTGTTGGAGTTCGCCACGAACCGGGATGCTTCCGTCGAGCGGTTGGGTGCCGCCAACACGCTGTGCCGCACTGCCGGCAGTGACTGGTCGGCGTCGAACACCGACCTGCCGGCGGCCATTGACGCCTTGCAGACAACACTGGGAAGCGACCGGGCGTCGGGATCATTGAAAGGACGCAAGTGCCTGGTGCTGGGCGCCGGCGGCGCCGCGCGGGCAATCGCCGGGGGACTGATCGACGAAGAGGCCGCGGTGACCGTCAGTGGGCGAACACGCTCGCGGGCAAATGAACTGGCCACCGAACTGGGTTGCCAGGAAATCGGCTGGGAGAATCGTGGCACGCAGTTCACCGATGTCCTGATCAACTGCACGCCCGTCGGCATGCACCCCGAGATCAATGAAACGCCGTTTCAACCCCAGTGGCTCGACGAGGGCACGCTGGTCTTCGACACCGTCTACAATCCCGAGAACACCCTGTTGCTGAAACAGGCCAGGCAACGCGGGTGTCCGACCGTCAGCGGAGTCGAGATGTTCGTCCGCCAGGCGGCGCGGCAATACGATCAGTTCACCAACCGCCCGGCTCCCCTGGGCGTGATGCGCGAGGCCCTTCGGCACGGCATCTCCGCGGTCCGCTGAACGTTATTTTTCCCCACCAGTCCAAGTGATCATGCCGCGATGCGAGTCATCCTGATCGGCTACCGAGGCAGCGGCAAGAGCGTCGTCGGCCGTGCATTGGCCCCGAGACTGGGACTCGACTTCGTCGACGCCGATGTGGAAATCGAGAGCCGGGCCGGGCAGACGATCGCCGGGATTTTCGCAGAAGAAGGCGAGGCGGGGTTTCGTGTTCGCGAGCGAACGGTGATGGTCCAACTGTGTGGTCGAGACAACCTGGTCATCGCCGCGGGAGGGGGAGCCGTGCTGGATGCCGACACCCGGGCCGACTGGGCCCGCTCCGACAGTCCGGTTGTCTGGTTGACCGCGTCGGCCGAGGAACTTCAATCCAGAATCGCCACCGACGCCACGACCGACGCCAGACGACCGGCGCTGACCGACGGCAGCGTCCTGGAAGAAATCTCCGCCGTCCTGGCCGAGCGCGAGGCGGTTTACCGCAACTGTGCAACGTTGATGATCGAAACCGGTCAACTCACGATCAACGACGTGGTTGAACGGATCGTGTCCGCTCTGGCAGACGGCCGCTCCCACGAAAAGGATCCGGCGACCGGCGACGGCCGGAAGGAGAACTGATCGTGATCCTGTTCGGTCTGCCAACCTGGTTTGTGCTGCCGTCGATCTTTATCGTCGGCACGGTCATCGGCAGTTTCCTGAACGTCTGCATCCACCGCCTGCCGGAGCACGACTCGCCCCTGGATGGCTGGAAAGGGCTCTGGCACCCGCCATCCCACTGCCCCCGTTGCCTGCATTCCATTCGACTCTTTGACAACGTTCCGATTTTCGGCTGGATCCGACTCGGCGGCCGCTGCCGCGACTGCCGGGGAAACATCTCGATCCGCTACCCGCTCGTCGAGTTCTTCAACGGCCTGCTGCTGGTCGTGCTGTACATGGTCGAGGTGGGTGATCTCGCCTCGACCGGGGGGGTTACGCTCGAACGTGCCAGCCAACTCTTCCACGAGTTCGGACCGCGGGGCACCCCGACGTCGGCATGGTTTTCCCCGCCGGCAATCCTTCACTGGCGGTACCTCTACCACCTGGTCCTGGTCGAAGCGCTGCTGGTCGCCTCGCTGATCGACTACGACCTGAAGATGATCCCCGACAGCGTAACGGCGCCGGCGATGCTATTGGGCCTGGCCGGCGGGACGATGGGCTGCGTCCACATCGTCCCGCTCTGGGTCCAGGATCCCGGCAGCGTGCGGTCGTTGATCGACGGCTTCCTGGGAGCCTTCGACAGCCTGCCCGGCTGGGTCAACGCGATCCGCCACGCCCCGGCGACCCCCGCCTGGCCGGTGGCGTCGCCACACCTGCACGGACTGGCCGTCAGTGTCGCCGGGCTGATCACCGGAGGAGGCGTTATCTGGCTGGTACGTCTTGTCGGCCATTGGGTACTCAAGCAGGAGGCCATGGGATTCGGCGACGTCACCTTGATGGCGGCAATCGGCAGCTTCATCGGCTGGCAACCCGTACTGGTCGTCTTCTTTGTTGCCCCGCTCTTGGCTGTCGTCTTCGGCCTGGCCGGCTGGTTCCTGCGGCGGCAGAGGGAGTTGCCCTATGGCCCGTTCCTGGCGGCGGGAACGCTGTACCTGCTGTGCGGCTGGAACCACATCTGGCCTCGCGCCGAATCGATTTTCGGCTGGGGCCCGTTCTTCCTCGTCCTGCTCGCCTGTGGCGGAATCGCCTTCGTTCCGCTTCTGACTCTGACCCGGGCCCTGCGACGGTTGATGGGGATCCCCGACCCGCTGCCGAGCCAGGAGGACACCTGGCGAGCCGCCGATCAATTGCACTACTTCGCCGGTGAAACCATCGATCGATTCCAGGGCCGCTGGCGGTGTGGACCGGGAACCCACCCCGTCGGCGAAGAGGCCGGTCGCGGACAACGACACGAATCCAACTGGCGTGGCCGCAACAGGTAAACGCTCGACCCGCTGTTCTACTCAGCCCGCGTGGACCGACTCCCGGGCCTCCCGGCCGTCCGCTACAATCGACGGCGGTATGATCACGATCGTCGATTACGGCATGGGCAACCTCCGCAGCGTGCAGAAGGCTTTCGAGCGGCTGGGGCACGAGGCTGAAATCTGTTCACAGCCCGAGCAGATCGCGACCGCAGGCAGCCTCGTGCTGCCCGGTGTCGGCGCCTTCCGCGACGCCATCGCCGAACTCACCCGCCAGGGACTCGTCGATCCGATCCGCGAACACGTGGCCGCGGATCGGCCCTTCCTCGGCATCTGCCTGGGCCTGCAACTGCTGTTCGATCGCAGCCACGAGGATGGGGAATGGGACGGGCTGGGGATCGTGCCCGGCGAGGTTGTGCGTTTCGACGCGGAGAAGGATTTTCCGGCCGATCTGAAAATCCCTCACATGGGATGGAACACGCTCGACCCGGTCGGTCCCACCTGCCCGCTGTTGACCGACATCCCGTCCGGGGCCAGCTTCTATTTCGTCCACAGCTACTACGTGGCCCCGACCGACGATGACTGGGTCGTCGGTCGCACCGACTACGGCCTGCCGTTCGCCTCGATGATCGGCCACGGCCGGATGTTCGCGACACAGTTTCACCCGGAGAAGAGCCAGCGAATCGGTCTGCAACTGCTCTCGAATTTCGCGGACCTCTAGGCACCACGTCATGCCCTCTCCCGAACACTTCCGGCAACTCGACGAGGTCGGCTGCGTCGCACTGCCGGGTTTCTGTGATCCGCAAACGAGGCAGCGGATCACCGACCGGATCGAGGAACTCTTCGAACGGGAAGGAAAAAACGCTGGCAGCGAATTCAAACCCGAAGACGGCTGCCGGCGACTGGCCAACCTGGCAGACAAGGACGCGTTGTTCCGCGACCTGATGGTCCGGGAGGATCTGCTGGGCTACATTCACCACGTGCTCGGCCCCCGCATCAAGCTCAGCAGTCTCAACGCCCGCAGCATCAATGCCAACTGCCTTCGGATTCAACCGCTGCACGCCGACATGGCAGCCCTGCCCGACGACGATGGTTTCTGGGTCTGTAATACCATCTGGATGCTCGACGACTTCACTGCCGACAACGGGGCGATTCGTTACATCCCCGGCACACACACCAGCGGCCAACTGCCCGCCGATGCACTCGACGATCCCGAGGCGGTGCACCCCAACCAGCAGTTGCTGACCGGAGAGGCCGGGACCGTCCTGGTGACCAACGCCCATCTCTGGCACGGTGGCCTGCCCAATCTCACGAACCGCCCACGCCGTGCGTTGCACATCTTCTACGCCCGCTACGACAAACCTCAGCAGCAAGACCAGAAACGGCTGCTGCGGCCGGAAACCCAAGCCGCGCTGACGGATCGACAACGCGAGATCCTGGCGATCGACAGTCCACTCAACGATCGCGTCAATCTCGCCTCGGCGGTTCGAAGCGGGTTCCTGGAATAAGTGCCCCGTCCAAGGAGAGCCTGGTGAAACAGTCGCTGGAGATCATCCCCGCCATCGACCTCAGGGGCGGACGCTGCGTGCGGTTGCGGCAGGGAGATTACGACCGCGAGACAATTTTCGGTGATGACCCGGTCGCAATGGCGCACCGCTGGATTGGCCTGGGAGGCACCCGGTTGCACCTGGTCGACCTCGACGGTGCCCGCGACGGGATCCCGGCCAATGCGGAGATCGTCAGCGAGATCGTCGCCGCCGTCGACGTGCCGTGCCAGTTGGGAGGCGGAATTCGTTCCCAGGCGGCCGTCCGCGGTCTCATCGAGGACATCGGGATCGACCGCGTGATCGTGGGGACCGGAGCATTGAAGGATCCCGAGTGGTTCCGGGCGATGGCCGGGGACTTTCCGCAACGCGTCTGCCTCGGGCTCGACGCCCGCGACTCGATGGTGGCAACCGAGGGCTGGCGGGACGTGTCAAAAACTCCCGCACTCGACCTTGCCACCGGGTATGCCGACCTGCCACTGGCCGCGGTCATCTACACCAACATCGCCCAGGACGGCATGCTTGCCGGAATCGATCCGGCAACACTCGACGATCTTCGCCGTATCGCCGATCTCGGTCTGCCGGTGATTGCCTCCGGCGGCGTGACGAGTATCGACGATGTCCGGATGCTGACCGAGCTGGCCGACGAATGTCCCGGCCTGATCGGAGTGATTGTCGGCCGTGCTCTCTACGAGGGCACGCTCGATCTTGGCGAGGCCATCGAGGTCACCCGGGCCTAGCCATCAAAGAACGTGTCGATCCGCCAGCGACGCCCTCGCCTGGTCGTCCGTCGCTCGGCCGCCGTGCGCCCCAACTGGTCACGCAGCGTGTCGCCTTCCTGCTGCAATTGAACCAGCTCATGCTGTCGGGCGTCGAGCACGGCCCGTGCCCTCCTGGCTTCTTCTCCCAGCGACTCAACGTGTTTCTCCAGATCACCGCCGGTCTTTCTCTGCGTGGCGAGGTCTCGCTGCGTCAGGCCGAGTTGCTCGCGAAGTTGTCCGATCTCAGCCGACAGCCGGTCGATTCTTCCTTCAGTCGTCGTCAACAACTCCGCCGCAACAGCCTGTTCCCGGATCCAGGTCTGCTGTGACTGCCGCAGTGTCTCCCCGGACTGTTGCATCTCGCCAACCGCCGCATCCCGTTCGGCCTCGGCGATTTTCAGCCGGTCCCCGACATCGACGATTGCCTGCGACTGGTGTTTCCGCTCGGCATCGTGGACCGTCAGCGCCCGTTTCCAACGCAGACCAGCGACGATCCACGCCAGAACGGCCCCGACCACCAGGCCGGCACCGACGGCGATAATCGATGCCAGATCCATCACGCCTCCCCTTGCTGCGACTCTCTCCAACGACCAGAGCATAACCGGGCCCTAGCCCTTGATCACGCCCACCGGTCTCATCCGTGCGACCTTCCCGGACAATCCGGCGGCAGCGACCACATCGACGACCTGGTCGACGTCCTTGTACGCGTCGGGTTGTTCCTCGGCAAGTCCGCGTCGACTGTGTGCCCGGACCACGACACCGCGTCGCAGCAGCTCGCGATCAATCCGCCGTCCCGCGGCATGCTTGACCGCCCGCGTCCGGCTCATCCGGCGGCCGGCGCCATGACAGGTGGTCCCGAAGGAACGCTGCATGCTGCCGGGTTGCCCCACCAGTACCCAACTGGCCCGTCCCATGTCACCGGGAATCAGGACCGGTTGGCCGACATGCCGGTACTTCTCGGGAATCTCGGCGTGGCCGGAGGGGAAGGCACGGGTCGCTCCCTTGCGATGAACCCAGACCTGTCGTGGTTTTCCGGCAATCAGATGCTCTTCGCACTTCGCGATGTTGTGTGCAACGTCGTAGACGAGTTCCATCCCGAGATCCTGCCAACCGGTTCCCAGGACACGAGCAAACGCCTCGCGGGCCTGCCACATCAGCAGCTGTCGATTGCACCAGGCGTAGTTGGCCGCCGCCCGCATCGCGCCCACGTAGGCTTGGCCCTCGGGGCTGAGCACCGGGGCACAGGCAAGTTGACGATCGGGAAGCTCGATCCCGTACTTTTCGGGGACTCCTCTCAGGTCCCGCAGCGCGTCGTCACAGACCTGGTATCCCAGGCCACGGGATCCCGAGTGAATCATGACGCAGACCTGGCCCCGCTGCAGTCCCATGGCGGCGGCGGCGAATTCATCGACTATGTCGTCAACCACCTGGACTTCCAGGAAGTGGTTGCCCGCCCCGAGCGTGCCACACTGGTTGGCACCGCGAGCGAGGGCCCGCTGGCTGACGCGATCGGGATCAGCCCCTTCCAAGCGACCACCCGCCTCGGTCATCTCAACGTCCTCGACCGTCGCCAGACCGCGATCCACCAGAGCACGGGGTCCCTCGGCCATCAGCGTTCGCAGCTCGTCGGCTGAAAACCGGTACGGTCCACCGCGGCCAACGCCGGCGGGAATCGAGGCGTACAACTCCTCGACCAGGTCGGTCAATCGTCCCGCCAGGTCCTCCTCGCTGATCCTGGTGCGGATCAGTCTCACACCACAGTTGATGTCGTAACCGACTCCGCCCGGCGAGATCACACCTCCCTGGTCGGGATCGGTCGCGCACACGCCTCCGATCGAAAACCCATAACCCCAGTGGATGTCCGGCATCGCCAGGCTCGCCTGCTGAATTCCCGGCAACGTCGCCACGTTGGCGACCTGCTCGGGAGCCTGGTCACCGCGGATGTGTGCCATCAACTCCTCGCTGGCAAAAATCAGGCCGTCAACGCGCATCGTGGGCTTGTAGGATCTGGGGATCCGCCAGCAGAACTCGTCGACTCGCTCGATCGGCCCGGAAAACGTGGAGTTGCCCATCATGGTCTCCGTTGACGCCATGGGTGCCTAGATATCGACAATCAACTCCGCCGACCACCCGTGGGGATGTTCATCGACACGGAGACCGTGATAGGTGACCGCCTTGACCTCGTGAGCGAAGCGGTGCCGGGCCGGATCGACCAGCTCGCCGGCGGCCTGGACCCGCAGTCCCTCGCTGGTCCGCTCGACAGAAAACTCCCGTCCAACGAATCCCGTGGTTTCAAAACGAAACAGGAGTTCGCTGAGCAGGTCCAGCAGCAGGTGATCCTCGGCGGTCCCCTCGACGCTGAACCTCAACTGCCGATCGACGGCCAGGCGATCGGGTGCGTCCAACAGCACGGCCGAAAGGCCGCGAGCGGCCTCGCTGAACAGCCCCGGCAGGTCATCGGCGGTGATCCGCAGGCCGAGATCGGCGGTGTGGTCGAACATTTCAAACACGGTGTCGACCTTATACCATGATCGACCACGCCAATGATCAATCGCTTCCACAACCCGTTTCCTGTCCTCGCGTCGCGCGGCCACTGGTTGCTGGTTGTCGCGGCGGTGATGTGGAGTACCACCGGGCTGTTCGTCAAGGCCGGGCCACTCCGGGACATCCCGGGACCAACGCTGGCGTGCCTGCGGGCATTCTTCGCGGCGGCGTGCCTGTTGCCGCTGGTTCGACGATCCGACATCAGGTTTCGGCCAGGACTGGTTCCGATGGCCGGTTCCTTCGCGGCAATGAACGTGTTGTTCCTGACGGCGATGACGATGACCACAGCCGCCGCCGCCGTGTTCCTGCAATACACGGCCATCCCCTGGACCTTTCTGCTGGGACTGCTGGTCCTGAAAGAAAGCTGGCACAGGGGAAGCCTGGTCACGGTCGGATTGGCCGTGGCCGGAATTGCCTGCATCGTGACCGGCTCCGGCGGAAACCAGACCGCCTGGGGCAACCTGCTGGCCATCGCCAGCGGACTCACCTTTGCCGGTGTGATCGTGTCGCTGCGACGATTGCGTGACGAGTCACCGGTTTTTCTCATCCTGGTCAACCAGTCCGCCAGTTGCCTGGTGCTGCTGCCCTGGCTGTACCTGCATCCTCCCGTGCTGTCGATCCAGCAATGGCTGCTGCTGGCAGCCTTCGGTGTCTTCCAGATGTCGATCCCCTACCTGTTGTTCGCCCGCGGGCTCAAGTCCGCCCGCGCACAGGACGCCTCCCTGATCGCGCTGCTGGAACCTGTCCTGACACCGGTCTGGGTCTGGTTGGTGGGATGGGAAACCGCGGCGGCGTGGACCTGGCTGGGTGGTGGCCTGATCCTGAGCGGCCTGGTGCTGAGATACACCGTGTGGTCTGCGCCGGGGGATGGAGAACCAACGAACGGTGGCAGCGCCGACCCGTCACGGGATCCGCTCAACCGGTAACCAGCGCCACTCGCAGATCCATGACATTGGTATGCGTCGGGCCGGTCTTGAGCAATCCCCCGGCCCGCTCAAAGTACGTGTAGGAGTCATTCCTGGCCAGGAACGGGTCGGGCGGCAGGTCACGGGTCCTCACCGATCGCCACAGTTCCTGGTCGATCACTGCACCGGCTGCATCTGTCGGGCCATCCTCACCGTCGGTGCCACCCGAGAGAATCACCTGGTGATCCAGACCACTCTCCCAGGCCGCGACGAGAGCCGCGAGAACCAGTTCCTGGTTACGGCCGCCGCGTCGTGGTTCGTCGCTGCTGGTCAATTGCACGACAGGTTCGCCGCCGGACACCACGCAGGCAGGCGCCGGAACCGGTCCCGCACCGGATCGGATCAGCTGGCACAATTCCCACAGGCGAACTCCCTCCTCACGGGCCACGCCCTGGTTGTCCGATCCAAGCGAGTGGACGTGGTAACCAAGTGCTTGGGCATGGGCGATGGCGGCGGCGACGGCAACCTGGTTGTTGCCGATGACGTGATTGGAGACCGAGTCGGGTAAAGCCATGTCATGCACTTCGGTGTCTTCGCTTCGCGCTTCCAGAAACCGCCAGACCACCTCGGGTACGTCATCAATGCGTGTGATGAACTTCTTGAGGATCTTCAGGGCCTTCGCATCGGTGCCGCTGTCGGCAACCGTGGGACCGGAGGCGATGACATCCAGTGGGTCACCGATGACATCGGAGATCAACAGGCCCAGGACCGCTCGTGCCTCGCTGGCCGCGCGGGCCAGGTTGCCGCCTTTGACGGCGCTGAGTCTCTTGCGGACACAATTCAGTTCATTGATCGTCGCTCCAGAGTGCATCAGCAATCGCGTCACCACCTGTTTGTCGACAAGTGAGATTCCGGCAGCCGGTGCCGGGAGCAGCGCGCTGCCGCCGCCGGAAATCAGGACCAGGACCAGGTCGGTCGGTCCCGCCTCGGCAACCAGCCGCAGGATCGCCTGGGCCCCCATCACCCCTTCGACGGTCGGCTCGTTGACCCCAGCCGGTCGTGCCGCGTGCAACGTGATCCGGGACAGCGCCGCGACACAATCCGAAGGCACATTGATCCAACCACTGAGACGCTCGGCCACAAGATCCGGGGGCAACAGATCCTCCAGTGCCGCCGCCATGCCGGCGCCAGCCTTGCCGCTGCCGACAACGATCAACCGTTCCAGTTCGTCGAGTACAAACCGGTGGCCACAGACATCCAGCGTCGTCCCGTCGCAGCAAACCGCCCTGCGAATCAGGTGGCCGGAATCCACCGCATCGACGCCCGCCTGCCAGATCGCCCGGGCCTGACCGCGGACTGCCTCATCCATCAGGCACTGGGTCGAAGGTGACGGTAAGAGCAGAGGATCTCGTAGAGATCCGAGGAAATCTGAACTTCGTCGTCCGCGAAGTCCTGCAACCAGGTCCGTCCCGTCCGGCTGGCGTCGGCCAGGATCTCGGTGATTTCCCCGAAACGGACGTTTACCGCCGGTTCCGGCAGAGTCGCCAGCTGATCCTCGCCGTTGTAGATCCTCAACCGTGGTCGCATGGTCTCAATCCTCCGTGACGCAACGAGCGACGATGACGTTGACTGGGGCTTCCCTGCCCCGTAACCACGTTCCTTGTGGTCGCCTTCCCGGCTCGTCCTACCGGTGGAATCGGCAGTCCCACTGGGTGGACTTGATAAGATTTGAGGGAAAAATCAATTTCTCTCAACTTGCCGCTTCCAGCAACCGGGGGTTTCCCCGCTGCGACGCGGTGGAGTCTGCCGTCGAGAAAACCGGCAGTTGCCGTCGCCGGGCGGCCCCAGCAAAGCGTTCTCAGCCGCCGTCGTGTCGCTGCTGCCGGTAGACTTCGCGGAGGACGTCTTCGACCGACTCGAACTTCTCACCGGAGGAGAAGATTGCTTCGAGTTTCGCCCGGGAATCGGCCGTGGAATGCCCCAGCCCGATCAACGCCTCGTGGGCCTCGTTGACGAGGTTTCGGTCAACTCCGGACGCGGATTCGTCGTGTTCCTGGCCGACCATCAGTGCAAACCGGGTCATCTTGCGGTGCAGTTTGGCAATCACCCGATCGGCAACCGCGGGTCCGATGCCGGGTAACATCGTCAGTCGTTCCGCGTCCTTCTCCACGATTGCCTCGGCCACATCACGAACCGGGCGGACCATGGCCTTGAGTGTCTTCTTGACGCCGACGCCATCGACCGAACAGATCAGTTCGAAGAACTCGCGTTCAGCATCGCTGGTGAAGCCGATCAGCCTGGGAGTCAGCCGCCCCTTCTGTGGATTTCCCTCGAAATACTCGATCGTTCTCAGGCTGATCTCCTCGCCAATCCGTGTCTGCAATTGCCGTTGGACAAACTGGGGCACGTAGACGGCGTACTCGAACGCGCCCACGTCAATCGACGCCTCGGTGTCGTCCAGTGTGATCAGTCGCCCGGTGATTCGAGTTCTCACGCGGAAATTCTCCTGCTGGGATCTCCGTTGCTGTGCAGGTGGCAAATGGCCACCGCGCATGCGTCGGCAACATCGTGTGGCCTGGGGGGAGCATCGAGTTTCAGTTCAGCCTGCACGACCCGGCCGATCTGGTCCTTGTCGGCACGCCCACTGCCGGTCAGCAATCGCTTGATTTGCGTCGGCGTGTAATGAACCACCTCCGCGGTATGATTTACCGCGGTCATCAGAATCGCGCCCCGGGCGTGCGCCATCAACAACGCGGACTTCGGGTTGCGAACAAGCGAGAACACCTGCTCGATGGCGAGCACGTCCGGCCGAAACTCGGTCAACACCTCGTCGAGTCCCTGGCCGATCTCGGCGACCCGCTCGGCAAGCGAACACCCGTTGGTCGATCGCACCACGCCGGCCTCGTGCAGCACGAGTTTCCCTGCCTTGATCGATATCACGGCATACCCGGTCCGGTTCAGTCCGGGGTCGACTCCCACGCACAGCCCGGGATCGCGGCCAACGTCGCTGCCTGCGGAACCGCCTGGTCGGATTCGGGCCATCCGTTGCGCTATCCAGTGGTCAGGAAACAAGGAGCGACGACGCGGGCTGATCACCCGCGTCGCCAGAGTGTCTTGTCGGTTCGATCTTCGAGCGTGATGTCGATTTCGGCCAGCCGATCACGGATCGTATCGGCCATCGAGAAGTTCTTCTCCACCCGGGCCTCGGCCCGCAAGTCGATCAGCAGTTGCATCAACTCTTCGGTGAGCCCGTCGGCATCACCGTCGGCAGCGGCGGCGTGGGGATGATGGAAAACGCCCAGCAGCCCACCCAGTTCACGAATCAGCGTCAGCGCGGCCACAAGTCGTTCGCGATCCTCCGCCCCGGTGGGGGCCGCCGCCGCGTCCAGACCACTGTCGTCGACAAAGGCATTGACGGCCGTCCTCAACTCGAAGAGCACACCGACGGCACCAGCGGTGTTGAAGTCGTCGTCCATGGCCTCGACGAACCGGTCACGGAACGACGCGAGTTCCTCGTCGATCTCGACGGAAGTCTCTCGTGAAGTGGAAATCTTCAACTCGTAAACCGAGCTCCCGGTGATCCGCTCGAAGGCCTCGAACAGGCGATAAAATCCCTGCAGACTGCGACCGGTCTCGGCGATTCGTTCGTCGCTGAGGTCGATCGGGCTGCGGTAATGCGTGCCGAGCAGAAAGAAGCGGACGATCTCGGGATCATGGACCGCGAAGAGCTCCTTGACCGACGCGGCCCCCTGCGAGCCGGCAAGCTTGTTGGTTTCCTGCTGCAATTGCTCGTCCCGGGGTGGCAGTTCCCGGAGATCACCGTGGCGATCGTGATCACCACCGATCTGGCGGCCGCCCGTACCAGATTGCATCAGGCCGTTGTGCAACCAGTACCGTGCAAACGGTTTCCCGTTGCACGACTCTGACTGGGCCAATTCGTTCTCGTGGTGAGGGAACAGGAGGTCGAGTCCACCACCGTGGATGTCGAAGGACTCACCCAGCAGCTTCATGCTCATCGCCGAACACTCGATGTGCCAGCCCGGCCTGCCCGGTCCCCAGGGACTCTCCCAGGAAGGTTCACCGTCGCGGGACTTCTTCCAGAGAGCGAAGTCGGCCGGATGCCGTTTTCTCTGGTTCGCCTCGACACGTGTCCCGGCCATCGTCTCCTCGACTGTCCTGCGGCTGAGTTTGCCGTAGTCATCATCGGTCGAGACCTCGAAGTAGACGTCCCCTTCCAGAGGATAGGCGTGCCCGTCTTCGATCAGCCGGCCGATCATCGACTGCATCTCATCGATGTGATCGGTGGCCTTCGGAAAATCATCGACACTGTCGACCCCGATCGTGGCGAGATTGTCGAAATAGTCCCGGGTCATTTCTTCCGCCAAGGCGGCCACGGTGACACCGTTCTCCGCCGCGCGGTTGATCAACTTGTCATCGACATCCGTGATGTTGATGACAAGTTGGACCTCGTAGCCGTTGTAGACCAGGTACCGCTTGATCGTGTCAAAAATCACCGGGCCGACCATGTGGCCGATGTGCGAGGGCTTGTAGACGGTCGGGCCGCAGAGGTACATCCCCACCCGTCCCGGTTCGACCGTCTCGAAAGTCTCCTTCGTCCGCGTCAGCGTGTTGTAGACTCGCAGTGTCATGGTGCCTCTACCCGTGAATCCGTGTCGATCAGGACGGCCGCGGTGGCCGATATCGCCTCGCCACGACCGATCGGACCAACGCCCTCACCCGTCTTCGCCTTGAAGTTAATCCTCGCGATTTCGGTCTGCAGCAACTCGGCCAACCGTTCCCGGATCGTTCTCTCAAAAGGCGCCAGCCTGGGCGCCTCGGCAAACACAATCACGTCCAGGTTCACGACCTTCCACCCTCGTTGATCCAGTTCCTCGCGAACCGTCACGACGAACCGGCTGCTGTCGGCTCCGGCGAAACGAGGGTCACTGTCGGGAAACCAGCGACCGATGTCCCCGAGACCACCGGCTCCCAGCAGTGCGTCGGTCACCGCGTGCAGCAGCACATCCGCGTCACTGTGGCCGACCGCCCCACAGTCTGCAGGTATCTCGATCCCTCCAATCCACAACGGCCGATCCGGCTCCAGCCGATGGGTATCGTGCCCGATCCCGACCCGCATCGTTGATCCCCGACGCCTGGGCAGCTGCGGTGTTGCTGCGGTGTTGCTGCGGTGTTGCTGCGGTGTTGCTGCGGTGTTGCTGCGGTGTTCGAGCCGCGACAAACCGCGAGCATGATAGCGAGCCGCCGGGAATGTGACAACGTGTGACGAGTGAGCCGGATTGACAGTCTCGCCACGGCTCTCCTAAACTCCCGCCCCGTCACGGGCCCGGCCGACGATGCTGGTTCATGGTTCGTTTTCGGTTTCCGGTCCCGACACGTCTTGACGAATCGCCTGGATGCCCGATCTCCGGCTCGCCTTGCTTCCTGTCCTGGCCGCGGCCTGGGGCCTGGCACCCGTCGGCTGTCACGTGTTTTCGCCTTCGACCGACAAGGTCCTGGACGCGGTGGGCCTTCGAGTGCGTCCACTGGGGATGGCTCGCGACGCGATGCAACTGGAGTTCGTGTTCGCCCAGCGGCCGGGCCACGACCCTTTGATGGGAGAGGACCTCTGGAATCGTCTCGACACGATTGGCCGTCGTCCGGCAGCGATGCGAGCCTCACTGGCCCGGCACGGTATCCGGGTCGGTCAGATCGGATCCACGCCTCCCCCGGCCCTGGAGGAACTCCTGGGTCTGACAGCTCCTGAACTCGGTGGTGCCGATGTCTCTGGACCTGCTCGCCGCAAGGATCTGAGGGGATGGAGGATTTACCTGAGGGATGGCGGTCAGACCGAAGTCATCCTGCACGACGAACCGGTGGCCGAAGCGAAGATCCAGATCGCAGAGGCCAAGACGCCACGGGAGTTTTTCGATGTCCGCTTCATCCTCAGGATCACGGCGCGTCGACTGCGTGAAGGTTGGGTGCGACTCGAGTGCCTGCCCGAGGTTCACCACGGTCCCCGGAGGCTCAGACACACGGCGACCGAGGCGGGATGGGGATTTCGGACCCGGCAGGAAATCGTGCCGTTGTTCGAGCTGAAATTCACCGTCGATTTGACGGTCGGCGAGATGACCGTGGTCACCGCTGCCGAGACAAGCTCGGGCGACTCTCTCGGCCAGCAGTTCTTCACGACCGCAACCGGCCTGAAAAAGCTGCTGGTCGTCCGCCTGGCCAACATGCCACGCGACCGGCGACTGCACACCCGACTGGCAAGATCCCGCGACTAGCCGGTGATGGTTTGGCCCGACGAGAGCAGGTCGTCGCAGGCCTGGCCAAGTCGTTGGGCAACACCGGTCTCGGCCGCCTTGAGATAGCCGCGGGGATCGTAGGCCTTCTTGCTGCCGATCTCCCCGTCGATCTTCAGCACACCATCGTAGTTCTTCATCACGTGATCGACGACGGGGCGGGTGAAGGCATACTGGGTATCGGTGTCGATGTTCATCTTGACGACGCCATACTGCAGGGTTTCGCGGATCTGTTCGACCGGCGTTCCGGACCCGCCGTGGAAGACGAGATCGAAGCGGGCGCCCTCGCCATGGCGATCGACAACCGCTGCCTGCCCGTCGCGAAGGATGTCGGGGCTGAGTTGCACGACCCCGGGTTTGTAATGGCCGTGAACGTTGCCGAAGGTTGCCGCGAACAGGTAGCGACCAAGTCCGTCGAGTTGCTCGTGAACGTAGAGCATGTCCTCGGGACTGGTGTAGAGCTTCTCGGCGGGCTGATCCGAATTGTCGATCCCATCCTCCTCGCCACCGACCACCCCTGCTTCGACCTCGAGAATGATCTCGTTGGCCGCACACTCGGCGAGCAGATCCCGCGACAGTGCCATGTTCTCGGCCAGCGGCAACTCGGACGCGTCAAGCATGTGCGACTGGAAGAGGTTCCCGAGGCCGGCCTCTCGTCGGCGGGCCGTTTCGGCGATCAGGGGCCGAAGGAACGAATCGACTTTGCCGGGCTGGCAGTGATCGGTATGCAATGCCACCAGAACATCGTGGCGTTGTGCGAGCCGATGCGTCGCTTCGGCCAGCACGATTGCCCCAAACACGCTGTCGGCGACACTCAGACCGGCGGCAAAGCTGCCGGCCCCCAGCGACACCTGGATGATGCCGTCGGACCGCTTTTCGGAGAATGCCGCCAGCGCCGCGTTGATGGTGACCAGCGAGGTGACGTTGATCGCCGGGAAGGCGTAGTCAGCTTGCTGTGCCGCGTCGAGCATGGCGGCGTATTGTTCGGGAGTGGCGACGGGCATCGGTGCTCATCCGGTCATGTCGGAGGCCCCACCGGCGATCGCATCATCGCGCCGCCCGGGTCGAGACCGTGTCGGGTTCGACTTTAGGCAATCGCCCGGACGGTGCCAAGCCGCCGGGAATCACCTCAATCTGCAGGTCATCGACTCGCAATTCCCCAACGCCCTCCATCGCCACCTGCAAGCGAACATCAGTCGCGCGTGGGGCTCGACGGACCAGTTCAAATCGACGCCAGCCACCGGGACGACGACAGTGCAGCCCGGCGGCCGATCCTCCCAGGCTGTCCTCGATCACGCCACCGTCCAGTCCGCCGGGGCCGGAAGACACCAGTCGCACGCGGCCGCTGATCCGAATCAGTTCACCAGCCTCGACCGGGACACGCGGCGACTGGACGGTCACCGTCCGCCAGGGCAACGTCGAAGGTACCGCGACGCGCGGTCCGGGACGGGCGACCAACCTCAGGCAACTGCCGCTCGTCCCGCCATTGGTACCCCCGTCGTACACCTCGGCCTTCATCGTCATTCCGCTGACTTCGGCGTGGCGACTCGTCCAGCCTGCCCGGATCATTTCCTGGATGTCCTCGAAATCACCACCGACGAGCCGGGGCTCGGCACCTGCCTGGTTCGCGAGAAGCGTCTGCTGCATTATCCAGTGTTGCGGCAGGGTCTGAAAACACCGTGACCAGGTGCTGGCGACCGGTGAGGTCGCCTTGCCGACGGTGTGTTCCCAGTGAGCCCGCTGGAGAATCCGGACCGTTTGCAGCGTGCTGTCGCTCCAGCGTCGGGAGCCATCGAGGTCGTTGCGATCAAAGGCCGCGGCAGCCTGGGTCAGGCAATCGAAGGCGCGAGAGAGCAACCGGTCGGCGTCGGGCTGCGGTTGACCGAGTTGCCGGAGGCGTCGATCGACCTGCCGGACTCGACCGAGCTTGGCCTGGGCCAGTTCCAGAGCCATGCGGGCGGCACGCGGTGCCAGCG
This sequence comes from Planctomycetaceae bacterium, assembly GCA_002726205.1. Taxonomy (GTDB): domain Bacteria; phylum Planctomycetota; class Planctomycetia; order Planctomycetales; family Planctomycetaceae. Next base: position 8,382 of record PBSL01000074.1, on the reverse strand, counting down.
AGGTCACTTTCTTGCGAAGCATCCCGACGAGTTGATGATCCGACGTCAGGATAATACTGGCGGCGCGATCCAGCCATTTCAGCCGCAGTTCCACACCTCCGGCCACCCGCCGCATCGGCACGCTGTGCAGGCCCGTTGTTGTCACTTCCCAGGCCGTCGATGTCTCGTCACCTCCAGGAACAACCACCGACACATCCGTCAACGCCATCTGTCCCGGAACAAACTGGGCGTTCTCTTCGATCCAGGACGTCATCAACAACCGTCCGTACTCGGTTCGAAACAACACGGCCTGCACCCGGCGATCGATCCGTGGCCGTGACCAGCCCGGGGAGTTGTTGGCAACCACGACCCGACGACGCCGGCGGGCGCGGCGGCCGGTGTCCAACGAACGCGAGGTTGCTTTCTCGGGTTGATCGGCAAGGCTGCCGGCTGGAAGGACTCGCCCAACCGTGATCGGTAACTGGCCAATCCGTGTCGATGTGGCCAGCCACGGTTCGAGGAGTTCGAGTTCGAGATTGATCAATCCAAGCATCAGTTGCCGTTCACGTGCCCCGGGACCGCGGGTCTCGAGAGACCGAGATTTGGCGAACCCGATACCGCGGTAACCCGACGCCAGTGCCGCTCGCACCTGCAACTCGATCTGCTCGGGTTCGATCAACAGTGGCTCGGTGTCAGTACGGATCCAGGTCCAGGCCAGGGCTCCCGGCCGCATCCGGCGGCGGCGGTCTTCGAGCCATCGCTGGTAGAGCCTCAGCGGAAATCCCGTCTGGATCACATCACGGCTGACGGACGGCAACAGTCGTTGCCGCGAAACGACATGCTCGAAGCCAACGACATCGGCCAGGATCGGCCGTTGCCTGCGACGATCGGCCGACCGCACCTGCCCAACCCAACGGGTCAAATCGGTCCAATCCGACTGATCACCAGCGGTGAATTCTACGCGTGATGACCGGGACGGGATTTTCGATCCGAGGTACCAGCAGAGGACGCCGTCGGAACGCTCGTCGATCGGCACCAGCGTGGCGGTCCGGGCATCGGCGAGGGCCCCGTCAGCGGTGGTCGGCCGAGGTGGCTCGGCCATCACCCAGACTCCGGCATCGCGCAAACGCTGTACCAGGCCGAGCTGGCGATGGTCGGAAATCAACACCAGGTTGGCCCCGGCCGCCTTGAGCACCTCCGGCGATTCGCCGTGATAGGGAATGATCCGTGGAAAGAATGGATAATCCTCGACGATCATCCGGTCGAGTCGCATCGTCACCGGTGAGGTCTCGCGATCTTCAGGCTCCCGGGCCGCGACACTCGCCAGCAGGTTGCTTCGAGGAGCGACAACCGGCCGGACACGGAGATCATCGATCAGCCAGCCGGTCCGCCCGGGCGGCGGCTCGATCCGCAGGATCACACGGTCGATATAGGCATCGCGACTGTCGAGGGTCGGCAACTTCAGGCGGGCCCGCAGCAGCACCAGCCGCTCCCGCAACCGGGCGGGAAATCGCTCCAGAACCAATTGTTGCCATCGCCCCGGACGCGTTCCGGCCGGCCCCCTGATCACATCGGTCAGCGTCCGGCCGTTGCGGGGATCGACCTGGTGAGGAAAAACGACCCGGGCGGCCAATTGCAGGCCGGTCACCGAACACCTGGTGACCAGAGCGACCTGCAATTCGTCGATCACCCGTGCCGGCACAATGTCCTGCTGCCAGGTGGCAACCGTTCCCAGCCGACTCGTCTTCACGACCACCCGCTCACATCCGGCCTCGTCGAACCCCCCGGTCGCCTCGCGGCGATGAACGTCAACGCGGGCCGTCGACGCCGACACATCAACCCGCGACGAAAGCTCGGGTTCGTCAAATGTCTCTCGGACCGAAGCGGTGGCGACGGTCTCGAAAACTCCGCCCGACACCGCAATCGCAGCCAGCCACGCCAGTTGCGCAACCGACCCCTTCACCATCGACTGGCGCGGCATCTCGGCGTGTTGGTTCTGCAAGGGGAGGACTCCTTTCCTCCTTCCGTCGGCCGTCGGCCGTCGGGCGATGGTCATCGAGAGCGTTCGAAACAATCGCGACGGGAGTCTATGGAAAGTCGGCAAAAAGGCCAAGACCGGGCCTGGTGGTGGTGACTCGCTGTCACCGGCAGCCTGCTGTAGGCTGGACAAGTACGCCGTTGGAACCACCTGACGGTGAAAAACACCCTGACCCGGCAGGTGGACGGCAACCGGTGCCACGAGCAGGCGAGACCGCGGCAATGCCCGTCGACAAATCACAGTTGCGAGTCCGCCGGATGTTCGCGTCGATCGCCCCGCGATACGACCGGATGAACCAGTTACTGACACTGGGCCTGGACCGGTACTGGCGAAAGCGGACCGTACAATCGGTCCCGCTGATTCCCGATCAACCGGTGCTGGATGTCTGCTGCGGCACCGGAGATCTGGCGCTGGCGTGGGCCCGGCGTCTTGGACAAAACGCGATTGTTCTCGGCACGGATTTCACGCACACGATGCTCATGTATGCCAGGGACAAGTCTCCCGGGATCAACGAGACGATCCGCTACGTGGGCGCCGACACGCTTCGATTGCCCTGTCCCGACAATCGCTTCCAGGTCGTCTCGGCCGGATTCGGCATCCGCAACGTCGGTGAAACCCGCCACGGGTTGGCCGAGATGACCCGGGTCTGTGGTCCCGACGGCCACGTCGTCATTCTCGAAACCTCGGCACCTCGCTGGCCGGTGGTCAGGCAGTTGTTCGGACTGTACTTCAACCACGTGATGCCCAGGATCGGCCGTTGGCTTTCCCCGGATCCCGACGCCGCCTATTCCTACCTGGCCGCCTCCTCCGCCGAGTTTCTCCAGGGCGAGGCGTTTGCCGAGTTGATGCGCGAGGTCGGGTTGGTCGACGTAACCGTCCATCCCCTGACACTGGGAACTGTCACCGTTTATGTCGGCCGCAAGCCGGGACCCCGACGGGATGAGCGCGGCGGCCGGATCGACTAGACTGCAGTACGCGTCGGAATTCCCGACCGGGAGAACACGGTGATGCCAGACCTGGTCGTTGCAATCACGGGAGCGAGCGGAGCCGCCTACGGTCTTCGGCTCCTGCAGGTCCTGCTGACAGCCGGACGACGAGTCCATCTGGCAATCAGCCCCGCCGGCGCCCAGGTGCTCGCACACGAACTGGAACTCGTCGTGGATCTGGACCATTTTGACCCTGCCGTGATCACCGGCGGCAGTGAGTCCAACGGCGAACTGGTCTACCATCACCATGCGGACTTCACTGCCGGCATTGCCAGTGGATCCTTCCCGACAGCAGGGATGGCAATCTGCCCCTGTTCGATGGGCACGCTCGCCGCCATCGCCACGGGGCTCTCGCGAAACCTCATCCAACGAGCCGCCGACGTGCATCTCAAGGAACAGCGACCGCTGGTGGTCGTGCCGCGGGAAACACCGCTGGGCGTGGTGCAATTGAAGAACATGCAGACCGTCGCCGCCGCCGGAGGCGTGGTGCTGCCGGCCGCGCCGGGATTCTACCTCGCGCCACAATCGATCGACGACCTGGTCGATTTCATCGTCGGCCGCGTCTGCGACCAACTGGGCGTCGAGGTCGAACTGACAAGGCGGTGGGGGTCGCCAGCAGAGATCGACTAGGTTTGGGCCTGTTCGTCGACGCCACCGTCTTCCTGGTCGTCGTCGTCGTCGTCGTCGTCCTGAACCACCGGCTGAAAACCTTCCTCGAGCCGTTCTCCGTCAGTGGTCAACAGGGGTGACGGCTGGTTCTCGGCTTCCCAGTCGGTCAGCGCTTTCGCCCAGCGATCCCGAATTTCTTCCTCGAGTTTCACCCATCCCTGCCGCCCCTTGCACTTGGGGAACGTCGAGCAACCCAGCCAAGGACCGCGTTTGCCGTTGCGGAGGTTCAGTGGTTGATCGCACTTGGAGCACAACAGGTCGGTTTCCAGCGGTGGCGGTTTGGGCAGCTTGACGACGCCGGTCTTCCTGTCGAGGTTGGCGACACCGTCACAGGCGGGATAGTCCGGGCAACTCAGGAACGGCCCAAATCGGCCGGTTCGCCGGATCATCGCCTCCCCGCACTTCGGGCACGCCACGTTGGTCCGCTCGGGCTCGATGGGCCGTCCCCGGAAATCGATCGGCGCGGCGTAACGACACGGTTCGGGAATCTTCGCCGCCATTTCGGCAACGGTTTCCTTCTGCTCGGCGGTCAACTTCCTCCAGGTCAGCTTGTGCTGACAATCCGAACATGTCAGGAACGGCCGGGCCCGGGCGGTTTTCCCCCGATTGACGTCCAGCGGCACCGCCTGACACTCGGGACAATCAATCTCCGAGGGGATCGGTTTGACGTTGAAGCCGGTGCAACTGAGGAACTTCCCGTTCTTCCCGAAGCGGTACTCGGTCCGCTTGCCGCAGTCGGGACAACGGTATTCGTCGGGTGCCAGTTCGGTTTCGGCCTTCGCATGCGTCATCGCCTCGTGAGCCGATTCCAGGCTTTCGCGAAACGGACCGTAGAACTCCCGCAAGAACTCGACCCAGTCGGTGTCTCCCCCCTCGACCGCGTCGAGCTGCCCCTCCATCCATTTCGTGTAACCGACGTCCATGATGCGGGGGAAACCCTGCTTGAGCTTCTCGGTGACGACCTCCCCGAGATCGGTCGGAAACAGCGCCGCCCCGCCACGCTTCTCGGCGTAACGCCGGTCCTGGATGACCTTGAGGATCGAGGCATAAGTCGAGGGGCGGCCGATGCCTTCCTCCTCGAGTTTCTTGATCAGCGAAGCCTCGTTGTACCTTGCAGGAGGCGACGAGAATTTCTGGCGCGGGAGGATGTCGAACGGGGCCAACCGCTCGTCCTCGGTCAACGCCGGCAACACCTGTTCATCGGACTCGGCAACTCCAGCCACCTCCTGGAACCCGGCGAAGACCTGGACACGTCCCTTGGCCTTCAACACCGCGCCGGTTTCCCGGTCGGCCCGTTCCATCAGCACCGTCGTCGATTCCCATTGCGCATCGGTCATCTGGCAGGCCAGAAATCTCCGCCAGATCAGATCGTAGAGTTTCCATTGGTCGTCATTGAGCCTGGATCGCAGATCGTCGGGAGTACGTTTGACGTCGGTTGGCCGGATCGCCTCGTGGGCTTCCTGTGCATCGTCACGGTTGGTCTCGTAGATCCGTGGCGTGTCCGGCCGGAATGCCTCACCGTAGTTGGATTCGATCAGAGTTCGTGCCGCCTGAATCGCCTCGTCGGCCAGGTGCGTCGAGTCGGTTCGCATGTAGGTGATCAGGCCGACCTGGTCACCGCCACCAAGTGCCACTCCCTGGTAGAGCGACTGCGCGGCTCTCATCGTGCGATCAGCGGTAAATCCCAGGTAGGTCGCCGCGGCACGCTGCAGCGTGCTGGTCTTGAAGGGAGGCCGTGGTGAGGCGGGGCTGGGACGTGTCGAAATCTCCTTGACGCGATAAACGGTCGCCGGATCGATCCGGCCGGTGACCTCGCGACGGTAACGCGCCGGTCCCTTGCCATCTTCGTCCTCGACGGAAACGATCTCCACATCGACCAGGCCGGCCGCCTCGGCTGCAGCACGAACGTCGTCGGTAAGATCCGGCGGATCCTCGCCCGAGCACTCCAGCAGGAAAGGCGCCCCGCCAACTTCGACCAGTTGTGTCCGCAGTCCACGGTGTTGGTCGAGCCAGGCATTTCTCTGCTTTCGTGTGGGCGGCTTACCCTTCTCGTCGCGCTGGGCAATGAACTCCGCCCAGGAATCAACCAGTCCCGCCGCCTCGGCGGGATCCCGGGCCAGGCAAACGCCGATGCTCCAGGATTCGTCGGGAACATGCGCGCGGATCAGTTGTTCCCGCTCGACGACCAGCATGACTGTTACGCTCTGAACCCGTCCGGCACTGAGTCCACCGGCGACCTTCTTCCACAGCAACGGCGAAACCTGGTAGCCGACGATCCGGTCGAGAATTCGGCGGGCCTGCTGCGCGTTGACCATGTCCATGTCGATCGCGCGAGGATTCTGGAAGGCGCGTTCGATGGCCTGCTTGGTCACCGCGTTGAAAACCACCCGCTTGAGCCGATCGACGGGCAGTTCGAGTTCCTCGGCCAGATGCCAGGCGATCGCCTCTCCTTCACGATCAAGGTCGGTGGCCAGCCAGATGTCGTCGCAGGTCCTGGCGACTTTCTTGAGTTCCCGGATGGTCTTCTTCTTGCCATCGATCGGCACGTAGTTCGGCTGGAAGTCGTTGTCGAGATCAATGCCCGGCACCGGCGAATCAACCCCCTTGGGATTCCGCTTGGGCAGGTCACGGACATGGCCGACAGAAGCCTCGACCTGAAAATCGGGGCCAAGGTACTTGTTGATCGTCTTGGCCTTCGCCGGCGATTCAACGATCACCAACTGACGTCCGCGGCCGGATGTCGACGCGGTCCCGCCACCGGTGTTCTTGACTGTCTTTGCCATGATCAGGTCGACCGTTTGCCCGGGCTGCTGGACTTGTCACGCATTTTTCATGGAAACTAGAATGGTTCGCCATCGACAGGCGTCTCGACGATCGTTAAACGATGATCGGTACTTCTGTCAAGTGGCTGGTCTTAGCAGGCGACTTCCGTCCGCAGTTGATTCGAGGGTCTCAATGGCTTCTCCATTCAGTTTTTTCCGAAAGCACACCGGCGTGATGATGGTTGTCCTCGTCGGGCTTTCGATGGCGTCGTTTGTCATCCTTGACCCGTTGATGCAACTGGCACAAAATCCCGGCCAGATCGAACGTCTCTCGGTCTTTCTGCTGCCACTGCTGGGTGCCGGACTGGCCTGGACAATCAAGGCCGGCAGTGGACAGGCAATGGAATATGGTCTCTGGGGAGCCGTCGGTGGGGCCGTGGTGGCAATGGGTCTGCGAATGGAGAATGCGGGCCTTTCGTATGCGGTCCTTATCGGTGGAACGGGTACGGTGGCTTTTGCCTTTTGGAGCGTTGCCAGCAGCCGAGATGTCACAGGAGCCACCCGGAGCTGGAAATCGCGGATCGCGGATCAGACCAAGATCAAGCTGATTCGCGGCCGGGAATGGAACCTGAATGCTCCCATCGCCGCCGTGATTACCGGTGTTCTGTTTGGCACCACGATGGGAATTGTCGGCAATGCCGTGGTCCCGCCGTTAGCGCCGGTGACACTCGGTGAGGAGACGCTCTCTGAAAGCGATCTCGACCGACTCGAACGGCGACGCTCGCTCGTGACGCAGTTCCTGGTCTCCGCCGTCGATGCCGTCGTCCCCGGATTCGGCAATTCGATGCAGGACAGCTTTCACGTCGGCGTCCGTTTCGGGAACCGCACCTCGGTTCGACACGACGTGGTCCTCGGCGAGCTGTTTCGTCGCGAGGCGGATCGGCTGCAGATCGAGATCAACGACGACTCGGTCCGAGCCTATATCGAACGTTTCACCAGTGGAAAACGTTACAAGCCGGGATTGCTGCAACAAGCCACGCTCATGATGCAAGAAGCGCAAACGATGATGCAACGTGGCCAGATGACTTCCGACAATTCAAACCTCAACCAGGTGATGCAAATCTTCTCCCAGGCCCGCGAACTCCAGTCGCTGGCAGAACAACTGGCCGACGGCAACATGCTCAGCCTCGACATCTACAACCGGGTGCTCAAACGGGTCGGGCTCTCGGAAAAAGACCTCTTCGAGGCCATGAGGGAAGAAATCCGGATCCAGACCGCCGTGGACCTGCTGGCACCAGCAAGGCATTTCAGCCCCCACGAAGCATGGTCGCAGTTCCGTCAACGCAATGAGAAGCAGTCACTCGACGTGGCGATGTTGCCCGTCGCAGCGTTCATCGACAAGGAACGCGAACCGGATCCGGGAATGCTGAGCAACTTGTTCGACAGTTTCAAGGATGTCTCTCCCAACCAAAGAGGAGAAGGGATGCCCGGATTCCTTCAACCTCGCCGTGTCAAACTCGGCGTTTTTGTCGCCGATTTTGACCGGTTTCAGGAACTCGTCGAAGCCAACGATCCCCTGACCAATGACGATATCCAGCCGGTGACCGACGACGAGATCACCGCCTACTACAACAAGCACCGCGAAACCGAATTTCTCAACCCGCGATTCCGACAATTGCCCGATCCAGAAACAGCCGAGCCAGCTCCAGAGAAAACTGACACCAAGAAAACTGACACCAAGAAAACTGACACCAAGAAAACTGACACCAAGAAAGAAGGTGACGCTGGCAATGCGGCACTAGAGCTTCTGGATTCCCATCAGCTCGTCTCCTTCCAGAACGAACCATCCGCTCCCAAGAAGGCCGCTCCCAAGAAGGCCGCTCCCAAGAAGGCCGACCCCAAGAAAGCCGACCCCAAGAAAGCCGACCCCAAGAAAGCCGACCCCAAG
>PBSL01000073.1 GCA_002726205.1 Planctomycetaceae bacterium | reverse complement strand
GCCAGCTTCCTCGCCAGCTTCCTCGCCAGCTTCCTCGCCAGCTTCCTCGCCAGCTTCCTCGCCAGCTTCCTCGCCAGCTTCTGCTTCTTCAATCGGATTGGGCACGGTTGCCGCAGCTGCCGAGGCCGCGGCATCGGCCTCGTCAGCCATTTCTCTCAGCACCGCGGCAATGACCTCGAAGCCCTCGTCGACCTCCGCGGCCGTCACGTTCAAAGCCGGCAGCAGTCGCAAAACGGTGTCGTGCGTGGCATTGACCAGCACACCCCGTTCCATGCACTTGCCAACGGCTGGCATTGCTGGAATCGAAAGGTCGACGCCGACCAGCATGCCTTCGATCCTGAGTTCGCGGATGATCGGCAGATCGTCCTGCAGAGACCCAAAGCGTTCACGGTAGCGGTCGGCCATCACCTGGCAGTTTTCGAGCAGACCATCACCCTCGATCGTTTCAACGGTGGCCATGCCGGCGGCCATAGCCAGCGGGTTGCCTCCAAACGTGCTGGCATGCATGCCGGGTCTGAGGCTCGGGGCGAACTCGTGGTCGGCAATCACCGCGCCACAGGCCACACCACCGGCCAACCCCTTGGCCATCGTGAGCACATCCGGCTGGACACCGTAGTGCTGGTACCCGTACCAACTGCCGGTCCGTCCCATACCGGTCTGCACCTCGTCGAAAATCAGCAGGCAACCGCAGGCATCAGCGATCTCTCGCAGGCCCTGCAGGTAACCGTCGGCCGGCAGGTTCACCCCACCCTCACCCTGGATCGGCTCGACCAGGATCGCACACGTCTCGGATCCCGCCAGGTCCCGAACGCTGTCCAGGTCATTGAACGGCGCGTAATCGAATCCGGCCATCAGCGGACCAACGCCCTCGTGGTACTTCGGCTGTGCCGTGGCGGTGGTGGCCCCGAAAGTCCGTCCATGAAAACCGTCGTAGAAAGTGATGATGCGGTGCCGACCGGTTTCGGAACCGTGCAAACGGGCCAGCTTGATCGCTCCCTCGATCGACTCTGCTCCGCTGTTGCAGAAGAACGCCTGACCAAATCCGCGAGAACACAATGCCTCGGCAAACTCACCCTGCGGTTCGGTGTACCAGGTGTTGGGAATGTGGACCAACCGGCCCGCCTGTTCCCGCACGGCATCGACCACCCGCGGCGGACAGTGCCCCAGGATGTTGCAACCCCAGCCGGGGAAAAGATCCAGATACCGATTGCCCTCGGCATCCCAGACCCACGACCCTTCACCACGGACCAGGCTGATCGGATACCGACCGTAATTGGGAATCACGTGCTGCTGAAACTGTGCAATCGTGTCCTGACTCGAGCGCTTTGCGGAAGCGTCCATTACTCACTCCTCAACCAGAGACAGCTCTTACGGGGATCGGAGGACAATCTCGGTGCCGACACCGGTGTCCGAATAGACTTCCAGGAGAACCGAATGAGGCATCCGGCCATCGACGATATGAACTTTCCGCACTCCCGCCTGCAACGCCTCCAAGGCCGCATCGACCTTCGGCAGCATGCCGGCCTCGATCACTCCCTCCTCCTTCAACTCCTGGCAGGCGGCCATGTCGAGGTGACTCAACAGGCTCTCGGGATCGTCGAGATCCCGGAAAATGCCGGGGACATCACTGAGAAACACCAGCTTCTCGGCTTTCAGCAACCGGGCCACGGCCGCGGCGGCCGAATCGGCGTTGACGTTCAACAACGCTCCGTCCCGATCGACGGCTACGCTCGGCACCACGGGGATCGTCCGCTCGTCACAGGCCTCCTCGATCATCCCGACGTCAATTTCAATCACCTGTCCGACCAGTCCCAGATCCAGCGGCTCACCATCGTCTCCGGCCAGTGTCAAACGGTCGGCGACCAGGCAATTCGTACCTGGTCCTGACAGCCGCTCCGCACGCCCCCCTTGCCTGCGGATCTCATCAATCAACGACCCGGAGATTTCCTCGGCCAGCACCCTGACAACGATCTCCCGGGTGGCCTCGTCGGTGAAACGCCGTCCCTGCACAAACCGCGACTCGATTCCCGCCTCGTCCATCGCCCGGCTGATCGACTTGCCACCACCGTGCACCAACACCGGTCGCACCCCGACGGCCTCCATGAAGATCACGTCCGTCAGCAGGCTGTTGACGCTCTCGGTCGTCTCCAGCGCACTGCCACCGAGCTTGATCACGACATACCGGTCACGGAACTGGCGAATCCAGCCCAAAGCCTCGATCAACACTCTCGCCTTGCGGATCGCCTGGTCCACGGTTGGGTTGAGTCCTTCTGGCTCGGAATCCGGTTTTTCGAGAGGGAAACGTACGATTGTAGAGTGTGATCTGGGTGATTCAAACCGTGGCGACTCGGTCGGTCTATCCGGTGCAACTGGCATCTTCCGACCACCGGAGTTTCTGCCCTCGACCGCGTTCTCCATTACTTCGCCCCAAACACGAGAAAAGACGGGTCCAGGACGTTCTCTCCCCGTCCTACCCGGCTTGGCCCGACCACGTCTCCCCCTGCTACCGATTGACACTCTCGCTACGTTCGGACCCTCCGGCACGCGGTTGGACGTTCGCAGAGCCAACCGAGATTTCTGGTGTGTGCCAGAAAGCGGAATCCCCGATACACATCCTGCCCCCCGTTGATTCCCTTCCCAGAGCGTTGCCGTCTTCGGAGTTCTCCGTGAGCCACTCGCACATGCCCATCAACCACCTGTTGAGCAGTCTCGAAAATCGAGAGCCTCGATCAGGTGAAATCCGACCGCAGTGGTTGGTCGAATTGATCGACCGGACGGCAGAGCTCTTCGAACCACACGCCGGCGTCTCGCGTGTCGGGTACGACTGCTGGCCGACAGAGGAAGACTGGACCGTCTGCCTGTTCCTGGGCGACACGGAGATCATCGGAGGTTGCGAGGATGGGCGGATTGATCCGCTCGGCTTCTGCTTCGACCTGCGGAGACTGCTCGAGTTGTTCGAAGACGTCGAGCGTATTCGCTGGAGTGTCTTTCCCGGCGCCGTCGCTGACAAGTTCGGAGACCGGTCCTACATCTCGGTCCTTGGTTCCGTCTCGGGTCATCCCGTCTGTGTCCGGCTACTGTCGGTGGCCCCGGATTCGGCCGGCCCGGCCTTGAGGCTGTTTCCCAACGGCGACTGCCGGCCGGTCAATCGATCCAGCGATCGTCGCCACTGATCAGCCCTGGCTGCTTGACCGGGTTTCAAGACCCTCGTAGGCTGCCAACCGCGTTATTCGTCCGGTTGGACCTCCCGAGGGTTTCCCGATGCTCAGCCTGCCCTTTTGCACTCGTGTCCCGCGATCCTGGTTGGCCCCGCTGATCACCCTCGGCCTGGGCCTGTGTGGCCTGCTGTTCCTGTCACCACTTTTGGCCAAGCCGGTCAGGAACGGTCTGCCCGGGGCCCGAACCGAAATCGACGCCTCCCGCTACCCGACCCTGCAGGCGGCCCTTGATGCGGTTCCCGCCGAGGGAGGGTTGGTCCGCCTGCCCCCGGGGCGGTTCGAAATCACGAAACCACTGGTCCTCTCACGCTCGGATGTCACGCTCGTCGGCGCCGGCGCCGCCACGCACATTCACAACGCCAACATCGAAGGCCAGCCGGCCCTGCTGATCCGGCATCCCGACGGTGAGGCCGTCAAGGCAGATGATCGCTTGTGGCGGGTGCGAATCGCCGATTTCCGACTGACCGGGAACGAGAAAAGCGGGCACGGCATCGTCGCCACCTGGATCAACGAACTGTTCGTGCAGGGGCTCACCATCAGTTACCACGGGGCTGACGGGCTGCGGTTGGATCACTGCTACGAGGACCCTCGGATCAGCGACAGCCTGATCACCTACAACAAGGCCACGGGCCTGAACCTGCTGGGTTGCCACGACATCGTCGTCGCCGCCAACCAGTTCGAGGAGAACCTCGACGCGATCAGCTGCACCGACGGCTACAACCTCTGCATGACCGGCAACTGCCTCGACGATCATCTCCGCCACGGCGTCATCATCGAGAACACCTACGGATCGGTCGTCTCGGGCAACATGATCGAGGAATGCAACGGCACCGCGGTCATTCTCGATCGCGACTGCTACGGCAACACGCTCTCGGCCAACGTCATCGCCCACAACGGTGGAGGAATTGACCTGCGAGACGCCCACGGCTGTACGATCAGTGCCAACACACTGACGATCATGAAGACCAACGCCGTTCGGGTCGGACCCGGGAGCGGCCGGATCACTATCACCGGCAACAACTTTTCCAACAGCTACATCGGCGAGGGTGGAATCAAACGACGGAAGAACGACGAGGCAGCCGCGGGGCTGACACTCGAGAGCACCCGAGATCTGACGATCAGTGGCAACCTCTTCTCGAGCATCCGACCGAAAGCTGTCGAGATCAAAGGAACACCCAGCCGGCACGTGCTCTTCGGTGACAACGTACTTGTCGATGTCGAGAGTGACCACAGCCGCCTCGACAAACCGTCAATCGGCACTGTCCTGGAATCCTCCCCAACGCCAACTTCCAATCCGAAAACGAAATCTTCACCGTGACAGCACAACCCGCTGATAACCCGCTCCAACCGCATGACTTCTGGATGCGGATGGCATTGGACCAGGCCCGCGCGGCATTCGAACAGGGCGAGGTTCCCGTCGGTGCCGTGGTCGTTCACGAGGAACGGGCGATCGCCAAGGCCCACAACCAGCGAGAGCAACTCAACGACCCGACCGCTCATGCCGAGATGATCGCGATCACCCAGGCTGCCGAGTCACTGGGCAGCTGGCGGTTGGGCGAGTGCACGCTTTACGTCACGCTCGAACCCTGCCCGATGTGTGCCGGAGCAATCGTGCAGGCGCGACTGCCAACGGTGATCTTCGGCGCCGCCGATCCCAAGGGTGGCGGTTGCCAGTCGCTGTATGCAATCACCAACGACGAACGACTCAACCACCGCTCGGTCGTGATGGGAGGAGTACTCGTCGACGACTGCGGGAACATTCTGACCGAGTTCTTTCAGGAGCAGCGGGCCCAGGGAAAGAAATAGCCCGTCCGCTGCCGCCTCGCATTTCTCGCTGCCGGCGTGGTTGCTAGAGTGAACTTGTTCCCATGATCTTCGTCCTCGATAACTACGATTCGTTCACCTACAACCTGGTTCAACGGCTTGGTGAGATTGACCCAACGTTGGAGATCCAGGTCGCGAGGAACGACCAGATCGACCTCGGGCAAATCGAAGAACTGGCTCCCGAGCGGATCATCATTTCGCCGGGACCGTGTACACCCACCGAAGCAGGCATCAGCAAGGATGTCGTGACCCGGTTCGGACCACGCATCCCGCTGCTGGGTGTCTGCCTGGGTCATCAGTCGATTGCCGAGGCACTGGGAGGACGAGTCGAACTGGCCAGCCGCCTGATGCATGGCAAGGTCTCGAGGGTCCGTCACGACGGTCAGGGACTCTTCGCCGGGTTGCCCAACCCGTTTGATGCCACCCGCTATCACAGCCTGATCGTGCCCGAGGACTCGCTGGGGGAGGAAATCCAGGCCTGCGCCTGGTCGGAGGATCCGGATCACCCCCCCGAGTTGATGGGAATTCGACACCGCGATTGGCCGCTGTGGGGAGTGCAGTTTCATCCGGAGAGTTACCTGACGGTCGAGGGCATCACGTTGCTGAGGAATTTCCTGGCTCTCGAGGTTCCTTCGCCCGGGTAAACCGCCCATGCTCAACATCGACCAGGCCCTCGCCGCCATCGAAACACATGTCCCCAGCGGACGGATCGAAACCGTGCCGCTGGGTGAGTCGTTGGGACGTGTCCTGGCCGAATCGGTCACCAGCAGCATCGACTCGCCGCCGTTCGACAAGGCCTTGATGGACGGCTTCGCCGTGCGGGCGGCCGATGTCGCCGATGGACAGGCGACCCTGCGGCTGATCGACGAAGTCACGGCCGGCCAGGTCGCTTCAAAACCCATCGCCTCCGGCGAGGCAATCCAGATCATGACCGGGGCGCCGATTCCCGAAGGAGCCGACGCCGTTGTCCGAATCGAAGACACCCGCATCCAGACCGGGCCGGACAACTCCCAAACGGTCGTGATCGATACCCGGCCGGCCACCGTCGGCCAGGATCTGGTCCGACAGGGAACGTCGATGCGACAGGGTGACACCGTGCTTCCAGTCGGCAGACGACTTCGGCCCCAGGAACTGGGACTCCTGGCTGAACTCGGACACCCCAACGTGGCGGTCCGCCAGGCAATCACCGTCGGAGTACTCGCCACCGGGGATGAACTGGTGACGATCGACCAGGTACCCGGTCCCGGACAGATCCGCAATTCCAACGAGGCGATGCTCGCTGCACAGGTGCGTGCCTGCGGTGCGGTTGCCCGGGAACTGGGAATCGCCCGCGACACGCCCGAGGACCTTGCCGAGAAGATTGGCGAAGGCCTGCGATGTGATGTCCTGCTGCTCTCCGGAGGCGTCTCGGCCGGACGACTCGACCTTGTTCCCGGACAGCTCGCCGCCGCCGGCGTCAGCGAGATCTTCCACCGGGTCCGGATCAAGCCGGGCAAACCCGTCTGGTTCGGGGCCACCGAGGGCTGCCTGGTATTCGGCTTGCCGGGCAATCCGGTCAGTAGTATGGTCTGTTTCGAGTTGTTCGTACGAACGGCGCTGCGAAAAATCTCGGGCATCTTACCCGCCCAACCCACGCCGTTTGCCGCCCGGCTCAGCACCGATTTCGAGTTTCGCGGAGATCGACCGACTTACTTTCCCAGCCAGTGCGGCTCCGACGGCGAGGGCCCTCATGTCACGCCGATTTCCTGGCACGGGTCATCGGATCTCCGCAGTACCACCGACGCCAACGCAATGATCTTCTTTCCTGCCGGAGACCGGTCGTACAAGTCGGGCGAGTGGGTCGATGTCTTCGGCTGGACCGGCGGCAGCTGAGATCAGGGACGGGAAGCAGACAGAGAACGGGCACCCAAGGAAGGACCCGCCCCGATGGCATCCGTACCGCAGTCGGAATCCCCGCTCCCGCCCCCCCCGGCCCGGACCGCCTGGTGGGCCGCCATGGCCGCAGCGACTCTCACCTGGGCGGCATTTTTTCCCCTGGACTGGGGAATGCTTGGCTGGATCTACCCCGTCCCGCTGCTGTTGCTGGCGAGGCTGACCACACCGCCACGGCATCTTTACCGGGCCCTTTACCTGGCCGCCCTGGCCGGCACGACCGCGTCACTGCAGTGGATGCGACTGGGCGACACCTGGATGATCCCCGCCTGGCTGGCGCTGTCGGCCTACACGGCGACCTACGTCCCACTGTTCGTGGCCATCACGCGGGTGGCCGTTCACCGCTACCGGGTACCGCTTGGAATTGCCGGACCGGTGACCTGGATCGGTGCCGAGTTCGCTCGAGCCCACCTGCTGACCGGGTTCGCCTGGTACTTTCTCGGCCACACCCAGTACCGCTGGACCGAGTTGATCCAGGTCAGCGACCTCGTCGGCGCCTACGGTGTCAGCTTCGTGGTGGCCCTGTGTGCCACGGCACTGGCGGTGACGTTGCCGGCCCGCTGGCTGGTTGGATCGGGTTGGCTGCCGACCCAGCATCTCCAGCAGGCAACCAGCAACCGCAACAGGCCCAGGGCAACCACCGTGGCCGCTTTGTCCCTGCTCGGACTCGTGGTGGCCTACGGCGTCAGTCGCCGTGGGCAGTCCGAATTCACCGCCGGACCCCGGATCGCACTCGTCCAGGGCAACTTCCTCTCGTCGTTGAAGCACGACCCGGCGGCCCGTGGTCGCATCGTCGCCATCCACCGGCGGCTGACGGGCCTGGCCGTCCGTGAACAGCCCGACGTGATTGTCTGGCCCGAGACGATGTTCCGTTGGCCTTTGCTCGAATCGGCCGAGGGGATGACCGACGAGCAACTGCGGCAGGCAGCGCCGCGGGTCCCGCCCCAGGAGTGGAAAAATCCGCTGGTTCGCGAACTGCTGGGCGACCTGGCCTCCGAAGCCGGCGCAGCACTGGTCGTGGGGCTGGAGCGGATCGAGGCCGAACCCCGGCAGATGAAGACCTTCAATTCCGCGGTCCTGGTCCGCCCCGATACCGGCCTGGTGGGCCGCTACGACAAGTTGCATCGCGTGCCCTTCGGCGAGTACATCCCGCTGACGGACCTGTTGCCCTGGCTGCACCACCTGACCCCCTTCCCTGCCGATTACGGGGTGGCCGCCGGCAATGCGGCCACGGTCTTTCGCCACCGGAGCTGGCAACTCTTGCCGCTGATCTGTTTTGAAGACACCGTGCCGCACCTGGTCCGCAGCATCGTCTCCCGGGCCGACCAGCAACAACGCCGTCCCGACGTGATGGTCAACCTGACCAACGACGGCTGGTTCCACGGTTCCAGCGAACTCGACCAGCACCTCGTCACCGCGGCGTTCCGCTCGGTCGAGTGCCGAACGCCGATGGTCCGCGCGGTCAACACCGGCATCTCGGCAATCATCGACGGCGACGGTGTCATCCGCGAACCGGAAATGTTCATCGACGGCGATGCCGAAATGGCACGGGAACAGGCACTGCGAGACGAATCGCTTGACCGGGAAGCACGAGAAGCGCGTCTGGAGATGATCGAAGCGGCCCGCCGCACCTCGCTGCAGAATCCCCGTACCGGCCGCTGGCAACGCCAGCTCAACGCCGTCCTGGTTGACGTGATCCCGCTCGACAATCGACGCAGCATCTACGTCGCCACCGGTGACTGGTTCGCCGGCGGCTGCGGTCTCGCCTGCCTGATCGTCATCCTCGCCACCGCCGCCAGGCTCTGCCGTCGTCGCGACAAATCTGTGGCAGGCTCGCCGGACAGCTGATCCCGGCAGGAACTTCCACAACCGGTTGCGTGCAACGGGGATGACCCGCGACACTGGTAACTACCATCGCAGTTCTGCACAACCCGTCGGGAATGCCCACCTCATGTTTCTCGACCGTATTACAATTCGCTGCCTGGCCGGCGACGGCGGCAGCGGCTGCCTGAGTTTTCGTCGAGAGTCCCACGTGCCGCGGGGTGGACCCGACGGGGGCGACGGGGGACGCGGTGGTCATGTCATCATCCGCGCCGAGGAGAATATCGACAGCCTCGCCCCGCTGGCTGGCCACCGGCACTGGCGGGCCGAACGGGGACAGCACGGCCAGGGCCAGTTGAAGACCGGCCGCTCGGGAGAAGACACCGTGATCCTGGTTCCACCGGGGACACTGATCCGCGACGCCAGTCGCGGGCATCTGCTGAAGGACCTTGACGAGCCAGGCCAACAGGTGATCGTCGCCCGTGGCGGCAAGGGCGGGCTGGGAAACAAGCGTTTTGCGACTTCAACGAACCGCGTGCCACGCGAGTACGAACCCGGGGAGACCGGAGAAACCCGCCAGGTCCAGCTCGAACTGAAACTCATCGCCGATGTCGGACTCATCGGCAAACCCAATGCCGGCAAGTCCACGCTGCTGAGCCGCCTTTCCCACGCCACCCCGGAAATCGCCGCCTACCCGTTCACCACCAAGTACCCCAACCTCGGCCTGGTTCGGGTCGACTACGACGCCCAGTTCGTCGTCGCCGACATCCCCGGCCTGATCGAGGGAGCCCACGGTGGAGTGGGACTGGGCCACGAGTTCCTGCGGCATGTCGAACGCACGCGGATCCTGGTGCACCTGGTCGAACCCGAACCGATGGACCAGACCGATCCGCTCGAGAACTATCGTTCGATCCGCGACGAGTTGAGGCTGTACAACGAATCGCTACTCGAACGCTCCGAGCTGGTTCTGGTCACCAAGTGCGAATTGCCACCCGCCGACAAGACCGCCGCACGGCTCGCCGAAGCCCTACCCGGTCCGGTCCGCCAGATCTCGGCCGCGACCGGGGAAGGAATCAGGGAATTGATCGGAGCAATCCTCGTCGCTCTCTCCGAGGACGACGACCGATGAGCACGTTCGAATACTCGCGCTGGGACGGCCAGCAGCAGTTTACACCCCAGTCGGCCGACAAGATCTTCGACCAGTTCGGAGAATACCTGCTCGATCACGGTCAGGAACTGATGCAGAACCTCGATGACTGGGAGGACGAGCACCCCGACGTGGTCGAGTTATTGATGAAGCGGGGGCTGATCGAAAAAGACGAAAGCGGACGCTTTCATGTCACACCCCGGGGAATCCGCCGTGTCGAGAACAAGGCACTCGAAGAACTCCTGCTGGTCGGCGAAAAGGGAAAGCTCGGCAAACACGACACGGCCTTTCGTGGTCCGGGAGAAACGCTGCAGGAGGAATCTCGACCCTACGAGTTCGGTGATCCTGTCTCGAACCTCGACCTGCACCAGACACTTCGCAACGCCCTGGCCCGCCAGGGCGGCGGAACACCGATCCGGATCAACCACGACGACCTGGTTGTGCACGACACGCAATACCAGGCCGCCTGCGCGACGATCGTCCTGCTGGACATGTCCGGCAGCATGTCCCGCTACGGGAAGTTTGGACAGGCCAAGAAGGTCGCCCTGGCCATGAACTCGTTGGTCCGCGGTCGCTACCGGGGCGACTTCCTGCAGATCGTCGGGTTCTATACCTACGCCACACCACTCTCGGAACGTGAACTGCTCTACGCGGCTCCCAAGCCCGTCAGCATTTTCGATCCGCGGGTGCGGCTGCGAATCCCACTCGACAACCCTCCGTCATTCGTTCCCGAACACTTCACGAACATCCAGGCCGGACTGCAGTTCGCCCGCCGAATGCTCAAGCGTCAACCGGCCGAGAACAAGCAGATCGTCACGATCACCGACGGCGAACCGACGGCTCACATCGAGGGCCGCGAGGTGGTGCTGATTTACCCACCGGCCGAAAAGACCGCCCGGATCACGCTTCAGGAAGTGAAACGCTGTGCCAGCGAGGGCATCCACCTGTCGAGCTTCGCGTTGATCGAGGATTACTTTTACCTGGACCTGGTGAACTTCGTCGAGCAGATGGCCCAGGTCTCCGGCGGAGTCGCCGCGTACTGCAACGCCCAGGACCTGGGCAACATGGTGATCGACAGTTTCATCGATGGACGTCGCAAGAGACAGACGATGTAGTGCAACCACAGGGACCGTTCGAGGACAAGCAACCATGACTGACCACCAGACGACTTTCGACCGCCGCACGCTGCTGGCACTGGGAGCCGGAGGCCTCGCCTGCGGACTCACCTCATCGGCCTCCGCACAGAAGACACCCGGCCTCAAGATCCTCGAACGCCGCGTCATCAGCCACCTGTCTCACCGTTACCATGGCTGGCCGACACTGGCGAAGCGAAAGAACGGACAGTTGTTGCTGGTCTGTTCGGGAGGAAGAGAATCGCATGTCTGCCCGTTTGGTCGCGTCGAGTTGATGCGGAGCGACGACAACGGGGCCACGTGGACCTGGCCGCAAACACTGATCGATTCCGCCATCGACGATCGCGACGCGGGCGTGGTCGAAACGGCTGCAGGCAGCCTGCTGGTGACGACCTTCACATCACTGGCCTTCGAAAAATCCAACTACTTCGCGAAGGGTGACCCGCAGCGGGTGGCCCGCTGGAAAGCCGCCCGGGACCGCGTCCCAAAAGCCGTCCGCGAGAAAATGCTGGGCGAATGGATGATTCGGTCGACCGACGGCGGCCAGAACTGGACGGCTCCCTTCCGCTGCGGCATCAACAGCCCTCACGGCCCAATCGCACTCGCCGACGGCCGGGTGCTCTATGCCGGCAAGGCACTCTACCATGGCAAATCCCGCATCGGGGTGTCGGTCTCAAACGACGACGGTGTCACCTGGAAATGGCTGGCGACAATTCCGACACGTCCCGGAGACGATCACAACCAGTACCACGAGTTGCACGTTGTCGAATCCCGACCGGGCCACCTGGTCGCTCACATCCGCAACCACAATCCGAAAAATGCGGGCGAGACACTGCAAAGTGAATCGAAAGACGGTGGCCGCAGCTGGACAATGTTGCACTCGATCGGCGTCTGGGGCCTCCCGTCGCACCTGTTGCGACTCGCCGACGGGCGACTGCTGATGAGCTATGGTCACCGGCGTCCTCCCTTCGGCAACCAGGTCCGGATCAGTTCCGACGCCCGGGCCAGTTGGTCATCACCACTGATCCTCTCCGGAGACGGTGCCGGCGGCGATCTCGGCTACCCGTCGACCGTCGAAGTCGATGACGGGCTGGTGACCGCGTGGTACGAACGTCTGAAACAGTCGCCGATGGCCGTGTTGCGAATGGCGCGGTGGCGCTTGACCGGCTAGAGACCCGGCTGAACACTTTGCGAGGAAAACAGGATGGACCGTGTCCGCGTGGGCGTGATTGGACTGGGTTGGTTCGGAGAGAAACACTGCGAGGCCCTGGCGGCAATCCCGCACGTGGAACTTGCGGCTGTTTGCACCCGCACCCCGTCGCGGCTCGAGGAAGTGGCGACCCGGTTTGGCGTCGAAGCCAGGTACACCGATTACCGGCAACTGCTGGCCAACCCCCAGATCGATGCCGTCAGTATCGTCACGATGTGGGACCAGCACGTTGAACCCACGCTGGCCGCACTGGCGGCCGGAAAACACGTCTTCCTGGAAAAACCGATGGCCTCCTCGGTCGCCGACTGCCAGGCCATTGTCGATGCAGCCCGGGCCGGTGAGTCGGCATTCATGGTCGGTCACATCTGTCGGTTCAACCCGCGTTACGCCGCGGCCAAACAGGAGATCGCCGACGGGGGAATCGGCCGCATCCTCTCGATGTACGCCCGACGGAATATTCCTGCCGCGGTCACCACCGACATCCTCGAGAAGATCGGTCCGATCATCGGCGACGGCGTCCACGACACCGACCTGATGCTCTGGTACTCCGGTGACAAGATCGTCTCGGCCTACGCCCAGTCACTCTCGTTCCGCGGCAAGACCTACCCCGATCTCGGCTGGACGATGTACCGTTTTTCCTCCGGAGCGATCGGTGTCCTGGAAAACGTCTGGTGCCTGCCCGACCAGACGCCATTCCAGATCGACGAGCGGCTCGAGATCATCGGCACCGAGGGATCGATCCACGTCCAGGAAACCCACCCCAACTTCTCGATCGTCGACGCCGACGGCTGGAGATCACCGGACACGACCTACTGGCCGACCCACTTCGGGCGGCTCCGGGGGGCCCTGGTCGAGGAACTGGCCTACTTTGCCACCTGCGTGCAGGAGGGTCGGCAGCCGGAGATCATCTCGCCGGAGGAATCACTGGCGGCCGTCGAGGCCTGCCTGGCCGCCGAGCAGTCGGCGGCGACCGGTGAGGTCGTGCGGCTGTAGGACATCGCTAACCGTCCCGGTCTTTTCGAGTTACCGCTCTTCCACGGTATGTCTCGGAGTCGACGCCCGGGCCGCTCGTGTTTGACTCGATCCATCGCCCCGGATAGGGTCAAAAAAAAAGGTGCAACCCGATGCTGCAAATCCTTGATCAGGATGTCATCTCCCGGGATTCCAGCCGAGCGGCGTTCATGCCGGTGATCACGCCGCTTTCAAGTGGCGAATGGCTGGCCTGTCAGCACGTGGGAACCGCGCTGGCCAGCCCGGACAACGATATCGAGATACTCGACTCGTCCGACCGCGGCCGGACCTGGAACAGCCGCGGCAGGTTTCACGGCGGAGACGACGACGGGTTCGCCTACCGTGGCCCGGAGATCAGCGAGTTGCCCGACGGGCGACTGCTGATGGCCGCCTGCCGATTCCACAACGAGGGCACACACCTCTTCGACCTCGAAACCGAAGCACTCGAGCGGCCCGAACTGTTGCTGTACTGGTCGGAGGACCGCGGGCACAGCTGGAGTGACCCGCAGCTGTTGACCATCGACGCCCTGCCACCCGAGAAATACACCGCCAACGGGGCCGGACGCTTTCTGCAGCTGGCCGAAGATCGCTGGCTGTTCTTCGTCGAAACCTGGAAGCCCACCGGCTACGACGGACCGCCCGACCAGAAGGCCGCCTTTGTCGTGTCGAGCGACCAGGGCCGAACCTGGAACGACTTCACCGTCGTGGCCGACGACACCAGCGGTCGGCTGCTGTACTGGGACATGATGGAGTGCGTGCTGCCCGACGGCCGGATCTACGCGATGTTCTGGACACACGTCCACGGAACCAAGAACGACCTGGAGAACCACTGGAGCGTGTCGGAGGATGGCGGACTGACCTGGTCAGCACCGCGACCGACCAACCTTCCCGGCCAGGTCTGCAGCCCGATCCCCCTGCCCGACGGTCGCGTGGCGGCCATCTACAACCATCGCCACGACCCTCACGGGATCCACGTCGCCCTCAGCGAGGATCTGGAGACGTTCGACCGCGACAACGAGGTGGTCGTGTTCGACGCGGGAGCCGAGGCACAACTCGGGGAAACCTCGACCGACACCTTCTTCGAGGAACACCTGCTGATCGGCTTCGGCAAGCCCTGCGGCCACTTCGAACCCGACACCGGCACGCTGCTGACCTACTTCTGGTGCACCAGCGGCGGCGTCACCCACACCCGCTGGGTGCGGCTGGGTGTCTCCTAGAGGCGGCCCCTTTGCCGACTCTCAGCCCTTCTTCTTCTTGGCCGGCTTCTTCTCGGCGGGTTTCTTCTCGGCCGGCTTCTTCTTGGGCTCGGGCACCTTCATCTCCCAGGTCACCACCTTCTGGTGCCCGACGGCAAAGATGGTGTCGTGGTCCTCGTTGACCACGAACTGGTGGACGTGCATCGGGGCCTTTTCCTGCTTGATCAGCTTGCCGGACTTCGTCTCGTAGATCGAGATGAACCCGTTGTGATCGCCCCCGGCGACGACGAACCAGTTGCCGTCGGGGTGAAACGAGATCTGTTCGACCAGGCCCTTGAACTTGCCGTCCTCGATCTGGTGCAGCCGTTTGCCCGCCTTCCAGTCGAAGATCTCGATCCGCGAGGGACCGCCCAGGTGATCGATGTTGCCGATCTTGCCGATGCCACCGACGGCCAGCAGTCGGTCATCGCCGCTGAAGGCGACGCTGCGGATGCCGCCGATCGAGTGCCGTCGTTGCCGGGGATCCCAGGTGTACATCACCGGGGCCTCGAGCGACTTGACCTTCTTGGCCGTCGCCACGTCCCAGACAACGATGTGCCCGACCTTGTCCGCCGTCGCCAACAGCTTTCCGTCGTGCGAAAACGCGACCGCGTACAGCATCGACGGGTAGTGGTGCGGCGTCATCGGCTTGTGGTCCTTCAACGTCGCCTTGAGCTTTCCGGTGGCGACGTCCCAGAGCTTGACGTCCATGTCATCGGAGACGCTGGCCACGATCAGGCCATCGGGGCTGGCGGCCAGCCGACGGATCCGCTTCGCGTGAGCGTCCTTGACGGCCCGGACCTGTTTCTTCGTGCCGGCATCCCACCAGACGAGCTGGCAATCGTAGCTGCCGGTGACAATCGACTTGCCTGCCAGAACCACGCAGGTCACGTAACTCTGGTGACCGGCCCCCTCGAGGGCTTTCGAATCCGGCTTTTTGGCACCAACGTCGAGTTCATAGACCTTGAAATCCGAACTGCCGTAGAAGACCCGGTTGGTCTTGGGGACGCGATCGATCGCGAAGGCAATCCCGCGGGAGTTGAGGTTCTTGACGATCTTGAGTTGCTTGGGATCGGCGGCCATGACGGGTGGCTCTCCGTTTCGTGCGTACTTGGTTGCCGGTGGTGCCGGCCAGACAATCGGTCAGGCCAGGACCGTCTCGATCAGCTTGGCTCCGAAATCGACCAGGGGAATCGGTCGCGAGCCAATGCTGTACTCCTTCTCGTAGTCGATCCCCAGCGCCTTGAAGGTCGTTGCGAACAGGTCCTTGGCCCCGATCTTGCCCTCGGCCACGTTCTGACCATCGGCGTCGGTCTTGCCGTGAACCGCCCCGCCCTTGACCCCACACCCGGACAATGTCGCACTCCAGGCGTTGGCAAAGTGGTCGCGACCGAGGCTGGGATTGATCTTTGGTGTCCGGCCGAATTCGGCCAGCGTGATCACCAGCGTGTTCTCGAGCAGACCACGCTCGTGGAGATCGTCGAGCAGAACCGACATCGACTGGTCCAGGTCCGCACACAGTTCCTGGTGAGTTTCGAAATTCTGCCCGTGACTGTCCCACCACGCCCGCGCCACCTTGACGAACGGCACGCCCGCCTCGACCAGTCGCCGGGCGGCCAGGCACTGCTGAGCAAACTGGGTCGGCCCGTAACGGGCCCGGACCTTCGCCGGCTCGTCCTCGATGTTGAACAACTGCTCACTGGCCATGATGCCCCGGACCCTTTGGTAGGCGCTGGTGTGGGTGCCCAGCACCTGACTGCGTCGCCCCTGGCTGAATCGCCTGGCCAGCAGGTTGCGGAGGTCGGCGCGTTCCTTGTGGTCGATGTCGGCAACCGCCTCGAGACGACGGATGTTCGGTGGGATCATGCTGTCGGCAAGAAACATCGGAGCAAAGCGGGCACCAAGGAACCCCGACGTGCCTTTCCGACGACCCTCGGTCGACGTGTAGAAGCTGACGTAGTCGGGCACCTGGCTGTCGGCCCGTCCCAGTTCCCGCGAGATGATCGCGCCCAGGTCGGGAAACGGCAGGCCCTGTTCGCGACGCTTGCCGGTTTCCATCAGCGACGCCCCACCACCGTGATCACCGATCCCGGTACTGAGACTGCGAAGGATTGCCGTGTCCTGCATCCGCTGCGACATCTTCGGCAACAACTCACTGATCTGCACGCCGGTCGCGTTGGTCGAGATCGGGCGGAATGGACCACCGGTCGGACGCCCCGGCTTCGGATCCCACGTCTCCAACTGACTTGCCCCGCCGGCCAACCACAGCAAAATGACGCTCTTCTGGTTCTTCTTGACCTCGGCGGCCACCAGCGGATTCTTCAGCACGTCCAGGACCGTCATGTCCTGGGCAAGCCCGGCTGCCGCAGCTCCCGCCGCCGCCGTCCCCAGAAAACCTCGACGTGTCACGTGCTCGGTAGAGCCACAAAAACCCGGTTTCGTCAAGCGTGTCATCGTGTACGACTCCTTGTCCGCCCTGGGCTCCCGGTCACTGGAACCGATCGCCGGCATCGTCGGAAATCAGTGGTTGAACCGCAACTCCGGACTCGTCAGCAACGCCCAGACCAGTTGCTGGATGCCCCCGACACGGTCCTGCTCTCTTTTCTTCAAGAACGCCTCGAACGCGGCCAGTTCCTCGGTGTCCGGCCTCCTGGACAACACCGATTCGAATGCCGTGCGAATCAGCAGTTGACGATCGCTGATCGGCTTGAGTATGCCGACCAACCGGTTGCCGGAATCCTTGAGCAGGTTGTCCTGGATCGACTTGTCGTTGGACAGCAGCAACGCCTCGTCCACGCTGACCTGGAAGTTGTCGCCTGGCAATTCGATCCGGCCGGCAAAACCGTTCGATTCGTTCTCGAGTTGCTCACGACGGGCCAACCAGTTTTCCGAGGCCGCTTCGCTGGCAATCTTTTTCGGATCCGAAGCGGCGACGATCAATGACAGCGAGTACTGCCGCGGCGTCAACAGCCGGATCGAGCCAACCGCGAACGTCTCGGGACTCGGAGGTTCTCCCGAACCGCTGTAGCGGCTGCTCAGTGCGTAGGCATCGCTGAGCACGATCCCGCGGATCAGGTGTTTGAGATCGTAGCCGTGCTCGACCAGGTCACGGGCGAGCCATTCGAGCAATTCGGGGTGCGACGCGGTGTTGCCCGAGTGCATCTGGTCGGGAGGATCGACGATGCCCCGACCCATCAGTCTCAGCCAGAGACGATTGACAATCGCCCGGGAAAAGAAACGGCGATCGCCGGGACGCAGGGACACCTCGACAAGCTGGGCCCGCGGACTGAAGGCCGGTGGCTTGGGCGTCCCCGCCTTTGCGTCCTTCATCTGCCGCTTGACCTCGGCCTCCTCGGCCTTTCGCTGCTCCTTGGTCTTTTTGTTCGGGGGTTCCTTGATCGACGTCCCCGACAGGAACATGAAGCGAGCCTGCTTCTCGACCCCCTTGGTCGTCTTGAACTTGATCCCACCACTGTATTTTTCGGCCAGCGTGTTCTTCTTCGTCAGGTAGGTCCTCGTGAAGAACGAAGCCAACCCGTAGAAGTGATCCTGTTTCCAGTCCTCGGCCAGCGGATGGTCGTGGCACTTGGCACAACTGACGTTGACGCCAAAGAACAGAACGCTGGTGTCATTGGTGAGGTCGTCGAGGTTGGCGGCACGGGCTTTCAGGAAAGCCAACGCGGGCCGCTCGTCGGCATTCTCCTCGCGACCAATCATCATCTGCCGAAACATCACGTTCCATGTCCGATTCTCACGCGACGCCTTCAACAGGTACTTGCGGAATTCCCCGTCGTTCTTCCTGGAAGCCAACAGCAACAGGTCGAGTTCGTTGCGGTGGTGAAAAGCGAAATCCGCACCCTCGAGCAACCCGTCGGCCAGGCGGGTCCACCTCGTCGGCGACTTCGAATCGAGAAAGACCCTCGTCTCGCCCACGGTCGGAATCCGACCCGCCAGGTCCAGTGTCATGCGACGGACCAGCCCGGCACTGTCGATGGCCGCCGCCGGCGAGATCTTCGCGTCCGCCCAACCGGCCCGGATGTAGTGGTCGATCACCTCGTTGACCGGTCGACCAGCGTCGACCAGTTCAGCGGCACTGCCCTGAGCGGACACGGCCAGCATCAACGCCAGCACCAGCGGACGGGATGATCTCATGAGTTTTCTTGGCAAACGGAGGGTGTGGCAGGCCAAGGGAGGCAGGCATGGCCGAAATCCGACCATCGTTTCCCCAGTTTACCACGGGGCCAAACCGTCAACAAGAAGAGCCTGAACGGGCCGCGACTAGCGGCGACGAATTTCAGACGGTGGGGCCGGGGGAACCGAGGACTGCCGGACCGTCGCTCCCGGTTTCCACTTCGCCACCGACCAGGCCGGGTAGCTGTTCATCACGCCCCCGGCAACGTCCTTGAGCGCGGCGGCCAGCACCGCCGAGGAAATCCCCCGGTTGCTGAGCACCCGTTGCATCAGGAAACGCCGGTTGCGGCGGTCA
Organism: Planctomycetaceae bacterium; assembly: GCA_002726205.1. Taxonomy (GTDB): domain Bacteria; phylum Planctomycetota; class Planctomycetia; order Planctomycetales; family Planctomycetaceae. Next base: position 15,961 of record PBSL01000073.1, on the reverse strand, counting down.
TAGGCAAAGAACTTGCCGTTGCCCAGTCGGTCGTTTTCCGAGAGCAGTCGCAGCAACGCGGCAGCGGGAACTCGAGAAGCCATCTTGGGCATCTCTTCCAGCCAGGCCATCAACCAGATCGTCTGCCCGTCCTGGCTGAGGACCACCGACATCGAGAAGTCCCACTCCTGCTCGCCTTGCCGGGACTTGAAGTCAAAATCGAAACGGGTGCCGGCCGACCGGGGGGTAACCCCCAACGACCGCAGCATCCGGCCAAGCCCCTCGGTTGTGACCGCACCGGTCCTGGAAACATCGGCCGCATCGGTCCAGTCGACCGCCCACGCGGCCAGGACGACCAGGACTCCCGTTACACCCCACGCCGCACGAGCCCGCATCGTCGAACACTCCCTTGTCGATTCGTCAGCCGCTTCCTGCAGCCGCCTCTCCCAACAGGTACTCCAGACAAATCTGAGACCAGGTTTCAAAGGAATCCCGGTCGGCAATCAGTTCATCGGGAGCAGAAAACCCTGTCCCAATTATCGACTCTTCCCTCGGGCGAACTTTGGGCTCATCCAGATCGAAAACATGAACAACGCCCAGGTGCACGCGGCCCACATCGGTCAGGTCGTCGTTGATCAAACCGACACACCGCTCGGTGAATTCCGTCTCCAGGAACACTTCCTCGTCGATTTCCCGCTTCATCCCCTCCTGGTAGGGCGACCCTCCGGCCCGGGTATCATCGGAGGAAATATGTCCACCGATGCCGATTGACCGTTTGCTGTGCAGCCGTCCCTCTCCCTGCTGGGTTCCCCGCCGGTAGTGGAAAATCTGTCCCTGGTGACGGAACACGCAGTAGGGAATCAACTGTTTCAGGCTGGGATCGTCCTCGACCGTGTCACGGGGCTCGAATCGCATCCGGGCCGGGTCGAGCAATCGCCGCAGGTACTCGTCAATTTCCGGACAGAAGCCCTGGAAATGTCCGATCTCGTGAAACAGGCTCGTCGGCACAACCAGCACGTGCTCGACCGGGTTTTCGGCAGTCATTTTCTCTCCCTGGGTCTTCAACGGTCTTCGTTGCCGGTCAGCCACACGCTACACCGACAAGCTCACAAGTCTTCTCAGCCACGCACTCGGCCCGCATCAATGTCTCGCCCACCAGGATCGCCTTCACGCCGCCGGCGGCCAACCGTTGTACGTCGGCCCGCGTCCGGACCCCGCTCTCGGCGACCAGCGTCGTTCGCTCCGGGACCATCCCGGCCAGCCGCAGCGTGTGTCCCAGGTCGGTTTCAAACGTCGCCAGGTTCCGGTTGTTGATTCCCAGCAGCGGGGGATCCAGTGCCAGCACCCGTTCCAGGTTCTCCGGCTCGTAGAGCTCGACGAGCACATCCAGCCCGAGATCGCCGGCAGCGTGATACAGTTCGGGCAACCTGGACTCGTCCAGGCACTCGGCGATCAACAACACCGCATCGGCACCGGCAACCCGCGCCTCGAGCAACTGGTAACGATCCAGCAGAAAGTCCTTTCTCAGAATCGGCCGATCAACCGCCCCGCGAATCGCCGCCAGGTCCTCGAGCCGTCCCTGGAAGAACGGTTCGTCGGTCAGGCAACTGATGCAGGTCGCCCCGGCCTCGGCATAGGTCCGGGCCAGTCCGACCGGGTCAAAATCCGCACGGATCAGGCCCGCTGACGGTGAGGCCTTCTTGACTTCGGCGATCAAGGCCACGGTGGCCGACTGCCGGATCGCCTGCACGAATCCTCGAGGTGCTGGCGCATCGGCCAGTCGGGCCTCGAGTTCCACCGCCGGACACGCCGCTCGTGCCGCGACAATTTCCTCGCGCTTCCGTTCGACAATCGTGTCCAGGATGGTCGCCACGCGGCAGATCATAACAGTCGATCACCGCCTGCCAGTAGTCAGTAGCGGGTCGCGATTGGCCGTTCTACGACTACAATGACAGTGCCTTCCGGAAATCATCCTCCCATGGTCACGCCCCCCGCTCTGATTGTCCTGGCGTTGCTGGTACTGGCCAGCACGGTGACCTGGGGGTTGCTGCTGCGAAACGCGCGGCCAGGCCAGCCGTTCCCGGGGCCACCCGACCAGCAACCGCGCCCCTGGCCGGCCTGGCTGTTGCCGGTGACGATTCTTTGCTGGCTCGTTCTGCCACTGCTGCTGGTGCGGCCGTTGCCGGACCCCTCCCTTTCCAACCCGTCGTTCGACGCCGCCTCGGCCCGCGAGACACTCATCCAGAATTGTGTGGCCCTGGCGGTCCTGTTCGGAGTCCTCACGGCCCTGGTCCAACTGGCCGGGACCGAAGTGGCCGGGTCCGAGTCCTCACCCGTCGGTCTCCGGCCTGGCCCCTGGTCGCGGCAGATCGCCTGGGGAACTGTCGGCTTCCTGGCCTGTGTGCTGCCGACCATCATTGCCCTGTGGCTGACCACCCCGCTGCGAACCGTCGACGACCTGCATCCCCTGCTGAAATTGATCGAGTTCGACCCCGACCCGATCACGCGGATCACGATCATCGTCAGCGCGGTGGTGTTGGCACCGCTGGTCGAGGAACTGGCATTCCGTGTGATCGTGCAGCGATCGCTGTTGCGGTGGTGTCCTCCGGCGGCCGCGATCTTCCTGACCGCCCTGGCCTTCGCCATGGTGCATCCAAACTGGCCAGACCGCATCGCGCTGCTGCCGCTGGCGTTGATCCTGGGCATCACCTACCACCGTTCGGGCAGTTACCCGGCCGTCGTGATGACGCACCTCCTGTTCAACGCCACCAACATCACGCTGGTTCTCTGGCAGGGCATCCCCAACTGACGGCATCCACGGACAACGCTGGCCACTCCCGGAGGGGGTTGGTAGGTTTGTGGTCGCGGCCCGGTCCCGAACAAGGCGGTCCACCGCCCCCGTGCCGATTGGAACATCGCCGATGCCGTTTGCTCCCGTCACCGACCAGTTGGCCGTGATCCGTCGCGGGATCGAGGAGATCGTGCCGGAATCGGAACTGGTCGAGAAGCTGGAGCGGAGCCGCGAGACCGACACGCCGTTGAGGGTCAAGTACGGGATCGATCCGACCGGGATCGACCTGCACCTGGGACACACCGTCCCGATGCGAAAGATGCGGCAGTTCCAGGAACTGGGGCACCAGGCGGTGATCATCATCGGCAACTACACCGCCCTGGTCGGGGATCCCAGTGGCCGCGACGAGACGCGTGCCCGGTTGACCATCGAACAGGTCGAAGCCAACGCGGTCGATTATCTCGGACAACTCGATCGGGTCCTCGACCTGGAGCGGACCGAGGTGGTTCGCAACGGTGACTGGTTTTCGGCGATGAGCTTCCAGGACACTCTCGAGTTGACCAGCAAGGTGACCGTGGCGCAGTTGCTGACCCGCGATGATTTTTCGAAACGATACAAGGCCGAATCGCCAATCTACCTGCACGAGTGCCTCTACCCGGTCATGCAGGCCTGGGATTCTGTCGAGGTCCGCGCCGACGTCGAACTGGGCGGCACCGAGCAACTCTACAGTTTCATGCTCGCCCGCGATCTCCAGAAGAACCAGGGGCAACCCGGACAGGTCGGCGTGATGTCGCCGATTCTGGTCGGCCTGGACGGCCAGCGACGGATGGGCAAGAGCCTGGACAACTACATCGGCATTGCCGAACCGCCCTACGAGAAGATGAAGAAGTTCATGCAGGTGCCCGACGATTGCATGCGGATGTACTTCGAACTGCTGACGGACGTTCCGCTCGAGGAAGTCGATTCGTTGCTGGCCGGGCATCCCAAGGAATGCAAGCTGGCATTGGCCCGAGCGGTGATCACCGAGTACCACTCGGCCCAGGAGGCTCTCGAGGCCGCCGATCGCTGGCAGCGGGAAATCGGCGAGGGCCGCCGCCCCGAGGATATTCCCGAGGTGACCCTCTCGACAGCAGACCTGCAAGACGGCTGCCTCCCGGCGGCCCGCTTGCTGCAACTGGCCGGGCTGTGCGGATCGACCAGCGAAGCCCGCCGGGCCATCGCCCAGGGCGGTGCCTACTTCGGCGAGGACAAGCAGCGATTCGACAGTCACGACACGCCGGTCACCGTGACCGACGGATTGATGCTGTGGGTCGGTAAGAAACGGCTCTGCCGTGTTGCGCTCGAGAACAACTAGCACATCAAGCCGCCGACTCTTCCCGCGACAATCACCAGAGAGATTTCATCATGGCAACAGGATTCGGGATGGTCGGCTGTGGCATGATCGCCAACTTCCACGCGTTGGCCGTCGGCGACATCCGTGGAGCGAAGATCACCGCGTGTTATGACACGTTCCCGGCGGCGGCCCAGCGATTTGCCGCGGCCAATCCCGGGGTAACCGCCTACGAGCGACTCGACGAGATGCTCGACGATCAATCGGTCGACGTGGTGACGATCTGCACCCCCAGCGGGGCGCACCGCGACCCGGCCGTCGCGGCCGCCAACGCGGGCAAGCACGTCGTCGTGGAAAAACCGCTCGAGATCACCCTCGCCCGCTGCGATGCGATCATCTCGGCGTGCCGCCGCAACAAGGTCGGGTTGACCACGATCTTTCCGTCGCGCTACCACGGCATCAACCAGTCGCTGAAGGCAGCAATCGACCAGGGCCGTTTCGGCCGCCTGACGCTGGGCGACAGCTACGTCAAGTGGTGGCGAACGCAGGAATATTACGACAGCGGTGGCTGGCGGGGAACCTGGAATCTCGACGGGGGTGGAGCCTACATGAACCAGGCGATCCACAGTGTCGACTTGATGTACTACCTGATGGGCGACGTCGCCGAGGTCACGGCGATGACCGACACGCTGGCCCACAAGCGGATCGAGGTCGAGGACGTCGGCGTGGCGGCGCTACGGTTTCGCAACGGTGCACTGGGCACGATCGAAGCCACCACCGCGGCCTATCCCGGGTTCTCCAAGAAGGTCGAGATCCACGGGACCTGCGGCACCGCGGTCGTCGAGGAAGACCGGCTGGTGACCTGGGACTTCGCCAGCGGCCGAAGCAGCGACGCGGCCACTCGCCGCCGCTTCGGCGGGGACGATGTCGGTGGCAGCGGGGCCAGCGACCCGACGGCCATTTCCTACGATGGTCACACCGAACAACTCAAGGACTTCATCAAGTCGATCCGGGGTGGTGGCAAACCGATGGTTGACGACAAGGAGGGTCGCAAGAGCGTCGAGATCATCCTGGCGATCTACCAGTCAGCGTGGACCGGACGGAAGGTCTCGCTGCCGTTGAAACGTGATCCACGGATCCCCGCGGCGGTTCGCAGGAAGAAGTAGGACGCGACACGAACCGGCGACTTCCGCATCCATCTTGACCCTCGCTGCCAACAGCGGCACACTCTCAGCACGTCGCCAGTCCCCCACACGATCCACGGCAAGGACGCCGGGATGACACGCCATTTCCGTCACCTGCTGGAATACGCCGCCTTTCGCGGGCTGGTGGCCGTGATTCACGCGATGCCGCTTCGCCTGATCGATGCCGGCTCGACCGTGTTGGCCTTCGTCATCCATCGCCTGCTGCCCGGGCGACTGACCCGCCGCGAGATCGCCGTCGAGAACCTTCACCGCGCCTTCGGTGATTCGATCGACACTGACCGGATCATCGGCCAGATGTGGCAGCACCTGTTCCGGACGATCGGTGAGATCATTCACCTGCAACGTCGACTTTCCCGAACCAGCTACCTGCGTTACATCCGTTTCCGTAATCGGGACCCGGTCGTCGCCGCGCTGTGCTCGGACCGCCCCGTGATCATGCTCAGCGGCCACCTTGGCAACTGGGAACTGGCCGTCTGGATCTTCGGTCTTTTCGGGTTCTCGATGGGTGTCGTCGCCCGACGATTGGACAATCCCTATCTCGATCGTTACTTCATCCGCTTCCGCAGCAACACCGGCCACGACCTGCTCGACAAGTCCGGTGCCAGCGGCGAGATGATCGAGCGATTGGAATCGGCCGGCCGCCTGGCACTGCTCTGCGACCAGGACGCGGGATCTCACGGTCTGTTCGTCGATTTCTTCGGGCACCCGGCCTCGACGTTCAAGTCGATCGCCCTGCTGGCCCTGCGGCACGAGGCAATCATCTGCGTCGGCTACGCCATCCGGCTTGATCGCAACAACGGTCCGGAACGCTTCGAGGTCGGCTGCGAGGAACTGATCGATGCCGGCGCGATCGACGACAAGAATCCCGTCCTGGCACTGACACGGCAATACACCGCAGCACTGGAACGGGTGATCCATCGAGCTCCCGAACAGTACTTCTGGATTCATCGACGATGGAAGAGCCAACCCGGCCGCCGTCGCAGTCGCCGCGGTCCGACAGTTTCGGCGACGTCTTGGGCCGCCTGATGGCGTTGACGCCGCGGCCGGACCTCTCGAACATGAAAGACATGTCCGAACAAGTTCGAATCGCTGCCCTGTCCGACATACCTCCCGGGTCCTCCCACGAGTTGATCGCCGGCGGTCGCGTGATCGCGCTCTACAACGTCGAGGGAACACTTTACGCTCTCGACGGCGTCTGTCCGCATGCCGGAGGACCGCTGGGCAAGGGACAACTCGACGGCTGCATCGTCACCTGCCCGTGGCACGGCTGGCAATTCGATGCCAGCACCGGGCAACACTGCCTGACCGAGGCGATCCGGCAGCCATCGTTTCCGGTCACCATCGACGGGGACGACGTGCTGGTCGATCTGCCGTGACCACTTCCCTCACCGACGATCAGTTGACCGAAGCTGCAGAGATCCTGCGATCCGGCGGACTGGTCGCATTTCCCACCGAGACCGTCTACGGGCTCGGTGGTGATGCCACCAATGCCCGGGCCGTCGCGAAGATCTTCGCGGCCAAGCAACGCCCTCGCTTTGACCCGGTGATCGTGCACCTGTCCGATCCCGAACAGCTGGCAACGGTCACCACCGCTGTCTCCCCGACGGCGGCCAGCCTGGCCGAGACCTTCTGGCCGGGACCGCTGACGCTGGTCGTGCCACGAGCGGACACGATTCCCGCGATCGTCTCCTCGGATCTGCCCACCGTCGCGGTCCGTGTCCCCGCACACGCTTCGGCCCGCCGCCTGATCACCCTGGCCGGCTGTCCGATCGCCGCCCCCAGCGCCAACCGTTTCGGTGGAATCAGCCCCACCACCGCCGCGCACGTCGTCTCGCAGCTCGGTGATCGGATCGAACGAATCCTGGACGGTGGTCCGTGCCGGATCGGTGTCGAATCGACGGTTCTCGATGTCAGTGGCCCGCTTCCGGTGATGCTGCGGCCGGGAGGCCTCACCCGGGAGGAACTCGAAGCGGCCATCGGACCGATCACCGTCGCCACCGAACACTTACCCACCGGCGAGGCCGCACCGGCTCCGGGAATGCTCGCCCGACACTACTCGCCAGCCACCCCGGTAACGGTCACCGACACAATCGATTCCCTTCCCGCCGGTCGCCTTGGCCTGCTGACACTGCATCGGCCCGCGTCCAACCACGACTGGTCCCACGTCGAGGTGCTCTCGGAAACCGGCGACCTGGTCGAGGCTGCCGCCGGGTTCTTCGCTGCACTGCACCGCCTGGACGATGCCGGACTCGACCGGATCATTGCCTTGCCGTTTCCCGATTCCGGACTGGGGCTGGCGTTGAACAACCGACTCGATCGAGCCGCCGGCAGCTGACCACTTCACCGGTACAACAGCCCATGCTCACCTGTCGACGACCCGCTGACACATCGATCATCCGGTTCCTCGAAAAGCAGGCGCCCCTGGAGTTCACCTACGAGGCCGTCGGTGCGACTCGATCGCAGCAGGTTCCGGATGGATTCGTATTCGACCACTACCGGACCCGGCTGGGAGAGGGCGATGCGGTTTTCGATGCGGCCCGCGATGCCCTGAGACGCTGGGCAATGTTCGACATCGACTGGGTCACGATCCTCGACCCCTCGTCGGGAACATCAACCATGTCCCCCTCGGATCCGGCCGAGGGCATGACAATCGGACTGCTGATCAATCTCCCGCTGGCCTGGTGGCTCAACGCCTGCCGCGTGGTCTACGTGATCGACGAATCGCAACCACGACGCCGTTTCGGGTTCGCCTACGGGACTCTGCCCGATCATGCCGAGCGTGGAGAAGAACGGTTCCTGGTCGAACAGGATGACGCGGGGGTCTGCTGGTACGACCTCTCGGCCATTTCACGTCCCAGTCACCCGCTGACAAGACTGGGCTACCCGATCGCCCGGGCAATGCAAAAACGGTTTGCCCGGCAATCCCAGTCGGCCATGCAGAGAGCGGTCGAGCGGGCAAGCCAGTAAACAACGGCGACAGCGACAGGCTAACGCGGCCCGGCCTGTTCGCCTGGAGCGACTGACCGACACCGACCCGGTCGACTCAGAGTCGACTCGGCAACAGCTGCATTTCCGGCACGACGGCCCGCGGGTTCAGCCCGGCAACGAAAAGCACCGCGTCGGCGACGTCCCCGGGGTCGAGTGATTGGTCGAGGATCTCGCGAGGCGTCGGGACGGGACGCTTTTCGAGGATCTCGGTGTCGCACAACCCGGGAAAAATCACGCAGGTTCGGATCCCGTTGGCCTGTTCCTCGGCCCGCGTGCCATGGGCCAGGCCCGACAAGCCGTGCTTGCTGGCCTGGTAGGCAACGCCCGAGACATCGGGCATTTGCACCGCGGCGGTCGAGAGGTACACGATCAGTCCACCGCCGGCCGAACGCATCGTGGGCAGGACCGCGCGGGTTGCGTGGAAGGCCCCGCTGAGGTTGGTGGCGAGCATCATGTCCCAGGTCTCGGGGGTGATCACCTCCAGGCTCCGCCCGGGAATATTCGTCCCCGTCGCGTACACCAGCAGATCGACTCGCCCGTAGGCCCCAACGACCTGCCCGACCAGACCCTCGACCTCTTCCTCGACCATCACATCACAACCACAGGTGTCGATCACAAGTCCCTCGGCCGCCGACTCCACCACCAGTGATTCCAGGCGGGATTCGCGGCGCCCCGCGGCGGTCACTTTTGCTCCACCACGCGCCAGTGCAAAAGCCGTCGCGCGGCCCATGCCACTGGTGGCCCCGATCACGATCGCCACCCGGTCTTCCAGCGTTTCGCTCATCGTCGATCCCCCTGATTAACCGCGGCAGTCTAGAGGGTTGCCCGGATCCGAACCAGCTATGGATTCCATTGGCGGAATTGATGTGGTAATTAGGGATCCGTCAGGCCAGCCTGTTGAAGCTGAGCGGAACATCCGAGGATCTTGCCGATGCGTCGTCCCCGTACCTGGTTCGTGGTGGCTTTTGTCGCCTACGCCGTCCTCGTCAGGCTGCTGCCCTGGCTGCTGCGGGCCACGGGAGTCGAGATCCCGATCGAGCGGATGGTCTACCCGTGGAACTTCGTCCCACTGACGGCGTTGTGCCTGTTCGCCGGTGCCCACTTCCGACACCGCGCGGTGGCCTGTCTCTGCCCCCTGCTGGTGATGCTGGTGACCGATACCGGAATCGGCCTGCTCGGTGGCAGCATCGACAACGCGTTTCATTCCAACACGCTGGTGGTTTACGCCGCGTTTGTCCTGAGCACCTCGCTGGGGATGCTGCTGCGAGGCGAGCGTACCGCGTGGACGATCGGCGGAACGGCCGTGGCCGCCGAAACGCTGTTCTTCCTGGTCACCAATGTCGGCGTGTGGTCAAGCAGCGGCATGTACTCGCATGACCTCGGCGGATTGGCGATCTGCTTCGAGATGGCGCTGCCGTTCTTCCGCAACTCGTTGCTGGCAACGGCCGTCTTCACCCCGATCGTGTTCAGTTCCCTGGCTCTTCTGCCGCGGGACACACCGGCCTATGCCCGGGTCCGGGTCGAAAACTCCTAGCCGCCGGGCACCGCGTGGCGAACCGATCGCGACGGCGATACCATGGATCGCCCTGACGAAAACCTGGTGTCCCAGCCCGGAGTCTCGATCATGATCGGTGGTCTTTCGCGAGCGGTCCGTCCAGCCCCCGTCTTCTCGGCCCTGCTAGTGTTGATGGGCTGCCTGCCGGTGACCGCATCGGCGGCCGGCCGGGTCGTATCGGTGGCCGGCAACGGCAAGCCGGCCTACACCGGCAACGGCGGCCCGGCATCGCGGGCGACCGTCGGTGGTCCCTTCGGTGTCACGCTGGGTCCCGACGGAGCGTTGTATGTCTGCGAGATCAGCAACCACTGTGTGCGACGGATCGATCGCCGCACCGGCCTGATCTCGACCGTCGCCGGCGGCAGAAAGGGCTACGCCGGTGACGGCGGTTCCGCAACCGACGCGGCCTGTAATGAACCCTACGAGGTGCGATTCGACGCGGCGGGAAACATGTTCTTCGTCGAGATGGTCAACCACCTTGTTCGTCGCGTCGATGCGAAGACCGGAAAAATCTCGACCGTCGCCGGAACCGGCCAACCCGGCTTCGGTGGTGACGGGGGTCCGGCCACCAGGGCTCGCCTGAAAGCCCCCCATTCAATCGCACTCGACGACCGCGGCAACCTCTACATCTGCGACATCGGCAACCACCGCGTTCGCCGTGTCGAACTCAAGACCGGAAAGATCTCGACGTTCGCAGGAACCGGGGCTCGAAAACCGACCCCCGACGGTGCCCCGCTGGCGGGCACGCCGCTGAACGGACCCCGGGCGCTGGATTACGACGGCCACGGCAACCTCGTCCTCGCTCTGCGCGAAGGCAATGCCGTGTACCGCATCGACCTGGACAAGCAGACACTGCACCACGTGGCCGGCACCGGCAAGAAGGGCTACGCCGGAGACGGTGGCGATGCCCGCCAGGCCCTGCTCAGTGGTCCCAAGGGAATTGCGGCGGGTCCGGGTGGCGACATCTACCTGGCGGATACCGAGAGCCACACGATCCGGGTCATCCGCCACAAGACCGGCACGATCCACACGCTTGTCGGCGACGGACAACAGGCCGACGGTCCCGACGGTGATCCCCGCAGTTGTCGGCTTGCCCGTCCGCACGGCGTCTTCGTTGATGCCAAGAGCCGGGTCTACATCGGCGACAGTTCCAATCACCGCGTGCGGGTACTCGAGGACGCCGCGGCGATTTCCGGCAAGCAGGTCGGCTGGCGACGGCTGAAACTCGACGCCCGCTTTCGCTCCGAGGGCGTGGCCGTCTTCGACGTCAACCACGACGGCTTCAACGACATCATCGCCGGCGATGTCTGGTACGCCGGACCGAAGTGGACCGTCCATGAAATCCGCAAGCCCGGCGAGTTTGTCGCCGGCAAGGGCTACAGCAACTGCTTCGCGATGTTCGGCTGGGACATCAACCGCGACGGCTGGCAGGATGTCTTTTACATCGGCTTTCCCGGCGACCCCTTCCACTGGTACCAGAACCCCGGACGCGGGGGCGGACACTGGAAACAACACATCGTCTGGAGCAGCATCTGCAACGAGTCGCCCGAGTTCGAGGACCTCGACGGAGACGGTCGGCCCGAGCTGATCTTCGGGTCGCAGCCGGAAAGCCGGATGGGTTACCTGCAACTGCCGGGATCAACATTGCCGACCGGCAAGTGGCCCTTCCGCGCGATCAGCCGCAAGGGCGACCCGATGAAGAACGGTACCTTCAAGTACTACCACGGCCTGGGCGTCGGCGACGTCAACCGCGACGGACGATCCGACGTCGTGATCCCGCACGGCTGGTGGGAGGCCCCGGCCAAGCCGACCGCTGCCACCTGGGAATTTCACCCGCTGCACCTGGCCAAGAACGCGGCAAGTCCCCCGGTCAAGGCAGCCAACATCTATGTCGACGACTTCGACCTCGACGGCGACAACGACCTGGTCATGAGCTCGGCCCATACATTCGGTGTGTGGTGGTTCGAAAACACCGGCGGCAACAGCCGGCCGAAATTCAAATACCACCTGATCGACAAGTCGTACTCGCAGACGCACGCCATGGAGTGGGTCGACATCACTGGCAACGGCACCCGTGACCTGGTCACTGGCAAGCGGTTCTTCGCACACAACGGCGGAGACCCGGGTGGACGTGACCCGGTGAAGATGTACTGGTACGAGGTCCGCAAGCGGAAGGGACAGGCTCCGCAGTTCGTGCCGCACGAGATCACCGAGGGGCTGGGGACCGGCGTGGGAACCCAGTTCCTGGTCACCGATGTCAACGGCGACGGACTCTCCGACATCGCCCTGTCGAACAAGAAGGGCGTCAACGTCCTGCTGCAGAAACGATAGCCGATCGGGCCGAAGCGGCAACTTGCCAAGGCCACGGCCAGTGCGTATTCTTGATTTCGCACGGGCCCAAGTGGCGGAATTGGCAGACGCGCTAGGTTCAGGACCTAGTGGGATTTATTTCCCGTGGAGGTTCGAGTCCTCTCTTGGGCACTCGACCGGGGTGCACCGCTTCGCACCCGGTCGCAGACCCCTGCAAAACAGGGGTTTTCTCATGCGCGGCCAGCCCGGCAACCGCTCCACGTACAACGGCTCGTTTTCGACAAGACTGATAGAGCCTGTGCCTGACTCTTGACCTCGCAAACGAGATGCAACTGGTGGATCAAGGCACTCTGTGTGAAGTGACAAGGCAGCGGACGTAATCTGCGCTCAAGCACGAGTAAGGGATGGACACACTTCGAGGCCATGAGATCGCCACGGTGATCAGTGAGGTGTTGGAGAGCCGGACTGGTGCAAATGTGGTACCGCCCTCCTGAACGACGGATGACGGTTTCGAAATGTCCCACTTCGGTGAAAATGACGTCCAGGCCGCAGAGGTCAGGATCGGGGTTCCCGTGAGGGGACTCTCGTATCAGCGACAGCAGCTGTAATAGCTTCTCATCGATCACCGCCGGATTGCCTGGAGGAGAAATGAAGAGCCCGGCACGACGTGCTTGATCGAGACAAACTTCTGCGAGTTTCATGACCTGTTGCGCTGAGAGGCCGGAGAGTGTCGCCGAGGCTTGGCCTCCAGCCCCCAGTTCCTGTAGTACGCTCTCGAAGAAACTCCCGACATAGTGGAGACAGAGTGTGTCCTGTTCTGGTTGCACCCAAAGTGCGTTCCAGCCCCTTGTCGCTGCCGGTGATGGAGTTTCGCTCCAGGCGTCTGGACCCAGTTGGAACTTGAGCAGGGACGAGAGTTCCGGGACCACGACGACAGGGCCCTGAAGTTCGAGCAACTTGCGTAGGGATGGGCGCAAGGTGTTTGCAGAAAGGGTAGCGAACCGCGGCCAGACTGTCGCAGAAAGTGGGATGGCCGCCATGCCCAGGAGAGCTTCACGTCGAGAGTAAAGGCCTTTCATGTCGTTCCCCGGGAGGTGTGGTGTGAGAAAGGGTGTTGGGAGCGCCAGGGCTAATCCGGAGTCCTCGGCTGCCGGAGGCGGTGTGGCTCCGGTTGAAGTTCGAGCTGACCCGGTCACGGCTGTTCAGTTTCTGGATCGACTGACCGATTCTAGCTCAGCACCAGGATGTGTCCTTCGCACGCAACAGCCGCCTCATCAAGTCCGGCTGCCTGCCATGTGATTGTCTGGTTCTGGTGGTGTGCCCATGCGGTGAGACAACACAGCCAGGCATCGAATGTGTGGTCCGAGGCAATCAGTTCGTCGGGCGGTTCTGCAGGCAAGATGGCACGTGCCTGTCGAATCCACTGGGTGTGTTGTTGCAGCAACCTGTAGATCTGGCCTCGCTGCGCAACATGGGGATCACCGGGCCTCTCCTTGTAGTCCGCAACCGTCTCTAGCACCTGGAGAGTGACCAGTTGGTTGTTGTGGTGAAACAGCCGCTCGATTGCTGAGTAGAGGAACGGACGCGGATGAGCCTCGACGATTTGCGATTCGCCCTTTCGAGCCGACGCAAGCAATTCCAGGCGAATGTCCGGCTCGGTGTCGGGGGCGAGCGTCTCCATGAGCCAGGCTAGACATTCGGGTACGATTTGCAGTCCCAGCGTCGATTGGACGTGGGCCGTGGGATGGTAGTAGTTCGGGCGACGGAACAATTCCCTCTCTGCATCCGTGCGGTTTCGCCACTCCTGGTGTGTGTCAAATTGGCCGATATGGTGGCGGAGCCATCGCTCGGTCTCGCGAGTCTTGTAGCCGTCGTCGCCTTCGTCAGGCGGCAGCAGGCCCTGGAGGATCCTCCCGAATCCCCGTGAAGTGCCGAAGGGACAGTCCACGGCAGTCCGGGTGTCCGCCGCCTCTTCGGCAGGCGGCTGCAGGTGAAGCTGCAGCGAGACGCCGTCATCTTGCAGCCAGCAGCGGCCAATATTGTTGTCTCTGTTCGCGAAGTCGATTCCATGAAACAGCATGAGTGGGCCTTTCGGTAAGTGGCTTGGGAGTATGACCGGATCGTGCTGTTCATGCTTCCAACAGCTGTTGCCCGAGTTGCCGTAGGCCACTCAGGGCTCTCTTGCGGGCGCGACGGCCGATACCCCACCAGATCAGCATCGACCCGAGGCCGACGGTCATGACCGGTCCGGCTGTCAGGTAGAACATGCGGATGTCCATGACGGCGTCTTGACCCTGTCGAGTGGGAAAGGGGTTGTCGGATGCGAGGCAATAGGCGGCCATGCCGACACCCGAGAGCAACAGGGACACTCCGTAGAATAAAGCCAAGGCTCGAAGAAACTGCATAGTGTGATTGACCTCCAGGAAAGTTGCTTGCGGTTTGGGAGCTTGCAGGCGCATTGGTGACTGCGGTTATCAGTTCACATCAACGATCCGTCGACATCTCTCACGAACCGAGCACCAGTCAACCCCGACGCGAGAGCGAACGAAACTGCGGAGGCGGTTTCGTCGAGCTGGATCACGACTCCCCACCCCGGCGTGCCGCGCGGAATCGACTCGCCTCGAATGACCGTCACCAGTGGCGTGCTGCGTGGTTTCGGCCAATCGCAAAAGCCATCGGTCAACAGGATGGTGCAATCGCCGATCCGGCCGTTGTCTTCGAGCCAATCGAAGGGAGCGATCATGTCGGTGCCACCTCCGCCGGCCAGCGAGATGGTGTTCCAGTCACCCGGCTGGTAGTCCTCGATGTAGCCCTGGAGTTCATCGTCCCAGAGCAGGACGCTGATGTGGGTGCCCCGCAGCCGGCAGATCTCCTCGAGCTCAGCAAAGAACAGCTGGAGGTCGGATTCCGAGATCGAGCCACTGACATCAATGATGGCGACGACGCGGCAGCGTTGACGTCGCCTGACACCACGCAGCCCGAAGCCGGTTCGTCGCCGGGGCGGTCGCGAGACGGTCGGCCGTCGGCGGTGCGGCGTGAGGGCTCGGCCGAGATTCTGGCGCAGGAGTGATCGCCAGTTGATCTGCGGCGACGCGATTGATTCGATCGCGTCGCGCATGTGGGACGGGGCATGATGGCCCTGCGACTTCAGCCCCGAGAAGAATCCCTGCAGCACCGTCTTGAGCTCCTCGGCACTGCAGTCGGACTCGTCCCACATCGAGTGATCGTCGGTCTGCCCGGATCCGGCACAGGGGTTCCCGTGGATTGTGATTCGCTCGTAGAACTCCTCGGTGCTGGCGTCCGGCGGCCAGCCCTCGGGGATCCAGATGATGTTCCCGTTGAGCGGGATCACGCGTTGCTGCGTGTCGGGATCCCAGAGTCCAATCCGGGGGTTCTGCCGGTGGCCATTGACGGTCATGTCGGCGGCGACATTCCAGGCCGTCGGATTGCGATCGCCCCGGCGGATGCAGTGACAACGGACGACATGGTTGATCTCGTGCTGGATCACGCCCGCGAGTTCCATCGGCGTCAGGGATTCGACGAAGCCCGGGTTGTAGGCGCATTCGACATCGCCGCCGTTGATAACGCGGACACCCATCGTCTCGATCCGGTCCAACTCGTGCCACGTCATTCGCATCGATGCGTGGCCGTACCAGGGCTCATGGTTCAACAGCAGGCAGCGGGCCTCCTGCAGCTTGTGTTGCACAGCGTGGCGTGTCATACAGCCACCTCCTTTCCGTGTGCGGGGAGCAGGTGCTCGACACCCATGGCGGTCGCGATCGAGCGGGCGAGTTCGGGGCGTT
>PBSL01000072.1 GCA_002726205.1 Planctomycetaceae bacterium | reverse complement strand
TGACGACGTGGTCGATGTGGCGATCGGCCGGATCCGCCTGGACCAGGACCAGTGCCCGACGATCACCAACACGGCGAGCCACCTTCTCCTGAAAGTCGGCGTGACGGCGGCGGGCAAACCCCACTTCGCTGACGGCCGCATCAATCCGCGATGGCGACCAGACCGGTTCGAATTCCGCGAAACCGGTCAGGGGGCAAATCAGCAGCATGCCGATCCACGCCAGCGGCAGGACCGATCCCGTGGTGTGACGGGACCGTTGCCACACGTCCCCCGTGACACCGGCCACCAGCAGGCACCACAATGGCGCACTCTCGAACACGTAGTGCCAGCCCATGATTCCCGCGTACCAGTACGGCGTGTAAGCGAGATACAGAGCGAGCAGCGAGCCGACGACCAGTAGCCACCGTCGACCGTGCAACGCAACCGCACCAATCAGCCCTCCGACGACGATGACCACCGAGGTCATCAGCAACGGCACGAGCCCGACTGTCCACTTTCCGGATTCGACCAGGCGGGAGAGTGTGTTTCGGCCGGCGAGATCCCAATCGAGATTCTCGGCCCAGCGATCGTAGTGATCCAGTACACGTTCCCGTGATCCGGGTTTCATCTCCTCAATCCGCCGTTCCCCACGAACCACGTTGTTGAACCCGTAGACGTGCCGTGGCGTGTAGGTGTCGGTGAAGACCTGATAGGAGGTGGTCCAGCCGCTGCCGGTCAACGCAAGATTGTGGCCGAACATCAGGCCCAGCCCAAGGATCACCGGAACCCCGACCGACGCCACCAGCGCCGATCGTCGTCCGACCGCAGTTTCTCGGTCGCCCCGCAACCACCACCAGGCCAGCCAACAGCCAAACGGCAGACCGATTGCGGCCGCCGTGAGCGGACGACAGAGCATCGCCACGGCCAATCCCGCTCCGGCAGCCAACCCACATCCCGGACACCCGGTTCGCTGCATTCGCAGAAACATGAAGAGAAACATCGACAGCCCGGCCAACGCCGGGTGGTGGGAAAGCAGCAGGTTGCTGAAGAGCGCCAGACCGGGAGCGACCGCCGTCAGCAGCCCGGCCAGCAGGCCGACACCGTTGCCGGCAAGTTCGCGACCGGCACCCAGAACCGCCATCGCGGTGATCGCCCCGGCCAACCAGTGCCCCCACACCGGATGGCCGATGGCCACAAACGGCGCCAGCCAGGCCCCCACACCCGGGAAGTAGCGGCTGGCAAAGCGTCCCTCGTTGAGAACGTGCATCTGATCAAACAGCCGGGGCACCTGGTCATGTCCCGGGTACGCCAAGCGGCCGGCCAGGAACGTCCGGGCCTGGAACAAGTAGCTGTATTCGTCGTGGTAGGCCGGCGGCAGATCGCCGAAGGCCCGGGAAACCGGGCCGTCGACCGGACGAGCGGCGACAAACATGCTGGCGGCAATCGACAGTCCCCCGACCAGCAGGGCCGCCAGCCAAGCGCCACGCGGCGTCTCTCCCGCCGGCGCGACCAGCCAGGTGGTCAGTCGACCGCGGACGCGCCCTGGCGGGACATCGCCACGGGAACGCCAGAATCCCAGTACCAGCGCCAGCAACAGTAATACCAGGTAGGGAGCCGAATCGATGTTGATACCGACCAGCCAGTGGTGCTGATCACCACCAGCACGCCAACCGGCAATTTCAATCGGCGCCACAACCGCCAACGCGACCAGGCAGGCCAGCAACCAGGCCAGCAGGGTTCGCCCCCGCCAGCGAGAGACGGGGGTGCCTTCGATCGGGACGACGGCGTCGGCCTCTCCGGAAATCGGTGACTGCGTGAATTCCTCCTTCATCACGATCCCATCAACGAGTCAACCCAGGCCCAACTGGACGGGGATATTACGTCCGAGCATCGCTTGACGCTCCTGACAACCGCCCTTCATACTCGATTCCGGCGTGGGTCCGCGAATTGTCTTCTTTCAGCGGCACCCGGCGCGTACACCGCATCTCCCATCATACTTGGGATCGGCTCGCCGAAGAAACAGGAGTCGCCGTGAAACGCGTCGCGCTGATCACCGGACTCTCGGGGCAGGATGGTTCCTACCTCACCGAGTTTCTGCTCGATCGCGATTATGAGGTGCACGGCCTGGTCCCCTACGGACGTCGCGAATTCTGTGACCGCCGTGCCGAGCTTCACTATGGCGACCTGACCGACGGGTCTCATCTCACGTCGCTGTTGACCCGAATTGCCCCCGACGAGGTCTACAATCTCGCCGCACAAAGCCACGTGCGGGTCTCGTTTGATCTGCCGGTCTACACGGCCGATGTCACCGGACTCGGAGCGCTGCGGGTCCTGGAAGCGATCCGCCAGCACCGCGAGTCCACCGGTCGTGAGCCCCGTTTTTACCAGGCCTCGTCCAGCGAGATGTTCGGGAACGCGCCTTCGCCCCAGGACGAAACCACGCCGTTTGGTCCGCGGAGCCCCTACGCCTGTGCCAAGGTCTTCGCCTACTGGCAGACGGTCAATTATCGCGAAGCCTACAAGCTGTTTGCCGTCAACGGCATCCTGTTCAACCACGAATCGCCCCGCCGTGGCGAACACTTCGTGACCCGGAAAATCACCCGCGCCGCCGCCCGAATCAAGCTGGGCCTGCAGGATCGACTGGTGCTGGGAAACCTCGACGCCCGGCGTGACTGGGGATTTGCCGGCGACTATGTCGAAGCAATGTGGCTGATGCTGCAACACGAGGAACCCGATGATTTCGTGATTGCAACCGGCGAAACCCACTCGGTTCGCGATTTTCTCGAACAGGTCTTCGGTTACCTCGATCTCGACTACAACAACCACGTCGAAACCGATCCACGGTTTTGCCGGCCGACCGAGATCGATGCGCTTTGCGGTGACGCCTCCAAGGCCCGTCGCATCCTCAACTGGGAACCTCGCGTCAGCTTCAGTGAACTGGCGAGGCTGATGACCGAGCACGACCTGGAAATCGCCCGATCCGACTGCGATGGTGTGGCGACCGAGTCGTCTCAATGACCGGCAGCTGATCGGTCCCACCAATGCGGCCCCGTCCTGCTCTTACCGTTCCCTTCGATGGAGTCCTGCGATGACCACCCCACTTTCCGGACAAACCGCCTGGATCACCGGATCGTCCCGGGGACTGGGCCGCGTCATGGCCGAGGAACTCGTCCGTTTGGGCGGCAACGTCGCCCTGCACGGCACCCGTCCCGACAGCCCCAGCACCTTCGGCGAGGGTGAGACGATGCAGCAACTGGCCGAGGACGTCGCCGAGGTCGGTCCCGGCCAGACGATGGCATGCTGGGGAGATGTCACCAGCGAGGATGACGTCCGGCGAAATGCCGATGAAGTCCGTTCCCGATTCGGACAAATCGACATTCTGGTCTGCTGTGCCGGAGGTGATATCGGTGCGGGGGGCACCGGGGTCGGCAAGGGAGGACGTCCGGAGAACGATGACTGTCTGAACATCACGCTCGAGGACCTGCAGAGTGTGATGGACCGAAACCTGCTGGGTTCGATTCTCTGCTGCCGCGAGGTGGCTCCCGCGATGGTGGAACGACAGGCCGGCCGGATCATCACGATTGGCAGTATCGCCGGCTGCTCGGGACGAACCTACGGCGCGATCTACTCGGTGGCCAAGGCCGCCCTGCACGAGTACACGCGTTGCCTGGCAGACCAACTCCGTCCTGCAAACATCCCCGTCAACTGTGTTGCCCCCGGCGGCACGGTGACCGAGCGGTTCCTGAGAATCAACCCGGTGGAGGACGAAAAACTCGTCGAAGCCGGAACACTCGAGCGTTACGGTCGCCCGGAGGAAATTTCCAGTGTCGTCGGCTTCCTCTGCACCGAAGGAGGACGATTCATCAGTGGCCAGGTCATTCGCGTGGATGGCGGTGGCCAGACATTCCCCTGCTGATTCCGACCCGGGAATCCCGGTTGACGCCACGCGGGAATCCTCGGATGCTCGTGCCATGAACGCGTTGAATTCGCCCCCGGATCCGCCGCAACCGCCCGAGCAATCCCCACCGCCACTCAACCCGTTCTTTCGTATCGCGATCATCACCGGCGGCTTGTTCGTCCTGACAATCTTCGCGATGATCGCCGCGACCCTTGGCAGCTCCGCCCCTTCTCCGGCACTGACGGCCTTCGAAGACAACATCGGCTGGATTCTCGGAATCGAGGTCCTCGTGATCCTCGGCTCAGCCTTTACCGCGATGGTCGGGGACCAGCAAGACCCGCCCAACAGCCACCCGGACACTGATGCCTCAGTCGATCCTGCAACAGATTGAATCGCTCCGCGAGACCATCCGGGAACTCGATCGGCTGTATTACGTCGAGGCCGAACCTGCGGCGACCGATGCGGAATACGACCGTTTGCTCGGGCAACTGAAGGACCTCGAGAATTCTCACCCCGAACACGATTCTCCCCACAGCCCGACCCACAGGGTCGGTGGTGAACCGATCGAGGGATTCGAAACCGTCACGCACCGCGTGCCGATGCTCTCGATCGAAAACGCCTTCGACGACCAGTCACTGCAAGAATTCGACGGCCGGGTCCGCAAGTTGCTCGAGGATGACGAGCCACTCGAATACACGATCGAATACAAGATCGACGGCGTTGCCCTCGCCCTGGTCTACCAGAACGGAGTGCTCGTCCAGGGGATCACGCGTGGCAACGGAATCCAGGGCGACGACATCACGCACAACGCGAGGACCATTCGTGGCGTACCACTGAAACTGCTGGGCGAAGCGGGGCCGGATGTGATCGAGATTCGCGGGGAAGCCTACATCGCGAATTCGGATTTCACACGATTGCAGAGGCGACAACAGGAACGCGGCGAAACCCCCTTCGCCAATCCCCGCAATACGGCCGCCGGCGCCCTGAAACTGCTCGATTCCAGCCTGTGTGCCAAGAGGGATCTTCGCTTCTTTGCACACTCGATCGGACATATCGAGGGCCCCGGCTACGAGTCGCATACCGGGTTTCTTGCCGCGGTCGCCGGAATGGGGCTGCCGGTGACCCCGGGAGTCGAAGCCCGACCCGACATCGTTTCGGCCAGAGAACACGCCCAGACGTTGATGGACAATATGCACTCGCTCGACTTTGAAGTCGACGGCCTCGTGTTGAAACTCAACAACCTGCAACAACAACAACGCCTGGGAACAACGACGAAGAGTCCTCGCTGGGTGATCGCCTACAAGTGGGAACGCTACACGGGAACGACCCGGGTCAGAAACATCACCGTTCAGGTCGGGAAAACCGGGACGCTGACTCCCGTGGCCGAGGTGGAACCCGTCGAGATCGCCGGCACCACCGTTTCACGCTCCAGCCTCCACAATCGCGATGAACTCGAGCGGTTGGGAATCCAGATCGGTGACACGGTCATCGTCGAGAAAGCCGGCAAGATCATCCCCCGCGTCGTTCGAGTCGAGCAACACCAGCGGGACGGATCCGAGCAGAAATTCCGTTTTCCGGAGAAATGTCCGGAGTGTTCCACGACAGTCGTCCGGGACGAGGGCGGCGTCTACATTCGCTGTCCAAACCCCTCGTGCCCTGCCCAACTCCGCGAAAACCTCAAGTTCTTCGCCTCCCGGGCGGCGATGGACATCGAGGGCCTGGGTATCAAACTGATCGAACAACTCCTGGACCTTGGACTGCTTGCATCGCTCGGCGACATTTATCGACTGAAGGACCAACGAGACAAGCTCCTGGCAATGGAGCGACTGGGAGAGAAATCCGTCGGGAACCTGCTCGAGGCAATCGCTGGATCCTGCAGCCAACCTCTCTGGCGATTGCTGACGGGATTGAACATTCGCCACGTCGGAGCGAGTAACGCCCGGGTCCTGGCCGATCACTTTGGGACGATCGACGAGATCAAGCGGCAGACGGTCGAGCAATTGTCGGCCGTCGATGAAATCGGGCCGGTGATCGCCGCATCAGTCCACAGGTTCTGCCACTCTTCAAGCGGGGAATCACTGATCGAGGATCTCCGGGGCTCGGGATTGCATCTTGGTCAACCGCGGCCGGCATCTTCCCGGCAAGCCACGACAGGTGTGTTGGACGGCAAGACGATCGTTGTCACCGGCACCCTGACCCGGTTCACGCGTGAGGAGATCAAGGAGTTCATCCATCAGCATGGTGGCAAGGCGGCCGGCAGCGTCTCGAAGAAAACCAACCTGGTTGTCGCCGGCGAGAACGCCGGCAGCAAACTGGATAAGGCCCGAGAACTGGGCATCGACGTCATCGATGAAGGCGAGTTGGTCGCACGGGTCGAATCGTCACGATCCGACTAGGGCACCGTGATGAACTCGTTGGAGTTCAGATAGGCCCAGAAGACGTCCTGCAACCCCTCGACCAGTGGTCCGGGGGTGGGCGAGTTGCGGGACTGCGACGGTGACCGCAACGGCAGCATTCCCCGGATCGCCCGCATTTCCAGCGACGTCGGAAATCGGCCCAAGGCCGCAAGACACAGTCGCTTGACCTTGTCGGAATCACTGTCGGAACCAACCAGCACCCCGTGGAGGTAGGATCCCGGCTGCAATTGCAGCGCCTCGCGGATCAGGTCCCCGTTCATCATCACCAGGGCCTGGGTGATCGATCCATCAAACGTCATTGTCTCGTCATTCTCGTCCGTTCCGAAGGGGTGAACAAACTGCGTGAGCCACCGCGAGCGGTTCGAGGCAACACTCTCCCAGTCACTCGCCGTCACCCGGTCCGCCTGCGTCGCAACCAGCAACGAATCATAAAGTTGCTCGACACTCATCGGTTTGACATAGGCCCGGCTGAACAGGGGCGGTTGACCAGACGACGGATCGTCGATGCCGTTCGTCTCGCCCATCCGACTGGTCAGGCCATAGGCCCTCGTATTGCACACCCAACGGATCAACCGCTTCAGGTCAAAACCACCGGCGGTGAATTCGCTCGCAAGTCGATCGAGCACGGCCGGATGGGTGGGCGGGTTGTGTGGCCCCATGTCATCGACCGGAGACGTGAATCCGTGGCCGAAGAACCGCGCCCAGATCCGGTTGATCAGCGCGCGGGCCAACCGGGAATCTCGACCGTCGGTCATCCGCCTGGCCAGTTCATGACGCAGGTTCTTCAGCTCCGATTGCTCAACAGGCTCACCTCGATAACGAGGCAGCGCCAGGTGCAGGATGCCCTGACGATCCTCGTAGTAGGAGCCATCCGTGCTGGGCACACTGACAAGTTCAACGGCATCAGACCCCCGGACCGGACGCGATCGCGTGGTCTTGAAAAAGACGTTGAGGTCATGAAATTGCTGTTGTTTCCAGGTGTTGAACGGGTGGTTGTGACACTGGGTGCACTGGACCTGTGTCCCCAGGAACAACCGCATGGTGATCGCCGTCGCGGGGGCGGCATCATTGTTGAGGTGAGCGAGCAGGAAATTGGTGGCACCATCCCGGTCGTTTCGGCCCTCGGCATCGACCAGCGCAGACACCACCTGGTTCCACGGTCGGTTTCGGGCAAAACAACCGCGGAGGAACTTCTCCAGCATCGGCCGATCGACACCGGGTTGTTCGACGCGGCCCACCAGCAGGTTGGCCCAGGTTGTCGTCGAATGCCGGATATAGTCCGGATCGTCAAGCAGGCGATCAATCACCTCGGCTCGTTTTCCCGGTCGACGGTCCTTGAGAAAAGCCACCACGTCCTCCGACGGGGGGATGTGGCCGACGATGTCGAGATACACTCGTCGGAGCCACTCCGAGTCGGATGCCACCGGGGACGCGGTGATCTCGTTGTCCTGCCAGGAAGCAGCCAACTGCTCGTCGACGAAACCGACAATCGCTTCGAACGAGCCGGCTGTGCCCTTTTCGACAATCGTGGCAGCCGGCAGCGGTTCAGCAACGGTGGGACGAGAGGCCTTGTTGGCCAGCGGTCGTGCCGGGTCGGCCTGGATCCGGGCCGGGCGGGTATCCACCGGACGAACCGGATCAGCGGTCGCTGCCACAACCCCGGTTCCGGTTCCGGTTCCAGCAATCGGTTGCGGCGGCCGATCCGGACTGACAATTCCCGGCGTCGACGATGTTCGCCACGGCTGCTAGGCCAGGCCAACAGCCACCAGGACCGCCGTCGCCAGGGTCACGACCCGCAAGCCCCAGCGACGTGAACTCGTCCCGGACAGACCGCCAGCGCCGGCAACACGCGGTTCATCGGCCACTTCGATCAGGCCCGAGTCATCGACACCCCGGGCCGTATCCCAGTAAAGCGTTCCGTGCAGGTCGACATAATCGAGATAGAATTGACGCGATGCGGCATCAGCCAGGACGAGTTCTTCCAGTCGCGCGGCTCCGTCGCGGCCCAAGCGGTCCTCGCACAACGCTTCGAGCAATTGCACCAGATCTTCACGTTGAGACTTGTCGATGCTCATGACGTGCCCTGCGTGCTGAGTTGGCGGTTGACACATTCGAGCAACGACCGGCGAATCCGCGACAGGGACTGGTAGATCGAGTTGATCGGTCGCCCAAGCAACTCGGCGACGCTCTTGCCCGATTCGCCCGACGCATACCGCTGCTGGATCAACTCGCGGTCCTGTTGCCGCAGTTTGCCCAGGCAGGCCGCCAGGAACTGGCGGCGTTCCTCGAGTTCATCAGCCTGTTCCAGCGCATCACTGGCCACCTGGCGGATGAAGTCGACGCTGAACAGGTGCCGATCACGCCGTCGTTTTTCCCGGTATTTCAGCACCTCGTAATTGGCGATCTGGCAGGCCCAGGCAAAGAAGTTGGTGCCCAGTTCGAACCGGTCAAACTTGCTCCAGATGACCACGTTGGCCTCCTGGTGAATTTCCTCGGCCTCGACCGGGTTGGGAACCTGGGAGAGGATGAAGAGAAAGACCCGTCGCTGGTACCGCGTGAAGAGCTTGATGAACTCCTCACGCGGCGTCTCGGCCTGCGGCGCGGTGGTCTGCAATTCCGACACGGGCATCCTGTGGAGAAATCGAACGTGAAACCACCGGCTGGCTAGCCGACCAGTTCCTTGATCGCGACGCCACCGTTGGCGAGTTTCATCGGGCGTCCCCGCTTGGACCGATGGACGGTCTTCGACGGGATTCCCAGGGCATGCGAAACGGTGGCCCAGATGTCACCGGGCAGGTACGCCTTGCCGTCAACACGAGTACCGTCTCGATCGGTCTTGCCGACGGCCTGGCCTCCCTTGAGTCCACCACCGCCAACCATCACGCTCCAACTTGCCGCCCAGTGATCCCGGCCGACATTGCCATTGATCCGCGGTGTACGACCGAACTCACCCATCCAGACCAGGACGACGTCATCGAGCATGCCACGTTGGCTGAGGTCCTGGGTCAGAGCAGCGATTCCCTGGTCGAGTTGCGGCAACCGCTGATCACGCAGCGTGGTGAAAACGTTGTTGTGAAGGTCCCAGCCACCCATGCCGACCTCGATGAACGGAACGCCCGTCTCGACGAGTCGGCGGGCCATCAACAGGCCCTGGCCGAAGCCGCCGGTGCCATAGAGGTCTTTCATCTCCTCAGATTCCTCGTCCACCTTGAACGCCGCCATCTGCTCGCTGGTCATCAAGTTGACCGCCTTCTGGTAGATCTCCTTGTGACTCTTGGGCGACTCGCCCCGCTTGGAATTGATGAAGTTGGTCTCGATCACGCTGAGCATCCGCAGTCGCTGGTTGAGACGACTCTTGTCGTCGCCAAGACTGGCATTGCGGATCTGGCCATTGCTGCCGACGACAAACGGCGCATGCCGGGCGCCCATGAAGCCGGGGCTGCCCGAGGGAGCATTGACCGAGACGAATGATGGGATCTCCAAGGCGGGTCGCTTCGCCCCGAGTTCGCGACTGACCACGCTCCCGAACGTCGGATGCACAACGGTGGGATTGGGGACAAACGAGGTGTGCAGGTAGTAGCGACCTCGACCGTGGTCGGCTTCGCGTGTACTCATCGAGCGAACAACGCTTAGCTTGTCCATCTGCATCGCCGTCTTTGGCATGTGTTCACTGATCTGCAGGTCACCCTTGGTGTCGATCGGCTTGAACTCGCCACCGTTCTTCGAGCCCGGCTTGAGGTCCCAGATATCGATCGTCGGCGGACCACCACCCATCCACATCAGGATGCAGGCCTTCTGTGCCTTCTTGATGTCGGCCGCGTGGGTCCGCAGGTCCGAGAGAAATTGCAGCGCGGGAACCGTCGCCGCGCTGGTGGCCATATGCCGCATGAAATGACGTCGGTTCATGCCTCGGGGTGTCGGAATTCTCATCGTCTTGTCCTTTCTTCGGGGCCGGTGAAGATCTCTCATCCCCGGCTTCCCGGAAACCGGGACGGGCCAATTGCCCGTCCCTCCCGCCCTGGGATTTCTAGTGATTAAAAATGAACTCGTTGGAATTCAGGAGTGCCCAGAACAGGTCCTGGTAGGCACTGACCGGGTCGCCTTTCTTGGCCTTGATCAACTGGATCAACTGGACCGCCGCGTTGGACTCCCGCCGCGTCGGTTCGCGAGTCAACGTCGAGAGGAACAGGCGACGAATCCGGACCGTGTCGCTGCCCCGCTCACCAAGCACCCTGTTCAGGTAGCTGCCTCGCTCGGCACTGGTTGCCTTCTGGACCAGTTCTCCATTCATCATCATCAGTGCCTGGGGAATCGTCCCGTTGAACGTCGTTGTCTCGTCGTTCTCATCGGTGCCGAAGGCGATAACAAACTGTCGCAGCCACTGCTGACGCTGCTGCTCGGACTCTTCCCAGCCGGCTCCTCCAGCCTTGTGGGCCCCGGTGGCCACGATCAAAGAGTCGTACAACTGCTCGGCCTCCATGCTCTTGACGTACATGTGACTGAACAACGGTGCCTCACCAGCAGCCGGATTGTCGACCTTGTTGTCGCCTCCCACCCGACTGGTCACGTGGTAGGGTTCGGAGTTGATGACCCAGCGAATCAGTTGTTTGACATCAAAACCCGCCTTGACGAACTCCAACGACAACCGTTCGAGCAACTCGGGGTGGGTCGCCGGGTTGTGCGGTCCCATGTCATCGATCGGCTTGGTGAAACCGTACCCGAAAAAATGCCCCCAGACCCGGTTGACCATCGCCTGGGCGATCAACGGATTCTGTCCGGCGATCATCAACCTGGCCAGCTCCTTGCGGAGATCGGTTTCGGGCTTGGCGTCGACCGGCGTGTCGAAAAACTTCGGTTCAACCATCTGCAGCGTCCCGGCCCTCTGCTCGTAGAAGACCTTCTCGCTGAAGTCGGTGAAAACCAGTTCGGAAAAGTCATCGACCATGCGACCGCTGCGAGGATCGTACTTGCGGTGATCGACGCGGCGGGCCTGACGGAAGAAGTTGTTGAATTGCCAGAACTGGTCCTGCTTCCAGTCGTTGAACGGGTGGTTGTGACACTGCGTGCACTGCACCTGGATACCCATGAACAGCCGCGTTGTCTTGGCAGTCGCCTGGACCCCGTCATCACGCATCGTCATCTGGGCGAGCATGTAGTTGACCGCGCCATTTCGCTCGAAATGCCCCTCGGCCGACACCAGGTCATAGACCACCTTGTTCCAGGGACGATTCCGGGCAAATACCTCACGAAGAAACTGCCGCATGCCGCGTCGACTGGTGCGACGAGGGGGCCGCCGACCGATCAGCAGGTTCGACCAGACCGTCGTCCAGTTTCGGACGTACCCGGGATCATCCAACAGGTTGTCAATCAGCTTGGTCCGCTTGGCCGGATCGCGATCCTTGAGAAATGACTCGACCGTCTCCAACGGCGGAATTGCTCCCACCAGGTCCAGGTGCACCCGCCGAATCCACTCGCTGTCGGCAGCCACGGCCGATGGCTCGATTTCGTTGTCGGTCCAGCCCTGCCGAATCTGCTTGTTGATGAAATCAACGATCTCGCGTGCTGACCCCGTCAGGGCGGCCCGCGGTACAGCCGCCTTCGCCGCTCGACTCCTCGCCTTCGTCTTTGCTCCCGCCGCCGGCTTGGCTGACCGCTTGTCCGCCGCATCGGCCAGCGACACAGCGTCGGTGAACGGCCCCTGCCCGAGCAGGGCCAACCCCGTCACAGACAGCAGCAACCACCGCCAAAGCCTCTTCGTGTCCCACCCTGATTGCATCTTTAACTCTCCAATTGACCCGCGTCCCTACGACCGCGTCTCGACGGAACTCCGTTCCAACCCGTTAACCACTCCGTCGCGACAAACCTTCGTCTCTATCTTGTCGCTTTTTCCGCATCAACACCACACAAACAGACGTAACTCACTGTAATTTCTCGTCTTGGGTCCGTCAGGATCTTTTTCTTGATCGAGCAATCTATTCCAGGAAATGACGTGATACCATCGCGGAAGTCGTTTTTCCTCTCCAGGACGAGTCCATGACACCCTCGATCGATCTCTCCGGCCAAACGGCCCTCGTCACCGGAGCCTCCAACGGAATCGGGCGTGCCACGGCCGTGCTGCTGGCCGAGCATGGGGCGAAGGTCTTCTCGGCGGACTTTCGTTGCCCCGAAGAAGACCAGGAGCACTTCCACTCGCTGGGGATCACGTCACTGGCCTGCGATGTGCGTCGCGAAACCGAATTGGCTTCGGCAATCGGTGCCGCAACCGAACAGACCGGACGGCTCGACATCCTGGTCAACAACGCCGGAATCGGGATGGTCAAGCCGGTCGAAGAAGTGACCGAGGATGACTGGGACGCGTGCATCGACACGAATCTGAAGGGGCCTTTTTTTGGTTGCCGCCATGCCGTGGCGCCGATGCGAGCGACCGGTGGCGGATCGATCGTCAACGTGTCGAGCAACGCGGGATTGCTGCCCCGTGCCCACGACCCCGTTTACTCGATCAGCAAACTCGCCCTGGTCGGCCTGACCCGCAGTCTCGCTCTCTGCCTGGCGCCGGATCGGATCCGGGTCAACGCGGTTTGTCCGGGTCCGGTGGGGGAGACGGAGATGATGAATGCCGATCTGGAGGCTGCCGATGATCCAGCGGCCCTGACCGGGGCAATGATCGCCGCCAGCCCACTGGCGGCGGCCTGGCAACGGATGATTGATCCCGCAGAAGTCGCCGCGTCGGTACTCTTCCTCGTCAGCGACGCGGCGGTGATGGTCACCGGAACCGCGATTGGCATCGATGGCGGCAAATCACTCGGCGTCCCACCACGCAACTGCTGATTCCGCAACCGGTCGAACCGGCAGGATCGGGGAAGTCCGCCGCGATTCTCCTTCCTGCCTGACGTACCCCCTCGCCAGCGAGCGGGAACCGGCCCGGCCCCGCTGGAAAGGAAATCAGCACGTGCCTTGGATCGGAGGTAGAGTGTAAGATGAAGAGGACGGGGGCCAACATTCCGCTACCCCACCGTCTCCCCCCCCCGTCTGACCACGCGAAGACTCACTCACCATGGCCGTCCACCTCCAACCACTTGCCGACGGTCCAGCGATCCAGGTCGACAAACAGGTCCTGTTCATCGGCCGTGACAGCGATTGTGACGTTGTGCTGAAGGGCAGTCGACGGGTTTCCCGCAAACATTGCTGTCTGGCTCACGTCAACGACCGGTTGGTCGTCCGCGATCTGGGCAGCATGAACGGGATCTGGATCAACGGCAAACGCATCGAACGGACCGGCGCGCTGAAACTCGGTGACGAATTGGCCATTGGTGACATCCGGTTTCAGATCGTCGAGGGAATGGCCGAGGCGGACCTGGACTTGAGCCAGGACATCCCGGTCGTCGTGGCCAGTGCTGATGGCAAATGGTACCCAACAGACGATTCCGAGGTCATCGTCGCGGAGCCCGTGATGGCAGAACCTCGGTCTGCCATCCCCCCGCTTGCAGACATCGATTCCGAAGAGGAATCCGGGGACGTGATTTCTTTGGATGACGACGATTCGAACTTCCTGCCGTTGATCGGGTAAGTCACCGCCTCCCCTCCGTTTCCGGACACACTGGCCGCCTAGATGCTCGACCTGCAATTCATCTGCGAACACCTCGACGAGGTGGCTGAAAACTGCCGAAATCGTGGTGCCGACGTCGACCTGGAGAAGATTCGTTCGCTGCGTCAGCAACGCGGCGAACTGATCTCTGCCGGTGACGAGTTGCGACGGCAACAAAAGACCACGTCGTCGGGAATCCCGGAGGCAGAGAACGAGGAAGCCAAGCAGGTCTTGATCTCCCGTGGCCGCGAGTTACGAGAGCAGGTCAACTCAAACCAAACGGAACTGGCCGACATCGAGGTGGCGTTGCGTGCCGAGCAGTCTCTGGTACCCAACATGACGCACCCGGATGCCCCGGTAGGCGATGGTGACGACGGCCATCTCGAACTGCGAACGTGGGGAAATCGACCGGAGTTCGATTTCGAGCCACTGGACCACGTTGACCTGGCCGAGAAACATGATCTGATCGACTTTGAAGCGGGCGCCCGCGTGGCCGGGCATGGCTTCTATTTCCTGAAGAACGAAGCTGTCCTGCTGGAGCTGGCGCTTGTCCAATTTGCCGTCACCCGACTGCGGGCGGCCGGCTTCACGCTGTTGACGACGCCGGACCTGGCCCGGGACGAAATTCTCGAGGGCGTCGGTTTCTTGCCGCGGGGGCCGGAGTCCCAGATCTACTCGATCCAGGAAACAGACCTCAGCCTCGTGGCAACCGCCGAGATCACTCTCGGAGGGGCAATGAAAGACCAGACGCTTGATGTTGCCGACCTGCCGCTGAAGTTCGCCGGAATCTCTCACTGTTTCCGTACCGAAGCCGGCGCCCACGGTCGGGCCACGCGAGGAATCTACCGGGTCCACCAGTTCACCAAGGTCGAGATGTTCGGGTTCACCGAACCGGCTCTCGAGGCGTCCAACGCATTCCACGACGAGATCGTAGGAATCGAGGAGGGACTGTTTCAGGAGTTGGAGATTCCCTACCGCGTGGTCGACACCTGCACCGGGGACCTCGGCGGACCGGCCTACAGAAAATACGATCTGGAAGCCTGGATGCCGGGACGTGGCGACGGGGGCAGTTGGGGAGAAGTCACATCGGCGTCCAACTGTACCGACTACCAGGCCCGCCGACTCGGCATCCGCTGCCGTGCACCCGAAAAGAAGGGAACCGAGTTCGTCCACACACTCAACGGGACCGCCGTGGCCGTCTCGCGTGCCCTGATTGCCGTTCTCGAAAACAACCAGCAAGCCGATGGAAGCATCCTGGTCCCCGAAGTCCTGCAACCCTGGGTTGGCACCGGACAGATCGGCTCAATCTGACCCAAACCCACCGGCCACCACCGCTTTCAGAGTCCATTCACTCCTGCATGGAACAATGCCGTGAGACCTTCCGACGACGACACCCTGCGTGATGACGACGTGGATTCTGCCGACGAGGTGACCGGCCCCGGGGAAGCCGACCCGCAGCTCGATTCTGCTGACGAGGCGACCGCTGACGCCCAGAGCGAGATCCTCCCTGCCACGACCGATTCCACCGGTGGTAGCGACGAAGACGACTTGCCGGAATGGGAACCGTTGACGCCGGAATTGGTTGAGGAGGAAGCCGAGCGGGGCGACTTCATGCTCCGCTGGGCCACCGTGCTGCTCGCCTTCCTGCTGGGCTGCTACGGCATCCACCAATCCACGACGCTGCTTCACACAGCGGCCGGCCGATACCTGGCCGGACACGGTGTGCTGCCGCCGTCAACCGACGTGTTCAGCCTGACCGCAATCGATCGTCCCTGGGTCAATCTGAACTGGGGAACCGACTTGCTGCTGGCCGGCCTCTACAGCCTGCCGGGCCAGGACAT
Source organism: Planctomycetaceae bacterium (assembly GCA_002726205.1). Classification (GTDB taxonomy): domain Bacteria; phylum Planctomycetota; class Planctomycetia; order Planctomycetales; family Planctomycetaceae. Next base: position 19,277 of record PBSL01000072.1, on the reverse strand, counting down.
CTGGCTCTCGCTGTTTGCGGCCATCGCCGGAACGGTCACACTGGGTCTGGTGGTCCATGTCACCCGACCGGGAATCCCGACCTGGTGGTCGTCGGTGATGGCCACCGTGGCCCTGCTGGTCTGCTTCCCGCAGTTCGTCGCCGGCCCGGAATCCCTGACCCTGCTGGGCCTGGCCACGCAGATGTGGCTCCTGCATCGCTGGTCGCTCTCGGACCGTCCACGCGATCTCTGGTTGGCCGTTGGCGTTCAGTGCTTGTGGGCCAACCTCGATCCGCGGGCCTGGATCGGCCTGTTCCTGTTGTTGCTTTACGGGGCCGGCGAGCTGCTGGGAGCAAGAATGGAACGCCCGGCTCTGCTGGGCGCCGAACGACGGCGGTTGTACTGGAAGGTCGTCGCAGCAGCGGTCGCAGCCAGCCTGATCAACCCATTTCATGTCCATACGCTCTTGGCACCGGTGATGCTCTATGGAACCGAGTACCCGGCGCTGAGACCGTATCACCTGATTGGGCTGGGACAGGATGCTTCGATCGATCGTCTCCAGTACTACCCCCTGACGGCGATCCTGTATTTTCGTGGTCACTGGGGAAACTGGTCGTGGATCAACTACCACGTGATCGCCGGTTCCCTGCTGGTCGTCACGGCCGGTTTCACACTTTACCTGAATCGTCGCCGTGTCGACCTGGGCCATGTGGCGGTCCTGGGTGGTTTCACGCTGCTGGCCTTGCTCGGGGTTCGCGAACTGGCACCGGCGGCTCTCGTGGCTGCGGTCCTGGCCGGACTGAATGGACAGGACTGGTTCAAGGCGTCCTTTCCCCAGCAGTACTCAACCGAACCTCGCGAATTACTGTTCTCTCGCGGTGGACGAGCCGTGACGGTCCTGACCTTTTTTGCGCTGGCGTTCCTGGGAATCACCGGTCGGCTGACGTCTGAAAACGGCCGAAAACTTGGGCTGGGATTCAGCCCGACCCTCTCGGCAACCGTTGATGGCATGATCGGCGACCTCAACGAACGCCTGTTCACCGTCTCGGCCAACCTCGACGAAGAACTCGACCGGGGCGATGTCACCGACACGCTCCGCAAACTGTTCATCAGCAACAAGATCTCCCTTCCCAAGCAAGTCGCGCTCGAATCGCGACAACCCGGAGTGTCCTGGACGCTGCGAGGGACCGAACCGGACAACGATTTCCTGATTGTCCGGGGCACCGGCCGACTGGTGGTCTACCGCGATCACGGCCGCAACGAAAACCATCGAGGATTCAACTTTGTTCCCGAGCAGGGCGACTTGATGATCTGGATCGGTCATCGTCCGTTCATCGACAGCCGCGTTCGGCTGTACGCCGGCCGCGACGACCAGGACCTGCTGAATCTGCACCGAAAAACCCGCGCGGCGCTGAGGTTGCGGACGTTTGTGATTGGGCCCGAGGGCCGGCAGCAGATCTTACGGGCACAGGTGGCCAATGAAACCGCTGACGAGATCGAAGTGATCTTGTCACCGGGAGGCTCCGCTGCTCACCAGACGTTGAAGAAATCCGATCTCGGTGTGCCCAGGTCTCCAGAGACTCTGTATCCGGTGCCACAGACCGGAGATTCTCGTGTCTGGCAGTTGGCCTTCGACACCCACCGCATCTCCCACGTGTTGCCTCGGCTCGGCGGTTCCCCCAATCCCGATTACCTCTCGATGTTCGCCCTCTTCCAGTATCCGATGGACTGGCAACTGACCCACATCGGATCCACCACGGCCGTCTTTTATCGCAAGGCAGATGCCCTGGCTTCGATGAAGCCCTTCCTCGACTCGCACAAGTTCGACTTCATCAACACCGCCTTTCGGACCGTCGCCGACAAGCTGGAGCCTCGCCCCGAGCTGGCCCGGGCCGACGCGGCCTACACCAGCTATCTCAAACCGAAAAGGCCTCGCTCGGTACCGGCCATCGACCAGGCCACGCACTTCGCACAGATTCTCAAGCGAAGGCGGGACAATCCCGCCTTCCAGGGGGCTTTGCAGGAGTTGGCGCTGCGATTGGCCAACCAGGATCTGACCGGCGGGTCCGGGGATCTTGAAGCCATGACGATCCTGGCCGATACCGCCGCCGTCGCTTTCCTGACGATTCGTTCCGCCAACGAAGGGCTCACTTCGGTGCCCAACAACTCGCGGGGATTTCTGGCCCTGGGAATGGCCTACGCGGTGCTGGACGACATTGAATCGGCCTTTCGTGGCGGCAAGATGAATTCCCCATCCGCACGCCGGCGCTACTTTCAGACCATCCTGGCGCTGAACCAGGTCCTGGAACTTGACGCGAACAACACCGAAGCCCTGTTCGAACGCTATCAACGGCTCAGCCGCTTCAATCGGGTCGATCTGGCGCTCGACTCGCTTCGCCGTTTCGATACTCTCTCGCCAATGCCGAAGCGAGCCAGCGAACAGCAAAAGGAACTCAGGAGAAGGGAAGTTGATGATCCGCTGCAGACAATGATCAGCGAGGTGGAACGACTGAAGGGAGAAATCGAAAGGGCCTTTGCCCCCGAAACCGGCAGTGAACCGCCAGATCGTCTGCAGTTGGCCATCCAACTGACACAGGAACAGGCCGATCGTCCAGTGTTTATCCGCACCGCCCTGGAACTCATCAACCAGGACGCCCAGCTCGCCGCCAATCCCCAGGTCCGCGTTCTCAAGGCCCGCTGGATGATGGAAGCAGGTGTCTTTCGTGATGAGGCCACGGCCACAACGCTGGAGGAACTCTTCCAGGAACTCGGCGAACAGGCCGGCCAACTCGACATTCGAACCACGATCGCCATCACCCGACTGGCGTTTGCCGACTACGACCATGCCAACCAGTTGTGGCAGGGTGAACTGGCGCAGCTCGAACAAACACGCCTCGGCGATTCCCTGAGGAACATGCCACTGTTTCTGCGTCCTCAGCAATGGCCCTTCGACCAGATCAACTCGACGATGAACCTGGTCCTGCTGCTTCCCGAGTCCCGCAGCGAGATCCTCTTCAATGTCGCTGCCAGTCATCTCGAGGCCGGGCGAGTCAACCAGGCCGGCGACGAACTTGTCCGTCTTCTCGACACCGTACCCGACTCGCACCTCCGCCCGCTTGCCCAGTTCTATCTCTCGCTGATCACGAGGAAACAACTGGAACTGATCGACAATCTTGCACCGGCGGAGATGATCCCGGTCGAACCCGGGATGTTCCAGCCCGAGTCGGACCAGCCGGTGACACCGCCGAAGAAGGGTACGGCAGCGAAGAAAAACACCCCGACGAAACAAGGCACCACATCGAAGAAAAGCGACCCGCCGAAGTGATCCGGCCGGTCACTCGGCCAGCTCCTGGCCGAAGCTCAACCGCATTTGAGGGTCGTACTGCTGTTGAAATTCCTTGAACAGCAGGCTCGGCTGGATGTCCTGGTTGTGCTGGTACTTGTCGCTCTTGTACTCGGTCACATCCCCGGAAATCGAGTGATAGAGGATCTGGCAGATCGGGACCCCGGGGTACACGCGAACCGGCTGGACGGCGAACATCTCCAGGGTCCAGTACCCGCAGAAACCGACGTCACCGTAGCCGTTGGTACAGTGCACAAACAGTCCGAGTCGGCCGATCGAACTGCGGCCCTCGACCATCGGCACCAGGTTATGGGTTTCGGTTCGTTCAACTGTCCTCGCCAGGTACAGCTGGTTGGGGTTCAGCACGAACCCCTCCGGAGGAATCGTGTACCGGCGAAACCGGTTTGGCCTCTGCATGTCGAGAACGATCTCTTCGTAGACGAGGAGTTCGTTGTGGAGGCTGAGGTTGTAGCTGTTGGGATTGAGGCGATCGGAATCGAACGGTTCGATGACAACGTCCCGACCCAGTTGCTCGGTGATCTCCGTACCAGTCAGGATCATGTCGGCATCCCGTCCGTCAAGGGTCCATCAATCCTCTACAACCGCCGCGCCACACGGTAGTCCGATTTCCAGGCGGTTGCAACAATGTGAGTTACCGGAGTTCCCGGCCCAGTATTTCGGAGTCTCACTCCTCCAGCGGCGGCAACCCGACGCGGGGACACCACTTCAACAGCGTGCAGTCAACGCACCGTGGTCGACGGGCGATACAGACCTTGCGACCGTGATGGATGATCCGGTGAGAAAAGTCGATCCACTGCGTCTTGGGCAATAGGTTCATCAAGTCAACTTCGATCTTCTCGGGATTCTCCTGCGAGGTGAGCCCCAGCAGGTTGCTGATCCGCCGGACATGCGTATCGACGACCACACCGCTGGCAATTCGATAGCAGACTCCCAGGACCACGTTGGCAGTCTTGCGACCGACACCGGGCAACTTGACCAGTTGGTCAACGTCCCTCGGCAATTCGCCGCCGAATTCTCCCACCAGTCCCTGGGCCATCCCCTTGAGACTCTTGGACTTTGCCCGAAAGAAACCGGTCGACTTGATGATCCGCTCGATATCACGAATCCGACCCGTTGCCAACGCCTCGGCCGTCGGGTACTTCTCGAACAGGACAGGAGTCACCATGTTGACCCGTTCGTCGGTGCACTGTGCCGAGAGGATTGTTGCTGCGAGCAGTTGAAAGGCGTCGTCGTGAAGCAGGGCACATTCGGCATCAGGATAGGTCCGCTTGAGCCCCCTCAGGATCTTTCTTGCCCGATCCTTAACGTCACCGTTGGGAACGCTACAACCCGACCTGGCCATGGGCTTTCCATTGAACAAGAGAACTGGCTGATGGACACAGCCGTCGTCGGACCATTAAAATCGGGGCACCGGGAGTCGCCTGAACCGATCGAAGCGTCCGGCTGACGGATGATTCCCGTGTGGTCAAGTAGTGATCATACGCGACGAACGACCAATCGCAATCGTCTTCGGACCGCAGTTCCGTCCGTCCTGAATCTGTCTTTCCCTTCATCCCGCAGACCAGCACCTCCATTCCATGCCTCCTCTCGGCCAAGAACCCGATCAACTACGTGACTTCACCGGGCGGGTGCCGTTGTTCCCGTTGCCCGACACCGTGTTGTTTCCTCACGTCCTGTTGCCGCTGGTAATCTTCGAACCGCGGTACCGGGAGATGGTCTTCGATGCCCTTGCCGGAGATGGCCTGATCGCGATGGCCCTGCTGGAATCCGGTTGGGAGGAGACATACGAGAGCAAAGCGGCAAGAATCCACTCGATGGTCTGTCTCAGCCAGATCAAGTCCTCCGAACTTCTTCCCGATGGACGCTATCAAGTTGTCCTCGAAGGCCTGGCCCGTGGCCTGGTACTCGACGAAGAAACCACCTCCAGGCCCTACCGCGTCGGCCGGGTAGAACTCTGCCCGGGAATGCCATCAACGCTGTCGTCGCGTGAACGACTGAAACGCCAACGCGAACTGCTGGTCGGCTTTCAACAACTGGCGGTGGGCTGTGAATTCGACAGCGTCTTCCACAACTCCCTTGACGCTGATCTTCCCCTCGGTGGCCTTTGCGACGTCCTGGCACACTCGATGCCGATTTCTCCGGACGCGGCCCAGTCGATCCTCGAAGAATCTGATGTCGCCGTCCGCGCCGAACTGGTCCTCGACGAGCTTCGCAGCTGTATCGGTGCCCACGCCGGCCGGCCATCGGTTTTCCCGCCTCCCTACAGTCTGAATTGATGCCCTGTTCGTGGCTGGCAATCCGCAGGGCGGTTGGACGGCAACCCCGCGGGCTTCTAGAATTAGCGGACGTCCCTGCATTCGACCACCCTCTCCGAAACGTCCCCCAACGAGCCAACGACTATGTCCAGCACCGCCTGTGCAGTTGATTCGGGCGAGGACGCCACACCTGGTTCGTCTCGGGTCGACCAGCCCCGGATCGCCCGGGCCATCCGTGAGATTCTTGAGGCCATCGGCGAGGATCCGGAGCGGTCGAGCCTGGTCGAAACGCCCGAGCGAGTGGCCCGGATGTATGCCGAGTTGTTTTCCGGGTTGCACACCGATCCCGGCCGCCACCTGGAAAAATGTTTTGAAGAGAGTTTCGACGAACTGGTACTGGTCCGGGAGATCAGCTTCAACAGCCTCTGCGAACACCACCTGCTGCCGTTCATGGGCGTCGCTCATGTCGGCTACCTGCCCAACGGACGGATCGCCGGTCTCAGCAAGCTGGCCCGTGTCGTCGAGGAGGTCTCCAAGAAGCCACAGGTCCAGGAACGAATGACCCATCAGGTCGCCGACCTTCTCCATGAACAACTCGACGCCAAGGGTGTCGTGGTGGTCCTGGAAGCCACACACACCTGCATGACGATCCGTGGTGTTCGCAAGCCGGGCAGCCTGACTGTCACCAGCGCCGTCCGCGGGCTCTTCAAGACCAACCAGTCGAGCCGTGCCGAAGTCATGTCGCTGATCAACCGCGGCTAACGCCGTCCCGAAACGCCGGACACCACCGTGATCGCCCAGTTTGCTCTTCGGCTGATCTGCGGAATGAGCCTGGCCTGGTGCCTGATGCCGCGGCGGCATGTCACCGACGGATTCTTTCGCATCCAGATGCTCATCGTCCTCGGACTCGCCGTTCTCGCGGCACTCGTGACATCCCGGCTCTGGGGCGGAGCAGCCCAGGCGACGATCGCCGGACCGCTTGGACCAACAGTCACGGCCTGGTCATTCGTCTGCCTGGCCGGTATTGCCTACCTGGGAAGTTTTGTCTGGGCGTTAGGACGTCGCTCTCCGGGAACCGTTTGCATTGGCCTGATCGCAGTACTGTCGTCGGCCCTGCTCGGTTTCAGTTCATGGTCAATCGGCCCGGCCGCCGAAAAATACCCCGGGCTGGCAATGGCCACAGAACTCTCGACGTCGTTTCTCCTGGGTGTTTCGATGGTCGCCATGCTGCTGGGACACTGGTACCTGACGGCCAGCGGCATGCCCCTGGCACCTCTCTCGCGTCTGACCACCTTGCTGGGTGCAGCCACGATGATCCGGCTCGTGCTCGCCGCTGTCGGCCTGGCACTGGCCGGCAGCCTTCTCCGAACCGGTGACCAGACGGTGATGATGGCATTGCGGTGGCTGGCCGGACTGGTGGGACCACTGATGGTCGTGGTGATGGTCTGGAGGATCCTGAAATACCACAACACCCAGTCGGCGACCGGAGTCCTGTACGTCGGCGTCATGCTGACACTGATCGGTGAATTGACGGCCACGCTGCTGTCCCGCGAACTCTGCGTTCCTGTCTGAGTCTCCCCACGCTCCGGGACTTCCCGCAACGAGGCAAACCATGCAACTGGTATTTTCCTGCCCCAAGTGCGAACAGACAGTCCGGGCGACCGAAGGGCTCACCGAAGGACGTTATCGATGCCCGGGTTGCGGGGACGAGCGAACGGTGCCGGAATCAGCATGGCGGAAGGAGCAACTGTGCCGGTGCCTGGCCTGTGGCGAAAAAGACCTCTGGCGGCAAAAAGACTTCCCACAGGCCATCGGCCTGGCAATCGTGGGAACGGGAATTCTGCTCTCGACGATCGCCTGGGCACAATACCGTCCCTTGATTGCAATCGGCATCCTGATGCTGTTCGCACTGGCCGATTTGGCGTTGTATAGTCTGATGAAGGATGTTCTGGTCTGTTACCGGTGCCACGCGCGACACCGACTTGATTCGTCGGTCACCGAGTACGATCGATTCAGTCACGAGACAGCCGAGCGGTATCGCCAGGACGCGATTCGCCAGAAGACCCAACATCCACCCACGGCCGACACGGCTTCCGCACGACAAGATTGCGGTGAATACCGCGAACCGAGTTCGTGACGGCAAACGCTGACGCATTTTCCGTTCCCCACGAACCTTCCGGAGCCTGTTGCGGGTGGACGAACAGCGACAGAGGATGACCGAGGACCTTGGCAGCGTGCTGCAGGGGGAATTACTTGTCGATCCCCTGTCGACGATGCTGTACGCCAGCGACGCAAGCCTCTACCAGGTCGAACCCCTCGCCGTCGCCTGCCCCAAGACACTCGACGACGTCATCTCGATCGTTCGCTACGCGAATGAGACCGGGGTGGGAGTCTTTCCCCGTGGTGCCGGGAGTGGGGTCGCCGGGGGCTGCCTGGGCCGGGGCATCGTTGTGGACTTCTCCCGGCATCTCCATCGAGTTCTTTCCGTCGACTCGCAGACAGTCACCGTCGAAGCCGGTGTCGTTCGTGACCAGTTGAATCGGCAGCTGCGCCCGCTCGGTCGCTACTTTCCCCCCGATCCCTCGAATGGGCCGATCACCACGATCGGTGGAATGCTGGCCGTCGACGCGGCCGGATCACGCTCGGTCCGCATCGGATCGACTCGTGACCATGTCGCCAAGCTCGAGATGGTACTGGCCGACGGCACCATCATCGAAGCGGGAAGCGAACCACTGATCGGTCGAACCGCCGACCCGGGCGATCCCCATCAACGACTCTGCGATGGGCTGGCACGAATCTTGAGAGAAAACAACGAGTTGATCCAAGAGCGGCAGCCCCTGTTACCCCGCAATTGCAGCGGCTATCACCTCCGGGGCATCCTCAGTAAAGACCGGCTGGAACTCGCCAGAATGCTCGTCGGGTCCGAGGGCACTCTGGGACTGTTCACCAGCGCCACGCTGCACACCTCGCCGCTGCCCAGTCACCGGGGAATCGTCCTGTTGCTGTTTGGCAGCCTGGAAGAGGCGACCCGCTGTGTCCAGGCCATCACGCCACTGCAACCCAGTGCCTGCGATCTGATGGACCGCCGCGTACTCAGCCTTGGCCGCGAAGCCGACCCGCGATTTGCGGCCATGATCCCGGCCGGTTCGGAAGCGGCGTTGATCGTTGAACAGACCGGCAACAGTCGTCGTGAAATCCAGAACAGGATCGCACGCGTGGTGTCGGCCGCTCGCGCAACCGCCCAATCGACACACGTCGCCCACGAGGCTTTCGATTTTGATGACGTCGAGTTTCTCTGGTCACTCCCTCAACGGGTCGTCCCCCTGTTGACACGTTTGAAGGGGACGACACGACCGTTGCCATTCGTCGAGGACATTGCGGTTCCGCCGGAAAATCTCCACGACTTCCTGCTGGCCACGCAACGGGTTTTCCAGGATCACGAGGTCACCGCATCACTCTACGCCCACGCGGCAGCCGGACAGCTCCATCTCAGGCCGTTTCTGCCTCAGCCCAGTGACGAAACCGGTCCGAAAATCGAAGAGCTGGCACACGATCTCTACGAAGTCGTGTTCCAGCAGGGAGGAACGATCAGCGGCGAACACGGCGATGGCCTCGCACGGACCGCCTTCGTCCCATCACAATACGGTCCCTTGTACCGCGTCTTTCAGTTCATCAAGGACCTGTTCGACCCTCAACGGCGACTCAATCCAGGCAAGATCCTCGGCGACGATCCACACCTGACCCGCCGGAACTTCCGCCCGTTGCCGACAATCACGACCGCCACTCCTCCCGAACTCGTCTCGCTGAAATTCTCCTGGGCGCCGGAAGAACTCGTCGAAGTGGCCGGTGACTGCAATGGCTGTGGAGTCTGCCGGACCCAGTCAAGGGTCCAGAGAATGTGCCCCTTCTTTCGCATCAACCCCTCCGAACACGCCAGCCCTCGAGCCAAAGCCAACGCAATCCGTGCACTCCACGGGCCACTCGCGGCCACTGCCCTGGAGACCGAGCAACTCCATCAACTGGCATCGCTCTGCTTCAACTGCAAGCAGTGCCAACTGGAGTGTCCCGGTCACGTCAACGTGCCCCACCTGATGATCGAGGCCAAGGCGGCACGAGTCGATGCCGATGGGCTTGGTCGATTCGACTGGACAGCCTCCCGCGTTCATTCACTCAGTGCCTTCGGGAGTATCATGCCCCGGGCAGCCAACTGGTTGCTGACCCAGCCCTCGGCCCGCTGGTTCCTCGAAAAACTGCTCGGCATTCACAGGGAAAGAAAGCTGCCCCTGTTGGCTCGGCGGTCCTTCCTGAGATCGCTCAAGCGTCGTTGGACAATTCGACCCCGGCCGGGCAGCAATCCCAGGCCGGTTGTCTACTTCGTTGATCACTTCGCCAACCACCACGATCCCGAGCTGGCCATGTCGCTCGTCCGGGTTCTGGAGCACAACAAGATCCCCGTCCATGTGCCGCGGGACCAACAACCCTCGGGGATGAACCTGGTGTCAGCCGGAGACCTCTCGGAGGCACGGGAGTTGGCGGCGTGGAACCTCAGGGAACTGGGAGAATTGGCCCGCGAAGGGCACAGGATCATCTGTACCGAACCGTCCGCGGCCGTCTGTCTCAAGCAGGAATACCCCGAACTGCTCGACCATCCCGATGCGGCGGCGGTTGCTGAACAAGTCGTCGAAGCCGGCACGTTCCTGGCCGAACGCCATGAGGCCGGGGAACTGTCACTGGACTTTCAACCGCTTGAATTAACCGTCGGCTACCACACCCCCTGCCATCTCAAGACGCTCGACGACTCCAGTTCATTTCAGGATTTGCTCAGTTTGATTCCCGGTTTGCAGGTTTCTACAATTGAGGAGGGCTGCTCGGGAATGGCCGGTGCCTACGGGATCATGCAGGAGAACTACGCGACTTCGATGGAGATTGGTCGCCCGCTGATGAGCAGGATGCAACGCGGTGATCTTAATATCGGGACAACCGAATGCAGCAGTTGCCGGATTCAGATGCAGCAGGGAACCACCATCCAGACACTCCACCCACTCAAACTCCTGGCACTCTCTTATGGACTGGCCCCGGAAATTCGGCAGCGGCTGTCGGCTCCCGGACAGAAACTGGTGATCGCGTGAAGCTGGCCGTTCAATTGTATGCCCGCGCCCGCGAACTGGCTGGACAAGATCACGTCGAGTTGGACCTCGACGAACCTGTCCTCGTCGGCGATGTTCGCCAGGCTCTCGCCAGCACCGTTCCCGATCTCGCTCCGCTGGCCCCCGGGCTGTTGATCGCCGTCGGCACCGACTACGCCGACGACGGCATCGTGGTCTCGGACGGGAAAACTGTTGCCTGCTTTCCACCTGTCAGTGGAGGCTGAACCGAGCGCCATGATCCAGTTGACACACGACCCGATCGACACGCAGCAACTGACCGAATCGGTCCGCGACAACGCGGCCGGTGCCATCGTCGTGTTCCTGGGAACTGTGCGTGAGTTGACCGACGGCCGGCGAACGCTGGCACTGGACTACGAAGCCTACCCCGAGATGGCGGAAGCGAAACTCGAGGAACTTGTCGAGACCGCCTGCCAGCGATGGCCCGTGACACGCTGGGGCATCGTCCACAGGCTCGGCCACCTCGCGCTCGGAGATGTCAGCGTCGCGGTCGCCGTGAGTTGTCCGCACCGGGACGCGGCTTTCGAGGCCGGACGGTTCCTGATTGATACGCTCAAGGAAATCGTTCCCATCTGGAAGAAAGAAAACTTCTCCGATGGAAGTACCGAGTGGGTCCATCCCGGTCTCGATTCAAAAACCGAAAACCCGCTGACTGGCTGATTCGTCCAGATCCTCCCAGGAAACCGAAGACAACGCGGTGCCTCATGACTTCTCTTCCCCCACTCGTCGATTCCTTTGGCCGGCGACACAACAACCTAAGACTCAGCGTCACCGACCGCTGTAACCTCCGCTGCTTTTATTGCATGCCGGCCGACGACGTGGAATTCGTGGCTCGGGAGGAATTGCTGACGTTCGAGGAGATCGGGCGATTCGTGACGGTCGCTGCACGACTGGGAGTCGACAAGCTGAGAATCACCGGTGGGGAACCGCTGGTCCGCAGGGACCTGCCGGTGCTGATCGAAAAACTGGCCGCCATCGACGGCATCCAGGACATCGGTCTGAGCACCAACGGGATCCTGCTCGGCGAGCAGGCACGGGACCTGTTCGCGGCGGGCCTGCGAAGGATCAACGTCAGCCTCGATGCACTTGACCCCGTTCGCTTCAAAGAGGTCACACGTCGGGAAGGACACGAGAAGGTTCTCGAGGGTCTCCAGGCAGCCAAGGATGCCGGCTTCGACCCGATCAAGATCAACGCGGTGGCGATCCGTGGACTGACCGAGGACCAACTGATCCCCTTTGGGAGATTTGCCCGGGAATCGGGTGTGGAAGTACGGTTCATCGAGTTCATGCCACTCGACGCGGACAATGCCTGGGATCGAAATCGCGTGCTGTTTGCTTCTGAGATCCGCAGTCGATTGGAGGCCGAGTTCGGCCCACTCGTCGCCAGGGGGCGTCCCGACCCCACGGCCCCCTCCAGCGACTTCGAGTTCGCTGACGGGCGAGGACGCGTCGGCTTTATTGCCTCCGTCAGCGAACCGTTCTGCGGCATGTGCAATCGCTTCCGCCTGACCGCCGACGGCAAGCTCCGCAACTGCCTGTTCAGTCTCATAGAAACCGACATCAAGACCATCCTCCGTGACGGCGGAACCGATGAACAGATGATCGAGTCGATCCGGTCGTCGATCCATGAGAAGGCAGAGGGTCACGAAATCAACACGGCACGATTCGTCCAACCCGATCGACCAATGTTCTCGATCGGCGGTTAGGAAAGACTCGCACGTGTCTCGAATCTACCTCGACAACGCGGCCACGAGTTACCCCAAGCCCGAATCGGTCTATGCCGCGGTTGATCACTTCAACCGCGGCCTCGGTGTCGCCGCCGGTCGAGGCGGCTATCGCATGGCGATTGATGTCGATTCGGTCATGAAACGATGCCGCAAGCGGGCTGCTGAAGTCCTGGGAGCCGAGAGTCCGGAGCGGATCGTCTGGACCTTCAACGCCACCGACGGTCTCAACCTCGCCCTGCACGGCCTGTTGCGTGAAGGTGACCATGTTGTCACATCCCAGGCCGAGCACAATTCGGTGCTGAGACCCTTGCGGGAACTGGAGAAACGCCGGGGCATTCGTGTGACCGTGGTGGATGTCGATGCCGGAGGACGTGTCGATGCAGCAGCTGTCAGCGCCGCCCTGCAACCTTCGACTCGGCTGGTCGCCATCCAGCATGCATCCAACGTCACCGGCGTCATCCAGCCGATCCAGGACATTGGCACCGTGGCCCGAGACGCCGGCGTCCTCGTCCTTGTTGATGCCGCGCAGTCGGCGGGACACCTGGCGATGACGGTTGCCGACTGGCCGGTTGATCTGGTGGCCTGTGCCGGTCACAAGGGACTGCTGGGTCCGCTGGGCACCGGTTTGCTCTACATCCGCCCAGGCTTGGAGAACGAACTGGTCGGATTGCGGCAGGGGGGCACCGGCTCTTACAGCCAAGACTCCCGGCAACCCGACATCATGCCTGACAAGTTCGAAGCAGGAAATCTGAACGCACCGGCGTTGTTCGGCCTGGACGCCGGTCTGGCTTTCCTGCAGGAAACCGGGGTGACCGCCATCGAGAAACACGAACAGGACCTGACCCAACGTCTGCTCGCAGGTCTCAAACCGTTGACGGGCCTGAGACTGGTCGGACCGCCACCCGAAGTGCCCCGGGTAGGTGTGGTCAGCCTGGTTGCCGACGCCTTTGAGCCCCAGGTACTGGCGACAGTGCTCGACGAGTCCTTCGGCATCCAGGCCCGCGCGGGGCTACATTGTGCTCCCGGCGTTCATGAGGCCGCCGGCACCCTCGCCGGGGGTGGGACGCTGCGGCTGAGCATCGGACCGTTCTCGACGACCGACAACATCGACGCCGCCTGCGTCGCATTGGCCTCGATCACCGACGGCTAGGCCGCCGGTTCAACCGGAACCAGCTTTGGGACCGGGATCATCATTCCGCTGACGGAACCGTGGTGAGCCAACAGGGTCGGGAAACGATGTCTGAGAAACCGGCAGGCCATCGGCGAGGGCAGCGTCGAGAGGTACAGGTCGCAGAGGCGTTGTGCCTGACGATCGAATTGGGCGCCACGTGCCGAGTGCACATGATACCGGCCGGCAAACCGGCGGTAGTCGCCGTCAAAGGCCGTTCCGATGTGGTAGAGCTCGTGGAAAACCGTTTCGAGTTTTTCGCGATAGGTCAGATCAAGGAATCTCGGCAGGCAGAACGTCAGGATGTAGAGTTTCTCGCGACCATCGACGATCAAGGGGTCGACCAGGTAACGTCGACCCCGTCGGACGCCAACCCGGGCCCCATGTTCGAATCGCATCGGCGTCAACTTGGCCCACAGCCCGGTCCGCCCCCCGCGTCGTGCCCGGGTGATACAGACGGCAACCTCGTCCATGCGAATATGTGCCAGTTCGGGCACGCGGACCGCGATGTCCTCGCAGAGTTCTCGCATCGACGAGCTGAAGTCAAACGAGACATCCTTGTCATCGGACCGTGACCGCGGATTGCCGAGCCGCACCCGTCGAACCGCTGTCTCAATCCTCCGACTCGACCTCGTCATCCGCATCGCCCTCATCCTGGGGCTCATCCTGGGGCTCATCCTCACCAGAAGTCTCGCCGTCGCCAACCGCTTCGACGTCCTCTTCTTCGCCCGCTTCGACGGGGTCAGAGCCATCAGGGCCAGCCTCAGCAGCGACGTCTTCGCCGGCTTCAGTCGGCTCGTCCGCACCGGTGTCCTGATCAGCATCATCGTCGTCGTCGTCGTCAACTTCCAGTGACGGTTGACGCTCTGCGATCGTATCATCCTCACCAACGAATTCGATCAACGCCTGGCGACCGGCATCACCGAGTCGGACGTTGGCCAGCTTGATGATCCTCGTGTAGCCACCCGCTCGATCGGCGAAGCGGTCGGCAAGCTCATCGAAGAGAATGGAAACCGCGTCCTTGTCTCGCAGGAGTGCAAAGGCACGACGGCGGCAGGCAATCGCCGGGGCCGTTGCCTGGTTCCAGGCGGTGTACTCAGGCGTTCCCTTCCACCGCTTCCACTCGGCCGTCTGCTCTCGCCGTTCGTTGCGAACTTGGTCCTCCAGCTTCTGCGGGGCCTCGGGGACCACGAGCTCGAACTGTCGACCTTTTTTTGCCAAGGTCACCAGCTTCTCGACGAAAGGACGCAGTTCCTTGGCCTTGGGAAGTGTGGTGACGATCCGCCCGGGGACCTTCGCACGGTGCGGATCATCCTCATCCTGGTCAAGAGTCCGGAGAAGGCTACAGGCCATGTTCCGGAGCATGGCACGGCGATGGGAGGGGCTGCGGCCGAGCTTGCGGCCTCGCATTCGGTGTCGCATCGAATTATCTGCGTCTGGGTTTCTTGATTGTGTTCCTGTCCGTCGCGGTTGCGTGGGTCAGGGTGTCGGCGTACCAGCGACCTTCATGCCCAGCCTCAGACCAAGCGAATCAAGTCGTTCGCGGACCTCGACCAGCGTCGTTTCACCGAAGTTTCTCACCAACAGCAACTCGTCTTCTGCCCGGGTGACCAGGTCACGCACGGTATTGATCCCCTCGGACTCCAGGCAGTTGGTGGCCCGAACCGATAGATTCAATTCCGCGAGGCTCTGGTTGAGTCGTTCTTCGAGTTCGAGATCCACCGGGCCATATCCGACAGTCTCGGCCATGCCCTGCAGCGCTGCATCTGGAGCAACCTCCGGACCCGGTTCACGATAGGTCACGAACGGGTTGAGGTGCTTGCGAAGAATCTTGGCCGATTCCACCAGGGCCATCTCGGGCGTAACGACTCCGTTGGTCCAGATCTCCATCAGCAACCGATCGTAGTTGGTTCGTTGTCCAACACGGGTCTCTTCAATCTTGTACCGCATACGGATGACCGGTGAGAACGTTGCATCCAGCGGAATCACGCCCACCTCCGTCTCGAACTCGGAATGCTCCGCGGCCGGTACGTAGCCACGCCCGT
The DNA here is from genome assembly GCA_002726205.1 of Planctomycetaceae bacterium. Classification (GTDB taxonomy): domain Bacteria; phylum Planctomycetota; class Planctomycetia; order Planctomycetales; family Planctomycetaceae. Next base: position 3,574 of record PBSL01000072.1, on the reverse strand, counting down.
TCTCGACGGTCAATTCGACCTGGAAAGGCACGTTGTCGGTCAGCGTGGCGATCACCATGTCGGTATTGATCACCTCGACCTGACCGTCGGTCTGAACATCGGCCCCGGTGACCACACCGGCCGTGTCCTTTTCAATTCGGATCGTCTTCGATTGCGGGCTGTTGTTCTTGACGATCAACGACTTGAAGTTCAGGCAGATGTCAGTGACGTCCTCGACAACGCCCGGAATCGTCGTGAATTCGTGCTGGATCCCATGGATCCGGGCCTGGGTAATGGCGGCCCCCTCGAGACTCGAGAGCAGAATCCGCCTCAGGCTGTTGCCAATCGTTGTCCCAAACCCACGCTCGAACGGCTCGGCAACGAACCGACCGTAGTTGTCGGTCAAAGAATCCGATTCCGGTTCCACCCGACTGGGCAACTCCAATCCACGCCAACGGATCCGCATCGAGGCTTCTCCCCTGTCTCAGTCCCAATCCAATGTTATCCTGCCTCACCACCCAACCACGTCGGGCGGCAGCGACGCCGAAACGTCGCCGTGAGCCATCATGTGGCGGGCCTACACGCGTCGTTTCTTCGGAGGACGACAGCCGTTGTGAGGCAACGGTGTCACATCCTCGATCACCTTGATCGTAATCCCTGCCGTCTGCAGCCCGGTGATCGCACTCTCGCGTCCCGAACCAGGTCCCTTGACCTTGATCTCCATCTCCCGCACTCCCATCTTTGCCGCACGTTCAGCACAGGTTTCCGCGGCACGCTGTGCGGCAAACGGGGTGCTCTTGCGACTCCCCTTGAATCCGCTTGTGCCGGCCGTCGCCCAGCAAAGCACGTCGCCGTTGGGGTCGGTGATGGTAACAATCGTATTGTTGAACGTCGCCTTGATGTGGGCGACAGCCCGGGTCACATTTCGCCGGACCTTGCGACGTTTGGTTTTCGCCACGCTCTGGTCCCCCTTTTCCTACCCGTCTCTCTCAGTCCGCTTTCACGATCGCCTGGCCCACCTGCATCGACCGCTCGTCGCGGCCGGCCGGAGGAGAGGCCCGGGCTAGTGACGCATGTCCTTGACGCCCTTCTTCCCGGCAACCGTCTTCTTAGCCCCCTTACGCGTGCGGGCATTGGTCCGCGTCCGCTGACCTCGAACGGGCAAGCCCCGGCGATGTCTGATCCCGCGGTAACAGCGAATGTCACGTAACCGCGAGATCTCCTGCTGTACTTTCCGACGCAGAGGCCCCTCGATCACCGCTTCCTTGTCGAGGTGATTGGTGATCCTTGCAACCTCGTCCTCGCTCAGATCACCGGCCTTGGCTTGCGGATCAAGACGCAACGAGTGGCAAACATCCAATGCCGTCGTCCGTCCAATCCCAAACAAGTACGTCAGCGACACATAGGTCGCCTTGTCGTTGGGAATATCAACACCCTGAATTCTCGGCATATTCTCAGTCTCGTCCTTCGAAACTCAAGAGACGACGGGCACTTCCGCATTCGGCCCGTTCAATCCGATCAGCCCTGCCGCTGCTTATGGCGCGGATTGGTTGAACAGATGACATAAATGCGTCCCTTACGACGCACCACCTTGCAGTTCTCACAAATTCGCTTGACGCTCGAGCGTACCTTCATCGGCACAAACCTCGTCATTCTCAATGGAATTGGGCGATTATAAGCGTCGTGATCCACGATCCACAAGGCAACTCAACCGGATTTCCACTTCCGCGAATGATGGCCCGACTCCCAGCGTGCCTCGACGAATCACTCCCAGGGTGTGAGTACAGCTGGTCCGTTCTCACCGATGGCAACAGTCTGTTCGAAGTGGACCACGCGATGACCGTCGAGACTGGAAAGTGTCCAGCCGTCTTCAGCGACCTGCAGTCGTCCTCGGCCGGTCGTCACGAGAGGTTCCACGGCAATCACCAGTCCCGGCGTGATCGCAAAATCGTCCGGCGGCGGATCGCTCCAGCCAACCTGAGGATCCTCGTGCAGCGTACGCCCGATCCCGTGACCGCTCGGCCCCTCCACCAGTGCCAGGCCGGCCTCGGCCACCTGGTTGCGGACACGGCGGACCACGTCAGCCCAACGCCGGCATTCTCTCAGCCCAAGCACGGCTGTCTCCAAGGCCAGCCGGCCCTCATCCAGCAGGGTCGTCGTCGAGCGATCAACTGCCCCGACGCCGAAGCTGCAGGCGGCGTCGGCACACCAGCCGCCCAGGCGGCAACCGGCATCGATGCTGACGAGGTCTCCGTCCTGGATTTCCCGCTCCGAGGGAATTGCATGCAGCGCCTGGTCGTTCACCGAAAGGCAAGATGCGGCAGGGTAGGGAGAAACACCGGGCGCGGGCATCCCTCGAAACACTGCGTCGGCGCCGGCACCCTCGATCACTTCAACAATGGCCTCGTCGAGCCGTCGCGTTGTCACACCTGGACACAACAGCAACCGCGCTGCCTGGATGGCCTCCACGACCACCCGACCTGCTCGACGCATCCCCTCGATTTCGTCGGGACTCTTCGACCGAATCACCGGCGACGGCCCTCGCGACCGACTCAGGATTCCCCTTCCAACAGCCCGGGATAATTTCTCATCACCAGGTGGCTGTCGATCTTCTGCACCAGATCCAGCGCAACCGAGACGACGATCAACAATCCCGTTCCGCCATAAAAACTGGCAATCAGGAACGGGATGCCCATCGCAGTAGCGACGATCGTCGGAATGATCGCCACCAATGCCAGGAAGGCAGCCCCGACGTAGGTAATGCGGATCATCACCTGCTCGAGAAACACCGAGGTGCGTTCTCCGGGTCGGTACCCGGGGACAAAGCTACCGTAGTCCTTGAGATTGCTGGCCATGTCCTTCGGATTGAATGTGATCGCGGTCCAGAAATAGCAGAAGAAGTAGATCAGCCCGATATAACAAACGTTGTAGACAAAGCCACGACCGCTGGAGCCGAAAGCGTCAGACAGAGGCCCCCAGATGCGAGGGCCAAAGTGCTGGTGAAGTTGCTGAAAGAGGAACATGGGTATCATCAGCAGGCTCGAGGCGAAGATGATCGGCATCACGCCCGCCTGATTGACCCGCAACGGCAAACTCTGCCGTTGCCCGCCATGGACCCGGCGACCCTTGACGTGCTTGGCACTCTGGATCGGGATCCGTCGTTGTCCCTGGGTGATCATGATCACCCAGAAGACCACGGCAACAAATATCACCCCCAGTAGCAACAGCTTCTCAATGCCTGAATCGGTTCCCAGGCCAACGCCCTCGGTAAACGCCGGTTGCAGCAACTGGCCGCCGGCCTGGGGCATTCGCGCCACAATGCCGGCCATGATCAGCAGGCTGATCCCGTTGCCAACACCATACGCATCGATCTGCTCGCCGATCCACATCAGGAAGATCGTCCCGGCCGTCATGGTGATCGTCCCCACCATCCACCAGGCAAACGTATCGTATTCCCGTATGATCAGTCCCCCACCACCCAGCACGCCTCCCGAGAGGGCCTTGATCCAGAAGAAACTCTGGAAGAGACAGATGATCACGGTGGCCCGTCGTGTCCACTCGTTAATCTTCTTGCGTCCCGCTTCGCCTTCCTTTT
>PBSL01000071.1 GCA_002726205.1 Planctomycetaceae bacterium | reverse complement strand
GGGTGTTTGCAGGCGGCTGCGGGGTAGACGACCCTTCTTTGCCGGTTGACGGGCCGGTTGACGGGCCGGTTGACGCGCCGGTTGACGGGCCGGTTCCGTCAGTGCGCGGCGGGCGGGCTGATTCTGGCCGGATCCGACATCAGCCATGCCGATCGCCAGCAGCAGACCGGTGACCAGTGGGCCAACCAGGACTGGTCGAACGCTCGCATCCATGCGAAACCTCGGGGTCATTGCGGGGCGGGAATTCTAGCAGCGGTCCCGGCGACGGGCCAGACGAATCTGCAGCGGCCGATTTGGTGGCCGCGGCTACGGTTGAGGTTTGCCGGATTGGCCAGTCGTGGGATGGATCAGCTGCTCGATGATCGCCGTCAGTTCGTCGTATCCCGTCACGACCCAGTCGGCCTGTTCGGCGTACTCGGGCAGAGAATCCCGGGATTGCCGTGCTCCGGGAACGAAGAGTGCCGCACGGGTGCCGGCGTTGTGGCCGGCCTGGAGGTCAAACAGGTAGTCGCCGACGAACAGCACGTCGGCCGGCGAGAGGTTCCAGTCGTTGCAGATGGCCAGGACTCCGGTCGGATCGGGTTTTGCCGGAGCGTCCTCGCGTGTGAGAACGGCGGCAAACGTCCATCCGAGCCGGTTGAACGTCATCTCGGTGGCGTAACGCGAGTTGCGGGTCAGGACACCTGTGGGAATTTTCAGCTGGTCAAGCCGCTCGAAAAGTTCGGTGACCCCGGGGAAGGGAGTGGCCTGGGTTGCTCCGATGTGTTCGTGTTGCCGGAGAATTTCGGTGGCCCGTTTGCGTTCGCGATCCCCGGGGATCGCCTCGATGCCCTCGAGAATCGGTTGTTTATCGGAAAGTCCGATGTCGCGCCGGATCGCTGCAAAGTCGAGTCTTGAATCGACGAGCGTGCCGTCCATGTCGAAGATGATGCCGCGAAGTGTCATGATCAACCGCGTGATGTACCTGGTCGCGATGCCGCCTAGAGTCCGGCGTCGTCGAGATGGAAGCGGACATTGAAGGACAACAGTGTGGTCTCGTCGTCACGGCCGCGGATGACATTGATGCCGGTATTGTCCTGGCGGATTTCTCGTGCCCGGGACAGCGACCAGCCCATCAGTCGTGCCACGTAAACGCGATTGACGATATTGTGGGCGACCACGACCACGGCCTGGCCCCTGTGATCGGCCAGCACCTTGTCAAGGACGCCCTCGACCCGCTGGAGAACGTCGCCGTAGGTTTCGCCCTCGGGGTACCCGTCGACACTCGGGTCGTCCATGAATCGTTGGTAGGCCTCGGGATCCTCCTGCATGATCGACCCCCAGTCACGTCCTTCCCAGCGGCCCACGTCGCACTCGGTGAGCGTTTCGAGGACACCGACCTCCAGTCCGTGAGGCCGGGCGATCGCGAGGGCGGTTTCCCGGGCTCGCTGCATCGGGCTGCTCAGGATGATGTCCAGGGGCCGGCTGGCCAGGAACCCGGAGACGGCCTCGGCCTGGCGTCTGCCGGTTTCGCTGAGCGCGGTGTCGATTCCGTGCCCCTGGAGCACGTAGGGCCGTTGCTCGTTGGCCGGGGTCGCCCCGTGGCGAATCAGGTACATCAGGGTCTCGTCGGTTTCAGGCATCGTGCCTCCCGTTTTTCCAGAGTCGGATCGCCGTCTCGACGGCCGACTGCATGCCTCGTGGTTCCGCCACGCCTTGCCAGGCGATGTCAAACGCGGTGCCATGGCTGGGGCTGGTACGCAGGATCGGCAATCCCAGTGTCACGTTGACCGCCGCTTCGAAACCAACCAGTTTCATCGCGATGTGGCCCTGGTCGTGGAACATGGCAACCACACCGTCAAATTCACCTCGCACCGCCCGGAGCATCAGCGTGTCGGCCGGCAACGGTCCGGTCACGTCCCGGCCGGCGTCAACGGCCGCGTCGATGGCCGGCCCGATGATCGACTGTTCCTCGTCCCCAAACAGACCGTTTTCTCCCGCGTGGGGGTTCAGGGCACACACGGCGATCCGGGGTGACGGGCAACCGAGCCGTTTCAGGAAACCGTCGAGCAGCTGGATCGGCTGGTTGACGGTTTCGACGGTAAGGAGATCAGGGACACTGCGGATCGAGGTGTGCAACGTGGCATGGGCGACTCCCAGGCCCCGGGCTGGTCCGCCGTCGGTCGTTCCCGGGGGCAGGTAGAGCATCATTGCGGCCGAGTCACGGTTGCAGACCCTCGCCAGGATCTCGGTGTGGCCCGGTTCTTCGATTCCCGCTGCCGCCAGTGCGGTCTTGTGCAACGGGGCGGTCACGATGGCATCGACTCGTCCATCCAGGGCGGCGTGCGTCGCAGCGATCAACCAGTCGGCAGCCGCCTGGCCGCAACGTGGATCGACGGTTGCCGGTGGAATCGCAGAAACTTCGACGCTGCTGGGATTCCAGCAACACGGCCGCCGGTCGTCGTCCCAGGCCTCATCCGGCGATGCAACAACCCGGACCTCCCGGTCATCGCCGACCAACTCCAGCGCACGCGACAGTACGGCCGGATCCCCCACCACCAGCCGGCAGCAGGCAGCGCCGGTGAGACGGGCGATCACCTCGGGACCAATCCCGCAGACGTCGCCCATCGTCAGTGCCAGTCGGGGGCGGTCGCCGTTGGGCTCAGCCATCACCGCCGGCTCCTTCGTCGGTGACCGGCGATGTCGCGTAACAGGGGGCATCGGCCAATCGCAGGCCCTGGCGGTCCCTGTCCGAGAGCACCGGGTCGCCTTCCAGCGGCCAGTTGATTCCCAGTTCGGGGTCGTTCCAGAGTAGTGTCTGTTCGGAGTCGGGATGGTAGATATCGCTGCACTTGTACTGGAAATCGGCCGACTCGCTGGTGACCAGGAACCCGTGAGCACACCCGGCGGGAATCAGCAATTGCCGATGGTTCTCGGCACTCAGCTCCATGCAGTAGGACTGTCCAAAGGCAGGGGAATCGCGGCGGAGATCCACGGCGACATCGAAGACCGTGCCGCGAACCACCTGGACGAGCTTGGACTGGGGGTGCTGCAGCTGGTAGTGGAGTCCGCGAAGTGTCCCCCGGGCCGAATGTGACCAGTTGTCCTGGACAAAATCGATGTCGATTCCCTCGTCGGAAAACCGGCGGCGTTGCCAGGTTTCCAGGAAAAATCCACGGGGATCTTCGAAAACACGAGGCACAATCAACAACACGCCGGGCAACGGTGTATGATGAACGTCCATGGGCAAGGCCGTTGACAGGCAGTCGCGGCAGGGTGTGAGTGTAGCGACCCGTTTCACCGAGTCGACAGGGCCGCCAGCATATCCGACCCGTGAGGGTCCGAACAGCCGTCACAACTTGTGGAAAGTGATCCTTCTCGCGTAAGCTGCAGCCAGCTAAGGAGTGGCGAATGAGGCGAGTGATCGAATTGGCGCTGGTGGCCGGAGTTGTCACCGTGGTGCAGTCCTCGGCTGCCCTGCTCGCCGCCGACCCGATTGCCCCGCCCCCGCCCCCGCTGCCGCGGCAGCTGCCCGTGCCAAAGGCCCCGGTCGTGGCGAGGCCGATGCAACCCTCGGAGTTGACGCGGAGCGTTCCCCGCGGTGTGAAGGACCTGCTGGCCATCCAGAAGCGCGTCCGGTTGCTTGTCGGGGATCTCTCGGAGGCCACCGTCGGGCTGAGGATCGGCAACGGTGCCGGCAGCGGCGTGATCATCAGCCGTGACGGCTATGTGCTCTCGGCTGCCCACGTCACCGCGGCCCCCAACCGGCCGGTCACGATCATTCTCCCCAGTGGCAAGATACTGAAGGGGAAAACGCTGGGGCTGAACAAGGAGTTCGACGCCTCGCTGCTGAAAATCGATGGCAAGGGCCCCTTCCCGTTCCGTCCACTGGCGCGTCCCCAGGACGTGCGGACCGGTGACTGGTGCCTGGCACTGGGGCACCCCGGCGGTTACCAGCGAAACCGTCGTCCGGTGGTACGGCTGGGACGCGTGGTTCGTGCCGAGTCCCGTTTTGTACAGACCGACTGCACGCTGGTCGGAGGCGATTCGGGCGGTCCGTTGTTTGACCTGGCTGGTAACGTGATCGGGATCCACAGCCGGATCGGTGCACCCACGAGCTGGAATTTTCACGTCCCGATCCGGGCCTACACCGAGAACTGGGGACGTCTGCTTGCCGGCAAATCGTGGGGTCGACCCCAGCGGGGCCGCAAACCGGTGTTGGGAATCAACGGCGCCGATCATGACCAGGGTTGCACCGTGACCAGCGTCCAGCCGAACTTGCCCGCGGCCAAGGCCGGTGTGAAGACAGGAGACGTGATCGTCAGAATCGACGGGATGGCCTTCCAGGGCCTTGATTCACTCTTCGACCACGTCCATCGCAAGAAACCCGGCGACAAGCTGAAGCTCTCGATTCGACGGATGAAACAGCCTGTCGAGGTTATCGTGACGTTGGCGGGAGGGTCGGGACCATGACCGGTTACCGGTTGATCACCCTCGCGGCCGTTCTGGCGGTTTCGTCAATCGTCGAGGCCGCCCCGCCCAAGCGATTGCCTCGCGATCTCTACAAGAGCGGCACGGCGATTCGCAATGCATTTCGCCCCGTCGTTTCGGGATCCAGCAAGGCGACGGTGACAATCCTGGTCAACGGGCACGAAAAGGCGCTGGGTGCGATCGTGGGCAGCGATGGCTGGGTGCTGACAAAGGCCAGCCAGATCGATGCCGCCGCCACCATCACCTGTCGTCTCAAGGACGGCACAAAGCACGCCGCCCACCATGTCGGCCTGCACCCCGGTTATGACCTCGCGATGCTGAAACTCAAGGCGACCGGGTTGCCGGTCATCGAGTGGAAGTCGGATCGGGATCCTCTGGTCGGCGACTGGTTGGCGACCTCCGGGACCGGTGACCTGCCACTGGCCGTCGGGGTTGTCAGCATTCGCCGCCGTCGGATTCCTCACCAGTTCGGTTTTCTTGGGATCGCCTTTGACGACGATGCACGGGGGGCGCGGGTTACCCGCGTGATGCCCAACAGCGGTGCCAGCCGGGCCGGGCTTCTACAGAATGATGTCATCACCACCGTCGCCGGCATCAAGGTCTCAGTCGGCAGGGAGCTGCGGGATCACATCCGCAAGTTCCGGCCCGGGGAGATCCTGCCGCTGCGAGTGATGCGGAAACAGGTCGAGTTCGACACGTTCGCCCGCCTGGGTTCCCCCTCGCAGCATCTCCAGAATCGCGGCATTTTCATGAACAAGCTGGGTGGCCAGTTGAGCTTCCGTCGCGGCGGGTTTCCAGACGCGTTTGCCCATGACACGGTGCTCAAGCCCGAGCAGTGCGGGGGACCGCTGGTGGACCTGGAAGGACACGCCGTGGGGATCAACATTGCCCGCGAGGGGCGAACCGAATCGCATGCGATCCCGGCCAAGGTCATCGTCGGACTGCTCGAAGACCTCAAGGCCGGCCGTCGCTTTGCCGCCCCCGTGACCAGGCTTGACCCTGTCGATCCGCCACCGGTGCCGTTGGCACACTAGATCGTGTCGGATCGATGTGTGGCCTAGGCGGCCCGGCGGATTTCCGGTTGATCGGCAGTGGCCGCGTGACGGCCGACCCGGTTGATACGAGCGTAGACGTCATCGAGCACCCAGTGAAACGCTACCAGGTGTATCGATTCGACCATTCCCATGTCTGCCAGCGGGACGTGCAGGTTGAAATCTGCGATCTCGCGAAGCCGGCCACCGTCAAATCCGGTGATGCCCCACGTCACCAGTTCGTGGGTCCCGGCCCACTCGACGGCACGCAGCACGTTGGGACTGTTGCCACTGCCGCTGATGGTGATCAGCATGTCGCCGGGTGACGCCAGGTTCTTCAACTGCTCGACAAACACCCGCTCGAACCCCTCGTCGTTGGCCCAGGCAAGAATGTAGGGCGTGTTGTCGGTCAACGAGAGTACCTTCAGGCGGGGCATCTCGTCGTTGGTGAAATCCTTCGGGTCGAGCGAACTCTTGCCGAGGTCCTCGCAGAGGTGCGAGGCATTCGAGCCGCTGCCGCCGTTGCCGCAGATGAAGACGAAGCGACCATCCTGCCAGGCCGAATGGATCTGCCGGCCAAGCTCCTCGATCGCGGTGACATCGAGCTTGTCGAAGGACTGGCTGCAGGAGTCGAAGTACTCGCGAGGTGTCAGCTGGGAACCGATCATCAAAGAGACTCCCGTCGTGCCGGGTCGAGGAATGGCGTGCACCGCCCGGGGCGGCATCGTCTGCGGGCGGGAGAGTATCAGGTGTCTGTGGAGCTGAGAAGACCGACCCGGATGCATGTCGACCGTGGTTGATGGTCGTGATGGTTTCCTCTAGAACGGACCGTTCCCGGAAAAGAGCCGCCATGAACGAAACACGGTACAGCCCCTGCCTGCGGCTGCACGCCGACGACAATATCCTGGTCGCCCGTGTCGAGGTTCCCGAGGGTGCCAAGGTGCCCGTCGGCGATCAAGCCGGGCCGGGCAACGGGTCGACCGCCGAACTGGCCGCCACCGATCGGATCGGGCTGGGCCACAAGATGGCGACGGTTTCGATCGAGGTCGGCGAGCCGATCCGCAAGTTCGGCCAGGTGATTGGTTTTGCGACAAGAGCAATCCAACCGGGCGAGTGGGTGCACACGCACAATGTCGAAGCCGGGGCGCTGGAACTCGACTACGCCCACGCGACCGATGTTCCCGAACCACCCCAGCCGATCAGCGGGCGGACATTTCCCGGGTACCGCCGCTCGAATGGGCGGATCGGGACTCGCAACTACCTGGGGATTGTCAGCACCGTCAACTGCTCGGCCACCGCCTCGAAGTACGTCGCCCGGGCTTTCGATGAAGACCTGCTGGCCGACTTCACCAACATCGACGGCGTCGTGCCACTGGTCCACCAGGGCGGCTGTGCGATGCAGTACGGCGGCGAAGATCATCAGCAACTGGCCCGGACGCTGGCCGGTTTTGCCAAGCATCCCAACATCGGCGGCTACCTGGTGCTCGGGCTCGGCTGCGAGACCGGGCAGGGTTCGTTTCTGACCGAAAACCACGGACTGGTCCAGTTGCAGTTGCCCTCGACGGCCGGTGAGCCGATGCCGCTGGTGATGAACATCCAGGACGAAGGTGGCCTGCGAAAGACCGTCGACCGGGCCGTGGGTGTTTTGAAGGAAATGCTGCCGGAGGTCAACGCGGTCGAGCGAACCGAGATCCCCGTTGCCGAGTTGATCCTGGGGACCGAGTGCGGGGGCAGTGACGGCAACAGCGGCGTGACAGCCAACCCGGCTGTCGGAATCGCCAGTGACCTGCTGGTGGCACACGGGGCCACCTCGATCCTGGGCGAAACGCCCGAGATTTACGGGGGCGAACACCTGTTGACGCGGCGGGCGATCAGTCGCGAGGTCGGTGAGAAACTGGTGGGACTGATCGACTGGTGGAAGGACTACGCGGGGAAATTCGGAGCGAAGATCGACAACAATCCCTCGGTGGGCAACAAGTTGGGCGGGTTGACGACGATCTACGAGAAATCCCTCGGAGCAATCGCCAAGGGGGGCACGACCGCCCTGAAAGAAGTCTACCGGTATGCCGACCCGGTGACCGCCCGGGGATTTGTCGTCATGGACACGCCCGGTTACGACCCCGCGTCGATCACGGGCATGGTCGCCGGCGGGGCCAACGTGCTGATCTTCACGACCGGACGCGGCAGCTGTTTCGGCTGCAAACCGGTGCCGACGATCAAGATCGCGTCGAATACGCCCATGTACGAGCGGATGATCGACGACATGGACGTCAACGCCGGTCGAATTCTCGAGGGTGCCTCGGTCGAGGAGATTGGACGCGAGATCTTCGAGGAGATCATCGCGGTGGCCGGTGGAAAGCAGACCAAGAGCGAAGCGCAGGGGATCGGCGAAGAGGAGTTTTGTCCCTGGCCGATCGGGCCGGTACTCTAGGCCGCTGGAACTGTTTGCCACGCCGCCTGATTGCCGAAAATGACACAAGTCCTTGATAATAAAGGACTTGTGTCCGACGGAGATTGTGCCCGGCATTTTCCGGACAATCACCAAATCCGGTACGTCCCCGATAATCGTTACAGGTTGCCAGATTGCCTGACCGATACTACCGGCAGGTCCATTCTTCTGCGCTGGCGGATGGGGACATGGCGTGTTTACGAGACGGCCGATAGTCAAGGATGTTCTGATGCGGGTGTCACACCGATTGATCCTGGTGGCCTGCCTCGCGGCGATGGTGGTCCTGGGCCGTGACGGTTCAGCCCAGGGCCCCTATGCAGCACCCCGGGGTGGAGCCGGTCTTGAAGCCGTTCCACCGCCCCCGGTTTCGATGATGCCTTATCCGTCCAACTCGATGTATGACTTCGAGTACGACAAGCACTTTCACAAGGATGGGCTGTGGCATCGGATCGCGTCAAATCGCGGTCGCCGTTTCGTCTTCAATCTCGACCTGCTGACGGGAATGATCCCCGGCAGCAAGGGTGCCAGGACCCGTCGACCGGAAGGCCGGGTGGGTCACCCGGGTGCCCAGAGCTACAAGGACCTGGTGCTGCCGATCCTGGAAGAGGATCCGTATGACCTGGGAGACGGTGGTGGCGGCGGTGGCGGTGGAAGCAGCCAGGAACAAAGTGTCGTGGACCAGTTTCGGGGCATGCCCGAGCAGGGGATCCCCGGTTTCAACCTGTACGATTCGGTGTCGCTGGGCAACACGATGAGCCATCTGAGTGGGCTGGGGATGCGGATCCAGGCCGGCTATTTCGATCCGGATGAAAGCGGCCTGATGTTCGAGGCTTTTGGTCATTCGCTCGAGGAGCACTATGATGCCCGCGATGACCTGGGGCCCGGTCGTGGCAAGGACAAGGCACTGCTGATGCAGCTGCTTTCGCCTCCCGACTACCTGTCGAACCTCGACCAGGGAACTCCGGAAGGAGCCGACCAGGTCGCGGATCCGATCCTGCAGAACAACCTGCTGAACCTGCGTGGGCTGCCGTTGGACGACGGGTCCAGTGCCGGTGTCAGTTCGCCGTTTGATCTCGAGTTCCAGTTGACCGCCAAGAGCCGCACCTACGGAACCTCGGTCAACTGGATCCTTCCGCCGGCCTACCAGACACGGACCTTCATGATCCGGCCGATGTTCGGGGTCCGTTACCTGCGGGTGTCGGAGAGCTTCCGTTTCTACGGCCAGGACAGCGGCCTGAGTTACGACAACCTCGAGGATCTTGACGAACCGTTCAACGGCGACATCAAGCTGCACTCACCGCCGGACAAGATGGACAACGATCGCGACGGCATCGTCGACAGTGCGGGGAAGGTCGAGGAAACCGACACCCAGGGCGGTGGCGGTGGCGGTGGCGGGAACCAGGACGACGAGTACCGGTTCATCATCTACAACGACATGACGATGTACCCGATCAACTCCTTCCTGAACAACGTCGCGCGGAGCGACCTGATCGGTCCGGAGGTTGGCGTGAGATACGATCTGGGCGGCAAGAAGTTCAAGCTCTGGGGTCGGACGAAGTTCGGTGTGCTGGCCAACAAGGAACAGATGGTGATGGACGGTGACAACATCGGCATGGTGACCCGCCAGACGGACTTCAACATGCCGTCACCGGAAAACGCGCGACCCAACCGGTTCTCCGACCAGGATCGTCACACGCACGTGTCGCCGGTGATCGAGCAGTCGATCTTCATCGAGGCGCCGATCTTCGCGAAGCTGCCGGTGCTGAAGCGGTCGAGAGTGCTGAAGGACGCCTATCTCCGCTTCGGCTACACCTTCCTGTGGATCGGCGAGGTGGCTCGACCCTACCAGAGCGTTCTCTGGCAGGGGAATCCCTCCGAAGGCCTGTATCCCTCGATCGACATGGAGCGGTCGAATTACTGGGCGGAAAACTGGAGCTGGTCGATCAACTGGTCGTTCTAGGTTGTGACGTCGTTTGCCGGTTCGTCCCTGTCGGTCACCGGTGCCGTGTCGAACCCGGTCAGTTGCTTCAGGTCGATCAGGATCAGGTTCAGCGATGGCACGATGATCAGTGTCAGCGCCGTTGCGAAGATCAGTCCGAAGGTCAGTGTCACGGCCATCGGGATCATGATCTTGGCCTGGAAGCTGGTTTCGAACATCAGCGGAGTCAGGCCGGCCGCGGTTGTCAGCGTGGTCAGCAGGATCGCCCGCAACCGCAATCGTGCTCCCGAGACGCTCGCCTCGAATGGTTCCATCCCGCTGCGGATGCGGCGGTTGATGAAATCGACCAGGATCAGGCTGTCGTTGACCAGGATACCGGCGAGTGCGACGAAGCCGATCTGACTGAGAATCGTGATCGGGTTGCCGGTGACCCAGTGTCCAAGGATCGCTCCCTGCAACCCGAACGGGATCGCGGCCATCACGACCAGTGGCTGCGTGTAGCTGTGGAACAATCCGGCCAGCAACATGTAGATCAGGACCAGCACCACCGGAAAGGCGATCGTCAGGCTGCCGAAGGCCTTGGTCCGTTCCTCGAATCGGCCCAGGAACTCGATTCGTACGTCGGGATGTGCCGGGGTAATATTCTCGTCGAAGTCGTTACGGACGCGATCCAGCACTGCCGACGAATCGACGATGTTGTTGTCGACGGACCCAAAGACCGACACCGACCGTCGTCTCTGGCTGCGGTGCAGGGACGTGAATCCCTCGCCGGGCTCCAGGCGGGCGACCTCGTCCAGCGGCACCCAGCCGCGACGTCCCGAGATCATGGCGGTGGGAATCCACATCGACTCGAGGTGGTAGAGGCTGCGACGGAAGATTTCTGGATATCGCACCATCACCCGGACATCCTCGCGATTTCGCGTGATCCGGTGAGATTCCCGGCCGTACAGGGCACTGCGGATATGGCCGCCCAGCTGCGCCTCGTCGATCCGCGTCGGCCGGGCCGATTCCCGCAGCTTCAGCTGCATCTCCCGCTTTCCCTCGTCATGATCATCGTCGAGATCGTAGACGCCGGCATAGGAATCGAGGGTCTCGCGGAGTGTTGCCGAGACGGCGACGAGTTCGTCGAAGTCGGGACCGGAGATCTTGATGTGGATGTCGAGGCCACCGGGCCCGGCGTTCATCGACTGCCAGGTGACCGAGTTGATTCCGTGCAGGGTCCGGGAGAACTTGCGGAGGACCGTCAGCAGTTCGTCGCTGGATCGCTCGTCATTACGTTCGCGGTCGTCGGCCTCCTTGAGCTCGAGCACCATCTGGCCGAGGTGTGACTGGCTTTCGGATCCGCCTCCGCCACTCCCGTCGAGGTCGTACTGGCGGGCAACGAACATCTGGACGTTCTTGACCTCCGGCAGGGTCAGTGCGAAGTCATTGAGCTGCCGGACCTGTTTGCGTGTCTGGTCCACGGCGCTGCCAACGGGCATTTCGATTCCGCAGATAAGTGTCTCGCTGTCCATTTTCTGGATGAACACGGTCTCGACGATTCCCCCGGCCGTCAGCCCGGCGCTGATCGCCAGCGTGGCACAGGCCAGCGCGATCGTGACGTAGCGCCAGGAAAGAGCGATCCTGAGCACTCGCTCGTAGATTTCCTGCAAGGGGCCTCGCATCAGGCGATCGGGACTCCCGACGAGTGCCCGCAGGTGCCGCCAGCGGCGGCGACCTTCGCTGGGCTGGGAGCGATTGAGATTGGCCAGGTGCGCTGGCAGGATCATGATCGCTTCCAGCAGTGATACGGTCAGTGCCGCCAGCACCACGATCGGCAAGACCCGCATGAAGTCGCCGATCTGTCCATTGATGAACAGCAACGGGGCGAATGCGGCAATCGTTGTCAGGATCGTCACGAACACCGGCCATACCACTTCGTCGGTTCCCCGGATGGCGGCCTCCTTGGGCGGCATGCCTTCCTCGACGTGGCGGTAGATGTTCTCGCCGATGATGATCGCGTCATCGACGATGATTCCCAGCACGATGATCAACCCGAACATGCTCAGCAGGTTGACCGTCTCGCCCAGCGCCCACAGCACGATGAAGGTGCCCAGAAACGAAACCAGCAACCCGGTGGCGACCCAGAAGGCAACTCGCCAGTTCAGGAACAGCATCAGCGAGATCAGTACCAGCACGAGCCCGGCGCGGCCGTTGCGGGTCATCAGGTCAAGTCGCCCCTCGATGTAGCGGGCAAGATCGGTGTGCAGGTCGACCTGGAACTGGTGCTCGAAGGGGCTGGAAGCACTTTCCTCGTACACGACCCGTGGGTCGACGCGACCACTGATCCTGGTCATCAGCCAGCTCAGTCCCGAACCGACGATGGCCACCGGCTGCTTGTACCAGGGAGCGCGGGCCGCGGCCTGGAAGCCGAACGGGTCGTAGGGGGCGCCAAGCTTGCCCTTGACGTAGGACTTGACGAGCGTGGAAATCCGGATCGCGTCCTGGCTGGGCGTCTTGAAGACCACACAGTGGGCCGCCGGTTTGCCGTTGAAATAACTCTCCAGGTCACTCTCGACGAACCCGTCGTCGACGGTGGCAATGTCCTTCAACAGGACCTTGCGGCCGTCGGGGTTGCTGCGGATGACGATTCCCTCGAGATCCATACCACGGGTCTGTTCGCCCAGTGTTCGCACCGACACCGTCAGCCGTTCGCTCTTGAGTTGTCCGCTCGAGACATCGAGGTTCGCCTGGCGGACCGCGCGGGCCACCTCGTCGAACGTCACGTCGTACTCGAGCAGTTTCAGAGGCTTCAGCTCGATGCTGATCTCGTCGGGGCGGATTCCGGAAACCCGGACATCACTGACGCCGGGCAACAACAGCAGGTCATCGCGTACCCCCTTGACCGCCCGTTTCAACTCGGCCTCGGTCCCCTCACCGAACAGCGCCACGCTGATCACCGGCAGTTTTGGCTCGATCTTCTCGACGGTCACACGCTCGATGTCGTCGGGCAGATCCGGTATTCCATCGACCCGGTTCTTGACCTCCTGGACGACGACGTTGATATCCTCGACGTCGTTGTAGAGGGTGAGAATGGTGATGCTGAGACCTTCGGAGACGGTCGAATCGACCTTCTCGATGCCCTCGACGTCGTGGACCGCTTCCTCGATCTTGATCGTGACCGCCCGCTCGACCTCTGCGGGCTGCTGGCCCGGATGGCCGGCGGCGATCAAGATCTTGTCGGGCCGCGATTCGGGGAAGAACTCCCGAACCAGTGTGAACGCAAAAATCCCGCCGGCGAGCAGGATCACCAGCATCAGCATGTTCACCAGAACGTGGTTATTTACGCTGAAACGTGCGAGCGACATCGGGCGCCGTGGAGGGAGTGAGAGGAAGCCTCGGACGAGCAGCAATTACCAGTGTGGCAGACCGGGTGAGCAAAGACCAGTCGCCATTTCGTGGCCCGGGGACCGGTTTTTCTGTTCCCGGCCGGGTGTCCGGCTACAATGCTGCGGCGGCTTACCAAGACGACAGATTCCGGGTTCGAAATGACAGCCGATTCCCCTGAAAGAACCCCGTTGCTGTGGCCCGATTCGGATCGGACTCGCGAACTCCTGGCCGCCGCCCGCGGTGGTGACGAGGACGCGGTTGCCGGGTTGCTGGATCGTCACCGTGACGCACTTTGCCGGCTGGTCCGGGCCCGGATGGACCGCGGCATCCGACGCCGTGTCGATGCCAGCGACGTTGTCCAGGACGTCCTGCTGGAAGCCTCGAATCGGCTTCCCGACTACCTTGACCAACCTGCCCTCCCCTTTCACCTCTGGCTTCGCCGGCTCGCACGTGACCGGCTGATCGACATGTACCGTCGTCATCGCCAGGCTCAACGCCGTAGCGTGGATCGTGAACGGCCGCTGGAAGGGCGAGTTCATGCCGACCGAAGCTCCTTTGACCTGGCCGTCCAGCTTGCCGATGCCGAACTGACCCCGGCGGCGGCCTCGATTCGTCGAGAATTACAGCTTCGTTTTCGAGATGCACTCGAGGACCTGGGTGATGATGACCGAGAAATTCTGATAATGAGGCACTTCGAACAACTGACCAACAGCGAGGCCGCCGCCGTCCTGGAACTCTCGCCTGCCGCAACGGGCATGAGGCACCTGCGGGCTCTCAGAAGGCTGAAAACCATCCTCCAGGAACCGGGAACATCTCAGCAGTAAACCTCTCAGACCGGACGATCATCACCGCCAGTTGACCAGATCCAACCCCATCGGCACCTCCGGCGACTCACAGTTGACACCCCCCCGTCCGGTCGCATAAAAATAGATTGTTCCGACACGTGAACCCCAGTGGAGTTTCTCCATGCTGACGATTTTCGGATCCCGGAAGAAGAATTCTCGAAGCGGCTACTGCGACGGTGTTTCGCGTCGCGGGATGTTGAAAATCGGTGCTCTTGGTGTCGGTGCCTTCGGGCTGAACCAGGCCGACGTGATGCGGGCCCAGGCGGCCCCCGGCAAGACGACCAAGCACAAGTCAGTGATCAACATTTTCCTGGGTGGTGGTCCTCCCCACCAGGACATGTGGGAGATCAAGACCGAGGCTCCCAAGGGGATTCGCGGTCCGTTCAAACCGATTGCGACCAACGTGCCGGGGATCCAGATCGGCGAGTGTTTCCCCAAGATCGCCCAGGTCATGGACAAGTCGGTCGTGATGCGGGCGGTGGTTGGCTGCGAGGGCCGGCACAATTCGTTCCAGTGCATGACGGGCTTCCGTCACGCCGAGTTGCGGTCGATGGGCGGCCACCCGGCGCTGGGCAGCGTGTTGCACAAGATCTACGGTCCGGCCGACAAGAGCGTGCCTCCCTACGTGGGCATGAAGACCGCCGGTGTCTGGCGCGATCCCGGAACGTCGGGATTCCTGGGACCGACCTTCGCACCGTTCATTCCCGATGGCGAAGGCCTGGCCAACATGAAGCTCAACGGGGTCAGCACCGAACGGCTCGGCGATCGGAAGCTGTTGCTCAAGAGTATTGACCGGCTGCGTCGCGACGTCGATGCCAGCGGGCGACTCGACGCGCTGGATTCCTACGAACAGCAGGCCTTCGACGTGCTCACCTCGAGCAAGCTGGTCGATGCGCTCGACCTGTCGAAGGAAAATCCGGAACTTCGCAAGCGTTACGGTACCGGCAAGCCCTACCAGTTCCAGTATGACGGAGCGGCGACGAACAACGAGCTGATCCTGATGGCTCGCCGGTTGGTCGAAGTGGGAGTTCGTTGCGTGGCGTTGACGTTTGGCCGCTGGGACAGCCACGGCAACAACGAGGGCCTGGTGCGGCACCACGGGACCCGGATCGACCAGGCCGTGGCGGCTCTGGTCACCGACCTGTACGACCGGGGCATGCTCGACGACGTGACCGTGCTTGTCTGGGGTGAGTTCGGTCGGACACCGCGGATCAACAAGGGTGCCGGCCGCGACCACTGGCCGCAGGTCAGCTGTGCCTACATGGCCGGCGGCGGGATCCAGGGCGGACAGGCGATCGGCAGTACCAACCGTCTGGGCGAGCGGGCACAGACCCGCCCGGTCCACGTGCAGGAGATCTTCGGAACGCTCTACAAGAATCTCGGAATCGACGTGATGACGGAGAAGATCTTCGACCCGACCGGTCGACCGCAGCTGCTGTCCAACATGGCGCCGATCCGCGAGCTTGGCTGATGCGGCGGTTCGAGGACGCGTGATTACATCACGGGCCGGTGTCTCCACGAGAGGCACCGGCCCGTTTTTCTTTGATCCTTTCTGCCAGAAAACAGGACCTGTTTCATGCCCCCGCTCACCCGCAGACAACTCCTGGCGGCCTCGCTGACGACGGCAGGTGTGGCCTCGGCTCTGCCGGTTGCCGTGTCTTCGGCCGCCGCCGCTCGCAAGAAGAAGGACTGGCACGCCGGCGAGTTTCGCCGGATGGTCGCCCTGGGCGAAAGCACCACGGCCGGGGGTTGGAGTACCAACGCCTCGCGTTGCTGGGTCTCGGTGCTGGGCCGACTGGTCAACGATTTCCAGTCCCGCCGGATGGAAGTGATCAACAACGGCATCGGTTCGAACGTGATCTCCACGAAAAGCCCCTGCTATCCTCCCAGCGGCAAGCCCGCCGCGTCGGAGCGGCTGCAGAAGCACGTGCTTGACCATCGCCCCGACCTGCTGGTGATTTCCTACGGGCTCAACGATGCTCGTGGCGGAACCCCACTGCCGTTGTTCCAGGCCGAGATGGCAGCGGTGATCCGCACGATTCGCCGATCGATCGATCCGCTGATCGTGCTGCCTTCTCCCTATTACATGACGGATTTCAACGGGGGTGGTCGGGCCTGGACCAAGGCGAACCTCGAGATCTTTCACGGCTACGGTCGCGGGATCGAAGCGGTGGCGAAAAAGGAAGGCTGCCTGTTCGTCGATCTGCTCGAGGCCAGCGGCCACGCCGACTGGATCGTGCATTACGACGGGATCCATCAAAGTGACCTCGGTCACCGCATCGTCGCGAACCGGATCTTCGAGGTCCTGGCCACCAACTGCTCGGGCCTGGCTGCTCACACCAGGCTGATCGAAAAGCAGGCGCCTCGCTGGCGTGACGAGTCGAAGCTCAGGGCCGACTACGGGTACTAGGCCTCGCTAGTACTCCAGCGGCTGGCTGCGGAGGTGCCGTTGCCGGTTGTACCGGATCGCCAGGTCGACGTCGTGGACGTCGTAACGCGTCTGGATTCCGCGGTCCCGCTTCTCGAGTGTCACCTGGACCTGGTTTTCTCCCCGTCGGGGCCAAAGTTTTCTGGGCAGGTGGAAGTCATAGACGAACCCGTAGGGATGAAACGACCCCAGCGGCTGCATGCGATAGGTCAGGTCGTCGAGCGAGAGAATCTCCTCGGGAAGCGTCTTGCCGTTGAGCTTCACGCGGACCCGGTTCAGTGTCGGTTCGATGTTGGTGATCCGCACCCGCAACCGGACCTCCTCGACCTTCTCCTGTCCAGCAGTCGATTCGAGGTCGTCGGAGATCTTCAGCCGTAGCCTGACCGGCTGATCCTCCTTCAATTCGGTCGGCAGCGCGGGTTGCCTGGCCTGTGGCCAGGCCGTGGTCTGGCGTTCGTTGCCGGGTCGCGACGGTACGTGGTAGAGCTTGTTGCGAACGGCAAGCAGGTCGGGGTGGCCCAGCAGCCTGAGTGTCTGCAGGTCCTCGGCGGTGTGCGGCCAGCCGTTGGGTGTCCAGTGGTACTCGACGATCGCGAACGCGTCGGCTCCGTCGTCCCAGGCATTGGCGGCCGCCGCCCAGGTCATTTCCTGTGTTGCCGCCCGTTCGAATTGCCGGTGCAGCAGGTCGCTGAACCCGGCCACCAGCCGGCAGTCGGTGCCCGCGACGCGTTCTCGCAGTTGTTGCAGTGACCAGTCCTGCACCATCGGGTGCTGGAACACGCCGTGGCAGCAGACCAGGCCGTCGACCAGCCCCTCCTTGATCCACGTCTGGATGTCGTAACCGAGTGCCGTCGAGGTCTGGTGATCGATCGGGATCCTGGCATAGATTCGTTTTCGCCGTTGCTGTTGTGTGGCGGCCGCGTCGGCAACCTGCCTGAGTCGTCTCAACCATTCGGTCAGCAGGGGACGCAGTTGATCGACCTGATCGAACCGGCACATGGGGACAAAATCGACCAGGCTCAACTCGACGCCGTCGGTGGGATAATCTTCGAGCATCTCCTGGAAGACGGCGAACCGTTCGTTGCGGACATCCTCGTGCAGCAGGCTGAATCGGCGGGGCGACACTCCGGCGGCCCGCCGATCGGTCTCGCGGCCGACCTCGCAGCCGGCATGGTCGTAGACAAAATCGGATTGTCTTCCCCAGCCGCCGTGTGTCTTGCGATCGCCGCCCTGCAGCGACAGCCAGTTGGATGCCAGCAACAGCAATCCCTTCTCATGGGCACGGTTGCACAGCAGGGCGAGCGGATCGTGACCGTCGTTGATCAGCTGTTCCAGGTGCCGGCCGGCACGGTACCAGACCGGGTGCGTCCATTGGCTGACGTTCTCGCCCCAGGTCTGGGCCACCCGGCTGTTGTAGAGTTGTGCACCGCCTTCGAGGCCGGCCGAGTAGACCAGGGTGTCGACGCCGGTGTCGGCAAATTGGTCAACGGTGATCGTGAAGTCAGCGGGAGTCAGTGGCGGGGCGAACTGGTACAGCGGTGCGGCGTGGCGGCCATCGTCGTAGACCAGGACGCGTGGTTCCCCTGGCGCGGCGGCATCCGGGTGGGTTGCGGCGGTGTCGGCGGTGTCGGCGGGCAGCGCCGCGGGTGCCGAGGCGCCCACGGCCTGGAGAAACGTCCGTCGGTCCATTCCCGCAGCCTCCGCTTCAGGGAGTTCGAGCCGCCCGGGCCCGTTCCCGGAGCACGTGTGCCTGGCTGGCGCGGTCAAGGGTGGCCATCAACTCGGAAGGAATCCTGAGCCGGGTGCCCCCGATGTTGTCATCAACGTGTTCGGGGCTCTCGGCTCCACCCAGCACGCTGGTGACGGCCGGATTGGCCAGACTCCAGGCGATCAGTACGCGGGCCCGGGTCGTGTTCAACTCGGCGGCGACACGATCGAGCACGCCGATCAACGGGCCGTAGGCCGAGTTCTCCTTGCGGCCGACCGAGAGTCGTCCGCAGTCCTGGGGACTGAAGGCCAGCAGTCCCAGTCCCGACTTGCGAATGACCTTCAGCAGGTCGTTGTTCATCCGCAGGCCCGCGGCGATGTGAAAGTAGTCCTCGGTGCCACTGGTGCTGCTGCGTCCCGGGTTGCGTGGCAGGTCGATCGACTTGCGGACATTGGCCGCGCTGAAGTTCGACAGGCCCCAGTAACGGATCTTCCCGGAGCGAACCAGTTGCTCCATCGTCCCGGCGATGGCTTCCGGCGGGGTGGTTTCGTCGTCGGAGTGGAGCAGGAACAGGTCGATGTAGTCGGTACCGAGTCGTCGCAGGCTGCCCTCGCACTTGCGGGTCAGGGTCGCGCGATCGAAGACGACACGACGACCGAGCTTGAACTTGTTCGTGTCGGGATCCTTGACTGGGGCCTCGCTCGGGGCGGCCTTGGTACAGATCACGACCCGGTCGCGGCGACGCTTGACGATGCGGCCGAGCACGGTTTCCGACCCACCCCAACCGTAGGCCTCGGCGGTGTCGAAGAAGTTGATGCCGACGTCCAGACAGCGGCCCAGGATGCGGCGGGCGGTGGGATTGTCACTGCGGGGGTGCTGGCGAAACGCGGTGCCCTGGCAATAGCGGGTGACCTGCAGGTCGGTCTTGCCGAAGCGGACCAGTTCGAGCGGTTTCGTCGCGGCGCCAGCGGTTGAACCGACGAACGAACCGGCAGCAAGTGCCACGGCTGATCGGTGAAACTGGCGACGGGTCAGTGGACTGTTCGTGATCATGGTTGAACGACTTAGCTGACGGACCGTTTTGTGGTGGGCTGGACCGGGCGCTTCCCCTTGTACGATGAAACAAGTGTAACCCTCAAGGGCGTCGGATCTCTTCCTCGGTCCAATCTCCCGCAGGATTCTCCCACACCGGTTGCTACAATCCCAAGGAAGATCCCGAGCCATGCGCCCGTAGCTCAGCTGGATAGAGCAACGGACTTCTAATCCGTAGGTCGGAGGTTCGAATCCTCCCGGGCGTGCTTTGTTTCTTCTGC
>PBSL01000070.1 GCA_002726205.1 Planctomycetaceae bacterium | reverse complement strand
TAGCGCAGTACAGGGAAGGTGCGGCTGGACGTGACCGGACTGGACGGCGACGAGAGGTCTTGCCGACTAGGCGTCCGGTTGATCGGGGCGGGGTCGCTGACTTCTCAGGAAGTCCTCCAGCTCCCTCACCATGGTGTCGGGGCTGGGGATTTCGCCGGAACGTTCTTTCTTGAGTTTGCAACAGCGTTTCCCGGTGACGGGGCCGGACCGTCCCGTCTCAGTGTCAACTGCAGCGACTCACCGCCCTTGGATGTCAGCGAGGCCGGCCGTGGTTTGCCCGGCAGGGCGACGGTCAGCCTCAACGTCGGACCTCGCAACTGATACACGCCGAGAAAAAGACTCTTCGTCGCACTCCAGTCGAATGTTCGTGGTGAGGCCGTGGGAACGATCTTGAAGCTCGACTGCGACGCCGGCTGGCCCGGCTTCGTCTGGGCGATCCGGTTCCCCTGGAAGTCAAACGTCTGGCCCACGTAATTGGCCAGCGGTTTCCCCTTGTGCACTGCCGAAACAACTTTCCATTTTCCCTGCAGCTTGGCCTGGTCCTGGGAACCGTCGTCGCCGGGATCGTCGCCACCGGCAACCACATCATGGGCCTGGTGGCTGAACTGGACACTTCCGTCGGCAAACAGGATGTTGGTCCCACCCTGGTGGTGGCCCTGGGTACCGATGAATCCGTCAAACGCCACGGGATTGGTCCAGGCCACCGCCTGGTCGCTCCCGACCTCGATGACCAGGGGAATCTCGCCTAAACCACCGGCATCACCACCGGAACGCTTGGACCGGGCGATTGCCTTGCCCTTGACGTAAATCGACTTGCCCGTGGTGACCAGGCGGTAGGCTGTCATGCCCGGCTTCAACTCGCCACCGGCACAGGCGAATATCGGCGGCATCTTCCCGATCAATGCCTTGTTGGTCGGGCTGTCCCAGGGTTCGTCGAGCTTGAACTGCTTGTAGAGAGGCTCCTGGTCAAGATACGGCAGGATGGCCACCCGCCAACTCAGCAGCGGGGTCTTGCCATCAGCGGCCAGGATCGCCGGAGCGGGAAAGTTCTTGTGGGCAACCTCATAGAGGAACATCGCGATGCCGAATTGCCTGAGGTTGTTAATACACTGGGCTCGCCGGGCGGTATCGCGGGAGGCCTGCATTGCCGGCAGTAACATCGCAATCAGGCTGGAGGCATCGGCCTGGCTTCCTGCCCCGGCGATCGTCGCCGAGAGTCCGAACTCGGGTCCGTTTTGCACGACTTTGGCTGCATTGATGCCGCTTTCGACCGGAGCCAGCATCTCTGCCAGGAACTCGTTTTGTTTCAGCACAGCCAACTGCTGTTTACCCAGGTTGACGACCTCATCAAGCACCGTCTTGGCTGCCGCCGCCCCGGGTCCATCAGCAGCCACGCCCTGGAACTTCAGCGTGCTGTCCTTCCCGGAGCCGCTTGCTCCGAAGGAAAGTCCCTGGAGCTTGCCGTTGAGTTTCACCAGCGCCGAGAGGATCGGATCCCCTGCCGACGCGCTGGCCAACTCGGGGGGCAGCGGAACCGTCAACGGCTCGGGCAACGCCACGGCCACGACGAAGTCCTGGCCTCCATCGGCAAATGCCAGGTCCGGTCGCGGGGTGTAGGGATCGCCGGTGGCAATCAACTGCTTGACGAACCGCTCGACGGTAAACACCAGCGTCTTTTCATTGGCCTGGTAGACCATGAAGCGTGGCGTGTCCTTTTCCACCGGGAACGCGTGCACGGTCTTGCCATCGATGGTGATCTGTTCGAGCTTCTGGTTCACGGCAGCCAGGTGCGCCGATGTCAGTGGCTGGCGAACGTGAACGACCATCGTCGGGATCAACTTCTCCTTGGCCGTTTGTTCGAATTCCCGTTCTGAGATTCTCCCGCTCTCGGAAAACTCTGACGAGGCCATCTTGATCAGGTCCGACACGCCACCAATACCCACGACGATCTTGGAGATCTCGTCAATACCCAGGATCGTCTCCTTCTTCATTTCCACCAGCGCCTGCTTCAGTTGCGGACCCAACTCCGGGTTCTTGATGAGCGTCTGCACCGCCGGGGCATCCCAGAGCCGGGCCAACTGCAGCGACGCCACCACCTGGGCATCCGGCGGCAGCCAGTGCGTGTCGAGCTCATCGGAGGCTGCCGGAACCTCGGCAGCTTTCGCCACCGGTTCGGCGGGCTTGTTCTCGACAGGCTTGTTCTCGACAGGCGGGGGCGGCGCGACGGCAACCTTGGTTGCTCCGCCGAACAATCCCAGCGCCTGGGCACCGAAGAAGCCGCCGACACCCAGGGCGACGACGAGAATGCTGCCGATGACCCACCAGCGAGCGGCCGAGGACTTCTTGGTCACCGGAGCCGTCGGCCTGGTTTCGGGTTCCTCGTCGAGATCCCCGAAGTCATCCATGTCGTCGAAGTCGTCGATTATCTCGTCGTCCTCGATAATCTCGATGACGAACGGCTGCCCGCACTTCGGACACGGCACCTTGCGGCCCTCGGCTGCACGGCTTTTCAGCTTCAACGTGGCCTGGCACTCGGGGCAGTGGACTTCGATCGGAGCCATCGGTCATCTCCTGCTGGGACGAGTGCTCTCGATCCCGGAATCACGACGCGTGGGACCTCCACGCCCGGGCGTGCACTCAGAAAGCGATCGTACCCGCCTGCCCCAAGCCGGCACAAGCAGTGAATCATTGCATCGATCAACGTGCGACAGGGACCGATGATTCTCCGCCAAAGCGGCTGGCGACCTCGGCCAACCACGACTCAGGTGGCGGCGCAAACGGACGGAATTTCTCGAGCGATCCCTGTTCGGCCAGGTACAGCAGCGCCCGGTGGTTGCCCAGTCGTGAGGCCGCGGCCGAATCGACCAGGTTGCTCGAATCCGACGCGTTCATCTGGAAGGCCGCCCGGATCTCGAAATCGCGCAGCGTCTGGGTATTGAGCCAGCGCGAGACGTTGTTGTAAGTGTCGCACCAGCAGAGGACGTGGACGCCCAGCCCGGGACCATCGCGCAGGATTGTTGCGAGTCGCACGCTGGAACTGACGGGTTTCTCGTCGTCGCCGCCTCCGAAACTCGAGCCGAAACCGAAGTCGTCTTCGCCCGGACGCAAGTCGCGGAAGCGGCCGAGATGGAACAGCACGAGGTAGATCGGGGGTGCGGTTTCATCATCTTCGCGGTCCCGCCGCGCGACTTCGGCCGCCAGTTCCTCGAGTGCTTCACTCACCTTGCGTGGCCGCACGAGCTGGAACACGTGAGGAAGTGTCTCGGCCACTTTCCGCCACGTCTCGCCGGAACTTTCGTCGGCGGCACTTCCGTCGCAGACGACGAATCGGCCCCCGTCGCCGGGCGCGTGCTGGGCGGCCAGGGCCAAGGTCGCGGCGGCCAGGACACCAAGAGCCTCTTCGGGTTGTTGCCCGACAACCAGCAGGTTGGTCCCGCTCTGTCGTCGGAATCGCAGCAGTGGCGGCTCCTTGATCTGGACGGCCTCGCCCAGCCACGCCAGCGGTGACACGACCGACGTCTCGCGGGGCAACTCCGCCAGGCAGCCGTCCAGCACCCGGCTGGTCGTGACATCGGCCGGCACGTTGCCTTCGAACACGACCATGTCGCCGGCTGGTCCGGCAAGCAGGTCGGCCCGATCCCTGAGCTCTCCCAGCCGTGCATCACGGGCCGCTTCGTCGAGCCAGGCAATCTGGAACGGATGATTCCCCTCCAGCAGCCCGTTGGCATCGTTGTAGATCGCCTCGCCGGGCCTTGTCAGCAACCGGGCCGCGGTATTGTCTTCACTGAGGATCAGGTGCGCGTCGGACTCGCTGCACTGCAGCGCCACGCGGACGGCGACCTGGCCCAGCGTGCTGCGAGCCAGCGAGTAGGCGCCACCGAGTGTCTGCGAACCCAGCAGCACGTGGATGCCGAAGGCTCGGCCCTGGCGGACCAGTCGATCAAGCAGCAATGCCGCCTGCTGGTGCACCCGGTCGTCCTCGATGAAGAACTCCTGGAACTCGTCGATGATCAACAGCACCCGCGGCAACGGGTCGTCGGGGCAGGCGTCACGGTAGCCGGCAACATCCTGCACGCGGTGGTTGCGAAACAGATCGCCTCGTTCCGAGAGCATCGCGTCGAGCCGTTCCAGGACACTGACACCGAACTCGCGGTCACTCTCGATCGCCACAACGCGGGCGTGGGGCAAGCGGTTGGTGACGTAGGTCTTGAACTCGACACCCTTCTTGAAATCGATCAGGAAAAACTCCACCTGGTCAGGCCCGTAGTGCAGCGCGACATTCGTGATCAGGGTGTGCAGGAAACTCGACTTTCCCGATCCGGTCTTTCCGGCAATCAAGACGTGCTGCGAGGTCCCGGTTCCCAGGTGCAGGTCCTGCAGCTTCGTCGCCCCGGCACGGCCCAGGGGAACGTCGAGTCCCCGCCGGCTGTCGCGGCTCCAGTAGTCCTGCTGGCGGGGCGCGATCCGATCGAAAGGCACCTCGACCCGTCGCATGTCCTTGGCCTGCTCACCGACGGCGCGAACGATGTCGACGAACGTGCCCGGTTCGGGAGGGGCTTCCAGTGCCAGGGGCAGCCAGGCCAGGTCGCGATCCTGCCATACGAACCGCTCGCCATTCCAGACCAGGCAACTGGCATGCTGCCGGAGATCATCAAGAGCGAAGTTGTGCGGGAGTTGCTGGCGGCTGTCGACGCTGACGAGCGTGGAGACACCGCAGCGGGCGCCGCTGGAGGCAATGCTGACGAGTCGGCGAACGGCATTGTCACTGAAATTGGTCGGGAAATTGGCCACGACCAGCACGTGGTAGGGTTCGGCCACCTCGCCGGCGTATTCGTTGTATTGTTCGATCGTCGTGAACTGGTTTCTCAGGTATGTCTGGAACACGTTCTCCATGTGTTCGGTCAGGTTCGCCAGTTGCCGGTCGATGTGTGCCGACTCGGTCCAGATCCGCCCTGAAACCAGCAACTCGTCGAAGTCGGCCAGGTGCATGAAGGCAGAGAAATTGTCGCCCAGGCCGACCGGGTCGATGATCGTGAATCTCAGTTTCCCCGGCGGCAGGCTCGTCAACAGCCGCAGCATCGCCGTCTGCAGCGTCTCAACCGCGGCATTGCGTCCCGTTCCGTCGGCCTCCAGCAACAGGCTGGACTTCTCGGGAAATGGCAGAATCGCCGGCATCGACATCTCGGTCGCGGCGGGTTTCAACCGTTCGTCGCTGGGAATTCCCCCGGGAACCTGCGAGAGATCGACGCGAAACTCGCCCAACCGAATCGCCGAAGGCACCGTGTCCGGTCGCTGGTAGCCATCGTCGCCCAGTTGCGGCCAGGGCACGAAAATCTCCTCGCAGCGGCTGACCATCGAGCGGGTGCCCGAATGAAACTCGTCACAGGCCTTTCGCCAGTTCTCCGAAAGATCCTGGAAGGCCCGTTGGAACCCCTCGCGGTCGATCGCCGTTCTCTGGGCGTGCTCACGATCCAGCTCGCCACGGTCGTTGGCATAACTCCGCTGAATTTCCTCGAACCGGCCGGCCTTTTCGGCTTCGCAGGCGGCGGCCTGGCGATCACGTTCCTCGGCCAACGCCTTCAATTTCTGGGGAAAAGACCGATGAACCTCGGACAACTCCGTCGCGTGTCCCTGCTCGAATTCCTTGACCCGTTCCGCGTGGATCTCTTCGATCCGTTCGATCGCGTTGTCTCGCTCTTCGACGATCACGTGGTACCAGTCGGAGAACTCGCCCTGGCGGCGACCGAATTCCCGCTTTGACGTCTTCAGCCACTGCTGGCGTGCCCGTCTGGCATCCGCAACGTGCTGCTGGAGGCGGTTCCAGAGACCGTGGCAGCGGGCACCTGCCGCCAGGTAGAGGACACCGAGCACGGCGATGACAAACACCATCGAAGTGCCCAGAGAAAACACGATCGAAAGTGAGAGCAGCCCCTGTTGCTTCAACAGACCCAGCCGCCAGGGCAACTCGCCCAGGATCAGCCCCGCGGCCAGGGCCACGACGGCCCCCAGCCACAACAGCAGCGGCCTGTGACCGGAAAACATCCGGACCAGCCACAGGCGGTTCAACGCGTCGATCGCCTTGTTGGCTCCCTCCACGCACTCGACAAAGTGCTCGAGACAGTCGTCGGCCTCGGTCGGGGGCCGGTTTCCCTGCCAGACCTCGGCCCGCGGTGACTGTCTCCACTCGGCCAGCCGCAGGGCGATTTGCTCGACGCGGTCTGCCAGGTCCTCCCAGTCGGCCATCCGCCGGACCCGGCTGGCCTGCAACCGTGTCCGGTACGTCTCGAACTTGTGTTTGGGACTGTGATCGGCTGTGTCGTCGAGAACCGCCTGCACCATCCAGCGGGCCTCGCCAAGTTCCTGCTCGTCGCGTTCCTGCCCCTGCTCAAACGCGGTCTGCAGTTCGTCGACCCGATCGTCGTATTCGATCTGCGTCGCTGCGATCTCGGCATCGAACTCCGAGAGGCTCTCGTCACGGACGAGATCGTACTGCCGTACAACGGTGGCCTGTTCGTCGTCGCGTTCTTGTTCGAGCGCCCGGCAGGCGGCCTGGTACCCCTGATCCTCGCCACTGGTCCGACCGGCCTGGTCACCGGCAAGCTGTTCCTCGGCCTGGATGCGATTTGCAACCGCCTGCAACAACGCCTGCAACAACTCGCGTTGCCGATCGTGATCGAGCCACTCGCGATTTCCGTCGGAATCGTGTCTTGCGGTTTCAGTGGTCATGTTCGGTCAATCAGCTAGCGATCCTCGCCGCAGTCCCGTTCGGCGCGGGCCAGCACATCCCCCAACCGGTTCACCGCGTCGAGTGTCTGACGGATGGCCGGCGCGATCGGCTCCAGGTGCTCCTCCTCGAAGTGATGCCGGGCCTCGTCGTTCCATGATTGCGTGGTCTGCTCCCAACAGACCTGGAGTTGTTCCAGGGCATCGATCAGGCGGGCGGAACCGGTGTGGACATCGGTAAGACTCACTCGGACACCCCCTCGCCAGCCGCCGCCGACCCGGACGGCTCGTCGGCTGCCCGGGCATCAGGGGTTTCCGGCGACCGGATCGTGACATAAGACGCCAGGGAGGCCAGGATCCGGTCCAGCAGGCCACGCATCCGGGGCAGATCCCGTTGCAGCAGTCCATCGAGTTGGCTGCATCGTCCACGAAACTCGCTGGCCTCCTCTTCAACCAGCCTTTGCCAGTGGCGGACGATCTTGAGTTTCTCCTGGGCCTGTTCGAGCCTGGCCTTGGCACGGACAACGGCCTGCTTCTCCTCGATACACGCCGGCCGATGCCCCCCAACGGTCCGCATCCGGCATTGTTCCAGGCTCGTACGCGCCTCGGCCAACTGGTCGTATCCCCGCCGGATCTGCTGCTGCCAGTAGGCGGGACGCTCGTGCTGCAGCCAGTCGTTGATGCGATGGATCTGGGCGTGGATCGAATCGAGGCCATCGGTCGCCTGCTCACCAAATCGCTGCAGCGCACCGCGGAATTCCCGGATCGCCTCCAGCGATTGAACATTGGCTGCCGCACTCATCCGGGACCGTCTCCTCGCCGCTGGAACATCTCGTCAACTCTCCACTCGGCCGATTTCGCCGCGGCCGCGGTTTCGGCTGTCACCGCTGTTGCAGGTACTCTTCGATCCGGGCCGCCTTGCGCATCAAGAACGGGATGTACTCGTTGTTGACTTCCACCAACCGGGTAACCCCCTTGAGCTGCTGGGAAAACTGCTCGGCGAATTTCTTGTTCTCCTGGTCGCGCCACGTCGTGCTCAACGACTCCAACTGACCCGCCAACGCGTTCGAACGATCGACCAGTTCGGTGTTGAATTTCTTCAACAGGTTGGCGAACCGTTTCAGTTCTTCGGGATCAGCAATCGCCTGCGGCATCTCGAGACTCCGGCAACGGGAACTGCCTTCATTCTTCCACCACCGCGACCAACGGGCAATACCGACGTTGGCCGACCTACCGCCGCAACGTGCGAAGATAGGCATAGAGGTCTGCGAAATCGCGATTGGCGAGTCCCTTGAGCAGGCCGGCCGGCATCAGCGATTCCGGGCGTCGTGCCCGGAACTCGATCTCCCTGGCTTCGACGCGGATCGTCTGGTTGGTCCCGGTTCGCAGGGTCAGTCCATCAACGGAGTCGTAGACGACCAGCCCGGTGAACACCTGGCCGCCGACAGTCTGGATCAGTGTGGTCTGGTAGCGGGGCGAGACATCGCGGTTGGGGAGCAGGATCGAGGTGAACAGATCGGCTCGGGAAAACCGGCCGGCCGAGCCGGCCAGGTCCGGGCCCAGGGCACGCCGTCCCTGGTGACACTGGACACAGCCGCGGCGGGCAAACACCTCTCGTCCACGGACCGCGTCCCCGCTCTTCCAGTCGACCACGGCCAGTCGTTTCCGCAAGGATGGCAGGTCGACGGCGGCGGCCCCCAGGCGACGCCGGGCCTCCTCGGGATAGGTCGTCTCCAGCAAACCGGTCCATCGATCGATCGCTTCGCGTTGGGCCTTCCGCCCGTCGGCGCCGGTCTCGAAACCAAGTCGCCGCCCCGTGTTTTTTCGCAGCAGCACAACCGCCCGCGACCGCAGGGCGTGTTCCCTCGAATCGAAACCCAGCCGGCGAACCGTCTGCAACAGCGCCAACTGTTCGGCCGCATCGCGGCCCGGCGGCAGGCCGGCCAATGCATCCAGGCAGGCCGACAGCACCTCCAGCGACGACGACTCGAGCCCGTCCACGAAACGAACGCGGTCGCTCGGTTCCGGACGACGTGCCAGTTCCAGCAACACCGACGATCGCACATCAAACCGTTGGTAGGCACCTCTCACGATCTCGCGAACCTCCGGTTCGCTCGACTTGCCCAGGAATCGCACGACCGCTCCTGTCCATTCATAATCCGGCCCGGCCCGTCGGATCGCCCGGACAAATGCCGCCCGGGCCCTGGGCCTGGCCGCCGCGGGAAGCCCGGCCAGGAACACCGCGTGGTCGGCCGTCCCGAATCCCGGGGCCGCGAGCAATGCCAACGGCAGGCCAGGATCCAGTCGCGACAGTGTCGCGTACAATTCACCGACACGGTCACCCCAGTTCCGGTCCTGGTTGAGACCAAGACGATCGATCTTTCCCTGGATCGCGATCAACGTCCCTGCAATCCGGCGACGCTGGGCTACCGTTCTCTGCAGGGGCAATCGGGCCGTGGCGATCAGGAAATGCAGGTCATCGACCGGATGCGAATCGTTGTCCAAACGGGCGAGGAACCGTTCCAGCAGGGCGGGTTCGGCCGCCGACACCATCGCTGCCAGGCGGGCGAGTTCATGGTCGAGTTCCCGGTGGCCGCTGGGGAAGGCCGCCAGCACGTGTCGGGCCACCTCGCCGGCGACGGGACTGATCACCTCGGCCGGCAACCGCGCCCCGTAACCGTCAAACACCGCCGGTCGTCCCTGCACCGGGCCGACATCACCCAGGGCCAACTGGGCCAACCGCACGGCCTCAAGTTTCAGGGAATCCGCGACGTCCTCGGACGACTTCCCGGCAAGAACGTCCAGGGCCACGGCCAGCCCCCGGCGGTCAAGGTCTTTCACGTGAACACCTCCACCCAGCCAAGCCGCGACCCGGGCCCGCGGTCCCAGGTCGGGAATCAACCGCTGGAAGGTCTTCCAGGTTCCCGCCGGCATCCGTCCCACCGCCGCGGCTGCCGCCCGTCGGCACCAGCGATCACGACTATCCAACTGCTGCAACAGCCCCGGGAAAGCCAGTCGCCACTGCAGTCCCTTCTCGGCTCCCAGTAGTGCCTCGCAGGCCGCCCGCCCCACCTGTGGATCGCGATCGGCCAGGAACGGCGCCAGGTCAGCCAGGTCCGGGCGCAATGGATTCGCTCGCCCGATCGCCCAGGCAATCCGGGCCCGCACCGCCGCGGGCGCCTTTGCCGCCGACTTCGACAGAAGATCCAGGCCTGCGGCTTCGAACAACTCGACCAGGATCTCGACGGCCCGCACGCGCTGGCTGGACGGCCGGTCATCATCGAGAATGGCCGCCCGCATTCCAGCGGCACCGACCTTGCGAGCCAGCCGGCTCCAGCGTTGGCGAGACCAGCTGGCCAGTGGCTGGGGCATCCCCAGGCAATCGCCGAGAGTCGAACCGGCGCTGGTCGGGGCAGCCGACGCGGTGGCAGGATGGGTCACGCGGTAGACGCTGCCCCGTGTCCCGCGGCCCCCGACACTGACGTACATCGCACCGTCGGGGCCGACGGCGATGTCGGTCGGGGCAAACCCGAAGTGTCCCCTGCCGGTCATGAACTCCAGGGGGGTCCCCGAATAACTGCCGCCGTCGGCGGTCAACTTCACCACGACCACGCGGCCAAACGTCCAGTCCAGCGCGAACACCGCTCCCTGGTATTCGCCGGGAAATGCCCGGTGGCGATAACAGACAACACCCGTCGGTGAACCGCGACCAAACGCTCCCACAACTGGCGGCATGTCGAGAAAGTAATCCGGTTTCTTCCAACTGCGGCTGATCCAGCCCGTACCCGAGGCCGGCAACGCGTGAAACACCCGGGTGGGACGGTACCAGGGCAACGAAACGTCGCGTTCCCCGTCGCTGTCGTACACGAAAACGTCACCGGCGGCATTGAAGGCGAAGTCGTAGGCGTTGCGGAAACCATCGACGAGAATTTCGCTCCCCTTCAACGAGGGAGCCAGCCTCAGCAACGTACCGGAAACAGGCACACGGATCGGTGAGGATTTCAGCGTGGCGTAGCGGGAGGTCACTCCGGCGTTGTTGCCGGCGAGCAGGTAGAACCAGCCGTCGGGGCCGCGGCGGATGGCGTGGGCGTCATGTTCCCCCCCGGCACGAATCTCCAGGAGCCTCTCGGGAGAGCCATCAGCTCGATCGTCCCCGTCACGATCACGGAACCTCCACAATGCCCCGTCACCACTGGCCAGCAGATCACGGCCGTCAAAGAACAACCCCTGGGCCCCGCTGGCCGGACGGTTCGAGAACGTCTTGAACGACTCGGCCCGACCGTCCCCGTCGCGATCGACCAGGATACGAACATACCCGGGTCCGGCCACAACAACCCGCCCCAGGGAATCGACCGTCAACGAGTAGATGTTGCCGGCCAGGTCGTCATCGGCAAAGACGCTGACCTGGAACCCGGCGGGTACCCGAACCCGTTTTGCGTCCGCCGCGGCCGACGGGACCGGCTCCCCGGAAAATGCCGGCACCGCTGCCAGGATCCCGGTCACGAGACCAACAGGAATTTTCCACAGCCAACAAGACCTCACCGACTCGCCCTCCCCTGCCATCCCGGTGGCAAATGGTCACGTGTGGCCTCGAGAATCTCGCGCACGGCCAACCGTTCGCTTCGGGTCAACAGCTTCTCCAGCCCGCCGGCCGACTCGCCGCTCAACACCGCCCACAGCCGGCGACCCAACCGCCGACGCGGTTCCTCGGGCAGTGCCGCCAGCGATCGCGAATAGACCAGGTAACTGAGCCGATGGCGAAAGAGCCGGCCATCAAGGTCGAGTGCCCTCAGCGAGCGTCCCTTCGACGTCCGTGGCCCCTGCCGCAGAAACCACCTGGTGAATCCGTCGGTGCCACGCAGCGTCCCGGTCCACCTGGCAGACTCTGCCAGCAGCAGGTATCTCAGCAGCCGATCCTCGGCATCCGACCGTCGTCCCAGTTGATGTTCGTAGGCGACACGGGTGATCAGGTTCTGTCCGTGCAACTGGTGGTCGAGGACCAGGTGAGCGATCACGTCACTGTGACCGGACAGGTAGCCGGAGAGATCGACCAGGCCGTCGAGCCGGGCCAGGCTGGCCCGAAAGTGCGGCTCGCGTCGATGGCGGCGATTGTCGTCGGGCCCCAGCAGATTCCCCATGTGCGTCGCCTGGCCCAACCGCCCCGTGACGTACCAGCCTCCCCAGCGTTTCTCCAGTGGGGTCGCGGCGGTCACCCGCGAGTATCCCTCGATCGGCTTCCCGGTCCGGTCCACCAGGAACGAACGCGACATGCCGCCGGGGACCGACAGGGTGGTCCGACCGATGTGACACGCCAGGCAACTTTGCTTGCGTTGAAACCTCGGCGTCTCACCTGGCCTGGGCTGTTTGAGGATGTAGAACAGCGACCCCTTGTCGGGATCAATCGCCGCAAGTTCCAGTTCGACAGCCCCCGGCACCCAGGCGACATAGATGTCGTCGCTGAAGTAAATCGCGCGGGGAGTCTTCGGCTTGATCAATCGGTGACTCACGGCCGTCTTGGAATAGACCAGTAACTGCGAGGTGACCGAAACACCGAGATGCGCCAGGACCGAATCGAGATAACCGCGGCCGGGAACCGCCGACAGCGTGACCTTCCCTTCGGCCAGCTGTCGATCCAGTTTGGCGATCGCATCGGTCGTGGCCGAGCCGAGATAATCGACCGGAGATTGTCCAAAGGGCAGAGCCGAATCGATCGAAACCGACCGTGGCTCGGCGCCGCCCAGGGACGCGGGAAGGCAAAAGAGAAAAATCGCGAGTTGTCTCAGCATCATCAATCCCCCGACGTCACGTACCATCCTATAATGGGGGCCCTTGTCCGGAACAGGCGCCGGGCGATACGGGGTACCGAAACCGGGCGAGGGTTCCTGTTGGGTAACCACCAGAAGGCGAATCGACAACGCAGATTCCGATCAACTATGATGCGGTCGAAGGGATCCCAAGCCCGTTGCGTGTTCCTTGACGGGTTGAATTGCCACGACTGGCCAAAGAGAGCCTGAGACGATGAGACGCCAGCTGACACTGTGGTGCCTGCTGGTCCTGGCTGTTCCCGCAACAGCCCAGGACCTGGTCAATCCGTTCGGTGATCTCGGTGGAGATTTCCAGGAGCCGCAGAAACCCGAGGTCACCAGTTCGCTGCATCCGGCCGGGGCCAGACCCGGTGACCCGGTGACGCTGGCCATCGAGGTGGTCATCCCCGAGGAGTACTACACCTATTCGCTGGGCAAGACACCCAATTCCACAAGGATCCAGATCACCGGCACGACCGGACTCGAACCGCTCGACAAGGCCCCCACGCCCGATCACCCACCCAAAGTGGTCATCGACAAGCTGGTGGGCAAGTACAAGAAATTCGTGGGGCGGGTCGTCTGGCGCCAGAAGTTCCGGATGGCGGCCGCGACCGGACCGGTGACCGTCACTGGCGGGATCACGCTCAACATCTGCAACCAGAACGGTTGCCTGCCTCCGGAACTGTTTCCGATCAAGCTCGCCCTGGGCGACGGCCCGGAATTGCCCGCGCCGGCCACCGACCAGCACCCCTTCACCAGCCAGGTCACACCGACATCCAGGGCCTCGGGACGAGAGACCGCGACTCCGGTCTCGTGGCATTTCGAACTGGCCCCGGCAGATGCCGCAGTTGGCGACACGGTCACGCTGACACTGAAGGCCACGCTGGAGAAGGAATTCCACATCTTTGCTCTCAGCCAGGACCGGAAGAACTCCGGCCGGCCCATCCGAATCAAGGTCGAGGGCCTGCGCGGACTCGAGCCTCTCGGCGACGGCTTCAAGGAAGACCGACCGTTCGAGACGAAGGTGACCACGATCGGTACCAGGAAGATCGAACAACGATTCTTCCACGGCACGGTGGCATGGAGCCGGTCGTATCGGGTTACCGATTCCGTCACGAAAAATGGTTTCGGCGCACGGGGAAACTTGCTCTACCAGTACTGCAATGCCAGCGGTTGCCTGATGGGGAAGGTCTCGTTTGCGCTGGGCCGGGTGGCCGCAAGCGACACGGTTTCCGGGAAATCGATCGCCCAGCAAGTGGCCCCGGTCGAGACTCTCGACCTGGACAGCCTCCAGGTGCAGGGGCGGAACCAGGACCAGTCGCTGGGGTTGGTTCTGGTCATCGCGTTCGCGGCCGGCCTGATCCTGAACTTCATGCCCTGTGTCCTGCCGGTGATCGGTCTGAAGATCATGTCGTTCGTCGAGCAGTCCGGAGAGAGCCGCCGGCAGACTTTCCTGCTGAACGTCTGGTTCTCGCTGGGCCTGATTTCGGTCTACCTGGTGCTGGCCACACTGGCCACGACGATTGGCCTGGGCTGGGGTGCCCAGTTCGGTAGCCTGGCCTTCAACATCGTGCTGGTGGCGGTGGTCTTCGCCTTCGCATTGAGTTTCCTGGATGTCTGGGAAATCCCGATCCCGGGCTTCAGCACGACCCCCGGTCCAGACGGAACTCAACAGGAAGGAGCCGTCGGCGCCTTCTCCAAGGGCGTGCTCACGACCGTACTGGCGACGCCCTGCAGCGGTCCGATGCTGGTTCCCGCCCTGACCTATGCCGCCTCCCAGCCGCCGTTGATCACCTACCTGGGCTTCTTCATGGTCGGACTGGGAATGGCCTTTCCGTACCTGATGATCGGGGCCTTTCCCCGGCTGATCGGTTTCCTGCCGAAACCGGGCATGTGGATGCAGACCTTCAAGCACGTGATGGGATTCGTGCTGCTGGGCACCGTTGTCTGGTTGCTGACGATCGTGGCCACCGTGTCCCTGCCGGCAATCGTGCCGCTGGTCGGATTCCTGTTCGCACTGTGGGCAGCCTGCTGGTGGTACGGCCGGATCCCGCTGACCCAGGGCCGCCGCGCCCGGCTGCGGGCACTGGTCGAGGGCAGCGTGTTTGTGACCGCCATCGGCTGGTTGATGTTCAGTGAATCGGCACTGGGCGGCGTGATGAATGCCCGCTTCGAACAACTGCTGGATCGGCAGGTGTCGATCCGCAACGAGGAACTGGCAAGCCAGGCCACGCAAGCGACCGGGACCGGGACCGAATTGTCATGGCAACGCTTCACGCCCGAACGGCTCGCCGAGTTGACCGCTCAGCAAAAGACCGTGTTCATCGACTTCACGGCTGACTGGTGACTGACCTGCAAGGCCAACGAGGCGGTCGCCTTGAACGTTGAGAAGATGAAGCGGTTTGTCGAGGCCAACGACATCGTGATGCTCAAGGCCGACAAGACGAAGAACCCGCCGGAGATCGACGAACTGCTGTTGAAACTCGGCAATCCCACTCGCCAGATCCCCTTCTACGCGATCTTTCCGGCCGGACGAGCGAACCGGCCCATCGTGATGGACGGACTCTACGCCTCGCCGGACGCGTTCATCAAGAAACTCGAAGAAGCCGCCGCCAGCGAAGCGGTGGTCGATCGTTAGCCAGCGTGGCCAATCCGGCGACGCTGCCGGGCAAACACGGCCCGGTTGTGGGCAAGCAGCCGTCGCTGTTGGGCGGGCGTGTCGGTTGTCACATCCAGCAACAGCAGCCCCATCTCGTCATGAGTCCCCTCGCCCCAGCGGACCAACCGTGCAGGGACATGGGGGTTGAACGGGTTCGACTCGCTGTTGTCGTACCAGACCTCGTGCACGAGCCGTGTCCCGGCCACCAGGCGAATTGCTCGACGCGGATGGAACTGCGCCTGCCAGTTGAAATCCCATTCATCGATCGCCACCAGCGGAATCACCTTTCCTCCGGGCGTGTGGGCCTGAGACAGGCAGCGTCGACCGAGCAGGTGCATGTGAGGCATCACCATGTGAACGGTCACATCGACAGGCAAGGTGTACTCGGCCCGGTGATACCATTGGGCCTCGCCGGCGGGAATCTCCAGGTCCAGCTCCCCGACAAACAACTCGACCACCTCCGAGACCCGGCGGGTGCCGTCGTCTACCTCGGGCAGGAAGTAGACGCCAAGTTGCGACTGGTCCTGTTCCCGGCGGCCCACGGGCTGGTAGTGCACCTGCAACACCAGGTCGGAACCGGCCCGGATCGGACGTCCCAGCCCCGGGTCCAGGCGACGTGGCTGAACACCAACCGCCCAGCCGCCCAGCGTACCACCACTCGAAAAACCCCACCCTCCGAAACGACGATAGCCCGGCAGCGGATCGGCTGCGTCAAGACGACGGGCGGCCCCGGTATCATCGAAGCGAAAACTGGCGTGGTGGACCAGTTGTGGATTGCCGGCACGGAAGTCGATCGCCGCGATCATCCGGTCACGCGTCAGGCCGGTCGGAATCACGAAGTACCAGTACACCGCGGGCCCCTCGGCGGGAACCTGGACCGGTTCTTGCATCTGCAGGACCAGGTCCGGAGGTCCCAGGGTCCAGCCTCCGGGAAACCGGGGCGGTGGCGGAGCCACCGCCGGGTCACCTCGACTCATCCCCGAGCCGATCCACGAAACCAGCACGCTCCGCTCGGATTCGGTCAGCCGCTGTTCATCCTGGAAATGTCCGAATCCCGCTCGCGGCTTCCAGGGCGGCATAATCCCCCGCCTGACCACGTCAAGGATCTGGCGAGACCGATCGGCCACGTGATCGTAGGTCTGCAGGGGAAACGGGGCCGCCGTCCCGGGACGATGGCAGTGTGTACAACGAGCGTGGACCAGGGCGGCCACGTCGCTCGACCAGGCGCGCTGCGAGACCTTCTCGCCACGAGGTCGAACCGGTTCGATCAGGCAACCCACCGGAACGGTTCGTACCAGGCCGGTCGCCCGACCGGAGAGTACCCGGTCAATCGCTCGGACGAGATCCCGCTGCCGGACTTCGCGTCGTCGTTGCCCGACATCGGGGTAGCGATCATCGATGCGACCGCGATAACACACCCGGCCACTACCGTCGATCACGAAGGCCTCGGGAACATGCGTCGGCAGCAACTGGTTCCGCAACGACACGCCTTCGCCCACCGACCGTTCATCGACAATCGGGAACGTGAGCTCGAAGTCCACCACGAAAGCCTGCAACGCGGCATCCGAGAGTCCCGGTTCGGTCACGACACCAACGACGGGCACGCCCCGCCGATCGGCCTCCTCGGCAAGTCGCCTCAACAGTGGCAGGTAGGCACGGCTGATCGGACACGTCGTCGAAAGAAATACGACGACGGTGGCCGCTGATGACGACTTGCCGCCAACACGGTGCAACCGGCCGGAAAGATCCCGGACCAGGACCGCGTCGACGGGTTTGAAGTCCCGGTGATCAATGGTGGCCTCGCCGGTACGAATCGGCAGGTACCCGTAACCCCAGGCCGCGACGCCAAGCAGTCCGAGCAGAGCGAACCCCAGCGGGGTAACAGCCGCCCGATGCGCGGGGTGGCGACAGATCGATTGCTTGTCCACACCTCCGGCCTCCAAACAACGGGCCGGGAAGATAGCAAAAGCCGACAACAGCGACGAGACGAAACAGGAGGGGAACACACCGGCAACTCTTCCCGCGTTGACAGGGGAGTTAAAAGGGAGCGGCCGCCGCAGAGTCCCGCAACTCTACGACGGCCTGCCACCCTCGGACAAACACCTTTCAGGTTCAGCCGGAGCCCATTGGCTGTGACCCGAGTCAGTGCTCCCACACGGATTACTCCGGTGGAATGCCCAGGAGTTCCTCTTCCTCTTCCTGGATGATGATTCGTGGTGTGACCATCAACATCACACTCTCGGCTTCACGACCAACACCCGAGTTCTTGAACAGACGACTGATGTAGGGAATCTTGTTGAGGATCGGGACACCGGCCATGTTGCGGCCTTCCTTGAGACGTTTGACCCCGCCCAGCAACACCGTCCCACCATCGGGCACGCTGACGGTTGTCGTCACGTTGAGGACCGCCTGCACCGGCTGCTGGACCG
This sequence comes from Planctomycetaceae bacterium, assembly GCA_002726205.1. Taxonomy (GTDB): domain Bacteria; phylum Planctomycetota; class Planctomycetia; order Planctomycetales; family Planctomycetaceae. The sequence goes on along the minus strand of PBSL01000070.1, from coordinate 1,181 downwards.
TCAGCGACCCACCGCCGCCACCCATGCCACCCATGCCACCCATGCCACCGCCCATGCCGCCGCCCATGCCACCGCCCATGCCGCCACCCATGCCGCCCATGCCGCCGCCGCCCATGCCCATCATGCCACCGATGCCACCCATTCCGAACTGGCCACCGTGCGCCGCGACTTGATCATTACCGGCCGATCCAAGAGCAGCGGAAAGCGGAATACCGAAACGACCAGCACCCGGCAACGACGGAGCAAACTCGTGAGGACCGCCGCCGATCCCACCCATGCCCATCATGCCGCCGCCGCCCATGCCGCCGCCGCCCATGCCACCCATGCCGCCACCCATGCCACCCATGCCGCCACCCATGCCACCCATGCCGCCGCCCATGCCGCCGCCGCCGCCGCCGCCAGAAAAGGTGAACGTTTTCACCTCACGGATCTGGGTAAAACTGGGCTGGACGGTCAGGCGGACATAACGGCGATCCGCCGAGACAACCGCCTGGACCTGCAGGAAGACGCCCTCCGAGATTGGTTGAATCACCGGGCTGTAACCGACCCCACCAAAGATTCCGCCACCGCCGCTGGGAATCATGCTGATCACGAACGGTTGCATGACCTGGTCACGGATGGTGGCCTGCTGGCCATTGAACATCGTGACCTTGGGAGCAGCCATCACGTTGGACCGCTCGTCACCCTGCGCGGCCTGGATGAAGAAGAATGTCTCGATATCCGAGAGAATCGCCAGTCCGAACTGCAGCCCGCTCTCAGGATTGTAGCCCCCGAAGTCCGGCACACCGATCTGGAAGGAACCCTGCCGAAACTGGAGATCGAGGTCGTCGGTGAAAGAATCCGGGTTGGACATGCCGATGACCGTCGGCCGTGGATACTTGTCGCGGGCGACCATGTTTCGCATTGGAGCCTGGTCGAACAGTCCTACTCTGCCGCCGCCCTGCTGCTGGCCACCACCACCACCCATGCCACCGCCCGCTCGCCCGCCCCAAACGTCCCGCCCGCTGCCCTTGCTGGCGTGGCGCCGGCCGGCGCGGGTGCCTGCAACAGGCGCCAGGCCTCATGCCGGAAGAGTCCTGCGGCCCGCGTGTCGACGGCCTGGACGTAGACCACCATTTCGCCGAGCCGCGCTGCGTCGCGGCGGGCGCGCAGCTGGGCGCACAGCGCGACGACCTCGGGGC
>PBSL01000069.1 GCA_002726205.1 Planctomycetaceae bacterium | reverse complement strand
GCACCCAAGAAGAAGTCTGCACCCAAGAAGAAGTCTGCACCCAAGAAGAAGTCTGCACCCAAGAAGAAGTCGTCCAGGTAGTTGTGTGTTTCTTGGTTGGATGTGATCAAGGGGTTGGATGTGGTCGTGTTCCGCGGCAGTCGTTACAATGCCCGCACCGCTTGCTGCCGTGCTTGGACCAGGATGAGTGGTGTGTGTGAAATGGCCTCTGGCAGGGAAATTCCAATGAGTCGACACCTCCTCGTGTTGCTGTTGACGCCCGCCCTGGTCGCTGCTCAAACGGCCCCGCCAGCCCCTCCTTTGCCCTCGGACGCGAAGTTTCCGTCCGGCTACAAACAGCAGTTGTTCGACGATCCGGCGCTGCCGTTGAATCCAAAGCGGACGATCGACAAGAACTCATCTCTCGGTCGGCGAATGGCTCGTGCCTGGTACATGACCGGTCGATATCGTATGGCCAAGGGCGATCTCAAGGGGGGACTTGCTGCGTTCCAACAGGCGGTCAAGCATGATGGGAGCCAGGTGGCGATCTATCGCGACATGCTCCAGGTGGCGCTGCGGCTGAACCAGGTCGACGACGCTGTTGGGTACGCCCGGAAGGCTGTTTCGCTCAATCCCGACGACTACCAGTTGCTCAGGTGGTTGTCTCGGCAGATGATCCGTCAGCAGAAGTTGGCCGAAGCGATCCAGTTGATGGAGCAGGCGAGAAAGTCGAAGAGCATCGATCAGAAGTCGGCGATCTACGTCAGCGTGATGCGCGACCTGGGCTTGATGTACGTGGGGACTGGCAAACAGAAAGCAGCGGCGGAGTGCTTCGGTGTGGTCTTTGATTCACTGCAGAAGCCCCGGTCCTACAATCTCGATGAGCGGACTCGCCGCGCGTTGCTCGCTGATCCGAACACTTCCTACGAGCGGATGGGACAGGTATTTCTCGCTGCCGGACTGACCGATCGGGCTGTGCAGGCTTTCCGTGCCGCCGCGAAGAACGGCCAGGGAAACCCGGCGACACTCGGCTACAACCTCGCGCAGGTGTTCCATGAAACCAAGCGGTTCGACGAGGCTCTTGTCGAATTGGAGAAGTACTTCGCCAAGAAGCAAAGCTCCAAGGGTCGTTCTGCCTACGAGTTGCTTGGTCGGATTCTCGAGGGGCTCGACAAGTCGCAGGAACTCATCGGCCGTCTGGAAAAAATGGTCGGTCAGGATCCCGAGAACCCGGTCCTGCAGATCTTTCTTGCCGACCAGTACGTCGCCGCCGATCGCCTGGACCAGGCGACGGCGTTGTATGAGAAAGGTGTTGCCAAGGCCAAGCCCCGGGATCGTGAGGCCGGGTATTGGGGGCTGGCGGTGTTGCACCGGCGTAAGGCCCGGGCGGCCGCGCTGCTTGAGGCTTTGGGACAGGCTGTTGATGTTAGAGGGGATCTGAAGCGGCTCGACAAAGAGCTCAAGGCCGTGGCTGCCGACAAGGGGCTCGGCAAGCAGGTTCTTGACGAGGCTGTTCGACAAGCGAAAGACAATCAGGCCAAGGCGGCGTTCTCACGCCGTTTTGTTGCGGCGCGTTTGGCTGTTCAGTCCAAGGACAAGATGCAGGCGGTGACGCTGCTGAAGTGGGGACTGGCGTCGCAGAAATCGGTCATGGCGGTCAAGGATCGTTTGCTGTTGGATCAGTTTCGCCGTCACATCGACGATCTGGCCCGGACCCTGATGGTCGATGAGAATTACACGTCTGCTTCCGGTCTGCTGCGGTCCGCCGCCGATGACAAGACACTGGGCGTCTTCAAGGCTCAGTTTCTCTTTCAACTCTCCCAGTCCTACGAGTTCGATGGCAAGACCGAAGAGGCGTTGGCGACGATCGGCGAGGCGCGGCAGACAAGCAACCATCCGCTGCTGCATTACCAGGAGGCGTGGATTTATTATCACGCCCATCAATGGAAGAAGGCCGTGCCGCTGTTTGAACAGGTGATCAAGCAGTTTCCCAAGGAAACCAGTGTCGTCCGGCGGTGCCAGTTCAGCCTTTCCAACATCTACGTGCAGCAGGGAGACATCCGCAAGGGCGAGTTGGTACTCGAGAAGGTCTTTTCCGAGGATCCCGAGAATCCGTCTGTCAACAACGACCTGGGTTACCTTTACGCCGACCAGGGGAAGAAGCTCAAGCAGGCCGAGCAGATGATCCGCAGGGCATTGAAGGCCGAACCGGAGAATTCAGCCTACCAGGATAGTATGGGATGGGTGCTGTTCAAGTTGGGACGTTACAAGGCGGCCCTGGAGTTCCTCGAGAAGTCCTCGGCCGGTCGTGATGGTGCCGATGCCACGATTCTGGAACATCTCGGTGACTGCCTCGACAAGCTCAAGCAGGCCGACAAGGCCGTCGAGGCCTGGAAGCAGGCCCTGAAGTTGGCCCGGGAAGACAAGCGGCCAGACGCGAAGCTGATCAAGCGGATCGAGCAAAAACTCAAGGACGCCGCCAAGTCGTCTAAGAAGACGAGCTAGCGGGGCCGGTCAGGGAGACGAGGCCACCATGGCGGGTCATTCGCACTGGGCGGGGATCAAGCACAAGAAGGGCGTTGCCGACAAGAAACGCGGCAAGCTCTTCGGCAAGCTCAGCCGAGCCATCATCGTCGCAGCGCAGCAGGGAGGGGGCGACCCCGACATGAACCTGACGTTGCGGTATGCGATCGATCGGGCACGCAAGGCAAGCATGCCCAAGGACAACATTGATCGCGCTGTCCAGAAAGGCTGTGGCGAGGCGGGTGGGGTCGAGTTCACCGAGATACTCTACGAGGGATACGGGGTCGGCGGTGTGGCGGTGATGTGTGAGGCGTTGACGGACAACCGCAACCGGACGGCTGGTGAAGTCCGAAAGATCTTCGAGGTCGGTGGCGGGAATCTCGGCAGTAGCGGTTGCGTCGCCTGGCTGTTTCAGCGGAAGGGGCTTTTTACTGTCGCCCGCGACGCTGTTGACGAAGATGCTCTGATGGAACTGGCACTTGAGGCCGGGGCTGATGACATCGAGGACCAGGGAGAAGTTTTCCAGGTGACCTCGCCCCCCGAGGCCTTTCAGTCCGTCGCCGAGGTGCTGCGGGAGGCGAACGTCGAGACCCAGGTGTCAGAAATTGCTCGAGTGCCTATGAGCACCGTGGATCTGGACGCTTCCAACGGTCGACGCGTATTGAACTTGCTTGAGGCACTCGAGGACCAGGACGACATGCAGAGCGTGACGGCGAATTTTAATGTTCCCGATGAAATCCTGGCTGAGGTGACCGGCTGATGCCGCGAGATCCTCTACTGGGAGGTCCCCTGTCTGCTGCGGGTGGGGGGGAAGCCTCTCCCGAGCAACCCGGGGACGACGGGTTCGATCCTGATGACGCCGGCTACGACGAGCAGCTTCGCCCGTTGGCGTTGGATGATGTTGTCGGGCAGAGAAAAGTCGTCGAACGATTGCGAATCATCCTCGAGGCGGCCCGTCGTCGAGGTGATCCGCTTTCGCATCTTCTCCTGGATGGCCCACCTGGGATTGGCAAGACGACCCTGGCCACGGTGTTGCCAAGGGAACTGGGGGCCGATGTGCAGATCACGTCGGGGCCATCACTGAGTGCCCCCAAGGATCTCCTGCCGTATCTCACCAACGCCACGCGGGGTTCGGTGTTGTTCATCGACGAGATCCATCGGTTACCTCCGACGGTCGAGGAGTTCATCTATCCGGCGATGGAGGATTTCCGGATCGACATCACTCTTGGCGAGGGGTTGAATGCTCGCACGATCAACATGTCGCTGGAACCGTTCACCGTGATCGGCGCAACAACCCGCAGCGGGATGCTGACGGCACCATTGCGTGATCGCTTCGTCACACGTGAGCACCTGGATTTCTACGATGTCGAGGACATCCACGAGATTGTCCGGCGCAATGCGAAGAAGCTGAAGACCACGATCGACGAAGCGGCGGCCAAGGCGATTGCTCTCCGTAGTCGCGGTGTTCCCAGGAAGGCCAATAACCTGCTCAGGTGGGCGCGTGATTTTGTCGACGCCCACGGCCATCCCTCGATCACCGATGAGATTGCCGACGAAGCGCTGTCGATGCTCGAAGTGGATCTGATTGGTCTCGACAGCCTGGACCGCAAGTACCTCCAGGCCCTGATGACGGTTTTCTCCGGAGGTCCGGCAGGCATGCAGGCCATCGCGCACAGTCTGAATATCGCCGGTGAGACGATCGAGGATGATATCGAGCCGTTCCTGTTACGGATCGGGTTCGTCCAAAGGACCCCGCGGGGGCGGATGATAACCCGGGCCGCCGTCGAACACCTCGGGGCCGAATTCGATTTCGCTCCCGACGAAGATGACCAGGGGCAACTGTTCTAGTCCCGTCGTCTCGAGCTGAATGTGCTGTGTGAAAAGTCCACAAAACGAGTTTGATGTTGTCGTGATCGGTGGTGGCCACGCCGGGTGCGAGGCGGCACTGGCCTCGGCCCGGCTGGGGGCGCGGACGGCGTTGCTGACGATGAACTGCGATACCGTTGCGCAGATGAGTTGCAACCCGGCGATTGGGGGGATTGCCAAGGGGCAGATCGTTCGCGAGATCGATGCGCTGGGTGGAGCCATGGGGGAGGTGATCGACGAAACCGGCCTGCAATTTCGAATGCTCAACCTGGGCAAGGGGCCGGCGATGCACAGTCCCCGTGCCCAGGCCGACAAGAAGGCCTACCAGTACACGATGAAGTTTCGGGTTGAATCCCAGGAAAACCTGGTCCTTCGCCAGGAAACCGTTGAAGAACTTCTTGTCCAGGACGGACGGGTGACAGGAGTACGGGTCGAGGGTGGCACGACGTTTCGAGCACGGGCGGTGGTCGTGACCACCGGCACCTTCCTGCAGGCAGTGATGCACACCGGAGAAACTCGATCGGCCGGCGGAAGGGCAGGAGAGGGCACAACCAGCACGTTGTCAGATTGCCTCACCCGGCTGGGCTTCGAACTGCAGCGATTCAAGACCGGGACGCCACCGCGACTGAACGGGAAGACGATCGACTTCGAACGACTCCAGCAACAACCCGGCGACGTGGATCCCCAGCCCTTCAGTTTCCTGACCGCTGCGATCGATCGGCCACAAAGGCACTGCTGGTTGACCGAGACCACGCCGGCGGTCCATCAGCTGGTTCGCGACAACCTGCATCGGGCTCCGATGTACAGTGGCCAGATCGAAACAACTGGGCCTCGCTACTGCCCGTCGATCGAAGACAAGGTTGTCCGGTTCCCCGAAAAAGACCGTCACCAGATCTTCCTCGAACCCGAGGGCTGGCAGACACACGAGATCTACTGCAACGGGATCTCCACGAGCCTGCCACGTGACGTCCAGGAGGAACTGGTTCATGGCATCATCGGGCTCGAGCAAGCCCAGATCATGAGATACGGTTACGCCGTCGAGTACGACTTTGCTGCGCCCACGCAGTTGGATGCCACGTTGCAGACGCGACTGGTCGAGGGGATGTTCTTCGCGGGTCAACTCAACGGGACGACCGGTTACGAGGAAGCCGCCGGGCAAGGACTGTTGGCCGGTGCCAACGCGGCACTCGTTTTGGCGGGAGAGCCACCACTGGTCCTCGATCGCAGCCAGGCTTACCTGGGGGTGCTGATCGATGACCTGGTGACGCGGGGAGTTGACGAACCCTACCGGATGTTCACCTCGAGAGCCGAGTACCGGCTCCTGTTGCGACACGATAATGCCGATCGTCGACTGACGCGACTTGGCCATCGAGTGGGGCTGGTCGGACCGGAACGAATGACTCAACTCGAAAATCACGAGATCGACGTGGCTCGGGCAGAAACACGGATTCGTGAACTCAAGTATGACGGCAAGTCGCTCGAAGAACGGCTCCGCCGTCCCGAGGTCGATTGGTCGCTGCTGTGTGAACTCTCACCGGAACTGGCCGCCGAGGTCATTGATCCGCGAGCTGCCCAGCAGGTCGAAATCGAGACGAAGTACGCCGGGTATATTCGTCGGCAGGCGGCGACAATCCAGCAGCAGCAGCGAGTCGAGCGTGTGGCGATTGCCTCGACGTTCGACTTTGATGCCGTTCCTCAACTTCGCAGCGAGGCCCGGGAAAAACTGGCCCGGGTCCGCCCCGTCAACCTCGGCCAGGCCGGACGGATCAGCGGGATCACGCCCGCCGACCTTGCCGTGCTCATGCTCTACCTCGACGAGCCCGCTCCGGCGGATTCTAATTGACTCTTCCGATATGGGTGATTGGGTAACCCACGCACAAGATTGATGACAGGGAAGGGTAGAGAGGAAGGTCGGTATTGACCGATACTGTAAGATAGATACAATCGGCCCCCGTGATAAGGAGGGCAAGATCGAAGCTATGGAGAGGAAATTCGTCTTGCCAGAATTCCGGGGCTACGGAACGGTCAGGCCTGTAATCGAAGTGGTTTTGACCGAAGCAGGTCCCCATTCAAGGAGGGGTTGGAAACAATGAAAACGGTCTTCACCACCGGCGAAGCGGCCAAGATCTGCAATGTCTCGCAGCAGACAATCATCCGCTGCTTCGATTCGGGACAGCTGAAGGGGTTTCGCGTTCCGGGTTCCCGGTTTCGTCGAATTCCCCGGGATGTGCTCTATCGCTTCATGAAGGACAACGGGATTCCGACCGATTCCCTGGAAAGCGGGCGACGCAAGGCCTTGATCGTTGACGACGACGAAGAACTTGTGGAATTGATCCGCGACGTTTTCGACGCTGATGGACGGTTTGAAGTTCGCGTGGCCAACAATGGTTTTGATGCCGGGATGATGGTCAAGGAATACAAGCCGGACATCATCGTCTTGGACGTGATGTTGCCAGACATCAATGGTCGGGAAGTCTGTCAGCGAGTCCGCTGCGACGAGAGTCTCGATGACGTTCGTATCATCTGCATCAGTGGCATGGTCGAGGCCGACAAGGTCGATGAATTGCGCGAGTCGGGAGCCGATGACTTCATGCAGAAGCCGTTCGAGGTAGAAGCTCTGATTGGCCGGGTTTGCGGGCTGCTGGACATCGAGTCGCGTGCCTAGATCGGGCGTGTTGTCGGCAGGGCAGGAGAGGTCGCGATGACTGGGACCGATCAGCCCGTCACCGTGGCTGCCGATGATGAACGGTTGGAGTCGCTGGCCGAGTTTGCTGCCGGCGCCGGCCACGAACTCAACAATCCCGTGGCGACGATTGTCGGGCGGGTCCAGTTGTTGATGAGTGACGAATCTGACCCGGCAAGACGACAGGCGCTGGCTACGATTGCCGGCCAGGCCTACCGCATCCGTGACATGATTGCCGACGTGATGCTGTTTGCACGTCCTCCGGTTTGCGAGCCTCAAGATGGCGATCTCGTCGAGGCTGTCGATGAGGTGATTCGAGGAGTCGTCGATGGTCATTCCGATCGCGAGGGTCGGGTCGTGCGGTCCGGGGAAGGTCCGGTGCCGATCCATGCCGATCCGACGCAACTGGCGATCGTGATTGGAGAACTGCTGACAAATGCGCTCGAGGCCGATCGGGAGGGTGGTCGTGTCGATGTGGTCGTGACGGCGGGGGATCAGGCAGTATTGGAGGTGCGCGACGCTGGCCCGGGTCTCGATGAGACCGAACGCCGGCATCTGTTTGATCCCTTCTTCTCGGGCCGACAGGCGGGGCGGGGCCTGGGCTTCGGGTTGCCGAAGTGCTGGCGGATTGTCACGCTGCACGGTGGACGGATCGAGGTTGAGACGCGGGAGCCGACCGGGTTGTCTGTCCGGGTCTTCTGGCCTTCGACCAACTGACCCGGGTTCACGCCGGCGAGTTGTTCTGGGAATGCCATGCTGTCAGTGAGTCTGCCGTGGCTGTTGTCTGATGCAGTGGCCTCCTCGGTGATGGTCGATGCCGTTGAACACCGGTTTGGGGTGTGGAGTCTCGCCCCGCCCCTGCTGGCGATCGGATTGGCGATTGGATTTCGTCGTGTGGCCCCGGCGTTGCTAGCCGGTGTTACGGTCGGTGCGTTGATCGTGGCTGATGGTGACGTGGTGGCAGCGGCCCGGGCCTTGGTCCGGGACTACCTGGTTGGAGATTCCGCGAGCCTGCACGCTCATGGGCTGATCCTGATCTTCACGACACTGCTGGGGACCATGGTCGGCGTGATCACTCGAAACGGGGCCATGCAGGCGGTGATTTCGAGATTGATCCGGCCGGGCCGGGATCGTTGTCACGGTCAGCAACTGACCTGCGGGCTGGGCCTGGCTGTGTTCTTTGACGATTACGCCAACACGCTCGTCGTTGGGACGTCGATGCGTCCGATCACCGACCGGCTGAGGATCTCCCGAGAGAAGCTGGCCTTCCTGGTCGATGCGACCGCAGCACCGGTGGCCGGCCTGGCCGTGATTTCGACCTGGGTCGGTTACGAGGTCGGCTTGATCCACGAAGTCTACGCGGACCTGGGCCAGCAGGTCGACGCCTACTGGTTGTTTCTGGAGACGATCCCTTACCGGTTCTACTCGATCTTGCTGCTGGTCTTCGTCTGGGTCGTGGCTCTTACCGGCCGGGACTTTGGTCCGATGGCCGGAGCCGAGCGGCGAGCGGTTGAAACCGGAGAAGTGTCGCGGCCGGGCAGTAGTGCACCGCCGGCGATCGACGCTCTGCCTGACGGCGTCGCCAGGCGTCCACTGGTCCGAAATGCGTTAGTGCCGCTAATAGTGCTCATCGGTGGGCTGATCTTCGGTCTGACCCAGTATGGCAGCGAAGGAACCCTGGAGGTCATGCTGGGCGCCTCGCTGGCCGCGTCGCTGTCCAGCCTGGTGATGACCCTGGCGACACGGGCGCTCTCGCTTCGCCAGTCCCTGGCTGGCTGGTGCCGGGGTGGAGCGAGCATGCTCCAGGCGTTGTGGGTCCTGGTCCTGGCCTGGGCATTGGCCGCGGTGTGCAATCCCGACAACCTCGGCACCGCGGAGTTTCTGGTTGAGACGACCGGTCGGGGGCTGCCGGCCGAGTGGATGCCAGCATTGTCGTTTGTCCTGGCAGCTGCGATTGCCTTGGCCACGGGCAGTTCTTTTTCGACCATGGCACTGCTGATCCCACTCTCGGTCCCGGTCTGTTGGAACCTGCTTCCCACACCGGTTCCCGATGACCCGATCCTGCTGGGAACCCTGGGCGCCGTGTTGGCCGGAGCGATCTTCGGAGACCATTGTTCCCCGATCTCCGATACCACCATTCTCTCGTCGGCTGCCGCTGGTTGCGACCATCTGGACCATGTCTCGACCCAGGCACCTTATGCCTTTGTCGTGGCGCTTGTGGCCCTGGTCGCCGGTTACGTTCCGGTGGGATTGGGAGTGCCTGTCTGGGTCTGCCTGCCTGTTGGGCTTGCTGCCGTGATTGCTGTTCCCAGATTTGTCGGTCGCAAGCCCACCGCTCGGCGGGCCATGGTATTGCCTGCCAAGACCGCTTCAGCCACGGACTCCGCTTCCGGTGCCAACGCGTGCGACCGCTAGAGTCGTCAGGCTCGTCGCAACCGGACGTGATCGTGCACTTCCTGTCGTCAAAGTCTGCCCGGTTTGCCAAAAGCCCCTGACCGCGCGGTAGGCTCGAACTGGAAAAACTGTGGCCTTGTTTCCAGTCCGGTGCCCCATGAACAGACTTACAGGGATCTTTACTCCCAACCTCGTTCCCCTTGATCAATCCGGCCAGGTCAACGAGTCGGAGTTGCGTCGGTATGTTGATTGGCTGATCGAGAGGGGAGTCCACGGGCTTTATCCGAACGGTTCGACTGGCGAGTTCACTCGGTTCACCGTCGACGAGCGAAAACGAATCGTTGCCATCATTGCCGACCAGGTGAACGGCCGTGTTCCGATCCTGGCCGGGGCTGCCGAGGCCAATGTTCGCGAGACGGTGGCGGCGTGCGAGTATTATCACGAACTGGGTGTCCGGGCCGTGGCGATTGTCGCCCCCTTCTACTACCGTCTCGGTCCCGACGCGGTCTACGCCTACTTTCGTGACATCGCCCGAAACACTCCGGTTGATGTGACGCTGTACAACATCCCGATGTTCGCCTCGCCGATCGATGTTCCCACGGTTCTGAGGTTGGCCGAGGAGTGCGAACGGATTGTGGCCATCAAGGACTCCAGTGGCGATATCCCTCACATGATCCGGATGATCCAGGCCGTGCGGCCCGTCCGCCCGGACTTTTCGTTTCTGACCGGCTGGGATGCCGCGTTGATGCCGATGTTGCTGATCGGTTGTGACGGTGGCACGAATGCCAGTTCGGGTGTCGTCCCCGAGATCACCCGCAAGCTCTACGAGTTGACACTGGCCGGAAAACTCGACGAGGCCCGGCAGGTCCAGTACGACCTGGTCACGCTCTTTGACACGATGATTCTCGAATCCGAGTTTCCCGACGGTTTTCGGGCCGCGGCGGCCCTGCGCGGATTCCGGATGGGGCAGGGCCGGCAACCGATGTCATCCGACCAGGTCAGTGATCTGGAAACGCTCAGCGATACACTGCAGTGCCTGCTGGCCACGCACGGTTTGACGGACGAGCCCGAGGTTGGTTGCGCGACGCCCGTTGCGGCAACAAGCGAACTTGACGCCGGCCAGTTGACGGTCCTGGTCGAGAACGTCCTGGGCGAATTGCAACGGCGAGGGATTGCCTAACCGGCGGAGGCTTCAATCGCGTCGCGGTAAACCGACGCTCCGGCCTCGAGCGCCTGGTCGATCTTACCGGGATCTCGACCACCTGCCTCGGCCAGATCCGGGCGGCCACCGCCACCGCCTCCGACGACCGCAGCCGCGGCACGGATGCAGTCGGATGCGTTGAGACCGCGATCAAGAAGATCCTTGCTGACGGCCGCGGTCAACGCGACCTTACCGTCAATTTCGGCAGCGACGAGAATGGCGACCGGCGAAACCTTCTCTCGCAGTTGATCGGCGAAGTCACGAAGTCCGTCGCGGTCGGTATCGGTGGCGTGGTGCACGACGATCCGAACACCATCGACGATTTCGGCTTCATCAACGAGGCTGGCGGCCGCGTCGGCAACCGACGCGCGGCTGAGCTGTTGCAGTTGTTTCCGCGATTCCCGCAACTCGGTCTGCAAAGTTTCGATCCGTCGCAGCAGTTCCTCCGGCGGCGCCTTCAACGCCACGCTCAATTCCTTGACGACCGTTTCGGTGTCGCGAATCCGTGAGAGTGATCGAGGACCGGTCAACGCCGAAATCCTGCGGACACCCTTGGCGACGGGTTCTTCGGAAATGATCCGGCAGAGACCGACCTGGCCGGTATTGGCCAGGTGAGTGCCTCCACAAAGCTCGGTACTGAAATCAGCCATCCGGACCACCCGCACACGGTCCGGGTACTTCTCACCAAACAGGGCCATCGCACCGGCAGCGCGTGCGGCTTCCAGGTCCATCAATTCGGTCGAAACCTCCGCGCCCTCGGCGATCCTCTCGTTGATCTCGTCCTCAATTTTCCGGAGTTCATCGCCACTGACGGGCTGCTTGTGGGCGAAGTCAAAGCGTAGTGCATCGGATTCCACTTTCGAGCCTCGTTGCATCGCGGCCTGACCCAGGACGGTCCGCAGAGCGTGATGAAGCAGGTGCGTGGCCGAGTGGGCACGGAGAATGCCGGCACGCCGTGACGAGTCGATGGCTGCGGTGACCGAGGCGCCGATCGGGAGTGAACCGCTGACGAGATATCCAATGTGCAGCAGCAGGTCGCCGTCGCGTTGTGTGTCGGTTACGACGAATTCGAGGCCGTCCGCTCGCAGGAAACCCGTATCGCCGACCTGTCCACCGGCTTCGCCGTAAAATGGAGTGCGGTCAAGGACGACTGCAATCGCTGACGACTCGCCGGTCTCCTCCCAGGATTCGACCAGTTGCCCATCGGCGATCACTCCCTGGACTTCCGCCGAAGTATCGCCCTGTTCGTAACCGCAAAAGTCGGTGCCGCCGACACGGTTCCTGAGTTCATCGAGTGGCCCGGCGGCCATCACGCTGTCGAGAAACGCGCCCGCGCCGCTGACTTGCCGTTGCCGTTGCATCAACGAATCAAATTGCTCTCGATCGATCGTCAGGCCGGATCGCGTGGCCAGCGATTCCGTCAGTTCGATCAGGAAGCCGTCGGTCTGGTGAAGGTCGAAGGCCTCTTCACCGGTGATTACCGTGCGGCCGGAATCACGAGCAGTCTTGGCCAACTTCTCGAATTTCCCCACGCCACGTTCGACGATGTCCAGGAACTGGTTCTCTTCCTCAAGGATCACATTGGCGACTGGTTCGGCCGATTGCGACAGGTCCGGATAGGCCGCCTTCATTGCCGTGACGACTGCCGGGACCAACTGGTGCAGGAAGGGATCGTGTCGACCGAGCAGATAACCTTCCAGGAGTGCTCGCCGCAGTAACTGGCGGACGACGTAGTTCTCCTTGTCATTGCCCGGTTCGACTCCTTCATGAATGCAGAACGTCACCGCACGCATGTGATCGGCAATTCGCCTCAGTGGGCGGCCGGCGTCACCGTCAAACTCGTAGTGGACCTCGACGATCTCACCTGCCGCTTCACAGAGTGGACGCAGGCTGTCGATTTCAAAGTTGCTGCGAACACCTTGCAGGACCGCCGCGGTTCGTTCCAATCCCATCCCGGTATCGATGTTCTTCTTCGGGAGAGGTCGCAGGTTGTCCGGGGGATCGCCCACACGGTTGAACTGAGTGAATACCAGGTTCCAGACCTCGACGGGTTCATTGCCGTCACCGGTGTCGAAGAAGATCTCGCTGCAAGGACCGCACACACCGTCGGGGCCGTTTGTCGGTGCACCGGCAGGCCAGAAATTCTCGTATTCGTCATCCCGGCGAATCCGCGACGGCGGCAGTCCAATCTCCTCGTTCCAGATCCGGAAAGCCTCGTCATCGTCAAGGTAAACGGTGCTGCTGAACCGCTCGGGATCCAGGCCCAACCACTGCTTGCCGGTCAAAAACTCCCAGGCCCAGTGGATGGCCTCTTTCTTGAAGTAGTCGCCGAAGGAGAAATTTCCAAGCATCTCGAAGAACGTGTGATGGTAGGCCGTGGCGCCGACATTGCTGATATCACCGGTTCTCAGGCACATCTGGCAGGTGGCTGCCCTGGTGAACTCCAATTGCCCGATTCCGAGAAACTGGTTCTTGAACTGGCTCATTCCCGCTGGCGTGAACAGCACGGTGGGATCATCCGCCGGAACCAGCACGTCGGAGGGACGGCGGGTGTGGTCTTTGGACTCAAAGAACGAGAGAAAACACTCGCGGAGTTCGTCGGATTTCATCGGGTGTTACAGAAAAGTCGTGGGTTGGAAATGATGTGTTCAGGGGGCAACGCGGATGTTGCGTCCGTCGAGCAGTTTTAGCAGTACGGCGCCGCTTCGAGAATCGACGGCCTTGAAGAATTCCGCCGGGGTTTCGGTCGACTGGTCGGCCACCTGTTCGATGAAGTCACCAGCTTCGATGCCGGCCGTTGCCGCCGGGCTGCCGGGATGAACCGACGTGATGACGACGGCTTGCGGGAACTCGAACGACGCCGGCACGAAACGACGGCGTCCGGTCGGGTAATCGACCTCGAGTCCTCGCCAGGGAGCGTGCCGTTGCCGGGATGACACCAGAGCGGTTCCGTCCGGGACGGGCCACTTGCCCAGGCGCACCCGGACCTGCAACCGTTCGCGGGTCGTCTCGCGCCAGAGCGTCAGGGTGATTTCTCGTCCGGGACCGGTCAATTCGATCTGACGCATCAGGTCGTAACGGCTGTGAACCCGGCGGCGTGCTGCCGAGAGGATCAGGTCCCCGGTGAGGATTCCGGCCCGGCGCGCCGGAGAACCGCGAAACACGCGAGCTGCTCTCGCGGCCGAGGACTGTCGGAATGAACCGGTGTAGGTTGCCAGTTGGCCAGACGAGACATCATCGGGCTGGATGCCGAGAAACCCGTACTCGACTTCCAGTCCACGGCGGAGAGTATCGATGATTCTCAGCATCGGTGCGGTGATCGGAATGGCGAACCCGGCAGCAGTCTCGACCCCGTCACGGGGAGCAATTGTCGTTGTCAATCCGATCAACTGCCCATTGGTGTCCAGCACCGGGCCTCCGCTGGTGCCGTGCTTGAGCCGGGAATCCAGTTGCAGGAGTGTGCCGAGCCGGTGGATCGAGTGATCGGGCCCGCCACGATCGCCCGTCATGATCGCCGCTCGGCCCGTGTTGCTGATCAGCCCCCATCCCACGCTTGCCGATCCGTCACGGGCGATGGCGAAAGGGTTGCCCAGGAGCAGCACGAACTGACCCTTGGCCGGTTGTGGGCGGGCGGCCAGGGTGACTGCTGTCAACGTCTTCGGATCAAGGCCGGCTTGGTTGAGATCATCGGGAGCCAACTCGAGGACCGCGAGGTCACTGCGGGGATCGGCGGCCAGGATTCGTGCCGGACAACCACGACGGTTGGAGAATCTCACGTGAAGTCGCTCTCCGACAGTCGGCGGAGCCGATCCGCCAGGTGGGGACAACCGCGACGGTCGCCGGGCATTGGTCCCGGCTGTTCGAGAAATGGGGCCACCGCGAACCACGTGAAAACACGTCAGGATCAGGCGGCGATCGGGGGCCGTCGGTGAACCGATCACGATCCCGGTTCCGTATTCGCTGGGGATGAAGTCCGGGTGATCCGGGTCCGGGAAAAGACGCCCATTCGGCCCGCCGGGAGTCGTGTTGTTGTCGGCGATCCGGTAGCGGGCGATCGCAACGACCGAGGGTTCAAAACGGGCGGTGACGCGGACCAGGGACTGCTGCAATGAGAGCAGTCCAGCAGCTGCCGGACGTTCCTGCGCGGTGCCGGAAACCGGTAAAGTGACCCACGACAGGAGGGTCGATAGAAGAATTACGCTGCTGCGCATCAGAAGGGACTCCTCCCCCCATGATATCCGTCGCACCAGCGCGCCCCAAGTCCGCCCCACCAGGTCTAGGCCGCTTCGGTCACTTCAGTTGCTTCGGTCACTTCAGTTGCTTCGGTCGCTTCAGTTGCTTCGGTCGCTTCAGTTGCTTCGGTCGCTTCAGTTGCTTCGGGAGTTTCCTCCGGCGGGCCAAACCCTCGCGCGACCAGAACCTTGTCCCGGACTTCCGCCAGTACTTCGGGGTTTTCGACCAGGAACAGGCGTGCCTTTTCCCGTCCCTGTCCCAGGCGGGTGTCTCCGTAACTGAACCAACTTCCGCTGCGGTCGATTACCCGGTCTTCGACGGCCAGGTCCAGGACGTCCGATTCGTAGCTGATCCCACAGGTACTGAGCATGTCGAACTCGGCGATCCGAAACGGTGGTGCCACCTTGTTCTTGACGATACGGGCCTTCATGCGAATCCCCGTCGCCAGGTCACCGTCCTTCAACGTGGCTATGCGGCGAACATCAATGCGACAGGAACTGTAGAACTTCAGGGCGCGGCCACCGGGAGTTGTCTCGGGGCTGCCGAACATCACGCCGATCTTCTCACGAATCTGGTTGATGAAGATCACGCAACTGCGGCTCTTGGCGATTGCTCCGGTCAGCTTTCGCATGGCCTGGCTCATCATGCGTGCCTGCAGGCCGACGTGCGTATCACCGATCTCACCGTCGAGTTCGGTCTTGGGCACCAGCGCGGCCACCGAATCGATTACGATCACATCGACCGCGTTGGACTTGATCAACATCTCTGCGATTTGCAGGGCCTCCTCCCCGTAGGACGGCTGGCTGACCAGCAATTCCTCGAGATTGACCCCCAGTCTCTTGGCCCACGAGGGATCCAGGGCGTGTTCGGCATCGATGAACGCAGCGATGCCCCCTGAACTCTGGGCACTGGCAATCACGTGCAGGGCCAGCGTGGTCTTTCCGCTGGATTCCGGCCCGTACAGTTCGACTACTCTGCCCCGAGGGACACCGCGGCCACCAAGGGCCAGGTCGAGCGAGAGGGCACCGGTACCGATGCCTTCGATCTCGAGCGAGTTACTACCAGAAAGTTTCATGATCGAGCCGGGGCCGAAGGCCTTCTCGATCTGCCCGACCGCGTTGTCGAGCATCCCTTCCTGGGTCGCCTGGGCTGAGTTACCCGAGGTGGTAGTCTTCCGGGTCTTCGTTTTCGTAGCCATTGGGTTTTCACTCCTTTGTCCCGCGGCGCGGTTGGGATCCTTCACACGTTCCGCAACCGGCATCGTCCCGCGCCGGAAACTGAATCGTCGCCACTGGCTGTCAGCTTTTCAACGCCAGTTCGAAGAAAAAATGCTCATTGGCAAGAATTCCTTGATCGAGTCAGCTGCGGTTCGTGGATTCTTCGTCCCGAGCCAATAACAGTCCCAGGTAGCTGCGACGCTCGCCGTGTTCCAGGCCCAGGTTCGATGCGAGGGCCAACAGCTGGTCGCGGGCAGCCTCATGGCCGGCCTCGTCTGTGATTGTCTCGAGTTCAACAAAGGTCCCCAGGTCATCGACCTCGTCGATGACTGCTTCGACGGCGACTTCCTGCCACGTCAGGTGAAACGGTCGACGATGCTTGGCGACGACTCGCACCGGACGAAATCCCAGCATCTCGAAAATCTCGGCAGCGACCTCGGCTGATTCGAGACCGGTTTCGAGTTCACGTCGGGTCTTGGCCAGGGGGTCTAACAGGGGACCCTTGTAGGTCAGGAAGATGCGACCCTGGTCGTCGCGAATTCTCAAGGCCTCGTCGGTGACCGCAAAATCACGCTGGGGGTGGGCGTAATAGCAGTCGCGTTGTCGGCGTGGCGGCAACGCTGCTGCGCCCAGTTCAACGAGCCGACTGGAGAGATCCTCGGCCGTCGGGGTGGCCGCGTCCAATGGAAATTTCAACTCGACTTCAATTGCCATTCCCGGCCTCGTGATGGGCAATCGTGACGCCGATCTTGTGGAGGAATTCCCAGGTGAAAAGACCCGAGTCGTGAGAATCACTCCACTCGATCTTCAGAGCATAATTGCCACTGTAGTTGACACGGATCGGATTGATGTCGTCGGCAATCGTATCGGGATCGAGAAGTCGTTCACCGGTCACTTCACTGACACACACCGCACAGGGACACATCTGGCGAAGTGTTTGGAACGGGATGCGGTGAAAAGCTCCATCGGCCCACTCCAGTGCCAGCAGATTGTCAGTGGTCAGGAACTGGATCCGGGTCGGGGCAGAAATCCTCACGTGTCAGTCTCGTCCGGGGTGGGCAACCTGGGGCCAGTAGGAGTCGAAGTCGAATTTTGGGCTGTTGTCGAGATCATGACAACCGATGCACGTGGTCCGACGGGCCTTCTCGAGCGTGACGCGGACGTCGGCCAGCGACTCTTCAATCCGGTCGGCTTCCACCAGCGCCACGTGTCGGCTTCCGGCGCCATGGCAGTTCTCGCACTGATTTCCCAGCAGGTGGGCGGAACCGCCGCGGTCGACGTAGCCGCTCTTGTACGGCAGCACGTCCTGTGGGTGCCAGCCGGTGACGTGACAACTGAGGCACTCGGGATCAAAGGTCCGAGGAATCCATTCGTGTTCGTGACCGGCCCGTCCCCTGGCGAGACTTTCATAGGCACGTGCATGGCCGGTCTGTTTCCATTGGGCCATCGCCTTTGTGTGACACTCGCCGCAACGCTCCGCTCCGACGAATTCTCGACCGTCAACAACGGTGATCGGCAGCATTTGCGCCGCCAGGTCGGTTTGCTCGAGAGTTTTCTGGTAGGTCCGCATGTGTTCGGCCATCGACGGCGTGTCGTGGAAACGCCGGCTGTCGAGATTTACCAGTTCGAATCGCAGGCGGGGCAAGTCGTTGTTGCGGGTCAGTCCCACGACGCCCGCGTACTTTCCCTTGTGTCCCACGGTCACCACGGTCGTGGACCCCACCTGACGAGGATTGTCGGCGAGGGGGTCCTCGGGACCATGGGCACTGACGACCAGGTGCAACTGGGGAAATTGGCGTGCCAGCGAGACAGAGGTGTCGATCGACGCGTGGGACAGCAGGACAAGCAGGGTGGCACCACGGTCAACGAGATCCGCGAGGATCGCCGGCAGTACCTCTTCCGGAGGACTGATGGTCACGTCAGCGAGCACACCGGCTGCCCTGAGCGGGGCGGTGAGTCCGGGACCGAGGATCGCGGTGACGCCGATCGTTTCGCTGCCGCAGGGCACGAGTCGCGATGCGATCGGGGCGCCGGGGAGATCCGGGCTGTCGTAAAGTCGCACGTTGGCGGCGAGCAGCGGGGGGACTGATGATTCCAGATCACTGCCATCATTCTCATCAGCCGCGTCGGCACGTCCCTGGGACAAGAGAAAGTCCGGGCCCAGTGCGAGATCTTCCGGACCCACGGCCACGGCTGCATAGTCCAGATCTCCCAGGGCGGCCAGCATCGTCTGAAATTTCAGTCGGCTCTGATCGCGGTGACGCTTGACCAGGGCACCCAGGTCGAGACCGATTGGTGAAAACCCTCTTGCTTTCAACTGTCGAAAGAGATCAGCACGTCGCGAGAAACCGCCTGATTGCGACTCCGAGCAACCGCACGGTTCCATGTAGCCGTGTTGCTCTCCGGAGATGATCAGCGTGACATCCTGTGCCGGCCAACCGTCGAGCAGGGCATCAGGGTCCCGACGGCCTGGACCAGGAGGGACCTGGACCGGCCAAAACCAACCGGCCGCCAGGGCGGCAACTGCCAGCAAGACCAGGATCGGAGCGACCCAACGTGGCATGAGTGTCTAGTCCGGTCCGGCGCGTTGAACAAAGACCGATTGGAGAATCAATGAGAAACAAAGCCGACGAAAAATCGCAGCGATCGTTTCTCGCCTCCCTTGGTCTCCAGGGAAATTGTCCCGTGACGACGTGCGGTCAGCGTCACCGGTGGCTGTCCTGGAGGCACGGTCAACGTCATCCAGTAGCGATGTTTCGTCTTGGCCGGAAACTCGGGATCTCTCTCGAACTTGACTTTCATGAAATCGGGTTTCGTCCCGATGACCTGCAACTTCGTCTCCGGTGTCACTTCCTTCAACAACATCGGGACCCGCACCGACTTGCCCTTGGTTGCCTGAAAGGTGCCCAGTCGCAGCAGGAGCTTCTGGCTGTCCCATTTCGCTCCCTGTGCCTTCATGAACTCGATGTAGCCCGATCGACTACCGGTGAGATGAAAACTGACCGAGTGGTCCTTTTCGAGATCGGTGTGGAAGGTCAGCGTCTCCTGGAACGGGCCCGGTTGCAGTTTGGCGCCGGTGACGGTTGCGGTGATGGCGTAACCGGCCCTCGGAGTCGGTCGCTTGCCACCGACTTTGCTGATGACCTTGAGTTGGCCCGACTTCTCTTTCTTGGTGGTCGTGTTCGAGCTGTTGTCGGCAAGTTGTTCGAGTTCCCCGGCCGAGAGTGGCCGAGTCTTGAAGGTGACCGCGCCGCCGGGGTTTTCGACCTTGAGCAACTTGAACGTGTCGATGGTTTCGGTGTGCAGGGTCAGGTCGACCTTGACCGTCTCGTCATTGGCCAACTGTCCGACCGCCCTGGTGGAACTTGGAGCGATCACGGCCCGTCGTCCAATCAGCCCTTTGACGACAAACGGAATCTTCATCGCCTCGGGATCGTTGGTACGGATCGTTGCCGAATGAGCAAAGTCGATCACCGGTTTTTTTACGCCCCATTGGACAAGGACCTCGACGGTTTCTCCCGGCGGGACCGTGTCGCGGGTGAGTTTGCCGACGGTGCATTCGCAGGTGTTGTCACCCTTGTAGTTGGCCAGCAGTCGCAAGGTCGCCTGGCCGTCGTTGCGGATCAGGAAGGCGTGGCTGGACTCCTGTCCCTGTTCCATGACCCCGAAGTCGAACTCTCGACCACCGAGGATCACCACCTTGGGGTGTGGTCCGCTCTTTGCAGGCAGCGGCAGCTCCGAAGCCTGCTCGTCGGGTCGCAGGTTGTCGGTGGCGGTCACCGTCTCGCGATAGGTCTTGGCACCAAAGAACAGGAGCCCGACGAACAGGACGATCGACAGGATGACAACGGCGATACGCATGGAAACCTCGTTGACGGAACGATCGGCCAGGCCCGCTCTTTGTACGGGATCGACCGTGGCAGTCGTGGAGAACAGGCCTATTCTAGGCCTTCTCTTTTAAATCGGTCAATTGCGGTCAGGTCTTCTGGTTCCCGCTGAAACGGATCCCGGCGTGGTGTCGGGAATCCGATCCGGCTTTCCGGAGACGAGCCGCCTCAGCTTCTTGATTCGATTGGCCGGAAGCAGTTTGTCAGTGTGTCCTCGCTGTCGAAGGATGTCCTGTAGTTCCATCGCCCGTTGGGATTCGCTGGCAGCGGCATCGTGATGGCCGGCCTCGTGGAGAGTCTCGGCCAGCGAGGCTCTCAGTCTCGGGTTGGTCGGGTAGCGTTGCACGGCCCGCGTGGACCAGTGAATCGCGGCCGCGACATCATTGCTGTCACCTGTGAGCAGATGACGTTGCCGATAGAATCGGCCCAGGTCGTGAGGAGGAATCCAGCTGTAAGGATCTCGGCGCTGCGCCTTCAACGCCACCTGGATCACGTTGTCGAAGAGTTCGTCGTCGGCGACGGACGAACCCGACCAGGTGTCGAACATCAACTGGGCCAGTTGTCGAGCCGGAACCGGATCGCGTTGATCGGCTCGCACGGCATCGCGAAGGTGTCGCGTCGCCGCAGCAGGTTGGCCTCGCAGCAACGATGCCGCTGTCGCCATTCGCTCGGCCGTGGTGCGGGTCATTATCGGCAACACCGTTCCGATCAACAGGGCGGCCAGCAGCAGTCCACCGCCGGCGATGGTCAGCCAACCACACTTTGATGGGGCGGTGGCCGGCAGCGGTTGGCAGGAATCGTCGTCAGCAGGTCGCAGGCCGATGACCAGCAACAGTCCCAACTGCATCAGTGCCGGTCGGCTGAATCCACCGGCACCAAGCAGGTGGACCAACAGCACCAGGAGTGCGGCCAGCTTGCTGCTTCGCCATGAGGGAGGTTCGACGGAACCGGATGGCAACAGGCGAATCGCGACGACCCAGGCGATCAAGAGAAGGACCAGCCTCAGGTCCAGTCCCGAGCCCAGCAGCAGACCGGGTGTCATCGCCAGGAAAAATCCACCGCCCCCCCCGATCATCACGCTGGGGAACCCGTCGCGTTCCCCGGGATCTTTTCTTCCCGATGATCCTGTCGGCGATGTTGCCTGCGGTCCTCGGCGTCGCGACCAGGCCAGAAGTCCCAGGCAGCCGGCCAGGCCGAGCAGTCCCGGCAGGCCGGCGGTGGCGGTAGCCTCGAGAACGAAGTTGTGCGGGTCGGCGATTTCCTCACTTGACCCGCTGGGCTTGTGGGCCAGGTAATGTTGCCGGAAATTTCCCGGACCGGTGCCTTGCCACGGCCGCTCGGCAATCACGTCCAGGGTACCCCGCCAGTATTCCCACCGGTAAGCCAGTGACTTGGGAGCCTCGGTCAGGACCTCCACGTCGATCCCGCGTGTCAGGAAGACGGCCAACAGGAACAGGCATCCAGAACCCAACGCCGCAGCGGCCAGAACGAGCCGTCGGCGATTCAGCCAACCGCGGTGAGCGATCGCCAGGAGGATGCCGCCGACGGCCAGGCCGACCCACGCCGTTCGGCTTTTTGTCAGCAGCAGGCAGTAGAACAACGACAGCAGGATTGCGGCCGAGCCGACCTTTCCCGGCCGATCAGTTTTTCGAGCCGACAGCCACATCGCCAGTCCGACCAGCAGCAGCGGGGCCAGGAATCCGCCCAGGGAATTGGCGAGGGCGAACAGGCCAATCGGTTCACGGCTGTCTCGCAGTCGACGTTCCCACAGTTGTCGTGCCGGCCCGTCGAGTGGAATGCCCTGACCGGCCATTTCTGACTGCAATCGACGCTGAGTGGAGAGGTCCCCGGCGTGGGTGGCCTGTTCGAGCCTGGCCAGCTGCGCATCATGGTCGGCAACCGCCATGCCGTAGCCCACGTGATGCTGCCAGATTCCCAGAACGCCAGTCGCAATTGCCAGGCCGACGGTGACACGCATCAACGCATTGTGGTGTGCGGGCGAGGAAACCAGTCGGCGTAAGAACAGGAAGGTGACCACCAGGCCAGTCCACTCCCAGGCGATGTTGCTGGCCGCGCGGGTGTTGCCGTCGGAGCTTGCGACCAGCAGGACCGCCGAGACGATCTGGGGAAGTGCCAGCATCAGGATCGCCAGGTCGAATCGGTCCAGTCTTGGTGGTCCCACCCGATCGAACTTCAATCGTGCCAGGCTCCATGCGGTGGCCAGGGCCAGCCACAGCGCGACCAGCCAGAGAGTGGCACCGGCGGCGGCCGACTCGGTGGGAACCAGCCAACGAGCGGCCAGCAGCGACGTGGCGAGCCCGAGCCAGGCGGGGTGTGCCGCTGCCGGTGTTGCCTGGTTGCCCGCAGCGGCGGTGGCTGGCTCAGTCATCCGTCACCACGTCGTCGTTCTGGGCACGGCGGCCGACCGTTTCGAGAATCGCGATGATGCCGAGAACGCAGGAGATCAGGACCAGGATCAGGAGGGCTGCCGTCCAGTCGGTGACCCGGTACAACAACACACCGCCCAG
Source organism: Planctomycetaceae bacterium (assembly GCA_002726205.1). GTDB lineage: Bacteria > Planctomycetota > Planctomycetia > Planctomycetales > Planctomycetaceae. The sequence continues at coordinate 12,061 of PBSL01000069.1, read as the reverse complement.
TCCCGTCAGTAGCGTGGCCAGGTGAATCGTCAGCACCGTATTTCTCCGGCTCAGCCCCAGTTCGACCAATCGGTGCGAGAAGTGGTTCTTGTCGGGACGGAACGGGCTGTGGCCACGGCCGAGACGGATCAGCATGACGCTGGTGAAGTCGTACAGCGGAATGGCCAGGATGAACAGCGGGGCGAGAATCACATGACGTCCGTCGGTTCCGGTCCCGCCCTCGTAAAACGTTCCGACGACGGTCAACGCGGCCAGCAGCAGCCCGATGAAGTAGCTGCCCGCGTCACCGAGGAAAATCTTTGCCGGGGGCCAGTTGTGGCAGAGGAATCCGGCCAGAGATCCGGCCAGGACCAGCAGCACACCGGCAACCAGCCAGTGGGGATGCGCTGTGCCTGTCAGCAGGACCACGGCGAACAGCGAGGCGGCGATCAGGGCGATCCCCGGAGAGAGGCCGTCCATGTTGTCGAGAAAGTTGAAGGCGTTTACCAGGACCAGGATCCACAGCACGGTTGCCACGAATCCGATCCACGGCCACGGCAGGAAGACCGTGCCACGCACACCGGCCAGGACCAGCCCCACCGCCACCAGCAATTGTATTGCCAGCCGTGGTAGCCAGGGCAGGTTGCGGAAGTCGTCGATCAACCCAACCAACGCCAGCAGGGTCGCTCCTCCCAGGATCCACCAGAGCAGGCCGAGCCGGCTGCCGATCTGGACGAAATCCAGTGATGCCGACACCTCGGCCGGCAGGAAACGATCCAGTGTCAGTCCCGGCAGGCAGCCACAGGCGGTGATGGAAACCAGCCCGAGAGGAATCACCACCGAGAGCCAGACGGCAACGCCACCCCCCAAGGGGGTGACCACTTCGTGAACCTTCCGCGGGCCGGGCCGATCGAGCAGGCCCCAGCCAGGGGCGAACCGGCGGACAAGAGCGGTTGTCGTCACCGCCAACAAGAACGGTGGAACAACACAGGCCAGGACGAATGTCAGCATGTTGACGCTATCTCCCGGCCGTCGTCGTACGCTTCTTACGAGCCTTCCGTTTTTTTCGCTTGGGTGATTTTCCGGAATCCCGCCGTTTGCCCTCCTTGGAAACCGACCCACGGTCGTCGGGCACGCGATGGTGTTTCTGCAGTCGATCGAGTTCGGTCCTCAGTCGCGAGGTGATCGTGTCGTATTGCGGATCTCCGTAGACACTGTTCATCTCCCGAGGATCACGTTTCAGGTCGTAGAGTTCCCATTCATCGACGTTGTAGAAGTGGATCAACTTGTATCGGGCATCCCGGACACCAAAGTGTCGACGGACACTGTGAGGGCCGGGGAACTCGTAGTAGTGGTAATACAATGCCTTGCGCCAGTCTGTTGGCGTCTTGCCCTTGAACAGCGGCACGAGGCTGTGACCCTGCATGTCGCCAGTCGCGGCAACCCCGGCCAGGTCCAGGAAGGTCTGTGCAAAATCAATATTCGAGACCAGATCGGTGTTGACGCTGCCGGCGCGGGTGTGGCCGGGCCAGCGGACCAGCAGCGGCATGCGATAGCTTTCCTCGTACATGACCCGCTTGTCGAACCAGCCATGGTCGCCGAGGTAAAATCCCTGGTCGGATGAGTAGATCACGACCGTGTTCTTGGCCAGGCCCGTCTTGTCGAGGTAGTCGAGCACCCGGCCGACGTTGTCATCGACCGATGCGATACAACGGAGGTAGTCCTTGATGTACCTCTGGTACTTCCAGCGGACCAGGGCCTTGCCTTTGAGATTGGCATTGCGGAATGCGGCGTTCTTGGGAGCGTAGGCGGCATCCCAGGCCTTCCGTTGCGACGGAGTCAGGTTGCGGGGAGGGACGAGCTTGAGGTCGTTGGGGGTCAACGTCTTCTTGATGGTCATGTCCTGGGTTCGCGCGGCTGTGCCGCGGCCGCGGTAGTCGTCGAAGAGAGTGTCCGGTTCGGGGATCGTGACGTCGTCGAACATCGTGAGGTACTTCGGGCCGGGCTGCCAGTTCCGGTGCGGAGCCTTGTGTTGGAACATCAGCAGAAACGGCTTGTCGGCATCGCGGGTGGTGAGAAATTTCATCGCGATGTCGGTAATGATCTCGGTCGTGTAGCCGATATGCTTGACGCGCTTTCCGTTGGCGATCATCGGAGGGTTGTAGTAGGGTCCCTGGCCGATCAGTACCTCGTAATGGTCGAATCCCGTCGGCAGGCTCTTCAAGTGCCACTTGCCGACCATCGCGGTCTGGTAGCCGGCCTTTTGCAGCAACTTCGGGAACGTCTGTTGAGCACCATTGAACCGGACGCGGTTGTTGATGACACCGTTGAGATGGCTGTGCTTGCCGGTCAGAATCACCGCCCGACTGGGGCCACAGATCGAATTGGTGCAGAAGCAGTTCTGGAAGAGCGTGCCTTCCCGGGCCAATCGGTCCAGGTGGGGCGTTTTGTTGATCTTCGACCCGTAGCAGGAAAGCGCATGGGCGGCGTGGTCGTCGGTAAAAATGAACACGATGTTCGGACGATTGGCGGCAGGCAGCCGCGCGGCCACCAGACTCACCAGCAGGAGACCGAGTCGCAGCGCGCGACGAATTCCGGTTGCGGACATTCAAACCCCTATGCTGTGCCGACAGAAGATTCCCGCACATGGTCGGGATATCCAGGATCGGCCTATCTTCAGGAGTCGGGCGAGGAACTTCAAGACCCGGCCATCGAGCGTGATGTTCAGACGGGGCGGATCGCTTCGGGGTCCGTCGTCTCGGCGGTTGCCTGCTGGGCAGGAGGCTGCGGTGGCCGGTTGCCTGCCGGGGCCAAGGCCGGGTCGCTGACTTCAGGCCGGTCGATTGGTGGGGCGTGACCCTGCCAGTCAGACATGCAGGAACTGATCCCCAGCCAATCGGCCAGATGCGATGTCAATCGACGGGGAAGCAGGGCACGTGCCAACGGGATTGCTCTGACGATCCGGGGCAGGACCAGCAGTTGTCGCTTGCTGTGGACCGCCTGGACCACATGCCGGGCGACGGCCGCGGGAGTCAGCATGCGAGTGAATCGGGGCGGGTGGGAGCCGGTGAACAGGCCCGTCGAAATAAAACTCGGACAAACGGCGGTGATTCCCACGTGGCCGTGCCCATCCCGCCGCAACTCGGCTCGCAGCGAGTCGGTGAAACCCAGCATCGCCCATTTGCTGGCGGCGTAGGTCGTCGCCCCGGGCAGACTGGTCAACGCCGCGGCGCTGAGAATGTTGACCAGGTGTGGTGACTTCGACGTGATGAGGTCCGGTAAGAACGTGTGAGTGACCTGGATCGGTCCGATCGTGTTGACCTGGAGCGTCGTCAGATGCCGGTCCAGCGAAACATCGCAGAAGCGACCGCCGTGGACGGTGCCGGCATTGTTGATCAGGATGTCGATGGCTCCGGTTCGGGACAACACTTCCTGCCGGGCACGGCGAATGCTCCGCTGGCAGGTGACGTCCATTGTCAGCCCGATCGCCACGTCACCACGGCCGCACAACCAACGGGTCGTGGCTTCGACGCCCGACGGATCGTGGTCGGTGACGATGATCCGGGCGCCGGCTTCGGCGAATGCACCGGCCAGCGCGCGGCCCAGGCCGTGACCCGCGCCGGTGATCAGCACGCGACGTTGGGCCAGCGTTGGTGAGAACGTCTTCATGGCGTTGTTTCTCCAGGCCCCGCATCGTGGAACGCGTGTCGTCGGCCGTTTTCAAGTGACCGCCTCAGAGGCACCGCAGCAACCGCCACAGGTTCTTCCAGCCCGGTCTGCCGAACAGTCGCAACAACGCCCAGGCCAGCGGCTCGGGGTTGTTGTGACTGGGGAACCACAGCGGACGCGGGAACGTTGTCAGCGGTCCCGACAGCACGGTCTGGTCGATGCCGTCGAGAAGGAACGTGTTGTGCACCCGGGCGTTTCCGCTTTGAACGTCGGCCGTCGTGCTGTCGGGATGCCCTCCCCACGGAGGACTTGCCAGCATGTAGTTCAGACCGACCCACTGGTTGATTCCAATCATGCCGTATCGCAGTGAACTGACCAGCGTGTCGAGACGCCGGCGAGCGTCGCCGCCGCGCTGCTGCCGGGGCGGAACGGTGATCGTTGCACTGAGCGTTCCCCAGAGTGTCTCATTGCAGAATCGAACCACCCGTTCACGAAACTCCTCGGGTGTCGCACCCCCAAGCCCAACCTCGGCCAGAACACAGGTGAACGGCTCACGCTGGAAAAAGGGAGAGTCGGCGGTCGGAAGCAGATCGCGAACGAGCGTGGCCTGCAGGCGATCGCCCGATGCGACCTGGCCGGAGAATTCTTCCCAGCGTTCCCGTGCGCCGGGATACCACGCGTCACGCGGCTCGGCGTTCGACAGGATGTCGTTGACCTTGTCGACAAATCGTTCCCGTCCACGCCAGCCTCGCCATGTCACCAGGACCCGGGTCGCCACGCAGTTGCAACCGGCATTGTTGATCACCGAGGCGGCGATGTTCTCGGCCTGATAATCGAGTTGCTTTTGCGAGTAGTCGCCCGGGAGGACGATCCACGGGCTGACGTTGCCGAGTTCGGCCGAGATCGGTTTCTGCAACAGCGGTTGATCGAGACGGCGACGCTTCTCTCGCTCGGGACCGGCCGGACCCCAGACGATCGTATCGTGAGTCTCCCGGCCGCCGGTGATGTGGATGTTGTCGATGGCCGCGTGGTCTACCGCCCAGGCCCCCACGGCAGGGCCTCCCGTGATGATCCGCAGGCAGTCGGTTTCCAGCAGTGGTGCCAGCACGCGCTCGAGTGTCGGCTGCAGGTGCTCGTGCAACGGATGGAGTTTCAGCAGTACCGCCTGGCCTCGATTGAACAGCCGATCGCAAGTGTCCAGCACGGGTACGCTCGTGATGTTGCCGGCCCCCAGGACCAGTGAGACAGCCGGAAACGTGTCCGGTGTCATCTGCCGGTAGGATCGGGCGATGTGCGTGGGCAGGGTGGCCGGGGCGATTCCACCACGCATCCGGGCGTGGGCGCGGATGCCTGTGAAGGTCAATGGATCAAACAGCCGCCAGATCGGTGCCACCGGAACCAGCAACCGTCCATCGCTGCCGCGGCGAGGGCGACCGGGAAGACTCGGTTGCCCCTTTTCACGAATCTCCTCCAACGTTCGCGTCAGTAAATCGAGGTAACGGGCGGTGACGGCTGGTCCCGAGAGAATTTCCTCGGCACGAACATGGCTCGAGGGGACTGCCTGCTTGGATGCTGTTGAGACATCAACCCATTCCATTGCCGATCGCAACACGTTGTGTTGCACGGCCTTCAGCAAACGGATGCGGTCCGCCAGGGGGGTCATCGCCAGTCGGTCCGCTCCCCGTCTGAGGGCGGCAAGATGGCGGTCGATTTCGCTGGCGATTCCCGGGGGAATCGCCACGCCCGGAGCATCCCGTCGGGCCGGGCTGACGGGCGACGTCTGGTGCGGGGAAGGTGATCGAACCGGGAACATCGGCGGCCTCTCAGTCAGCAGTCTCTGGAGACGTCCTGCTGAATTCTAGACCTGTCGGCAACCCGGTCAAAGAATCTGAGTGCGTAAGATAAGGCCTGCCAGACGGTTATGACGAGCTTGACGGTTGGGTTGATTACTCGGGAACCGTTTCCGCTTCGGCAGCCTGACGGTCGCGGACCTGTTGACGGATCGAAGCGATCGCCTCGTCGATCGGGACCCGTTGCGAGTCCTCGTCGGTTCGCCACTTCAGTTCGACCACGCCATCGGCCAACCCCTTGCCCCCGATGACCACGCGGAGCGGAATGCCGATCAGGTCGCCGTCCTTGAACTTGAATCCCGGTCGTGCCTTGCGGTCGTCCATCAACACGTCCAGCCCCTCCGACCGCAGATCGTCATAGATCCGGTCGGCCGTTGCCATCACCTGGTCATCGTTGATGTTGAGCGGGATCACGAGTACTTCGAACGGGGCAATCGCCAATGGCCAGATCAGCCCGTTCTCGTCATGCGAGGTTTCGGCCATGCCGGCAACAATTCGGTTGATGCCGATCCCGTAGCAGCCCATGACCATCGGGTGTTTTTTTTCTTTTTCGTCGAGGTACTCGGCCGAGAGTGCTGTGGAGTATTTCGTGCCGAGCTTGAAGACGTGCCCTACCTCGATTCCTCTTGCCAGTTGCAGCGTTCCGTCACAACGGGGGCACGGGTCGTCGCCGATGGCCATTCTCAGGTCATGCGAGGTTTCCAGTGTGAAATCGCGTCCGATGTTGACCCCGGTGAAGTGGGCATCCACCTGGTTGGCCCCGCTGATGGCATCGACGATTGTCACGATGTCGTGATCGGCGAGGATCGGGCACCCGAGTCCGACCGGGCCGGCAAATCCGACCGGGGCACCGCTGACCTGTTCGATTGTCGCGGGGTCGGCGAGTTCGATCGTGTCGCCGTTAAGGGCCCGGCGGATCTTGGACTGGTTGGCTTCGTGATCACCTCGCAGCAGGACCGCCACGGTGCTGTCGTCGACCGAGTAGATCAGCGTCTTGATGATCCGTGACGGGTCGCATGCAAGCATCTGGCTGACCTGTTCGATGCTGGTGGTCCCGGGTGTCTGCCTGGTGGACAACTCGGCCATCGTCTCAGGCGTTGCGATTGCCGGAACCGGCCGGCCGATTTCGGCTCGCTCGGTGTTGGCCGCATAGCCGCACGAGTGGCAGTGGACGATTTCGTCTTCGCCGTTGTCGGCGGGTACCATGAACTCGTGTGACGCGTCACCTCCGATTGGCCCGCTTTCGGCTTCGACCGTCAGGTATTCGAGGCCGCAACGGGCGAAGATCCGGCAGTAGGCGGCAAACATCTGGTCGTAGGCCACGTTGAGTTGTTCGAGATCGGTGCCGAAGCTGTAGGCGTCCTTCATCTGGAATTCGCTGGTGCGGAGAACACCGAAACGGGGTCGTTCCTCGTTACGGAACTTCGTCTGGATCTGAAACACCGTGATCGGCAGTTGCTTGTAGCTCTTGATCTGCCGTGCCATCAGGTCGGTGACAACCTCCTCGTGCGTCGGTCCCAGAACAACGTGGATCTGGCGGTCGCCGCGGACCAGGGGGAAGTTGACCAGGGCGTTGCCGTAGTCGTCGATCCTGCCGGTCTGTTCCCAGAGTTCGGCCGGACACAAGGCCGGCATGAACAACTCGATTGCACCGGCCCGCTCCATCTCGGAGCGAACGATTGCCTCGACCTTGCGAATCGCTCGCCAACCCAGTGGGAGGTAAGTGTAGGCACCGGCCATCACCTGGCGGATCAGTCCGGCTCTCAACATCAACTGGTGGCTGGGGATCTCGGCGTCGGCCGGGATCTCCTTCATCGTCGGAATGAACGACTGGCTCCAACGCACATCGGGTCTCCCGCATCCTCGGACCGCCGGGTCCGGCTGTTGAAGACGGCATTCTAGCAGAGACGGGCGGGAGGGGACACGGACGGCGGCGGCCTGTTGTTGTGATTGGTGACGGCCTAGAATCAACGCCGTCCCCGGAGGCACCGACGGTGCTTCCAACCCGCCTCGATGCGTTGCAACATGTCACGCCAATTCGTCGAATTTCTCCGTGACGGCCAGTCGGTCGACGAGATCTTTCTGCTTTCGGACAAGCAGCTCCGCGCCAATCGCAACGGAGATTTGTACCTGCTTGCCCACCTGAAGGATCGCACCGGGATTATCCACGGGCTGATGTGGAACGTGTCGGAAGACTCGGCCACGACGTTCGAGACCGGTGATTTCGTTCATGCCCTGGGCAAGGTGCAGCTTTACCAGGGGGCACTGCAGATGATTCTGACGCGAATCGAGAAGGTGTCGGCGACGTCGGTTGAGATGGTCGACTTCGAGGAGGACCGCAGCGCGGCGAACCAGAGACAACTCGCTCGTGTCGACGAGTTGCTGCGAGGACTTGCCAACCCCGATCTCCGCGAATTGATGTCCTGTTTTCTCGATGACGAGGCCCTGGTCGGCTCGTTTGCGACGGCCGTGGCCGGGATCAAGATCCACCACGCCTTCCGCGGTGGGTTGCTCGAACACGTCTCGACAATGCTCGAAGCGGCCGACCGGTTGACCGGTCTTTACGAGTTTCTGGACCGTGATCTCCTGATGGCCGGGATCTTCCTGCATGATCTGGGCAAGGTCCGGGAGATCTCGGTCGAGGGCACGATGGCCTACACGGATGAAGGCCAGTTGCTTGGCCACATCGTGCTGGTTCTCGAGGTTCTCGAGACGAAAATCGCCGAGTTCTACAGTCGCACGGGTCGAGGATTTGACGAGGAACTGTTGTTGCGGCTGAAGCACCTGATCGTCAGTCATCACGGATCACTCGACGCCGGGAGTCCCCGTCCGCCGATGACAGTTGAAGCCGTGGCCCTGCACTTCCTGGACAATCTCGACGCCCGGCTCAACGAGACGATGAGCGTGATCAACAGTGATCCCAATCAGCAGTCCCGCTGGACGGCCTTCGTGCCCCGGCTGGGGAAGAAGTTCTACAAGGGACCTGCCGAGGGAGCCACCGGTGGTTCGGAGGTCTAGGTGACCGTGAAGAAACGGTCGAAACGTGAAGTGGCCGAATTTGAAGGGCCGGTACAGCGGACGGGCGGGGGAGCGGGGTTCTTTCTGTTGCCGTCGAGAGCGGCTGAGAAGCCTTCCGCGGAACTGTTCATCGCCGCTGACGACATGCGGGGTGCTCTCTCGGGAGACACCGTCCGGGTAAAAATGCTCGGACGCCGGCGACGGGGAGGGCAACGCTGCGGCGAGGTGTTGCGGGTTCTCGAACGCAGCACCACCCGCTTCGTCGGACGGTACTTTGAGCGAGCCGGTCTCGGTTGGGTCCGGGTCGACGGGACCTTGTTCGCTGATCCCGTCGTGGTCGGTGATCCGGGCGCCAAGGGAGTACGCCCCGGAGACCAGGTGGTCCTGGAAATGCTCCACTTCCCCGAGTGGAACCAGCAGGCCGAGGGCGTGTTACTCGAGGTTCTCGGTCCACGCGACCAATCCGGTGTTGATGAACTGACGATAATCCACGAATTCGGGTTGCCGGTCGAGTTCCCAGACGATGTGCTCGTGGAGGCGCGGCAGGCGGTCGCGGCCTTTGATGAAGACAATCTCGACGGCCGACTCGATTTGACCTCCGAGACGATCGTGACGATTGATCCCGGGGACGCCCGCGATTTCGATGACGCCATTTCACTCGAGACACTTGATGATGGCGGGTGGCGGCTGGGGGTGCACATCGCCGATGTGTCGCATTTCGTGGTTCCGGGTGGTGCTCTGGATCGTGAAGCCCGGCGGCGGGGGACCAGCGTGTACCTGCCCGGAAGAGTGCTGCCGATGCTCCCGGAGCTCATCTCCAATGGTCTTGCCAGCCTGCAGCAGAATCGGGTCCGTTACGTCATCTCGGCCCTGATTGAATTCAGCGAGGACGGCATTCCCCGCGACGTGGCCTTTGCCCGCGCGGCGATCCGCGTGACCCGTCGCTTCAGTTACGAGCAGGTCGGCGAGATTCTGGCTGACCCGGACGGGTTTCGTGGCCGTGTGGCGGCGCCGGTCCGACGTTTGCTCGTCGAGATGCACCAGCTCAGTCGCGTTCTCAGGCGGCGACGATTCGCGGCAGGGGCTCTCGAATTGCACCTGCCAGAGCTCAAGATCGACCTCGGCGCCGGGGGGCGGGTTGAAGCCGTCAGGGAAACCGTTCATGACGAGAGCCACCAGGTGATCGAGGAGTTCATGCTGGCGGCCAATTCGGCCGTCGCGTCCACGTTGACCGACCGCGGCCTGGTGTTTCTGCGGAGAATCCATCCCAGCCCCAACATCACCAAGCTAAGGCAGTTTGCTACCTTTGTGGGTGGTCTGGGATTTCGGCTTGATCGACCACAGTCCCGGCCGGCGCTGCAGAAACTGCTGGACAAGGTGGAGGGAGGGCCACTGAGTCAAGCGGTCAACTACGCTTTGTTGCGGAGTTTCAAGCAGGCGGAGTATACCGGCCGGGAAGAAGAACACTATGCACTGGCGTTGGAGAATTATTGCCATTTCACGAGCCCGATTCGCCGCTATCCAGATCTGACGATCCACCGCCTGATCGCCTCGCTGGCCAGTGGTCGTCGCACCAGGGGGCTTTCGGCCAGCAAGGTTGATCGCCTGGGACGATCATGTTCGTTGACCGCGCGACGGGCTGAAAAGGCCGAGCGGGCGCTGGTGCGTCTGAAGCTGTTGATGTTCGTCCGTGAACGGATCGGTCAGACCATCGACGCGATTATTACCGGAGTCGAGAAATTCGGTGTCATCTGCCGGGGGATGTCGATCCCGATCGAATCGCTTGTTCACGTCCGGGAACTGGATGACAACGATTTCTTTGACTTCGATCGCGGAGAACTGACCTTGACCGGAAGGCGGTCGGGTCGGTCGTTTCGTCTGGGAGACCAGGTCCGCGTCAAGATTGTCGGAGTGAATCTCGATCGACGGACCGTCGAGTTGGCCGTCGATCAACGCAGCGGCCGGGTCCAACGGCCTGGAACGTGTCGACGTGGCGAGACCAGCGGTGATGAGAAGAAGTCATCGAAGTCCCGACGTGGCAAGGGGAGGCGGAAGGGCCGTCGGCGGGGCCGCGGTCGTCGCTGACGCTTGACAGCCGTGGCGATGGCGGCGAACGTGCCTCAAACGAGATCCCCGGCACCCTGGCCACGAGGGCCCGTAGTCGATGTCTGAACCGCTCCTGAGAACTCCCTGCCACGGGTGGCATGTGGCCAATGGTGCTCGCCTGGTTGATTTTTCCGGTTGGGAGATGCCGGTGCAGTACACCTCGATCACCGAGGAACATCGGGCAGTCAGGACCGCGGCGGGGCTGTTCGACATTTCACACATGGGCAGAATTGTCTTTCGTGGACGCGATGCCTGCAGACTGCTCGACCGACTGGTCACCAACGATGTGGCTTCAATCGAAGTCGGCCGGGTCCGCTACGCATTGGTCTGCAACACGGCGGGCGGGATCCTCGACGATGTGCTGGTCTATCGGTTTGACGGGGAATACCTGCTGGTTGTCAACGCGTCGAATCGAGAAAAGATCGTCGCGTGGATCCAGGAGCACAGCGAAGGGTACGACGTTGAAATCGAGGATCGGACAGGCGACTGGGCCATGTTGGCAGTGCAGGGGCCTCGGTCGCTGGAACTGGCATCGGGAGCGACCGATGTGGACGTGGCACCGATGCGTTATTACCGCTGCGCCCCGGTTGGGATCTTGGGCCACGCGGGTTGGATCAGTCGGACCGGCTACACCGGAGAGGATGGGTTCGAGTTGATTGTTCCGGCTGCCGCCACGAGTGAACTGTGGGAGCACTTGTTGCGTACGGGCGGGGCACTGGGCCTGGTGGCTGCCGGTCTCGGATGCCGCGACACGCTCAGGCTCGAAGCCGCCATGCCACTTTACGGTCATGAACTCTCCGAGCAGATTGACCCCTACACCGCCGGACTCGGGTTTGCGGTCAAGCCCGAAGCGGCCGAGTTCATAGGACGCGAGGCGGTTCTGGCTGCCGCCAGTCGTGAACTCCCGCAACGCGTTGGCCTGAAACTCGAAGGCCGTCGGATCGCCCGCGGTGGAGCAACCGTGTTCAGCGGCGAGACAGCCGTTGGGGAAGTCACCAGTGGGACGTTTTCTCCAACACTCGAGATCGTGATCGCGATGGCCTATGTCACGTCGGCGTCCGCGGCCACCGGCACCGCCGTCGAGGTTGATGTCCGCGGCCAACGTGTTGCCGCGGAGGTCGTGGAACTGCCGTTCTACCGGCGGCCGTTGCAATGATGAACGACCGCGGATCCGCGCCGTCTGCTTTGCGCGGTGTTTTCCGGTCCGGCACGACTCAGGCCCGGGGCCGGTAGCCAGCTTTGCCCGGGATTTTCGTCCGCAGGCTCAGGAGATAGGGGCCGCAGGTGATATAGAGAGTCCTGAGGTCCTTGCCGCCGAAGGCGCAGTTGGTGATCGTGTCGACAGGTGTTCTGGCGAAGTCCAGCAAACGCCCCCCGGGAGAAACAACGTGAATCCCCGGCCTGGTGTCGAGCGTCTCGCTGGTCTTGCGGGTCTTGTG
>PBSL01000068.1 GCA_002726205.1 Planctomycetaceae bacterium | reverse complement strand
CGTTGTTGGTCGCCGCGTTGGTCTGACCATCAACCGTCACCGAGATCACCGCCGCATTGTCATCAACCGTGCCGCTCAACGCGGGGGTCGTATCGTTGGTCGTCAACGCGTCAACCGTCACCACCGGGGCCGTCGTGTCGATGACCAGTTCGTTGGCGCTGGCATCCGTACCGGCGTTCCCCGCCACATCCGTCGCCGTCACCGAAACATCAAATGTCCCCTCGGCCAACGCGGTCAGCTCGCCGTCGGCAAGCGTCCACGTCCCGTCACCGTTGTTGGTCGCCGGCTTGGTCTGACCATCAACCGTCACCGAGATCCCTGCCGCATTGTCATCGACCGTACCGCTCAACGCGGGAGTCGTGTCGTTAGTCGTCAACACGTCGACCGTCACCACCGGAAGCGTCGTGTCGATGAGCAGTTCGTTGCTGCTGGCGTCCGTAGCCGCGTTTCCGGCAACATCCGTCGCTGTCACCGAAACATCATATGTTCCCTCGGCCAACGCGGTCAGCGTGCCGTCGGCAAGCGTCCAGGTCCCGTCACCATTGTTGGTCGCCGCGTTGGTCTGACCATCAACCGTCACCGAGATCCCTGCCGCATTGTCATCAACCGTACCGCTCAACGCCGGGGTCGTGTCGTTGGTCGTCAATGTGTCGACGGCCACCGTTGGAGCCATCGTCTCGATCGTCACCGACAGTGCCGACGATGCCCCACTGGTATTACCCGCCGCATCGGTCGCCGTGGCCGTCAGGCTGTGCGCCCCGTCGGCCAGTGCGATGGAATCGATCGACCAGTCCCCTGATCCATCGGTCAGCGCCGAACCAACTGGACCGGCGATGTCCGACGTCAACGCCACCGTGCTGCCCGCTTCGGCCGTCCCCGTGATCGTCGGCGTGGTGTCGTTGGTCAGGTCGTCGGTTGACGAGCTCCCGTTGTCGCTGCCGGCGTCCAGGTCCAGGGCTGCCGGGGCCGCCGGGGCCGAGGTGTCGATCGTCACTGCCAACGCCGATGACGCCACGCTGGTATTGCCCGCCACGTCGGTTGCCGTGGCCGTCAGGCTGTGTGCCCCGTCGGTCAGTGCAGTGGAAATGATCGACCAGTCCCCTGCTCCATCGGTCAGCGGCGAACCAATCGAACCATCGATATCCGAGGTCAATGCCACCGTGCTGCCGATTTCGGCCGTCCCGCTGATCGTCGGGGTGGTGTCGCTGGTGTTGTCGTCAGTCGACGAACTCCCGCTGTCGCTGCCGACGTCCAGGTCCAGGGCGGCCGGGGCGGCCGGGGCGGATGTGTCGATCGTCATCGACAGCGCCGACGACGGATCACTGGCACCGGTGCCGTTGTTAGCCGTTGCGGTTAACTGGTAGGTCCCGTCACTGAGACTGGGAGACGGGATGTAGACATAAATCCCCAGGACATTGGTCGTGGTGGTGCCCAGGGGCACCCCGGAGTCAAATATCTCAACGGTGCTCCCTGCTTCAGCATTCCCGATGATTGCAGGCGCGTTGACTTTAGTAATATTGTCCGAATAGGACGAACCACTATCGTGGGGGGCAAGTAGATCCGGAGTGGTCGGGGTGGCAGTCGAGAGAAGCGTTCGATCCTCGAGAAGTTCAGCTGCCACGGCTGAAATGGAGGCGACTTTCTTCCGTTTCTTTGCGATGCATTTCGGACGTCGCATTGCTCTCGAAAGTGTCTGCAGCCAGGGGTTCAGCAGCATGTCTTAAGCCTCTTGATAGAGGATCTTCCAGAACGTAACCGACTGCGTATTGTACGCGTGCAAAATCACCCAGCAATACCAACGTCAGCTCGTTTCTCTGTCAGTCGCACTCGAATCAACGGATTCGTCGATCCGGTCATCCAAGCCGGCTTGCGAGACCTCAGCGACTGGCCGCCAGCATTCGCCGGGCGCATTCCTGGTCGCGTTCCTTGGCGGCCAGTTCGGCCGCGGTCACCGGAACGCGCGTCGAGGCTTCGGTGAGCAGTTCCTCGGCAGCCTGCCGGTCGATGGCATCGATGGCCAGTGCGCGGTCGGTCAGCAGGGTCACCGTTCCCGCCTTGACCTGGACGAAACCGCCCTCGACGAAATATTTCTCGGTCTCTCCCGCGTCGGTCGCGATCGTCAGCACACCGAAACCCAGGCGTCCCACGACCGGCGCTCGACCCGGCAGCACACCGATCTGTCCGTCGTAGAGCGGGAACTGCAGCGACCGCACCGGCTTGTCGGCGAGGGTCGTTTCGGGGGTCACCAGGACAACTTGAAGTGACGTGTCAGCCACGGTATCAGGCCTCCTCCGCCATTTGTTTCGCCTGTTCGGCAGCTTCCTCGACCCCGCCGACGTACATGAAAGCCGCCTCGGGCAGGTGGTCCCACTTGCCCTCGCAGATTTCCTCGAAACTCTGGATCGTCTCGTCCAGCGGCGTGATCTTGCCCTCCTTGCCGGTGAACACCTCGGCCACGAGGAACGGCTGCGAGAGGAACCGTTCGATGCGACGGGCACGATGGACGACCAGCTTGTCGTCCTCGGAGAGCTCGTCGACACCGAGAATCGCGATGATGTCCTGCAGTTCGCGGTAACGCTGCAAGATCTGCTGGACCTGTCGGGCAACCTCGTAATGCCGTTCGCCGACGTACTGCGGGTCCAGCACCCGGCTCGAGGAGGCCAACGGGTCGATCGCCGGGTAGATTCCCTTCTCGGTGATCTTTCGTTCGAGATAGATGAAGGCATCCAGGTGAGCGAACGCGGTGGCCGGAGCCGGATCGGTCGGGTCGTCGGCGGGAACGTAGACGGCCTGCACCGACGTGATCGCCCCCTTCTTGGTCGACGTGATCCGCTCCTGCAACTCGCCCAACTCGGTCCCCAGCGTTGGCTGGTAACCCACAGCACTGGGCATGCGGCCCAGCAGTGCCGACACCTCGCTGCCGGCCTGCGAGAAACGGAAGATGTTGTCCACGAACAGCAGGGTGTCGGTTCCCGTCGTGTCGCGGAACCACTCGGCCATCGTCAGTGCCGACAGTGCGACCCGCAGGCGGGCACCGGGCGGTTCGTTCATCTGGCCAAAGACCATGCAGGTCTGCTCGATCACGGACCGGTCGGTCTGGCCGATCTTGGTTTCCTGCATTTCCAGCCAGAGATCGTTGCCCTCGCGGGTTCGCTCGCCGACACCGGCGAACACCGAGTATCCGCCATGGGCGCTGGCGATCCGGGCGATCAGCTCGGTCAGGATCACTGTCTTGCCCAGTCCGGCACCGCCGAACAGCCCCGCCTTGCCCCCTCGCACGAACGGGGTCAACAGGTCGACCACCTTGATCCCTGTCTCGAAGACCTCGGTCTTGGAACTGAGATCTTCCAGGGGGGGCGGCCTGCGGTGAATCGGCCAGCGTTCCTCGGTCACCACCTCGCCTCGTCCATCGACCGGTTCACCCAGCAGGTTGAACACCCGCCCAAGCGTTTCCTTGCCGACGGGGACCGAAAGTGGTGCACCGGTATCGGCCACGTCCATTCCACGGACCATGCCGTCGGTGCTGCCCAGGGCCACGCAGCGAACGCGTCCGCCACCGAGGTGCTGTTGGACCTCGCCGGTCACCTTGATCGACACGCCCTTGACCTCCGCGTCGATCACCAGCGCGTTGTAGATCTCCGGCAGGTTGTCCTCGGAAAACTCGGCATCGAATGTCGAACCGATGATCTGTGTCACCTGTCCGGGGGATTGTCCGGTCGCCGTTGCCATGGTCTTTTCTCCCGCGTCTGTCCGCGCGTTGATGGTCGTCTGTTACGAGGAGGAATTACTCGAGTGCTGCCGCTCCGCCAATGATCTCGCTGAGCTCGGAAGTGATCTGTGTCTGCCGTGCCCGGTTGTACTGCATCGAAAGGGAATCAATCATCTCACCGGCGTTCTCGGTCGCCCCCTTCATGGCGACCATCCGGGAAATCTGCTCGCTGACAGCAGCATCGAGGAAGCATTTGAAGAGCCTGGCCTTGAACGATGCCGGCACGATCTCCTCGAGAATCTCGCCGGCCGACGGCAGAAACTCGTAATCAACCGAAAGCCCCTCGGCGGCAGACTCCTGCAGCTGCCCAATCGGCAACAGGGTCTCGATCGTGGCGGTCTGTCTTGATGAGGACTCGAAACGGACGTAGGCCACGTCGAGACGATCGAGTGTCCCGGCGATGTAGGCCGACACGTACCGGCTCGCCAACTCGTCGACCTCGTCGAAGGTCGGCTTCTCCTCGAAATGCGTGTACGCCTGGTCGATCGACTCTCTCTGGAATCTCAGGAAGGCCAGCCCGCGTTTACCCGAGACTTCAAGCGAGAGCGTCCGCCCCTCGTCACGGAACTCCTGCATCCGCCGGTTCGCCAGCCTCAGCACGCCCCCGTTGTACCCGCCACAAAGACCCCGATTCGAGGTCAGGATCAGCAGGGCACAGTTCTGCTGCGTCTCGCGGCCCTCGAGCAACGGGTGACTGAACGTCAACGCGGCGTTGGAAAGATCACTGACGATCTCGGAGATCTTCTGCGTGTACGCCGCCGCCTCGGTTGCCCGGTCCATCGCCTTCTTGAACCGCGCCGTGGCGATCAGTTCCATCGTCCGCGTGATCTTGCGGACGTTCCTGACCGCCTTGAGGCGTTTGACGATCGCTCGTGCCTTGGCCATCGCTGTACTGGTTCGTCTGGGGAAAGGAAAAAGAAAACGGGTGTCTTGTCAGTTCGGCTCAGGTTTCAACAGTTTCGGTCGCCTCGGTCGCCTCGGTCGCCTCATCACTGCTGGAGGCGTTGTACTGCGTCTTGAATTCCTCGAGCGCCCCCTTCAGGGCGGCGACCATCTCGTCATCGAGTTCGGCCTTCTCGGCCAGCTGGTTGCGGACCTCGGATTTCTGTTCACGCAGGAACGCCAGCATTTCCCGTTCAGCGCTGCTCACCTCGGCGACGGGCACGTCGTCGAAGTACCCGTTGGTCCCCGCGTAGATGCTGATCACCTGGTCGGTCACGTCGAGAGGTTCGAACTGGGGCTGCTTGAGGATCTCGACCATGCGGTAACCGCGGTCCAGCTGCGCCTGGGTTGCGGCATCGAGTTCGGTTCCCAGCTGGGCGAATGCCTCGAGTTCACGAAACGCGGCCAGGTCCAGTCTCAGGCTGCCGGCGATCTTTTTCATCGCCTTGTTCTGGGCGTTGCCACCCACGCGGGAGACACTGATGCCGACGTTGATCGCCGGCCGGACGCCGGCAAAGAACAGGTCGGGTTCGAGGTAGATCTGTCCGTCGGTGATCGAGATCACGTTGGTGGGAATGTACGCGGAAACCTCGCCCTCGAGCGTTTCGATGATCGGCAGTGCTGTCATCGAGCCGCCACCAAGTTCATCGCTGAGCTTGCTGGCACGTTCGAGCAGGCGGCTGTGGCAATAGAACACGTCGCCGGGAAACGCCTCGCGTCCCGGCGGCCGCCGCATCAACAGCGACAGCTGCCGGTAGGCGGTGGCCTGTTTCGAGAGGTCGTCGTAGATGACCAGCGTGTGCTTGCCCTGGTACATGAAGTGCTCGGCCAGCGCCGCACCGGCATAGGGTGCGATGTACTGCAGCGGAGCGGGATCGGCACTGGAGGCGGTGATCACAACCGTGTAATCCATCGCCCCGTGCTCGGTCAGCACGTCGACCACGCCGGCCACGTTGCTGTTGCGCTGACCGCAGCCGACGTAGATGCAGATGACGTCGCCACCCTTCTGGTTGATGATGGCGTCTATGGCGATGGCCGTCTTGCCGGTCTTGCGGTCACCGATGATCAGTTCCCGCTGGCCGCGACCGATGGGGGTCATCGAATCGATCGGCTTGATCCCGGTCTGCAACGGTTCCTTGACCGGCTGCCGGCCGGCGATCCCCGGCGCGGGGGTCTCCAGCGGCCGCCGCTCGGTCGCCATCACCGGTCCCTTGCCATCCAGGGGATTTCCCAGCGGGTCAACGACGCGGCCAATCACCTCGTCACCGACGGGGACGCTGAGCAGTTCGCCGGTCGTCCTGACCTCGTCGCCCTCGGCAATCTCCAGGAAGTCTCCGAGGATAATGATCCCGACGGAGTTTTCCTCGAGGTTGAAGACCATGCCCCGGACGCCGTTGGAAAACTCGACCATCTCACCGGCCATTGCGCCGGAGAGTCCGTAGCAGCGGGCGATGCCGTCACCGACCTCGAGCACGCGCCCGGTCTCGGCGGTTTCCATCGTCCCCTGGAAGTCTTCAATCTCCTTCTGGATGACTGAAGCGATCTCGTCCGCTTTGAATTTCATGGAGACTCCTCTCGCGCAAACGGTCCCGCAATTGCTTCATGCGGGTCCGTAACGAACTGTCATACACGGTGTTCTCGACCTGGATCACCATCCCGCCAATTAGCGACGGATCGATGCGAGGATCGAGTATCGGGGAAAAGGTAAAAGCGGCATCGATGCGTTGCCTGATCGATTCCAGTACCGTCGGATCCAGTGGTGTGGCGGTGGTCACCTCAACCCGCTTCCGCCCACTGCGACGGTCATCGATCCGGTGGGCCTCATCGAGGATCAACGGCAGAAGTTCCAGGCGATCGTGGCGAGCCAACGTCTTCAGGAAACTGGTGAACAGCGGCGTCCCCACCGGGCCGACCACTCGATCGATCATTGCCAGTTTCTGGTCACGACCAACGGCCACCGAACCCAGCAGGTCGGCGAATCCGGGATGGGCATCAAGGACATCGGACAGGAACGAGCCAAGTTCCTCGAGCGTCGAGGCCACGCCGACCCCGGCCGATGCATCCAGCAACGCGGTGGCGTAGACGCGAGCCACCGCCCGCGCGGAGGGATCCTCCATCACGCTGTGCACCCGCTTCACCGGTCGTTCACCCTCAGCCATGCCTGGTCCGCTCGTTCTCTTTCTGTTCCGAGATCAATCCAATTCGCCTGTCACCTGTGCCAGGGCCTCGTCGATCAGGCGTTGCTGATCGCCGGGTTCCAGCGACCGTCCGAGCACGTGCTCGGTCGCGGCGGCCACCTGGCCGGCCACCTGATCGAAGAGTTCCTTGAGGGCCTGGTCCCGGGCACGTTCCACGTCGGCGACCGCCCGTTCACGGGTCGCCTCGGCCTCACCCTGTGCCACGGCCATGATCTCGTTCTTCGTGTGCTCGGCATCCCGTCGCGCCTCGGCAATGATCTCGCGGACTTCCTCCTGGACACCCTCGAGTTTCGCCGCGTGCTCGGCCAGCATCTCCTCGGCCTTGACCCTGGCCGTTTCAGCCGCCTCGATGTCGGAACGGATCCGCTGTTCCCGGGCATCAAGTCCCTCGGCCAGCGGTTTCCAGGCAACCTTCTTGAGGATGAAGACAAAAGTCAGGAACACGACCAGCGACCAGAGGGCCAGGTCGCCCTTGAAGTCCAACGGCACGCCGGTCGCGTGCGAATCACCGTCGTCTTGTCCGGCGGTGGCCCCGTGATCGGCGGCGATCGCCGTCGCGGTCGACGCCGGCCACCAGCCCGCGATCGCGACCAGGCACAGGCCACATATCAAGGTCTTGCGCATCTGCATGCCCTTACTGCAAGTCGTCGGCAGAACCCGCTGTCGTTCCCACGAGCCCACCGCCGATTGACTCAAAGGAAACCAACGTCCGTTGCTAGCCAACTGACATGATGCAGATGATCAACGCGAAGAATGCAGCACCTTCGATCAGTGCGGCAGAAATGATCATCGCCGTCTGCACGTTGCCAGCCACCTCGGGTTGACGCGCCATGCTCTCGACGGCCGACGCCCCGATCCGGCCGATGCCCAGTCCGGCACCGATGATCACGACCCCGGCTCCGACACTGGCGAGGTTCAGGCTGCCGCCCCCATCCTGTGCCAGTACCGGCATTCCCGTCATCAGCACGATGGCCAACGCCATCCCGACAGTTTTCATGCTCTGAATCACGTCTCTTTCTCCTTGGTCGTTGGCACCGTCGAAACAACCGTCGTGTTTCTCACAGTCCCCGAACACGTTTCTCTTCTTGCCTGGAAATTTCCCGTCGCACTCACTGCGAGTGGACCACACATTGAATCAATCGACTCGGTAAGACACAACCGTCGCCGACACGTCCGGTTTCTCCTGGTCGCCGTCGTCATGCTCCTAGTGAGGATGGATCGCCATTGAGATGAACAGCGTCGCGAGAAAAGCGAAAATGTAGGCCTGCAGGAAGGCCACGAACAACTCCAGCATGCCGATGGCGATCTGGCCACCGATGCTCGCCCCCAGCACCGGGTAATACAGGTACCAGGCGCTGCCTGAAGTGGCGGCGATGAAACCAAGGATGACTGCGATCACCGTGTGACCGGCCATGATGTTGGCAAAAAGTCGAACGCACAACACACCGTGCTTGATGAACAGGCCAATCACCTCGATCACCCAGATCATCGGCAGCAGGACCAGTTTGAGCGGTCCAGCCACGTCGATGTGCGGTGCCTGCGCCAGCCAGAAGCCACCGACGCCCAGTTCCCGTGAACCGTAAAACAAGGTCGCCCCGAAGGCCGTCACCGCCAGGACTCCCGTCACGTTGATCTCGCCGGTTGCCGATCCCAGCCAGGGAACCGCTCCCAGCAGATTGCACAGCAGGACATAGAAGAAGCACGACCAGATGAACGGCAGGTACTCGTCGGCCGGGTGGCCGCCGCCGGCCGAGGTTTCCTCGTGGCCCTCGTCATCGTGGCCGTGGTGACCGTCGCCGATTGTCGGCCGCACCACCTCGTCGCGGATGAACAACGCCAGGGCTTCCCAGAAATTCCACCAGCGACCGGTTACCGGACGCCCCCCCGCCACACGACGGGACAGCCCGCGGAAGACCAGGAAGCTGATCACGCAGACCACCAGTTGCAGGACCATGAACTTGGTCAACTGCAGACCGAAGAGGTTGGGCAACTCCAACTTCATCCCGAAGGGAAGTTCGAAGTGCGGGAAATCCCGGACGTGGTGAAAAGTATCGGAATGTCCGGCAGCCATCAGTTCTGTCCAGCAGTCGGATTCGCAACGACCATCTGCCGTTGCCGAACCAGGAAATAGGATTCAATCGCCAAAGCGGCCAGGTAGCTGATGATCAACCAGGCAAAAAACTCCCGGAACCCCAGTTCCGGACGAGCCGCCCTGATCACCAACACACCAGCCAGGACCATCAGCATCCTCACGCTGGTGGAGAGCAGGATTGCCTGAGGTCCGGTCGCCAGGTTTGGCACCAGCCCGGCCACCACCAGCACCATCAGGCCAGGCAACAGGCACAGACCAATCGCCCAGGTCAGGCCTTCGATTCCCGCAAGTCCACCCACCCAGCGGGCGGGCAGGGCAAGCACCAGCCAGAGTCCGACCAGGGAAGCGACGAGCAATGCGGATTGTCGAAGCGGATGCATCAGATGTCGGACTCGGAATCGGCTTCAGGTTCAGTTGAAGACTCGTTTCGTTTCGGTGGAGAACCGGCAACTTTCAACAGGTGACTCATCCCCGTGACCAACCCCAGTACGGCACCGGCGACTGTCAGCCACGGAACTGTGCCCAACCGTTTGTCGAGCCACACTCCCACTCCAGCAGGGATCGCCATCTCCAAGGACACCGTCGTCACGGTAGAAACCCACCGCATCGCTGCCGCCATCGGGGGACGGTCGTCGGTAGATGACTCCACCACATTGACCCCAAAAAACTCGCGGAAACCACGCCGGAATCCGTCAGTTCGCAGACAGTCTATTGATCCCCTCCAGCGATGTCAAAGCAGAGAGAATACCGTTTCTGGGGATTCTGGGATCCGGTCCACTGCTCTCACCAGCATCCATCGCCCCTCGTCGATTGACCGGTTCGGTTGAAGCCGATGATTCGATCATGGTAGAAACGCTTGCCTCATTCGAGGGTCTCGTTCGAGACTAATTTCTGCTGCGACTCACCACGACAGACATTCGGTTCTCCCTTGGAAGAGGGAATCATGTGGGCCGTTCGTGCCTGGTTGCACCGACGGTCGCAGTTCGCCCCCCCGGCGTTCTCAGCGGGCAAGGATGGCCGCACGATGATGGTGTTCGTTTTCCTTGCCTGATTCCAGACGCGTGGAGGCGGTTCGATGGCGACCAGCCACAATGGCCAAGCGAACGATCTCCGGGAGTCCCTGCAGGGAAAGACCCGCAAGGAACTGGCGCAACTTGCCCGCGAGCAACGAATTCCCGGCTGGCACCCGATGCGGAAGTCCGAGTTGATCGACGCGCTGCAGCGGGACGCACAACAGGATCCTCAGCCCCGGCGGAAGCGGACCCGCCGCAAGCCGGCCCGAAAACGGCATCCCGGAGTGACCGGCATGGCCGGTGAACGCAGGGACGCGGTCCTGGCCCGACCTGTCAGCTCTCGATGGATCTCGGTCCGCTGGAACATCTCACCACGGATGCTGGTTCGCGCCGAATCGGCACTGGGGACCGAGTGGCACCGTGCCCGCCCGGTGCTGCGACTGTTCCGGATCGCCGAGGAAACCGAGGGCCCGATGGCCGAATCGAGAATTCGCGATCTGGCGATCGACCTGGGTACCGGTGAGTGCTGCATCGAGATCGACCACCCGGGCAAGGCGTACCGTGTCCTGCTGGGATTTGCGACCCCGGTCGGCGAGTTTTTCGCCCTGTCACACTCTGACCCGGTCTCGACCCGTCGCACCGATGGGGCCGCGGCTGACGAACACGCCTCTTCGAGCAGTGACACGTCATCGGCGGCCACCTCACTGGCCCTCAGCGGAATCAACGACCAGGACCTGCCGTCGCTTCCACTGGACATCCGAACCGATCTGCTTGTTCACGGGGAGACCGAACCGGAGACGGTCTTCGAACTGGATGGGACGACGGTGCGGGCTGGACGCGACGGACGATTTGAACTGAGGCTGCCCTTGGAAAACGGTCGTCGGTTTCTGCCGGCAACGGCACACGCCGCGGATGGAGGCAGCCAGAGAACCGTGGCGTTGTCGATTGAACGTCACCTGAAACTGCTCGACACGCGGTCGAGTGCCCGGATCTGACCTCCACAGATCACGATCACTCGATCCCGAAAACTCACACTTGCCCGGCTCCTGATGGAGGTATACGATCAGGGTGTCGGGTCCCTCGGGACCCGGCAGGCCTTTGCCATGGCCGGGAACGATTTTGTTGACCCTACAAGTGTGACCCTGGGAACCGTCATCGGACGGCCGCGTGTACATCCGAGCCTCACGGCTCGGCTCACACAACCCGAACGAGTGGTTCCCACTTTGAAACTGCGGGTCCAAACAAAACCCAGCCCGGACTTCTGATTGGTAGAGGCCTTTTTTTCTTTAATCACGCCGGAACTCCCACTTCCCGCATCACGTTGCGACCAATGACCGGTCTTTTTGATCGCGCCGAGTCGGCCAACCTCGACCGCGCCCGGCCGCTGGCGGACCGGATGAGGCCTCGAACGCTCGAAGAATTCGCCGGACAACAGCACTTTCTCGGGTCCGGCAAGCTGTTGCGTCGAATCCTGGAAGCCGATCGCCTCAGCTCGGCCATCTTCTACGGTCCCCCGGGAACCGGAAAGACGTCCCTGGCAGAACTGATTGCCGGCCAGACGGAGTGCGTTTTCGAGCGAATCAACGCGGCGGCTGCGGGGGTCAAGGAGTTGCGAGACGCACTCGAGTCGGCTCGGGATCGACTGGCCACCGGTGGTCGACAAACACTGCTGTTTGTTGATGAACTGCACCATTTCAACCGCACCCAGCAGGACGTTCTGCTGCCAGATGTCGAAAGCGGCGTGGTCTGCCTGATCGGAGCGACCACCGCCAACCCGTTCTTCTCGCTCGTCTCACCCCTGGTCAGCCGCAGCCAGGTTTTCGAGTTCCAGCCACTGGGAACCGACGAGATCCGTCAGCTGATGATGCGAGCCCTGCAGGACGTCGAACGGGGACTGGGACGACACGGAGTCACGGCGACCGACGAGTCGCTGGATTTCCTGGCAGAGGTCTCCGATGGCGATGCCCGGCGGGCGCTCAACGCCCTGGAGATCGGGGCGCTCTCGATCGCCGCAACCGGCGATGCTCCCGTGCTCGAACTGCAGGTCGCCGAGGAGTCCATCCAGAAGAAGGCAGTCCGTTACGACGACGACATGCACTATGACGCTGCCAGTGCATTGATCAAGAGCATGCGGGGCAGCGATCCCGACGCGGCCATGTACTGGCTGGCGCGGATGCTGGAAGCGGGCGAGGACCCCCGCTTCCTGGCCCGCCGGATCGTGATTCTCGCCTCCGAGGACATCGGCAACGCCGACCCGCACGCCCTGGTGCTGGCCAATGCGGCTGCCCAGGCGACCGAGCGGGTGGGAATGCCCGAATGCCGTATCATCCTCGCGCAGGCCGTTGCCTACCTGGCGCTGGCACCAAAGTCCAACGCGTCCTATGTCGCCATCGATGCGGCGCTCAACGACGTCCGCACCCGCGCCGTGCTGCCGGTGCCACGGCACCTCCAGGATTCCCATTACCCCGGCGCCAAGCAACTCGGCCACGGCCAGGGCTACGTCTACGCCCACCAGGGCGAAGACGGCTGGGTCGACCAGGATTACCTCGGCGTCGAACGAACCTACTACGAGCCGCTCGACCGCGGTTTCGAAGCCGAACTGAAACAGCGGCTCGACCAGTGGCGATCGCGCCGCGACACGTCCCCCGGATCCTGATCGCCGACCAACCTGCCCCGGTCTCGAGAACGCTTAGCCACCAAAGACGGCGGTGGGCAGGTCGCAACGGGTCCGGACCCGCCCGGCAATCAGCTCCAGCTCGTCCTCGCTGAGTGGGGTCACCCGGTCCTCGGCCGGTGGCCGCGCGACGGTGTAGACCTGCACCAGCTTCAGCCGGCCCCCCGACCCGGTGATCTCGGTCAACCGCGAGCAATAGGCGTCGATCTCGATTTCCGACGGCGGTTGACCATCGATCCGCATGAACAGGCTCTGGATCACCAATGGTCGCCGCCGCGCCGCCCGGCCGATGTTCTCCAGGACCCGGTCAAAGGGCACCACCGTACGTTCGATCAACTGGTAGTACTGGTCGGTTCCCGCTTCGAGCTTCGCCCAGATCTCACCGTTGTTCTCATCGAGCAGTTCCAGTCCCCGTTCGACAGCCGGGCGGTGGAACATGCTGGCATTGGTGATCAACACCAGCTTGACCTCGTCACGACCGTGCCGGGCCTTCAACGCGGCCACCTGTTCGACGATCTCGTCGAAGTTGCGGAAGGTCGTGGGTTCTCCGTCTCCGGAGAAGGCAATGTCGTTGAGTCGGCGAAGGCCCGGGGGGATGTCGGCAAACGACGTGTCGTCCCACAACGACTCGTCGCTGACCTGGGTGACCAGGCCAGCGAGTTCGGCGAGAACGGTGTCGAGCTCGACGAACCGGGTCTCGGCCTGGCTGGTCCGATCGACCTGGCAATAGATGCAGTCGAAGTTGCAGACCTTGTCGGGGTTGAGGTTGATCCCGATCGAGAGACCGTGGCTGCGCCGCGAGAGAACCGGGTAGACGAACCGGTTGTCGCGGTACGTCCGCGGATGCCGCCGATGTTGCTCCAGCCCCGTCATCGCCTGCACCGTTGCCCGGAGCCACGGTCGGAAACCGGAAGCCGGGAACCGACCGTTTTCGCCCCTGCTTCAGACTTCCTTGGAATCGATCCAGGTCATCATCCGTCGAAGTTCCTTGCCGACCTGTTCGAGCGGATGGTCATGATCCTGCCGCCGCATCGCCTGGAACGTCGGGGTGTTGGCCTTGTTCTCCAGGATCCACTCCTTGGCGAATTGGCCGCTCTGAACCTCGTGCAGGATTCGCTTCATTTCCTTGCGCGTCTCCTCGGTCACGATCCTGGGTCCTCGCGTATAGTCCCCGAACTCGGCGGTGTTGGAGACACTGTAGCGCATGTAGTTGAGTCCACCCTGGTAGAAAAGATCGACGATCAATTTCAATTCATGCATGCACTCGAAATACGCCATCTCGGGCTGGTAACCCGCCTCGACCAGCGTATCGAACGCGGCCTTGACCAGGGCGCTGACACCACCGCACAGCACGGCCTGTTCACCGAAGAGATCGGTCTCGGTTTCCTCGGCAAACGTCGTCTCGATGACACCTCCCCGGGTGCCGCCGATCCCCTTGGCGTAGGCCAGGGCCAACTGCCGCGACTCGTCCGAGGCCCCCGGCAGCAGGGCGATCAGCGACGGCACACCGCCCCCCTTCTCGTACTCGATCCGCACCAGGTGACCGGGCCCCTTTGGTGCCACCAGCGCCGCGTCCACTCCCTCGGGCGGCACGACCTGTCCGAAGTGAATATTGAATCCGTGCGAGCACAGCAGCACATTGCCAACCTCGAGATTGGGGCAGATCGATTCGCGGAAGACGTCGCCCTGGACCTCGTCGGGCAAGAGGATGTTGACCAGGTCTCCGGCCCGTGTCGCCTCGTCGACCGGCATCGGCTCGAAGCCGTGCTCCTTGGCAAGGTCGTAATTGGCACCGCCGGGCCGCTGCCCCACGACGACGTTCAACCCGCTGTCGCGGAGATTCTGAGCCTGGGCGTGACCCTGACTGCCATAACCGAGAATGGCAATCGTCTTGTCCTTCAGTAATGACAGGTCCGCGTCATCGTCGTAGTAGATCTTGGCAACCATGCGAAAAAACCTCTCGTGTTCCAGGTCAATCTGCAGATGATCTGTTTGTCATTCCGTCTCATCACCGGTCGTCTCGCCGACGCCGGGGTCGTTGGACGAGCCGGGGTCCTGTTCGGCGCGGAGCAGGGCGACGCGGCCCGTGCGAACCAGTTCGAGTATGCCGAAGGGACGGACGAGGTCGATGAATGACTCGAGCTTTCTTTCCTGCCCGGAGATCTCGATCATCAGGTGCCCGGGACTGACATCGACGATCTTCCCGCGGAAGATCTCGGCCAGTTCCCGAATCTCGCTCCGCTTCCCTTCGGCCGTGCTGACCTTGACCAGCATCAAGTCGCGTTCGACGTAGTTGCGGTTGGAGAAATCAAGCACCTTGACGACGGTGACAATCTTCTCCAGTTGCTTGCGAACCTGGTCGAGAACGTGGTCGTCGCCGTTGACGACGAACGTCACCCGGGAAAACTCCGGATTCTCGGTCTCGCCCACCGCGAGGCTGTCGATATTGAAGGCGCGTGAGGCGAGCATGCCCGAGATTTGTGCAAGCACACCGGGTTGATTCACTACCAGCGCGGACAACACATGTCGCATCGGTCCGGTTCTCGACTCTCGATCCGAAACGCCAATCCAGGAAAAAAACGGCCCCGGCAAGACGGCCCGGCGCCGCTGCAGAGGAACGTTTCAGTGTACGGAAGTGCCGGGGCGCGGGGAAGGGACGCGTCTGCTTGACACTCCCGCTGGCCTGTGATTGGATGCCGAATCGCGGTGAGGAAGGAGCCTTGGTGATGGCCAGAACCTGGCGTTATGCAGTCCACGACGAACCCGCGGTCAAGGGGCTGGCCCGAGAACTCCAGGTTCCCGGGCTGGTCGCCCAGGTCCTGCTCGCCCGCGGCGTGACCGACATCGAAGCGGCTCGTGAATTCCTGCGGTCGCGGTTGATGGACCTGCATGACCCGGCCCTGATCCCGGGCATCGACGACGCGGCCGACCGGATTGTCGCCGCAATTGCCGACGGCCGGCGAATCACGATCTACGGCGACTACGATGTCGACGGGGTGACCGGTACCAGCCTGCTGTGGCACTGCCTGAACCTGGCCGGCGGCAGCGTCGACTACAGGATCCCCGACCGCATCAACGATGGTTATGGACTCAACCCGCGTGCCATTCGGCAAATGGCCGAGGAAGACGCGTCGCGGCTGGTGATCACCGTCGACTGCGGGATCGCCAGCGTGGCCGAGGCGACGTTGGCCGGCGAACTGGGGATGGAATTGATCATCACCGATCATCACAACATTGGTGAGACACTGCCCGCTGCCGCGGTGCTGGTGCATCCCCGCCTGCCCGGCAGCGAGTATCCCTTCGGGGACATCTGCGGAGCCGCGGTCGCCTTCAAGCTGGCCTGGGCGGTCTGCCAGCGACTTGGTGACGGCCGCAGGGCGTCGCCGCAGATGAGGGAATTCCTGTTGTCGGCAATCGGCCTGGCCGCGATCGGCACGATCTCCGACGTGATGCCGCTGCTGGGAGAAAACCGCGTGCTGGTCAGTTACGGCCTGCAAGGACTGCACGAACGTGCCAGTGTCGGCCTCAAGGCGCTGCTGGAGGTGTCCGGGTCGGAGGGTCCGCTACAGGCCGAGGACATCGCCTTTGGTGTCGGCCCCCGCATCAACGCCGCCGGGCGACTGCAACAGGCCCGCCTGGCCGTCGAGTTGCTGACCACCTCGGATCCGCAGAAGGCCCGTCAACTGGCCACCCACCTCGACAAGCTCAACAAGGATCGCCGCAGCCTTGAAACCCAGATCTTCAAGCAGGCCAAGAAGCAGGTGGCCGAGCACAGCGAATGGCAGGATGCCGCGGCGCTGGTCCTGGCAAGCAAGGACTGGCATCCGGGAGTGATCGGGATCGTTGCCAATCGCGTGGTCGAAGAATTCGGAAAACCGGTCATCCTGCTGGCGCTCTCGGTGATGGAAGGCACCGGCAAGGGATCGGGGCGATCGTTTGCCGGCTTCGACCTCTACTCGGGAGTCGCCGCCTGTGCCGAGCACCTGGAAGGTTTCGGTGGGCATCACGCGGCCGCGGGCCTGACGATCAGGTCGGAGAAGGTGGAAGCATTTCGCGAGGCATTTGCCGGGTACGTTGCGGAAAACCACGTCGTGACCGAAGAGGACCGTGAGTTGAAGATCGATGCCGAGGTCCGGCTTGCCGACGTGACCCACAAGGCCGTCACCGCCCTCGACACGCTCGGCCCCTTCGGCCAGGCCAATCCACGACCCCGGTTTGCCGCCAGCGACGTGGAACTGGCCGGCGATCCCCGGACCATGGGGGAAGGCGACCGGCACCTGTCGTTGGCCCTGAAAACCAACGGCCGGCCGTTGCGGGCGGTCGCGTTTGGACGGGGAGAATGGGCCGAACCGCTGCGGACGACAACCCGGCCCCTGGCGATCTGCTTTGAGCCGATGATCAATCGCTGGAAGGGTCGTGAGAGCGTCGAGCTGAAACTGATCGACTGGAAGGTCGATGAACTCGACTGATCTCACCCACGCTGAAATGTCGATTTGGCGTAATAATGGGTGATTGACTACTCTCAAGCGTAACGCCAGCTCGTCAACCTGAACCGGCCAACCATGTCGCTCTTGCTCGAGAACATCCGGAAGAACTATCGCGAGCCCGATGGCCGTCCGCTGCCGGTTCTGGCCATCGAGCGGTTTGCTCTCGATCGAGGCGAGCAGAGTGTACTGGTCGGTGCCAGCGGCGGCGGCAAGACCACCCTGCTGAACGTGATCGCCGGCATCACCCTGCCCGACGAGGGACGGGTGACTGTCGACGACAACGACCTGACCGCGATGCCGGAACCGGTCCGTGACCGGTTCCGTGCCGAACGGATCGGGTTTGTCTTTCAGACCTTCAACCTGCTCTCGGCTTTCACCGCGTTGGAAAACGTCCTGTTGGGGATGAGTTTTTCCGGCACCCGTGCCGACCGCAGCCGCGGCGTCGAACTGCTCAAGCGGGTCGACCTCGCTCACCGCCTCGACCATCGACCCGGGCAACTCTCCGTCGGCGAGCAACAGCGGGTTGCCGTCGCCCGGGCCCTGGCCAACCAGCCCTCGTTGCTGCTTGCCGATGAACCAACCGCCAATGTCGATGTCGCTAACCAGCAGAACATCCTCGAACTGCTTCGCAACACCTGTTCGGAAAACAACGTCGCCCTGCTGTTGGTGACACACTCGACCGACGTCGCCGGCCAGTTCGATCGCATCGAACCGCTCGACAGTTTCAACCGGCCCGCCAGCGGGGAGGCCCCGTGAACCTCTTCGCCATCGCGATCAAGAGCGTCCGTCAACGGGCGGTGGCCAGCAGCCTGACATCGCTGTCGGTGGCACTGGGCGTGATGCTGATGGTGATCGTCCTGGTCGCCAACGGCATGGTCGAGCGGATGTTCAAGCAGACCGCCACCGGCTACGACCTGATCATCGGTCCCAAGGGCAGCGAGCTGGAACTCGTTCTCACCAGCGTTTATCGCCTTGGTGTTGCCGGTGAGCCGCTACCGTACCGCTTCTACCGGGAACTGATCGAAGACAAGTCCACGAGAATCCGAGACGCGGTGCCGCTGACAATGGGTGACGTGACCCAGCAAGGCGGTTTCCCGATCCTGGGGACCACGCCCGAGTATTTCACGCTGCCCTATATGTACGAAGCCGACGGCACGGCCAGGAAATTCCGCATTCGCACCCGCAGCCGCGACGGGCAGCACACCGGCGAGGGCCTGATTCGCAACCCGTTCGATGCGGCCATCGGTGCCACCGTCGCCGACCGCAACGGCTGGGACGTCGGCAGCAGACTCAAGCTCGTTCATGGCGGCTCCGACGGGCACGTCCACGACGAGGAGTTCACCGTCACGGGAGTACTCGACGCGACCGGCACGCCCAACGACCGCACCGTCTTCGTCCACATCGAGGGGTTCTACATGATCTCGGGGCACGAAAAGCCCCTCGAGGAAGCTCTCGAACGCGAACGGAAGTTCTTCGGCAACATCAGCCAGGACTCGGCAAAGGCGTTTGCCCGCGAAGAGGCCTCCGGCCACGGACCGGTGCCGGAGGCACAAAAAGAGGTCACCGCGATCCTGGTCAACATGAAGGGCAACGAGGTGGGCGAACAGGTGCTGGCCGAAAGCCGACTGCGGAGCCGGCTCAACGAGGGGGTCCAGGCCCAGGCGGTCAAGCCGCTCACCCAGATCGACCGTCTGATGCAGAATCTCGTCGGCCCGATCCGCACGCTGATCGTGGTTCTGACCTCGCTGATCATCGCCGTTTCGGGAATCGGCATCTTCGTCAGCATCTACAACTCGATGGCCGACCGAAAAAAGGAAATCGCGATCATGCGGGCACTCGGGGCTCGCCGCCAAACCGTGCTCTGTGTGATCCTGGCCGAGTCAACCGTACTGTGCGTCACCGGTGGAGTGCTGGGCTTCCTGCTCGCTCACACCCTGGTCCTGATCGCCGCACCGACGATCGCCGGCTACGGGCTGGTGATCAACCCGTGGACCTTCTCGTGGGGCGAACTGGTCCTGCTGCCGGTGCTGATCACGCTGGCGTCGCTGGTCGGTTTCGTCCCCGGCATGACGGCCTACCGCACCGACGTGGCACGGACATTGAGCGACTGATTCCGAACATGATAGAATGAGGATTCTGCAGGACTCTCTCATGGCACAGACACTCCAGACATCACCGGACTCCTCGTCGTCACCCGGAAAGTTCGTTTACCGGCCGATTCTGACATCGGCCCCGGTAGCGGTCGTGCTGGGCGTCGTCGCGTTTGTCGGACCGATCATGCTCTTCTCGCTGGGCATCAGCTCTGCAGCGATCACGTTCTGGACGCTGATCTGCCTGCTGGCGGGCATCCTCGGCCTGTTCAGTTTCAGGAAGATCCGCCGCGCACCCGATGCTTTCGCCGGGGCCAAGCTTGCCACCACGGCCATTGGCCTGGCGGGAACCGCCGCGCTGATCAACGTCGTGGTCGTGATCATGTTGCTGGTCAACGAGGTGCCCGAGGGCTACAAGGTCATCAACTTCACCACTGGAATCTCCCAGAAGGAAATCGGCCAACAACAGTCGCTGCATCCGGACATCCAGTCACTCAATGGCAAGAAGATCTTCCTGAAGGGCTACATGTACCGTGGCAAGCAACGCGTCGGCTTGACGAATTTCGTACTCGTCAAGGACAACCAGCAGTGCTGTTTCGGTCGCCAGCCCAACCAGTCGGACATGGTCGAGGTCTACCTCGAACCTGGCGAGTCCGTCGATCTCGAACTGGGACTGACGGGCGTCGCCGGGATCTTCCGCGCGGCCAATCCCTCTCCGCGGACCAACCTGCAGTTCAAGCCGATCTACCGGATCGATGCAGAAATCTGCAGGCCCGCCAAGGTGAACTTCTGATGCCGACGCCCTCGTCACCACCGGTTCACTGCCGTGCCTGGCTGCTGTTGACCGTCTGCTGCGGAATTGCCGGATCGGCTTGCCGGCAAGCGGGCGATGACGGCTACCGCGAAGTGACCCAGGCCGACGTGCGACCGGTCTTGAAATCGCCGGAAAATACCACGACCAAAGACAGCCCCGTCGCTGGCGTCGACCCGGCGGCGGGAAGCACGGCCAAGACAACCGGTTTGCCGACCACCGAGCCCGAGCCCGAGCCAAAACCAGCGGTGGCCACACCGGCCGATCCCGTCCCCAGAAAAATCAAGCTGCTGGTCAAGCAACGCGCGTTCAAGGTCGAGGGGCCGGCGGAGGCCTGGCGGATCAGTTTCGATGACTTCGATCTGCTGAAGGTCCTGAACATGGACCCGGTGCCCGACGACGCTTCGAAGCACATGCCCGACTGGCTCAAGCAACTCGACGGCAAACGAATCCGGGTCCGTGGTTTCATGTACCCGACCTTCCAGGACCCCGTCAGTGCGTTCGTGCTGGCGCGAGACAACCAGATCTGTTGTTTCGGACGGAACCCGAAGATCTATGACCTTGTTCGTGTTGCGATGCGAGATGGAGAAACCTCGGCCTACATCCAGAACCGCCCCTTCGATGTTGTGGGGCGGTTCCATATCGCCGGGAAGGTGGAAGACGGTAAACTGCTGTACAGCCTGGACGATGCGATTGTCATCGATCGCTGATCGAATCACACGGGAGAATGGTGCGATGTCACTGAAACGAATCCCCCTTTCCGCGATCCTGTTGGCGGGGCTGCTGATCCATCCGGGACCGACGGCGGTTGCCGAGGCCAACTGCCCGTTCTGCTCGGCGCCCTCCCTGACGCTTGCCGAACAACTCTCCCAGGCCGACGCCGCCGCACTGGTGATGTGGGTCGATGCGAAAAAGGCCCGTGAGCAGGACGGAAAGCGACTGCCGTCAAAGACGACCTACGAGATCCGCCAGGTCGTGCGCAACGCTCGCGGAGCGGTCAAGACCGGGGACCGGGTATCGCTTTCACGGTTTCGTTCCGGAAAGAAGGGCGACCTGTTCCTGCTGCTGGGAAGCAAGGCCACCAAGGTCGAGTGGGGCAGCCCGCTGCCGATCACCGAGACCAGTTATCAGTACATCGTCCAGGCCCCCTCGCCCGAGGCTCCCGCCGCAAAACGGCTGGCCTACTTCATGCGGTTCCTGGAATTCCCCGACCGCCAGATCGCCGATGACGCCTACGCCGAGTTTGCCAACGCCCCCTACAAGGACATCTCGGCCGTCCGCAAGTTGATCCCTCGCAAGAAGGTCCTCCGCTGGATCACCAGCTCCAACACGCCTCCCACCCGCACCGGCCTCTACGGGCTGCTGATGGGTCTCGCCGGTAACGAGACCGACGCCGCATTGATGCGAAAGTTGATCTCCTCGCCGACCGAAGAATTCCGACTGGGCATCGATGGTGTGATCTCCGGTTACCTGTTGCTGACCGGCGAGAAGGGCCTGCCACTGATCGACCAGTTGAAGCTGAAGAACCAGTACCTCGTCGACGAGAACGGCAAGGTGCTCACCGACAAGAAGGGTCGCAAGAAACTCGTCCCCTTCAGCGAAACCTACGCCTCGATGCAGGCGCTGCGGTTCATGTGGACCTACGGCGACAGCCGAATCGCGAAAGAGCGGCTGCGGCAGTCGATGAGAATCCTGCTGGAACGTCCCGAGTTGGCCGACCTGGTGATTGCCGACCTGGCCCGTTGGAAGGACTGGAGCATCCAGGACCGGCTGATGGCCATGTACGATGCGAAGGACTACAACGTCCCGGCAATCAAGCGGGCCATCGTCCGCTACATGCTCGTCAGCACCAAGGACGTCCCCAAGGGGACTCCCAAGGACGCCCCCGCCGCGGGCCTGCCCAAGCACGCCCAGGCCGGACAGGTCCACCTGGCCACGTTGAGGAAAAAAGATCCCAAGACCGTCCGTGACGCCGAGCGGTTCTTTTTCCTGAAGTAGCCCCTCGACGGTTCATGCCCTCGGCCGACGATGCGTCACACCATGTTCGACCCGACCCCCATCCAGGCAGCTCTTCGCGAGTTTCAGCTCGACGGCTGGCTGCTCTACGACTTCCGCAACAGCAACGTGTTGGCGCGGCGGGTCCTGGGACTCGAGGACCAGCCGCCCGGCTCTCGCCGCTGGGCCTGCTGCATCCCGGCCGAAGGGCCTCCACGAAAACTCGTCCATCGCATCGAAACCGCCGCACTGGACAACGTCCCCGGCGACACGCAGGTCTACCTGTCCTGGCAGGAATTCGAAGCCGGCCTGTCCACGTTGCTCGAAGGCCTGGGCACCGTTGCCAGCGAGTACGCGTCGCGGGCCGGAAATCCCTACATCTCGAGAATCGACGCGGGAACGATCGAACTGGTCCGCGAGTCCGGATGCACACTCGTCTCGTCGGGCGACCTGGTGCAACGCTTCGAGGCGACCTGGAGTCCCCAGCAGTGGGAGATGCACCGCGAAGCGGAGACGATCACGACATCGGCCTTTGCCCTGGCGTGGCAGGCAATCGCCGACGCGGTCCGTGAGCAGGGGGAGGTCGAGGAGCTGGCAATCCAGCAGCTGATTGTCGATCACTTCAACGCTCACGATGCCACCACCTACCATCCGCCAATCGTCGGCGTCGGCCCACATTCCGGCGATCCTCATTACGAGACCGGCACCGGAGAAAACACGGCGATCCGCGAGGGGGACCTGGTGCTGATTGACCAGTGGTGCAAGCTGGACCGGCCGCACAGCGTCTACAGCGACCTGACCCGGATGGGTTTTGTCGGTACGAGTGTCCCCGAACGATTCGCCGAGGTGTTCACCGTCGTGGCAGCGGCACGCGACGCTGCGATTGCCTGTGTCAGCGAGGCTTTTGCAGCCGACCGACTGCTGGCCGGCTGGGAAGTTGACCAGGCCTGTCGCGAGGTCATCGAGGCGGCCGGTTACGGCGACGCCTTCATCCACCGTACCGGTCACAGTATCGGCCAGGAGGTCCACGGCAACGGCGCCAACATGGACAACCTGGAAACCCACGAACTTCGTCGCGTGATGCGAAACACGTGTTTTTCGATCGAGCCGGGGATCTACCTGCCCGAGTTCGGAGTTCGCAGCGAGGTCAACGTGTTCGTCGACAACGACGGCACGGTCCACGTCACCGGCGGCCCCTGCCAGGAGTCGATCGTACCGCTCCTGGCCAACGCCTGACCTTCCACGATCACCCGGGCCGGCAACGGTGCCGCCGGCAAGGTCGAGTGTGGTGATGGCTTCGCCGGAAACCGGCTATTTCGCTGCCGCCGCCTTGGCTTTCTTCTCTTCGGCCGCCGAAACCCCGGGATTGGGCGTCGCGTCACCCTTCTCGAGGTTCAAGACCCAACGAACCGCGGCAGTTGTCGATTTCAAGAAGACCGGGTTCGTCCAGGTCTTCTCGTTGTGGCCCAGATTGTTGTAGTAGATCTTTCCCTGGCCCCAGTTGCGACACCAGGCCACCGGAACGTGGTAGGGCTGTTTCGGATTGCACTTGGCCATGTTCAGACTCATCAACACGTGCACGTTCTTCGGCACCCAGTTGACGTACTGGTAAATCTCGTCGGTGAACCGGAACTCCTTGCCAAAGGGCTTCATCGCCGGGTGAGACGTGTCGTGCACGGTGATCGTGACCGTGTTACGAGCGTTCCAGGGATGGCCGTTGAACGTGCCACCGGAGAGTTCCTGGTACCAACGGTGCTTGGGATCCTTGGTCCGGTAGGTGTCGGTCGCCGAGTGAAACCCGATGTAACCGTGGCCCTTGGTCTTCAACCACTTGTTGATGAAGTGGTCACGGTCCTTGTCGCTGATCGGCAGCACGCCGGTCGTGTAGAACATCACGATCTGATAGTTCTTCAGGTTCTCGGCCGTGAAATCCGCGGCACAGTCCTGGGTACAATCAACCCGAAACAGGCCGGTCTGCTGGCCCAGTTGCGTCATGGCAATTTCCGAGGGCGAGAGCTTCTTCTGGCGACGGTTGACCGACCCATGACGGAATCCCTTGCTCTGGGTCACCATCAGCACCCGCGCGGGCTTTTGCCGCTCGGCCGCCGCCACGTACTCGACGACCCCGACCGCCAGGAAGAGTCCCAGCAGAATCCCCAACCAGCGGGTTTCGGATCGGCCCTTCACCGCAGTCCTGAAGATCGTCATGAATGCACTCCCTGGTGTTGTTTCTCGTTGGAATCGGTCGGTCAGCCATCATCCGGCGCGGCATCAGCATCTCCGGCATCGGCATCTCCGGCATCGGCATCTCCGGCATCTCCGGCATCGGCAGCCTCAGCCACAGCTTCCTCAGTCGCTGCCGGTTCAGTCGCTGCCGGTTCAGTCGCCGCCGGTTCAGTTACTGCCGGTTCAGTTACTGCCGGTTCAGTTACTGCCGGTTCAGTCGCTTCGACCTCGGTGGCAGCCGGTCCGGCATCAGCACCTTGGCCTGCGCTAGTCGTAAACCAGTAGATCCCGCCACCGACAATCAGGACCGCAACGAGAACATACGGCAACACATCCGGAGCCACTTCTTCGATCACTTCCCCGGTATCAGCAGATTGGCCGCCCTGGCTGATCGGCGCGTCGCCCTGTTGTTCGAATTTCGCCTGGTCTGCAGGACTGCCGCCGCTCTGGGCAGCGACGGGGCTGACGGCCAACGAAAGCAGCAACATTCCGCCCAGCAGGCCCAATCCTAAACGGGTCGTCAAAGTCATTGGTCTCTCCCGAGAAATCTGTTCGCCAAACTGGATTATGACTTGGTCACAGGGGTGCCATTCTTCACGAGTCCGCGGCAATTGACAATGGGACATTGACGCGGATCAGTGTGTTGGAACCACTTGAGGATTCTCGAGATAATGATCATCGACCGGGTAGTTGCGGAACTGGATCGAGTAGGTCTGCTCGAACCACTGCTGGATGTCGTCAACGGCCTCAAGATCGAAGTCGGGTTCGACGTGCAGTGTACGGCCTCGCGAGTCATGAACGATCTGGGCGTCATCGACAACCACCTCGCCTCGACTGACAACATAGCGGGGCAACTCGAACATTCGCTGGATGTCATCGTCGGGGTTGTAGATCGTGACGTCTCCGTCGGCACCGGGGCCGAGGTGTCCCTTGTCGGCCAGCCCCAGAATCCGGGCCGGCCCGGCCCGGGTGATGATCGCGATCTCGTTGAGAGTGTATTCCCGGTCAAGATCACCCAGCGAACAGTGGTCGGTCACCGCCGCCGGTAACCCTGCCAACGCCTCCCGCCGCCGCTCGCGATCCATCAACAGCGCGATGATCTCCGGATAGGCCAGGAACGATCCTCCATTGGGGTGATCGGTGCTCATCGCGATTCGCCACGGGTCATCGACCAGCAGGTACCATTCCAGCCCGATCGCCCACTGCAGCGAATGCACCAGGCTCTTGCGCTTGTAGGTGATCGGAACGATTCCGCATCCGGACTCCATCTCGAGGTCGCCGCTGTACCACTTTCGCCCGGTCACCTGGTGCAGGAAATAGCCCAGCGGTCCGTCACCGGTCATCGACGTCGTATTGGCGAACATCACCTGGCCGACGTCGACGGTCAGATTGTCGTGCGTGTTGATGTACTCGGCCAACTCCGGCACCCGCGACCCGAAGGTCGCCTGGTCGTCGGGATCGCCGTCGTAACTGTGAAACTGGATGTGGGTCAGGTGCCCGCGGCGTCCGTCCAGCGCTTCCATGGTCTGCCGGGTGGTCGACCAGTTACCCGGCAGGCCCAGGTTGTTGCAGTGGATATGTACCGAGTGCGGCAATCCGAGATCCTCGACCGCCGCGGCAACTCCCCGGATGATCTGCCGCGGGGTGACATCGAAGTGTTTGACGGTGTCATCGATTCCGCTGACGTTACCGCCGCCGCTCTTCCAGACCTCCACGCCACCGGGGTTGACCAACTTGGCCGTGTAGCCCTTCGTCGCCCTCAGCAACCACGCGATATAGGCTTCCAACCGCTTCGGCTCATCGGCCGCGAGTTGTTTCATCACGTAGTGGTTGTTCCCCATCAGGACATAAAAGCCCTTGTCGAGTATCGGGGTATCCTCGAATTCCTCGTGCGCGTGACGAGCGCCCAGCGGCGGAACGGCGGCATCAAAAGCGGTGGTATAACCCAGTCCGGCATAGAGATAGCCGGTGGCGAACGTACTTGGCACGCTGCCGCCGGTACCCGATCGAGTCAGCAGGGTTCGCCGAACCGGTTCGGCGCGCCGCTTGTCGTCGGGGATCATCTTTCGCGCGGTGTTGACCTTGGGCCCGGCAATGTGGCAGTGCATGTCGATGCCACCGGGCAGCACCACCATGCCGGTCGCATCAAGCGTGCGGTCAGCCTTTGCTTGCGGATCGGTCGGCGGTTCGACGACCCGCCCAGCGACGATCCAGATGTCACCTACCACACCATCGACCCCGTTGGCCGGGTCGTGGATCGTTCCACCCGTGATCCGCAGCGAACTCATTGACCGTCCGCCAGTTGTCGCTGCCGGATCCGTGACTCGATACCCTGCAACACCTCCAGGTCACTCTTGTAAGGCGAGGCGAACGCCGGTCTCAGCGGAATCGGCACGTCATCCATTCGATAGACGGTTCCCGGCGTGTTGATCCCGTAGGTCGAAGTGGTGAAGGCGACCGTGGCGGTGCGAGCCGTGGTGGAGAGCTTGGGATCGAGCACGATCGAGGGGATCTGTTCGAGGTGGTCACGAGCCGGCTGACTGAAATTCGCCATGGGATCGCTGGCAATGATCAGTGCCGCATCCGCCTCGCCACGAGCCAGCACGTCCGACGAGGTGAATTCGCCGGGGTTGAACCGCGGGTAGCCACGGCCCAGGTGCACGCCGAACGGAAATCCCGTCGACCAGGTCACCACATTGTCGGCGCCGCTCACGTTGCCGTGACCGCGCATCGGCTTGGCGCACCAGCGGGTGTGCCGGTTCATGTCGCGGGTCAGTGCGAGAATGGCCTCGCTGTTGAAGTGCTTGCCACGGGTCATGGTCACTCCCATCCCGAACAGGATCACGCCGAACCGGGCCCGCTTCATCCCGTCCATCACCTCGTGCAGGGTCGCCAGGGGGATCCCCGTCGTTTCCTCGATCGACTCGTCCACCGCCAATCCCCGCGCCAGTGCTCTCAGGGCCCACGCCAGCTCAAAATCGCAGCGGGGCTTGATCTGCAGGAAATGGTTCACGGCCTTGGCGCTCTTGGTCCTGCGGACATCGATGAGTACCGCCGTGCGGTCCTTTCGACCGCCGGGAACAAACTCGCCCTTGGGCATCAGGCTGTACTTGGTGAAGTGCCGCGGATGACTCTCGGCGGGATTCCCACCCCAGAAGATCACGTAGTCGGCGCGGTTCCTGATCTCGCCCAGCGAACAGGTCACCTCACCAACGCTCTGGAAGGCAATCCCGGTGGGCCCGTGACAGACCGAAGTGGTCGTGTCGATCACACCACCGATCCAGTCGGTGATTGCCATCGCCACACGCTGGGCCTCGGTGGTGGTATCGGAAAGTCCGTAGGTCAATGGAAACCGGGCGGCGAGCAGGATCTCGGCGGCACGATCCATCGCGGCGTCGTAGCCGGCCGGTTCCCCGTCGATCGTCGCCTCGGGTCGGTCCTCGATGTGATGATTGAAGAACCAGGCCTTGCCAAGCACGCAGGCGTTCCTGGCCTTGGTGATGCGATTTTCCTCGACCGTCAACTCCATGTCGTCGCACACGCATCCACAAAACGTGCAGGTCGCGTCCTCGACAACCTTGAGTTGCTGAGGCGATTCGTCGGACGAAACGGCTTCGGTCGCATTCATCGATCAATCGCCCGCCTTTTCCAGGAACACGTCCAACCCCTTGCTGTCGGGCATTCCGCAACCGTGGGTATCCCCTCCCATCAGCCGACTGGAATTGTCGCCGTAACTGATGAAGAGCATCCCGGGGGGCAGTTCATCACGCCGCGCGGTCTTGCACGGCACCGTGAATTCTCCCACGTCGTTGTGGACCCGCACCCGGTCGCCGTCGGCCATTTCCAGCCGTTGCATGTCTTCCGGCGAAACCAGCAGCGTACTGATCTCGACGCGGTACCCTTCGGTGTGCTTGCCTTCGCTGAGCGCCGCGCCTTGCTGAGCGGTCCGGCCGGGGATCAGGATGAACAGTTCGGACATGAGACACACACACGACGGTCGGGGACCATGCTGCGAGGGGACCGGCGACGACGGACAGCCGCCTGTCTCGGAGCCACCGACCGCCGATTCTCGCACTCCCCACCACCAAGGTCAATTGACACGTTCACGTCATGTTGGCCAGGCCCAGAGCCACCAACCGCTCGTTCGGCACGTGTCCATCGGCCAGCCAGCCGCGGGCGAGGTTGTAGTCGCGAACCTGTTCGGCCAGACGTGACTCCTCCA
This sequence comes from Planctomycetaceae bacterium, assembly GCA_002726205.1. GTDB lineage: Bacteria > Planctomycetota > Planctomycetia > Planctomycetales > Planctomycetaceae. The sequence continues at coordinate 120,187 of PBSL01000068.1, read as the reverse complement.
GCCACACCTGGCCACCGTCGCTGGTCTCCAATGGCTCCTCGAAGAACCGCTGCGGCAGGGTGTCCTCGGCCGGCGTCCAGCCCTGGGAAATATTGAAGACCTTCTTGGCGGTCACGATCCGGCTTGCGGTTTTACGAAGTTCCCGAGCGGTCACATCCCAGCCGGTCACCGGTCCAATCAACTCGGCCATGCCGACAATCCGATCCTCGAAGACACCCCGGAGGAACTTGCAGAGGATCAGTGAGTCCATCAGCACGGCTTCGTCCTCAACCCGCACCGCCGGTCCAATCGCCTCGGACCCGACATCGAGTCGATTGACCTCTGGAGAAAAGTCGACCTCGTAGGCCCCCGAACGATTGTGGTCGGCACCCCGCGTGCCGACGGCAAATCCCAGGGCCATCGTCTGCAGGGCCCGGGGCTCGTAACCTGGAATCTCGAGTCCCTTGACGTGCGGTGCAAAGGCCGCGGATCCTCCCCCGATCGACTCGGCCGCCGCCCGCGTGCCACCGGCCAACAACTCTCCCCAGCCCCGCCGCCGACCGATGTCATCGATCATCGCCAGCAATGCCTCGCCGTTCCCGAATCGCAGACCGGGAACTTCCAGCAGACCCCGCTCGACACACTCCATGGCAAACGCCACGGTCGCTCCGGCACTGATCGTGTCCAGACCCAGTTCGTCACAACGTGCCGAGGCAGCCAGCACGGTGTCGGGGTCCGAGATGCCGCACAGCGGCCCCAGCGCGAAGAGATTCTCGTATTCCATCCGCACGACGTCGGTCGCGGGATCTTTCGTCTCGCCGTCTGTTCCCAGCGGCGTCTTGAAGCGAAAAATGTGTTCGCAGCCGATCGTGCACGACGCACAGCTCTTTTGCGTCCGATTTCCGTCACCGACTGCCATCTCGGCAGCCAGCATCTCGGCCTCCTCAAAAAACCCGCGTTGGAAGTTTCGCGTCGGTAGCGAGCCAAGACGGTTGAACGTCAGCAGATTGTCGATGGTCCCCAGCTCGCGGTATTTCGCGGTGGCCGGTCCGAGTGACCGCTGGGAGAGGTCCCTGGAAATCTCGAGCAGCCGGTCCGGGTCGGCAAATGTCACGCGTCGATCGCCGGCAACGGCGACGGCCTTGACACGTTTGGATCCCATCACCGCCCCCAGCCCGCCGCGGCCGGCGTGACGACCCTCGTGCGAGATCGTCGCGAAGTGCACGAGTGCTTCGCCGGCAGGCCCGATCGCGGCAACCCGGAACTCCTTGCCCAGTCGGTCCTGTAATCCGGCTTCCGTTTCGCGACTCGATCGACCCCAGTACGGTTCTCCCGAAACAAACTCCACGCCGTTGGGCGACACCACCACGCACGTCGGTGCCTCGGCCGCGCCGTGGATCACGATCGCATCGTGACCGGTCCGCTTGCCGGCGATCGCGAAATGGGACGAGGCAAGCGAATCGTTGATTCGTCCGGTCAACGGACTCTTGGCCAGCACGGCAAACTTCGCCGATGTCGTCAGCGGACTGTCGACCAGGGGACTGAAGACGAACACCAGCGGGACCTCCGCTGCCAGCGGATCGATCTGGCCGGGTGTCTCCCTGAGCAGCAACCAGGTGCCCAACCCCGTTCCGCCCAGAAAACGACGCAGCACACCCTCGGGCCAGTTCACGACCTCGCTGGTCCGACCAGACAGGTCGATCCGGAGATAACAGCCGTGGTAGCCGTGAAGAACTGTCATGGATCAATTGCAAAGTGCCAAAGACCGAATTGCAACAGCCCCGGCCAGTGATCAGCCCCCGGCATCGGCTGACATCAACAGTACGTGGTCGCCGGCATGGACCAGCGCGTCGGGATCGGCCAGGAACCGATGGGCATTGATGTTGACCAGGAAACCAACCTGCGGATGCTCACCCGAAAGACATTCGCCGGCCAGGACCGGCAGCCGCTCGGCCACCTCCAGCAGCACATCGCCGAGTCGGGTCGATTCGATACCGCAACAGACCTCGAGATCGGGCCGGCCGGCCCGTTCACGTGCAATCCCAAAAAACTCGACAGTGACCCCCATCAGCGCAGAGCCTCGAAGTCGGCAATCCCGATTTCCTCGCGGCAGACCAGCGGTTCCCCGTAGCTGGTCCCGATCGTCCAACCCCAGTAGCGTGCCCGGTCACGGATGTCGTCCAGCAGTGTGGGAAATTCCTCGCTGCGTCCTTCGATCACCTGGCTGGCAAAACAGCGGATGGCTTCTAACTTCTCCTGGAGATGATCGCTGACATCGAAGACAAACGACGGCGACGGATGAATCCTCAGGTGGACGCTGAAATAGTAGCACAACCTCGGTGGCCAGAAGGGCTCCCCGGTCATCTCGGTCTTGGTCAGTTTGCTCCAGAACCTGGCGTCATCAACCAGCCGACTGGCGGCGACATGATCGGGATGAGCATCCTCCCAGTAGGGGGCCAGGATCACTGCCGGGCGGGTCTGGCGAAATACGCACGCCAGCGCACGGCGAGCGGCCAGGTCGTCCTGCAGGCTGCGGTTGAGCAGGCCGAGATTGGCCCGCCACTCGAGTCCGAGTACAGCCGAGGCGGCGGCGGTTTCGGCGGCACGGCGTTCGGGCGTGCCCCGCGGTGTCGGTTCGCCGTTGGTCAGTTCGAGAACACCCACCCGTCGACCGGCGGCCCGGGCCGCCAGGATTGTGCCGCCAACACTGATCTCGGCATCGTCGGGATGCGGCGCCACGACAAGCAGGTCCAGCGGCTCACCGCTGTAGATCACTTCGGGTGTCGCTGCCGGCCCTGTCATCTTGTGCCTCATCACAATCCAGCGAATCGCTCTGGACGCTCAGTCCAATTTCAACAGAATACCGCCTTCGACGGGGGGCGGCGACGGGGGGCCAGCGAGGAAGAGATGATACGACAATTTCTTGATGCGGTGACCGGTGTCCCAACGGTGGTGGCCCGGCTGTTGGTTTTGCTGTCGGTCACCACGACACTGACCGCCGCCGGTGGTTGCCAGTCGATGATCGACGCGACGCGGACATCGACACGACAGGTCATGCGGCAGTTTCGCCCCTCGCCGATCGATTACCGTGATCCGACCGACGAAAGCCAGGACCAGTGGGCTGATTTCACCCGCGAGGCCCGGGCGACCCACACGGCCGAAAAAGACCCCGACCCGTGGTACCGCAAACTGTTCATGTCGGAAAAGGCTCGCCAGACCGAACGTCATCTCGGAGTTGATTGATCCGAGAGGCTCACTCGGATTCATCGTCCGACTTTTCGGAATCGCCATTGGCGAGTGCTCGCTCGACGGCCGCCAGCAGGACGTCCATCGTAAAAGGCTTGCGAAGGTAATCGTGGACGCCGAGCATCTCGGCGTAGGCCTTGTGCCGTCCTCCCTCGTTGGCCGTGATCATGATCACCCGGGGAGGATCGTCGAGCGTGCGGAGAAACTCCAGAACCGGGAATCCTCCCATCCGCGGCATCATCATGTCGGTGATCACCAGCGCCGGATTGCTGGCTTCCACCAACTTGCGGCCCTCGATCCCGTTGATCGCGTGCTGCACCTCGTAGCCGGCTGATTCGAGAACACCGACGAGCGTCGTGGCCGTCTCGCGGTCATCTTCGATCAGGACGATTTTCCGCGCAGGTGCTGACATACGTCACATTGTGGCGGTCGAGGCGATGTTTCTCAACGGGTCGACCGACTTTCCACATCGACGAGGGATTCGAGAAAACTTCTCGACAATCAGCTGTCTTCTTCCAGTGGGTAGAGCACCAGGCCGGAGAGCAGTTTCGGGAAAAAGAAGGTGCTCTTTGGCGGCATCGTCTCCCGTTGCGATGCAATCCGCCTGACGTGTTCCAGTGTCGCCGGTGCAACGAGAACGGCCAGCGGAACCTCCCGGTTTTCGATGGCCCTGTCAACCTCCTCGAGTTGGTGCACGTAGCGGCAGGAGAGGTTTTGCCCGGCAAACGCTGGTCGCAGTATCGTGTCCAGGACCAGCGTGTGCAGTCGACTCACTCCCAGGCCCTGCCAGTCCTCACCGTGATCGGCCGCCAGGGATTCCATCACGACCGGGTCCTTCAGCCGGGCCAGCAGCCAGCGTTGATCGGCGGCGGTGCCCAGGGCCAGGCAGTCCTGGTCGCCAGAACCGTCGATCTCGGCCCAGGCCGCCCGGGCCGCCTCGCGGCCGCTCCCCATCTCAGCAATCTCGAAGAACTCGCCGAGCAATTCCGCCAGCGGACCGGTCTCCAGATCAGGCAGACCGCTGACCAGGCGATGCGTCGGCAGAATCGCCAGGCCGGGATCGTTCATCGCCACCAGCATCATCATCGTGAAACCGGCCGCATCGACATCGGGGTGCGCGCGACGGAAGTTCAGGGCGGTCTCGTAACGATGATGCCCGTCGGCGATGAACACCGGCAGGTCGGCCAACTCGGCACAGGCACGGGCAATCGCATCGGCATCATCAACCGCCCAGAGGCGATGAGTCACCCCATCGGCGTCGACAACCTCCCGGGGTGGCCGATCGCCGCAGGCCTCATCCAGCGGGGCCTGCACTGCCGCTGCATCGCCAGGGTAAAGGCCAAAGACCGGTGAAAGACACGTGTGACCATGTTCCCACAGGGCCAACCGATCGGCCTTGGGACCGGGCATGGTCTGCTCGTGAGGAAACACGCTGCCGGTCCCGAATTCCTCGAGCCGGATTCGACACAGAAAACCGCGCCGATCGTACCTCACACCCTCCCAGTCAAAGGACTGGTGATAGACGTACAGCGCGGGCGAGGGCTCACGGCTCAAGACACCTTCGCCCTGCCACTGACGCAGAAACCGTGCCGCTCGTTCGTACCGGGCTGCCGGCGACGGGTCACCGGGTTCGTCGCGGTTGAGAATCAAGCGGACGATGTTGCACGGGTGTCGCTGGTACAACCGATCCTGTTCTCCAGAGTCGATCACGTCATAGGGTGGAGCCACCACGTCGGCCAGCATGCCCACCTGGGCGATGTCGTAGCGCCACCCGCGAAACGGTTGAATCTCGGCCATCAGCCTTCCCTCCGATCCGCGGCGGCCCGCGCGTTCTCTACGAACCGGGACACCGCCTTGATGTCCTTGACACCCTCGTTCGTCTCAACACCACTGGCCACGTCGACACCGAACGGCCGAACTGTCTCGATCGCCTGGAGCACGTTTCCCGGCTCCAGCCCTCCGGCCAATACCAGTGGCGGCCAGGATTCAAACCGGTACTCTCCGGCCAGCAGCGACCAGGGTGGCGACTGCCCGGTTCCGCCGTAGCTCCCGGGGACACGCGCATCCACCAGGCAGGCATCGGGGATCGCGTCAAGCTCCGAGCATCGCCGGAGGTAGTCGGAGATTTCCCCGGTTCCCTTCTCGCCCACTCGCATCGCCCGGATCAAAGCCACCCCCGGACAGGCCTGTCCAAGTTCTGACAGGAATTCCGGCGACTCGTCACCGTGCAACTGGAGCCTCGGCAAGCGGAGTTCACGCTGGATGGCCACGATCTGCTCGATCGCGGCATTCACGAACAACCCGACCGCTTCGATCGCCCCATCCAGTTCAGCAACAACAGCCGCCGCCGTTTCACGATCGATGAAACGCGGACTGTTCGGGTAGAAATTCAGCCCGATCGCATCGGGCCGACCAGTCTTGGGCAGCCGGGTCAATTCGGTCACGGTGAGCGGATCCCGAATGCCACAGACCTTGACCCACATGCTGTCCTTCACCCGCACTCTGCCCCAAAATCTCTGTGTCGCCGCGCCGCCCCCGGCGACGGCGCGGCCATCTTACGTCGCTGGTCAACACCCGATCAAGGGAGTACAAACGGGGAGTCATGGTGACTCTCGTGCATCCCACACTCATCTGCTGCAACCGACCGCGCTCCGATCACCGACCGGAACCCCGCGATCCCCTGGGGCTTTCGACATGAACATCGTCATTCTTGGAGCCGGGACGGTCGGGAACTCGATCGCCCGCAGTCTCTGCGCCCAGCACCACAACGTGTGCCTGGTCGATCAATCGCGAACGGCCCTGGCCGAAATCGAGGAACGACTCGACGTCGGCACCGTCTGCGGTACCGCGTGTGACCCCGTCGCATTGTTCCAGGCCGGAATCCAGTCGGCAGACCTCTGCCTGGCACTGACCGACCGCGACGAGGTGAATATTGTGGGCGCCAGTGTCGGGAAGGAAATGGGAGCGGGCCGCAGTGTCGCTCGCGTCCATCAGCCGACCTATCTGGATACGACAACATTCGACGTCGCCGATCACTTTCAGCTCGCCCGCCTCTTCAGCCTCGAACACCTCACCGCGCTGGCACTGGCACGAAAGATCCGTGTCCCGGGATTGCTGGCACTGGAAAACCTGGCGCAGGGAAGTGTCGAGGTCCAGGAAGTGAGCGTCCAGGAAGATGCCAAGGCCGACGGCCGTCGGCTCGATGAACTGGATCTACCGCATGAAATCCTGGTCGGGTTGATCGCCGGCAATCGGGGCACGGTCATTCCCTCGGCCGACGACGTTGTCACACCCGAAGACCGCGTGACCCTGATCGGTCGGCTCGGCGAACTCGACGATGTTCGCCGGCTCTTCGAGCACAAGCCGCCACCCCGACAACACGTGGTGATCGCCGGGGGCGGCGAAATCGGTTTTTCACTGGCAAGAATCCTCGAACACCGGCTGCGATTTCACGTCACGCTGATCGAGAGCGAGGAGGCTCGCTGCGAGTTTCTCTCCGAGCGGCTCGAGATGACCACGATCCTGATCGCCGACGCGACGCGACGCAGTGAAATGGAAGAAGCCCGGGTGGGGACCGCCGACGTGTTTGTCGCCGCCACCGGGCACGACGAAGACAATATTGTCTGCGGAGTCGAAGCCCGGGAAATGGGCTGCCCGCGAATTCTTACCGTCGTTCGCCGGCCCGACTACGACAACGTGCTCACCAAGCTGGGAATCGAACAGGCCGTCAGTCCCCGTGAGGTGCTTGGACAGGAGATCCTGGCGATGCTCCAGTCGGGACCGGTGATCAGTCGACGACAGATCGCCGATGGAGCCGCCGAGGTCTTCGAACTGGAAGTCCGCGAGGGGGCGGCGATCTCCCAGGCCCCGCTGAAGAACCTCCCCCTCTCCCGTGGACTGGTTGCCGCCGTCGTCCGATCATCGATGATCTGGGTCCCCGGAGGAGCCGATGAGCTGAAGGTGGGCGATGTCGCCATCGTGCTGGTGCAGTCCGACAGCATCGATGCCGTCCTGGCCCTGTTTGCCCCCGGCAACGGGGACTAGCACCGTCTCGATCGAGGATCCCGGCCGTGGAACGGGTTTTTCTGTCCGAGCAGATCACCAGTGGTGCCTGGACCGATCGTCCCCTGGTGGGATCGCTGGCCACCGAGGGACGTGCCATGCTCGTGGCACTGGCCGAAGACCTGCTGGCCGAACCCGACACCACGGTTGTCACCAGCTGGGACTCGCGACTTGGCCCCTTCCCGCTGCCCGGGGTGGAGGCAGTCAGCATCGACAACGGCGTTCACGCCGCTGACTGCCTGAATCGGCTTGCCGGGGAATGCGATCGAACGCTCGTCGTGGCTCCCGAACTCGATGGAGCCCTCGTCGATCGCTTCGACCAGGTCCGCACCGCCGGGGGCCGCTGGAGCGGCTGTGACCGCGATGCACTGGTCCTCTGCAGCGACAAACTGGCGACCGCCCGTCACCTGCAACGAGCCGGGATTGCCGTGATCGAAACCGTCGAGGCCGGCCAGGTCCTTTCGATCAACGGTCCCGTTGTCTGGAAGCCACGCGACGGAGCCGGATCGGTCGGAATCACCATTCAACCGGCCGACCAGCCCCCTCCGGATCCGGCCGCGATCGCTCAACCACTGCTGGAGGGACTGGCGCTGTCGGTGGCCGTGCTGGTCTCACCGCAGATGGCCCCTCGCGAAGACGACCCGGTCCGTCAAAGGCGAATCCTGGCCCTGCCGCTTGCCGAACAACGCGTCAACAAGGAAAGCCGTTTCACCTATGAAGGTGGTCTCTTGCCGGCACGACTCGACGTAGAGCAGACAACCAGGGCCGTTCGCACGCTGGCTATTGATGCCTGCCGCGCGATCGACGGGCTGGCCGGCTGGATTGGTGTCGATATCCTGTTGCCCGAGACAGGGATTCCCGTGGTGATGGAGATCAATCCGAGGCTAACAACATCCTATCTCGGTTACCGCCGGTTGACTCAACAACCATTGGCCGGCTGGATCACCCACCCGGAGACGATTCCCTCGGATCCGGAAACGATCGAATGGAGTGACCGGCACGTACTGTTCGAAGCGAGTGGCGACTGGCGATACGATTGAAACGATCGCTATCCTGATCTCGATTCGCACAGCCAGCAACAAACGGGAACTTCTCTTTCATGCAGATCGTCGGCCTGGACATCGGCGGTTCCAACCTCAAGGCCGCCAACGGCGACGGCCAGGCCGCCAGTCGCAGCTTCGCGATCTGGCGACATCCCGAGCAACTGGCGGCGGAATTGCACCGGCTGCTGCTGGCATTGCCTGCTGCCGACGGATTCGCGGTGACAATGACGGCCGAGCTGGCCGACTGTTTTGAGACGAAGGCCGAGGGCGTTGCGGCGGTGCTGTCGGCGATCGTCGAGGTGGCCGGCAACCGCCCGGTGATCGCCTGGCAGACCGGCGGTGAATTCGTCGAAGCCGAGGTCGCCCCGGAAATTCCCCTGCTGGTGTCCGCGGCCAACTGGCACGCCCTGGCGACCTTCACCGGCCGCCTGGCCCCGGACGGAGCGGCGCTGCTGCTGGATATCGGTACCACGACGACCGACATCATCCCGTTGCTCGACGGTGTTCCCATTCCCCGCGGCCTGACCGATCTCCAACGGCTGCAGAGTGGCGAACTGGTCTATTCTGGCGTGTCACGAACACCGGTGTGTGCGGTCGTTCCCGAGGTCACATACGATGGCCATCCCTGCGGGGTGGCGGCGGAAGCGTTTGCGACCACCGCGGACGTGTACCTGTTGACCGGCGATCGCCCTGAAGACAGCTCCGACCACGACACGCCCGACGGCCGGTCGTCGACCCGCCACCGGGCGGCTGCCCGGCTGGCGAGGATGCTGTGCTGCGATTCCAGCGAGCTGTCCGTTGAAGACCTCGAGCAAATCGCCGACGAGATTGCCGCGGCGCAGGGCCAGCGGATCGGAGACGCCCTCCAGCGGGTTCTCGCTCGATCCACGGCTCCCTGCCAACGCTTCCTCATCAGCGGCAGTGGCTGCTTCCTGGCCCACCGCCTTCTCGAAAACCACCCTGTGCTCTCGAAAATCGACCGCGTCGACCTCTCGAAGTGCTTCTCCGATGCGGTCGCCACGGCCGCCTGTGCCTACGCCGTCGCCCGGCTGGCCGGGGAACGCGCGACGCACCTCCTCAGCCGCTGAGTGTTACCACCGCATCCAAGTCCAGGGACCGCCGCACCGCGTGGACCAGCCCGGCCAGGCGAACGGCCCGTTGCAACACCGTCGCATGATGAGCATCGTCGCGCCACTGCGCGATCAGGTCGTCATAGGTCTGGCCGGGATCGACCGGTGGAACCGGAACCGGCGTGGAATAGACCTCGTCATCATCGGTCGCCGTGTAGACCTCGAAACCGCAATAACCTCCCGTCGATCCGGCAACCACCCAGCCGGTCCTCAACGGTACAGGACTCGACGGATGGTACTCGACATCGGCGGTCACCCCGCTGGTCATCGTCACCGTTGCCCCGAGGCCCACCGACGTTCCGGCACCGCCAAGCGTCCGGGCCAGGACGGCCGATGGGCCGATTTCCGAGAGGACCAGCAGCTGTTCAAGAACAACCAGGAACGGTTCCGGCAACCCCCCGAACGTGGTCTCGGCTCCGGCGAAGCCCCAGGTGACGTGTTTCAACGTCATCGGACATCCCAGTCGACCGCTCTGGACCTGGTCATGAGCGGCCTGGAAATCATCATCGCCCAGCCCTGGCGAAAGGACCAACAGCCGGCCAGCAGACTCCTCGGCGGCGACCAGCAGGGCCTCGGCCTCGGCGGGATCCTCCGACAGCGGCGACAAGACGGCGACGGATCGACCCGCCAGCAGGACCTGGCGGATCGCTGCCATTCGTTGATTCCCGGTGACGGTGACCAGGACCAGGTCAATCCGCTCGTCGCTGAGAAACTCGACGCGGTCCTCGAACACCCGGCAACCAAATCCTTCACCCAGGTCGGCCCGACCATGACCATCGGCGACCACCGCAACCGGGACCAGGTCACCACGCAGGCTCAACTGCTCCAGGTGAAACAGGCCGTGGCGATCGAGCCCGAGCAGGCCCACCGACAGCGGCTGTGCAGAAGTGACCATGACCACTGTCCCCACCGCGATGCATTCAATCGTCGTCGAGCCGTCAGGGCTTGCGGACGTTGCCGGTCATCCGCACCTGCACCCGTCCGTTGCACTTGTGACCAGCCGGGGCATTGATCTTCAGGAACAACAGCCCATTCTCCTTGGGAGTGATCGTACCGCCGCCACCAACCAGGAAGGGCTTACCGGGCTTGGGACGCTTGCCGGCCTTCGGTGGAGGAACGACCACGCCGATCAATGCACCACAGCGAATTCCCCCGGCCATGTCCCGGGCCGTATCGGCGACGGGAAAACCAGCCGGACCGATCGACAAGCTGGCCACGAACCGGAAATCACCGGCAGCCTGGATTCGAAGAGGCTGCCCCTTGAAAACCGCCGCAACCGGTTGGCCCCACCCCTTGGAAACATCGACCTCGGCCTCGAGTTCGTTGGCCGAGAGCATCTGTTCATCGATCTGCTTGATCTTGTCGCGAACGCCCCTGACCTCGGGATCGAATTTCAGGATCAACTCGAGCATCTGCCGCGTCTTGACCAGGTTGCCGGACTCTTCGTAGGAGCGGGCCAATCCGGCCGCCTGTCGAACGAACGACTCTCGAAACTTCTTCACCTTGACATCAACCGACTTGGTGCTGACCGTCTTCCGTGTTGTCTTCTTCCGCGTTGTCTTCTTGCGGGCCTTCTGTCCGGTCCCGCCCTGGGCCCGAAGCACCCCTCCCACAACAAGCAGGGCCACCAGGACCGTCACTGACAACATCGCGAGTTTTCTGCATCGGGTCATCGCAACTCTCCTACCTGTAAAGCGGGTCCGCTCATTGTCGGTGATGGCGGTGATCGCTGCCAACCCTCCAACCGACCGGTCACCATTGAATCGGACGGATCACGTCGCCGGCCAGCAACACCCCGAGAATTACACCCGTCCCCAACAGACCGCGGAGAACCCAGGTCCCGCCCGGGTTTCCGAACCACTGCACCAGTCGCTGCCCCTTGGCCGTTTTGGTGATCAACCACCGCTGGTGGTACCAGCCGATTCCGCACAACAACGCGACCGCGGTCCCCATGAACTGCTGTTCGTTCATTCCGCCTGCCCCCTGCTTCTTCCGCTGCCGCGGGCTGACTGTTGATGCCGGTCGACGACGGATAGAATTTCCCGGAGGAACTTCAACCGCGTCACGCCAGCTACCTCCGAGAGAGATTCGCGATGCCCGCCCTGGGAGTCAACATCGATCACGTGGCGACGATCCGCCAGGCCCGGCGAACCATCGAACCCGACCCGGTGTGGGCGGCGGCGTTGGCCGAACTGGGAGGTGCCGACGGTATCACCATCCATCTCCGCGAGGACCGTCGACACATCATCGACCGCGACGTCCGGGCGCTCAAAGAGTCGGTCCAGGTGAAGCTGAACCTGGAGATGGCGGCCGAGGAAGAAATCATCGGGATCGCGCTTGAGACAAAACCCGGACAGTGCACACTGGTGCCGGAGAAGCGGGAGGAGATCACGACCGAGGGGGGGCTGGATGTCGTCGGGCAGAAGGACCGACTGGGTGACGCCATCCGGCGACTGCAGCAGGCGGGAATCGAGGTCAGCCTGTTCGTGGACCCCGTCGCCGATCAGATCAACGCCTCGCACGAACTGGGTGCCGACGCCATCGAGTTGCACACCGGTGCGTATGCCGAGGCGAAGACGCCCGAGGCCGTCGACCGCGAATTCGAATCGCTGGTTGCCGCCGCTCAGACCACCTGCGACGCCGGACTGGTGCTGCACATGGGACATGGGCTGACTTACCGCAACGTCTCGCGCGTCGCGGCGATCCCGGGGATCTGTGAATTCAACATCGGGCACAGCATCGTCGCCCGTGCCGTCCTGGTCGGCCTGGAACGCGCGGTACGCGAGATGAAATCGCTGGTGCAATAGCCGGCCTTCATGTCGAAAGATACGCCTCGATCGCCACCTTGATCCCGTCCCGGACCCGCCGGAAGGCGTGCAACTGTTCTTCGGGATCACCGGCGACATCGGCCGGATCGTCAAACGGCCAGTGCAACCGCTCGACCTCGCCGCCGGGAAACACGGGGCACTCGTCGGCCGCCCGGTCGCAGACACTGATCACGACATCGGGCGCGGCACCGGGAAAAACAAACTTCCGGATCGACTTGCTCTGCTGGCTGGAAATGTCGACGCCGGCTTCGCGCATGGCTTCGATGGCCAGCGGATGAACGAACCCGGACGGTTTGGACCCGGCCGAGAGGCTCTCGATCAACGGCCCACCCAGCAGTCTCAGGAAACCCTCGGCCATCTGGCTGCGACAGGAATTGCCGGTGCACAGGAACAGGATCCGCTTCGGCCGCTGGTTCATCCGGACCATGATAGCGAGCGGGGAGGATGAATCCGATGATTGCTGACGGTAGCCGTCGATTGGCAGGGGCTGCCACTTTGCCCACGATTTGAGCGTTGGTATGATCGAGCCGGTCACCGACTCCACAACACCGGCCGCGGTACGCTCTCATGGCCCAACTCACCTACAAGGACGCCGGCGTTGACCTCGAGCAATACCGCGAGGCGATGCAGCGGTTGCCGGGGCTGTTGCGTCGAACCCATGGGCCCCGCGTGATGGACCTGCCCGGAGGATTTGCCGGGCTGTTTCGCCTGAACCCCGGCAGCCGACTGCTGGGGCGGGGCTACCGCGACCCGGTGCTGGTCGCGGGTTCTGACGGCGTCGGTACGAAGGTCAAAGTCGCCTCGATGGCCGGACGGTTCGACACCGTCGGTATCGACCTGGTCGCGATGTGCGTCAACGACTGCCTGTGCCTGGGAGCCGAGCCACTGTTTTTCCTCGACTACCTGGCACTGGGTGCCGACAACCCGCCGCTGATCGCGTCGCTGGTGTCGGGGATCAGTGACGGCTGCCTGCAGGCCGAAGCGGCATTGCTGGGCGGGGAAACGGCGATCATGCCCGACCTCTACGCGAACGACGACTTCGACATGGCCGGGTTCAGCGTTGGCGTGGTCGAACGCAAGCGACTGATCGACGGCACCGCGATCCGCCCCGGCGATGTTCTGCTCGGGCTGGCTTCCAGCGGTCTGCATTCCAACGGCTACAGCCTGGCCCGCAAGGCCGTCTTCGACTCGGCCGGACTGGGAATCAACGACCCGGTCAAGTCGCTGGGGCAGACCGTCGGCGAGGTTCTGCTGCAACCGACCAGGATCTACAGCCGACCGCTGCGGGCGGTGATGCGACAATACCGGATCAAGACGGTCATCCGCGGCATGGCCCACATCACCGGCGGGGGCCTCGAAGAGAACCTCGAGCGAATCCTGCCGGAGGGATGCCGGGCGGTGGTCAAGGAAGGGACATGGTCGGTCCCCGGCGTCTTCGACTGGATCCAGTCACTCGGCGGCATCGAGCACGACGAGATGTTTCGCGTCTTCAACATGGGTATCGGATTCGTGCTGGTGGTGAACCCGTATTACGTCGAGAGCATCCAGCGGCGGCTGGTCGAATCACGAATCGAATCGTGGGTGATCGGCCACGTCGAACCGGGGACCCGGGGCGTCGAGCGGAAGACGGTATGAGCGGCGCGACAACCAGTCCGCCCGCTGGCGAAAGTCTGCCGGGTCCGAACTACTGGCGGGTCTGGAGGACGTTCGCCAGGAACGCGCTTGTCCGCGAGATGACCTTTCGCGGCAACTTCCTGATTACCGTGGCGACCCGGGCCCTGTGGTTTTGCAGCCAGCTGGTGATGTTCAAGATCGTCTTCAGCAACGTCAGCCACATCACGCCCGGCTGGAACGAATACCAGTACTTCGCGTTCATGGCGACCGGCATGCTGATCAACGCGGTGATCGAAGCGCTGTTCATGCCCAACTGCGCCAACTTCAGTGAACTGATCCGGACCGGCAACCTTGACTTCGCCCTGCTCAAGCCGATCGACACCCAGTTCCTGATCTCGTTCGAAAAAATGGACCTGGCAATGCTCAACCAGGTCCTGCTGGCCGTGGGGCTGCTGGTGTATTCACTGACTCACCTGCCCGAACCCATCACGCTGACCGTCGGCGGGATACTCCTGTACCTGCTGTTCATCGGCCTGGGTGTGACAATTTTCTACAGCCTGATGATCGCGCTGGCGAGTACCACGATCTGGTTTGGACGCAACCAGGGCCTGTACGATTTCTGGTTCTACATCACCGTTTTTGCCCGCTACCCACGCAGCATCTACGACACGGCGACACCCGCCGGTGACGTGATCCGATTCACCTTCACCTGCATCGTGCCGATCCTGGTCGTGGTGACCGTCCCGGCCCGGTTGCTGCTGCAGACACTCGGCGACGACTGGCGACTGGCGGTCATCGGCGCCGCCGCGGCGATCGTCGGACTGGTCGTCTCGCGACTGATCTTCAACTGGTCGCTGAGAAGCTACCGCAGTGCGAGCAGCTGAGCGGATCGGTTTCGTCGGTCGTTCTTGACGACTATTCGTCGAAATCGACATCGAAGGCATCATCCTCAGCGAAGATGTCGTCCTCGTCGAGCCCCTCGATTTCAAGATCCGCTTCTTCTTCGTCGTCGTCGTCTTCGTCGTCTTCTTCTTCCACGTCGTCGTCGGCAAAGACATCGTCATCGGCGGCAAACGGGTCGTCGTCGAGCTCGCCGCCGGTGTCTCCACCACTCGCATCGTCTGTTAGCAGGTCCCCGTCGTCATCTCCCGATTTTCCGCTCCGGACAAAAACCAGGATGGCCTCCGGCAACAATGCGACCAGCACGCAGATCGTCAACGTCGTGCCGACAACGATCAGCAGGGGCATGTTCCCAGTCACCTCCCTGGCACGCTCTCCGTCGAGAAAAACCATGATCAACAGGTAGGCAAGAGCCGCCGCGGGAATGGCCGCGACATGCGAGGCAAAAAACAGGCCGGTTTTCGTCACGGGAGGACCTCCGTCCCTTTTCAGGGCAACTCACGCTGCTTCGCGACACCGGACGCGGCCCGGTACCGTCTCCTCTTCATTACTAGATAGTAGGTCGAAAACCGGCAAATCGGCAAGTTCCTGTTTCGGCAAATTCGGCGGGCCGATTCCGGGTGACGCGGATTTGACGATCGTGCCGGTTGCCACCCGTGGTAGACGGGGCCGGCGCGGCGTGGCACGATGGCTCTCTTGCCAGTCCCCTGGTACCACTCCAAGATGACACGACTCGACACGCTTGCCCGGCAGGTCATTGCCTGTGACCGCTGTCCCCGACTGCGGGGCCACTGTGCCGACGTGGCCCGGGAAAAACGCAGAGCGTACCGCGACGAGCAGTACTGGGGACAACCGGTACCGTGTTTCGGTGATCCGGGGGCACGGCTGTTGGTCATCGGCCTGGCGCCGGGGGCTCATGGGGCCAATCGGACCGGGCGGATGTTCACCGGCGATCGCAGCGGTGACTGGCTGTTCCGGGCACTGCACAGGGCCGGTTTTGCCAACCAGCCGACGGCGACCGGGCGTGATGACGGCCTGGAACTGGCCGACTGCCTGATCACCAATGCCTGCCACTGCGCACCACCCCGGAACAAGCCCTCGCGTGAGGAACTGGCCGCATGTCGGCACTGGTTCGACCAGGCTGTCGACTCGGTTCCCGCCCGCGTCCTGCTCGCCCTGGGTGGAATCGCCTGGAAGGTCGTGGTCGACCTGGCCCGGGACCGCGAGTGGTTCGACGGACGCCGACCCAAGTTTTCGCACGGTGCCTGCCAATCACTCGCAGGAGATCGCTGGTTGCTGGGAAGTTACCATCCCAGTCAGCAGAATACGTTCACCGGACGATTGACCGAAACGATGTTCGACAACGTGTTCGACCTGGCCCGAGAGAAATTGGCCGACGGGGCTGGTGACGATTGAACGCTGCCCAACAGCGACATCTGCTTGCACACCGGCCCAAGGCTGATGTATAAGCGCACCGGTGCAGTTTACCGTGTTGAGGTTTTCCAAGAGGGAGAGATCATGAGTGGTCAGAATCGTCGTCGGTTCCTGCAATCGTCCCTGGCCGCGGGTGCAACGTTCGCGATCAGCGGTACGAAGTCCTCGGGAAACATCATCGGTGCCAACGACCGCCTGCGGGTCGCGGTGGCCGGGCTGCACGGTCGCGGTCGATCGCACTACGGGGCGTATGCCCGGATGAAGGATGTCGAGGTGGCCTACGTGGTTGACCCCGACACGCGGCAGTACGCCCGCGCGATCGCTGATGTCAAGAACGTCTCGGGGCGCGCTCCCAAGCCGATCTCCGACATCCGCCAGGTGCTCGACGACAAGGAACTCAACATCGTCTCGATCGCCACGCCCAACCACTGGCATTCGCTGATGAGCATCTGGGCCTGCCAGGCGGGCAAGGATGTTTACGTCGAAAAACCTCTTTCGCACAACATCTCCGAGGGTCGCAAGCTGGTCGAAGCGGCCCGAAAATACGGGCGAATGGTCCAGCACGGAACCCAGCAGCGTTCCAGCGGCAGCCGGGCCAACGAGATTGCCGCCCTGCACACGGGCAAGTACGGCAAGCTGACCGTCTCGAAAGGCTACTGCTGTAAGCCTCGCTGGAGCATCGGCGAGAAGCCCCAGCGAAAGCCGCCCAAGGAACTCGATTTCAACATGTGGCTCGGTCCGGCCGAAGACCAGCCCTACCATGACAACCTGGTGCACTACAACTGGCACTGGTTCTGGGACACCGGCAACGGCGACACCGGCAACCAGGGCGTCCACCAGATGGACGTCGCCCGCTGGGCCATCCCCGGAGCGACCCTGCCCAAGAGCATCGTCAGCATGGGGGGCCGGTTCGGCTACGACGACCAGGGACAAACACCCAACACCCAGGTCACCGTCATGGAGTACGACGAGGCGCTGTTGCTGTTTGAAACGCGTGGCCTGGTCGGCAAGCACAAAGGCATGGACCGAATCGTCACCAACGAATTCTACACGACCGAAGGAATGATGAAGGACGGGACATTCTACCCGAAGAACGGCGGCAAACCCGTGAAGGTGCAAGGCCCCAAGGTCGAGGTGACTCCCGGCGGTGCCTTCGGGAGTTTCATCCACGCCGTCCGCAGCCGAAAGGTCAAAGACCTCAACGCCGATGTCCTGGAAGGCCACTACTCCAGTGCCCTCTGCCACCTCTGCAACATCTCCTACCGTCTCGGCGCCAGCGTCCCGTTCAACAGCAAGACGGGTTCGCTGGGAGACAACAAGGAGGTGGTTGCGTCGCTCGAGAAGATCCGCGACAACGTACGAACCGTCGGACACAAGCTCGAGGAAACCACCTATTTCCTGGGCCGGTCACTGCAGATGGATCCCAAGGCCGAGAAGTTCATTGACGACGCCGACGCCAATGCATTGCTGACCCGGAACTACCGCAAACCGTTTGTGGTGCCTGAAACGGTCTAAGTCAAACGGCGGCTGATGAACGAATCACGGACGTGTCCCTTGTGCGGTAGCGGGATGTCCGAGGCCACCCAGGGGGTGTCGCGCTGGCAGTGCAGCAAGTGCAATGCCGAGTGGGTGGCTGCGGCTGAAGAACCGATGGCCGGCGACGGCAAGAACGGGCCGGCCGGGAAGATGGTCGACTCGCTGGGGCAGTATCTTTTCTTCGGGCTCTCGCTCCCCGAACGCGCCGTGAGAAGTGCCGTCGGGCTGGCCGCCGGAACGGCCAAGGAAACCGCCGAGTTCCTGGTGCCGCAAGCCTTCCAGGACTCCCGAACCTATGGCATCGTCGTACGGAACTCGTTGAGGTTTCTGACCGAGGAAATCGGCGGGGTCGAATCGAGCGATGACAGCGAGCCACCCGTCGAGGGATACCTGGCCCGCAAGGCCGTCGGCAACTTCGTCGATCTTGCCGGTTGGGCTTCGCTCTCCTGTTCCCCGGTCTGGTTGCTGGCCGTTGTCAGCGATGTCGCCTACGGCACCAAGAGCTACGTCCGGGAACTGGCCGACGAACTGCAGGAGAAGGGCCTGATCGATGAGGACTCGACGATCAATGGCATCGACGACCTGCTCGCCGCCATCCAGGGTGCCACCGGCGAAACAGCGGGCATGTTTGACACGCCCCCGCTGTCGATCGATGACCTGAAAGCCACCCTGACGGCGACACGCCAGTCGTTGGAAAGCGCCGACATCTCCCAGATTGTCCCCGAGAGTGAAATGGCGAAGTACTGGGAGGAGATGAAAGGAATTTCCGCGGCCGAAGACGTCAGCCTGCTGGGAGTCTCCGGGGCCCTGACAATGCTGACCATGCAAAAGGTCAGCACCGTGGGACAGGGGGCACTGACGGGACTCCAGGTGGCCGGTGGGCTGGTCAACCGGCACATGGTTGGCCACTACTTCGATTCACTCAAGACGGTGAAGGAACAGGGAATCTACAAGACGCTCCGCGACACGTCGGAGCCCTACATCGACGCCGTCTGGACGAATTTCTCGGTTGAGCAGGAAACCTGGACCGAGGAACTGCTCAGCGGCCGGGCCATCTCTCGCGGCCTGAGCACCATCGCCGGGTGGTTCCGGGAATCCGAAACGCCTCCGGACAAGCACGACACGTAACCGTTACCGCCATTGATTCCCCTTCCCGAAAGAACCGAATCCATGACCGGTCAATCGCTGTGGGCCCCCTGGCGACTGGACTACATCGTCACAAGCGACAACGACGACGGTTGCTTCCTCTGCCGCTATCGCGACGCAGATCCAACCGACGACAGCAGGCAACTGGTGATCGCCCGCGGCGAACACACCATGACCATGCTCAACCGCTTCCCCTACAACAACGGCCACCTGCTGGTCGCCCCCCGCGAACACGTCGGTGACCTGGTGGACCTGGACCCGGCCGTGGTCACCGAGTGCGTCGAGCAACTGCAGCACTGGACACGGCGGTTGCGTGAAACGATGGCCCCGCACGGGTTCAACATCGGTCTGAATCTTGGCCGGGTCGCCGGCGCCGGATTGCCCGGTCATCTGCACTGGCACATCGTACCGCGATGGGAAGGTGACACGAATTTCATGCCGGTTCTGGGCAATCCCAGCGTGATCCCCCAGTCACTCGACTCGCTGTTTGAACTACTCACCGCCGACCAGCCGCCGGATGAAGTGACCGGTGGATTTCCTCCAGATCCCCCCCTATGATGAGGCTCGGCGCAGCCGCGTCGCTCCCATCCTCGGCACACCGGCGCTGCCCACCTGCCGCCACCCTCCACGCACGCCATCCCGGCGAAATTGTCCTGCCCCTTCCCTCGACGCCGCCCGCCGTGGCACACCGACTCATGCTGATCTTCATCATCCGGCTGCTGTATTTCATCGTCTGCCTGGGCGCCATCTCCACCTACATCAACCTCTTTCCCTTCGATCTCTCCGAGAACTTTGCCTGGTCGTGGTGGATCATACTGCTGGCGCTGACGCAGCTCGTCACGCTGATGGACATGGTGATCCAGCGCAAGCGGATCGAGATCATCTCGTCGATCTACTTTGGATTGCTCGTGGGTGTGCTGCTGAGTTACCTGCTGTTGCAGGCTCTCGAGCCGGTTTTCATGGCTTTCGAGGAGAACGGCGCCGACGCGAGACTGAACCTCCGGAGCATCGTCGGCCTGTTGGCCCCGCTGACGTTGATCTACATCAGCATCTCGTTCCTGCTGCAGACCAAGGATGATTTCCGCTTCGTGATCCCCTTCGTCGAGTTCTCCAGGGAACTCAAGGGTGGTCGCCCGCTGGTACTCGACAGCAGTGCCCTGATCGACGGTCGGATCGCCGACGTGGCCGAGACCCAGATCATCGAATCCCAGATCATCGTGCCTTCCTTTATCCTCAAGGAAGTCCAGGACATCGCCGACAGCAACGACAAGAACCGCCGCACACGGGGCCGCCGCGGCCTGGATGTTCTCACCAAGCTGCAGAACAACGCGCACACCGAGGTGACCGTTTACCGGGCCCCCACGATCGAACGCAAGGACCTGACGAATGACCAGAGACTGATCGAGGTCGCCAGCGAACTGGGTGGAAGGATCGTGACCAACGATCTCAACCTCAACAAGGTCGCCTCGCTGCAGAGTGTCGAGTCGATCAACCTCAATGACGTGGCCAACGCCTTGAAGCCACGATTCCTTCCCGGAGACACGCTCAAGACGCGGATCATCAAGGAAGGGGAATCCAGTGGCCAGGGCGTCGGCTATCTTGACGACGGAACCATGGTGGTCTGCGAGCAGGCGGTGAACCTGGTCGGCAGCGAAATCGAGATCACCGTGACCAGCGTCCTGCAGAGCAGCGCCGGCCGGATGATCTTCGGACGCCAGGCCGGGACCAGCAGCGAGGGGACAAATCGCGGCTGATGCCCCGCGGGGCCGGATTGGCATCGGACCCGGTCTACATCTGCTCGCAGACGTCGATCCCCAGCAACGACAGGCCCCTGGCAAGCACTCTCGCCGTAAGATCGCACAGCGCCAGTCGGCTGTCGCGGCGACCGGCATCGGGTTCCTTCAACACCGGGCAGGCGTTGTAGAACGTCGAAAACGCGTTGGCGGTTTCGAACAGGTACTGCGTCAGCACGTTCGGGCGACATTCGGTCGCGGTGACGTCAATCGCATCGGCAAACCGGTTCAATGCCATCGCCAGTGCCCGCTCGACCTCGTCGCCAAGCACGATCAGCGGGCCGCCCTGCCGCAACGTCTCGCGATCAACTTCTCCGCGACGGAAGATGCCCAGGATCCGGGCGTGAGCGTACTGCATGTAGGTGGCGGTGTCGCCATTGGTGGCAAGCATCTTGTCCCAGCTGAACTGGTAATCGCTGTCCCGGTTATGGTGCAGATCGGCGTACTTGATTCCCCCGATCCCCACCGCCTCGGCCACCGCCGCCCGGGTCGCCTCGTCGAGTTCCGGTCCTTCCGGTTTCGCATCGTCGTTCTCATCGACAATCCGCCGGGCCCGAACAACGGCCTCGTCGAGCAGACTCTCCAGTCCGACGGTGTCGCCCGAGCGGGTCTTGAACGGTCGCCGATCCTCGCCCAGCACCGTCCCGAAGCTGACGTGCGTGAACTCGGTCTCGGCAAAGCCCCACAGCCGCGCGGTGTCAAACAGCAGCCGAAAATGCTCGCCCTGCCGCGCATCGACGACGTAGAGTATCACGTCGGCCTGCTGCTGCTCGACCCGGTGCCGGATCGTCGCCAGGTCGGTCGTGGCGTAGGTAAACGCCCCGTCAGATTTGCGGACGATGAACGGCGCGTCGTTGCCCTCGATGAACACGCAGACGGCGCCCTCGCTGGTACGGGCCAGTTCCCGTTGCTCGAGACTCTCGACGACATCGGCCAGCATCGGCTGGTAATAACTCTCGCCAAGCCGCTCGGCGAACTCGACATCAAGCCGGCGGTAAATCGCGTCCATCGCCTCCAGGCACGACGGCAGAAACTCTTCCCACAGCGCCCGGTTCTCCGGATCACCGGCGTGGAGCTTGGCCGTCTCGGCACGGGATGCTTCGGCGATCTCCGGGTGTTGATCTGCCAGCCTGGCGAGATGTTCGTCGGTCTCGACGGCCGCCAGCTCGACCTCGGCCGCCTCGATCGTCTCGGCCAGCCCGGCCACTTCGGCTCGCAACTTCTTCGCCGCGGACTTCCGGGACTTGTCGCCTTCGGCAATCATCTCTTCCAGTCGACCCAACTCGGCCTGCCGCTCCTGCCACCGTGAACGTTGTCCGGGCAACGCGGCCGACGTTTCGTGGTAGCCGGCAATACGGCTGACCAGCCGGTACAACCGTGCCAGTTCTCCGACGGCATCCTCGGCGTAGGCGTCGGCGTCAAGAAACTGGCGGTAGCCCTGGATGATCATCCCGAACTGCGTTCCCCAGTCGCCGACGTGATTGTCCCCGGTCACCCGCTGTCCCTGGAAGCCCAGCACCCGGACCAGGGCATCACCGATCACCGTGCTGCGAAGGTGGCCGACGTGCATCGGCTTGGCCACGTTGGGACTCGAAAAATCGATCACGTAGTGGAGAGGATCTTCGACCGCCTGGTGACCCAATCGTGGATCATCGACCAGTCGTGCCGTCTCGGCAGCCAACCACTCCTGGTGCAGTTTGAGGTTGATGAAACCGGGTCCGGCGACCTCCGGCGGCTCACACAGGTCATCCACCTTCAACGACGCCACCAGCGACTCGGCAACGTCTCGTGGATTGCGACCAAGGATCTTGCCCAACGGCATCGCGCAGTTGGCCTGGTAGTCGCCGAAGCGGGCATCCTGGGCCGGTCGGACCATCGAAGTGTAAACGTCCGAATCGTCGACCAGGTGGTCCAGCGCCTGCTGAAAACGACGGCGGAGCTCGGCGAGCAGATTCATTCCGGTTCGATATCCTGGGCCGCGGCGTCCGACTGCCATTCGACGCGGAGCGCGTCGGCCCAGAGACCTTCGAGATCATAAAGTTCCCGGGCCTCGGCGTCCTGGACGTGAACGACAATGTCGCCGTAGTCCAGCAACAGCCAGGACGAGTTGTTGTCGTAGCCCTCGATACCCAGCCGGGTATCACCGGCCGCCTTGAACACGCGGCCGATCTCCTCGCCGACGGCACGAATCTGTCTCCGACTCGTACCGGTTGCAATCACGAAGAAATCAACGATCGGCGTGATCTCGGTGAGATCGAGCACAACGATATCACGGCTGCGGTAGTCCTCGGCAATCCGCGCCGCGCAACAGGCCTGCTCGAACCTCAGTGCCGGTGGCCCTGTTTCTCCTGTCTCCTCGATGTCGATCGTCGGATCTCCGGCACTCACGCTACAGCCTCGCTCCTAGAAGATTTCCAGGGCGTACTGAACGATCAGTCCAGCAAAGACAACCGAGACCATGCTCATCAGCTTGATGAGAATGTTGAGGCTGGGTCCGCTGGTGTCCTTGAATGGGTCACCGACGGTGTCACCCACGACACCGGCCTTGTGGGCTTCGGAGCCCTTGCCGCCAAGATCCCCATGTCCCGCCTCGATGTACTTCTTGGCGTTGTCCCAGGCACCCCCGGCGTTGGCCATGAAGATCGCCACGGCAAATCCGGAAGTCAACCCGCCAGCCAGCATGCCCATCACGCCGCCGACACCCAGGATCATGCCGATCACCACCGGAGCCAACAGCCCCAACAACGACGGCAGGATCATTTCCTTCTGGGCCGCGGCCGTGCTGATCGAAACACAGTTGGCATAATCGGGCTTGACGGTCCCGTCGAGAATTCCCGGGTTCTCCGAGAACTGCCGACGCACCTCCTGCACCATGCCGTCGGCGGCACGACCGACGGCCTTCATCGTCATTGCGCAGAAGACAAAGGCCAGCATCACGCCCAGGAACATTCCGACCAGGACGGCTGGGTTCATGATCGAGACGTCGTAGAGCCTGACAAAATCCGGGATCGTGGCCCGCGAGTTCTCCACGAGGAACCCCGCGGAGATCAGCGGCGCGATGCCGGCATTGGCAATCGTGTCGCCGCTGCTGGCCTTGGCGATCTCTATCTTCAATTCCTTGGCTTTTTCGTTTCGCCCGGGAGGCATGACCAGATAGGCTCTTGACGATCCGTCCTGCTTGACGGCGATGGCCCGCGAGTTGAGCTTGGTCACGGCGCCATCGGCCTGTTCGACCACCGCGTTGTCGGCCCAACGTTCATAGCCAATGCGAACTTCCTCGACGTAGGCCGCCATCAGGGCCAGCGCGGTCAGCGCGGCCGAGCCGATGGCAAACCCCTTGCCGGTGGCGGCGGTGGTGTTGCCCAGGCTGTCGAGGGCATCGGTCCGTTCCCGCACGATTGGGTCGAGACCGGCCATCTCGGCATTACCGCCGGCATTGTCGGCGATCGGGCCGTAGGCGTCGGTGGCCAGCGTGATCCCGAGCGTGCTCAACATGCCCACGGCACCCAGCGCGACCCCATAGAGCCCCAGGGCGAACTTGTCGGCTTCCCCAAAGGCGAAACCGGTGCTGAAGCCGAAGGCGAGCAGGATCGCCGCACCAATCACGACGATCGGAACCCAGACACTGTAGAGACCCTCGGCCACACCGGCGATGATCAGAGTGGCCGGACCACTCTTGGCCTGCTGGGCAATTTGCTGCGTGGGCTTGTATTCGTCACTGGTCGAGTACTCGGTCCACTTGCCGATCACCCAACCGGCCGCCAGGCCCACGGCAACCGAAACGAAAATGCCCAGGTGGTCGGAGCCAAGCAACACGTACACCAGTACGAGTGCGGCAGCGACGACACCAATGCTGCTCATGTCAATGCCGCGGGCCAGGGCCTTCAGCAAAGATTTCTGGCTGGGGTCCTCCTGGGTCTTGACCAGGTAGATTCCCCAAATCGAGAGTCCAATGCCCGCGGCCGCCAGCATCATCGGCAACAGCAGAGCCATGAACTGCATTCGGACATCGCCATGGAAGGCCGCGACACCCAACGCGGCGCTGGCCAGGATCGATCCGCAGTAGGACTCGTAAAGGTCGGCGCCCATGCCAGCCACGTCGCCGACGTTGTCGCCGACGTTGTCAGCAATCGTTGCCGGGTTCCGCGGATCATCCTCGGGGATCCCCGCTTCGACCTTGCCGACCAGGTCGGCCCCGACGTCGGCCGCCTTGGTGAAGATTCCCCCGCCAACACGCGCGAACAGTGCCTGGGCACTGGCTCCCATTCCGAAACAGAGCATGGTGACGGTGATCGTCTCCAAGGGCATGTCGGTGAAAAAGTGCAAGGCACCAAACCACAGGCAGATATCCAACAGGCCCAATCCCACCACGGTCAGCCCCATGACCGCACCACTGCGAAAGGCAACCTGCAGACCATCGTTGAGCGATTTCTGGGCTCCCGCGGCGGTCCGCGAACTGGCCCAGGTCGCCGTCTTCATGCCGAACCAACCGGCCAGGCCACTGAACAGGCCACCGGTCAGAAAGGCGAAGGGAACCAGCGGATGCTGGGCTTCCAGCACAATGGCCACGAACGCCAACAGGGCGCAGGCAATCGCGAAGAAGACGGCCACGACCTTGTATTGCCGGGTCAGGTACGCATTGGCACCGTCACGGACCGCGTCCGCAATCTCGACCATCTTCTCGTTGCCCTCGTCCTGCTCCTTCATCCACTTGAAGAACTTCAGGGCGAAATACAGGGCGGTAATCGAACCACCCAGGACCAGGAGCCAGCAGGTGACGATCGTCGCCGTGGGCTCTTCCGTATCGGAGCCGTGGCTGGCCTGTGCCGCTGGAGGTTTTGTCTCGGCCGTCTTCTTGGCCACCTTGCCCGCGGAATCACCTGTTGCCGCACCGGCCGGCTTGGCGTCTTCCTGATTGGAAGCCCCATCCTGTGCCAGGCCCTGCAGGGGCACCAGCAACATTGCCAGGGAAACAACTGCCACCGCTAGCCGAACTCGCTCCCCGCCTGCCACACGTACCATCGTTTGATCCGTCCCCGTTTGGATTTCTCTGACCGAGTCACGGGGCGAGTGTAGCGACGAATCCGAAGTCGTGTCAACGGGCCTAGAGCCCGCCAAAGCGGCGGTTGAAATCGAACTGCATCGACGGCACCTTGTCGTTGATGTGCTTGTTCCACAGCCCGGTCAGGGGCAGGTCGGTCGCCGGTGGTTTCTCGAGCAGGTCGTCAATCTTCTTGATCAACATCAACGACCAGAGGGCTTCCTCGAGAGTCAGGTCTTCGGAGATCAGGTTCTCGTAGCGGACCAGCACCTCCTCGAGTTGATCGAGTCCCTCGATCAGCATCTTGCGGGCCCTGGTCAGCTCGTTTTCCTTGAACAATTCCTCGCCCTCGAACAACTTCCGATGGGCCTGGGCGGTTGTCGGCTCGGCTTCCGAGAGGGCCCGGGTCCGCCAGTAGCGGTAGTTGACGACGTTCTGGAAGTTGCGGACCAGTTGCCGCAGCTTGGCGATTTCGACATCCTGCGATCGGGCCAACTCGGCGTAATCCGCCTCACCGGGCAATTCAAGTTTCACCTTGAAATCCTGTCCGGTATCAAACATCTCCTGGCCGTACTTGGTGATCCAGTCATCCTGGGCCTGCCGCCAGGCCTCCAGCGCCACGTCGCCAAAAAAGCCCTCGCGGTTGAGCGTCCCGGCGTAGTCGAGCTGGCAACGGTAGGGGTACTGCCGGAAGATATGCTGCATCATCAGGTGCTGTTCGTAGCCCCGGGCTTCCAGGTCGTTGGCCTCCTGGTACCACCTCTGGGCGGCGAGGTAGTTGTCGAGGCCCTCGGGGTTGAGTTTCAGATCGGGACCGCCACGGTTTTCGGGACTTGGATCCCCCTTCTCGTCGGCCGCCAGATCCTCGTACTGGGCACCGCCGGGGTTGAAATAGCGACGGTAGATCCGCCACTCGTCGGCGATGCCGATTTTTTGCCCGATGATCCGGCCGATGTCGTACCGCAACTCCGGCGAGAACTGGTTGAACTCGGTCCCGTCGATGATGAACTTCGCCCCCTCCTTGATCCAGTAGTACCGGTCGCGAACGTCATCCCACTCGGCAGCGACGTTGTAGGCAAGGTTCCAGCCGTGGTACCGCCAGATCTGCAGATAGTGCGGCTGCAGCATGGTGATCGAATCGGTGGTCGATCTCATCTGGGCCCAGTTCTTGGTCTTCTGCTGATCGATGTAGTCCATCCACAGCATGTTGACCGCGACACCGCGCAGTCCCAGCAACACCAGGTTCATCGCAGCACTGGTCGGGTCGACACGCCCGAGATTGTGCTCGGCCAGCCCCAGTTGCCCCTCGGTCTCGGGCTGCCGCATCCGTGCCAGGACACCACCGGTATCGGCGGAGCTGGCCGGACTGCCCAGCATGATGATCGGGATCAGCAGCAGCAGGATACCCAGGAAGTAGGCGATCTTGCGTTGCCGAGAAGACAGGCGGTTCATTTGTGTTCGAGCTCCCGCAACGAGAGGCTGTAGTAGCCGACGATCAGGCAGGGAATCAAGTAAGCCAGCGTGACACCGATCGAAGGAGCCAGTGCCTGGGACCAGGGAACGTCAAACCCATTGGCCACGTAGGGAGCCACCCGGAAGTTCCGGAAGTCGGGAATGATGTTCTGCACGATAAACAAACCCTGGTTGAGGAACTCGTCGATCGTCGCCACTGCATTGTAGAACAACGTATCGGGCAGGTCATCGGTCAGGTTGATCTGTCGCACGATCCGGATGATCGACTCCAGTGGCCCGCCGCCATCGACCTCGCCCCCGACGATCTTCTCGAGGAACTGCCGGAAGCCCTGGCCGACGATCAGAAAATTGAACGTCAACAGCATGGCGATCGGGCCCTTCAGGAAACAACTGGAGGTCACGCCGAGTGTGACGACCAGTACCAGCATCAGCCAGACGGTGAAAATCGCCTTGCTGTAACCGACGACGAAGCGATTGCTGGGCAGCTTGATGAACAGGTCCCGGCGAGCCATGCCGAGATACTGGCCCGAATCAAGGCAGGCGACCTCGATCCGTAACTCACCCTGGTCATTGATCAGGTCCTCGAGTTTCAGTTTCTTGCTTTCCCCACTCTCCTGGTCGTAAAAGTCGATCTCGCTTTTCAACGCCGTGACGTTTTCGCCGAACTCGCTGATATTGAAACTCGACAGCGGCACCCGCAATTCCTCGGTCATATCCACGACGACCAGTGGATCGGAGACCAGCACGTAACGGTTGTCACGAACCTCGACGGCCCGGGCCGACACCGAAACCGGTTGTACGGAAACCGTCTGGCCGTCGACGTGAGCCTCGAAAGCCTCGTCACCGGCCTTGCGAACGACCGCGGCCGAGATCATGCGACCCGTGGCGTCCTGGAAAACGCGACGCCGGACCCGGGTCAGTGAATACTGAAGCAGGAGACTCTTGGAAATGTCGTTGCCCTTGTGCGTCCGAAATGCCTCGAAGCTGCTCTCGAGCAGCCAGCTGTCCGAACCCGATTCGTCACCGACGTTCTCGAAGTCCCAGATCGCCCGCCACTGGTTGCCACCCTCGATGTAGGTCCGGTACTCCCAGACATCGCCGGTATTGACACCCTTTTCGGTCGGTCGACCGTCGGCCCCCTTGAAACTGAGTATGCCGTAGACGGGCCGCTTGGCGACGAGAAAACGGTTCAGCGCCTTCAGGCGCGCCCGTTCAGCCAACTCGTAGACCTCGGGACTCTCCTGCCGCAATGCCGATCGACTCGCGGCAGTTGTCACCGTCGGTGCTTCATCGACCGTCACGGTGACCGTCACACCGTCGTCACCGGAAACCATCGCAACACTCTTCTCGACACCGCCCTCAACAAGCGTCTCGGAGAACGTGTTGAGGCTGTGAGCCACCTCGCGGTCGATCCAGAAGAAGCCCGCCACGCCCATGATCAGGACCAGGATCGTCATCAGTGTGCCGAAACCAACCACCCGGCCGATCACGATCTCGGTCTTCCGGGCCGGCTTGGTCACCACCGTGTGCAACGAACGGTTGCGAATGTCCTCGGGCAGCCCCCAGCAGGAGAGCAGTATCACGACCGGCAGGATCAACCAGGTGATTGCCGTCAGTACAAAGCTGATGTAGTTCTTGACCTGCAGATCAACCCGGTTGTTGGGATCGTCCAGGAACCAGCTGCCGAACATGAACAGTAGCGCGAAGATGCCAAAGACCCACAGGGCCTTGCGCCGGACCGACTCGCGGAAGGTCAACTGGGCAATCGCGCCGACCCGCCGAAACGAGACCTGCATCAAGTCGCGCAGAAAGCGCTGGATCCATGAGAACACCAGGCGCGGCCCGGCGGTCTTGTGCTTTTGCAGCGAAAGCAAGCACGCCAGGACGACGACCAGAAGCAGGAACGATCCAAGGCGGATCGCCCAGTTTCCGGCCTCGACCAGGAAGTCAAAGGGTTCGTAATCAAACGACATGGAAGGTCTTTGCCCGGGAGGGGAGAATGTTGGTCAGTCGGCGTCCGGGGACTCCTGGTTCGAAGCGGCCTGGGACTCGACGGCCGCGTCGGCAGGTGAGTCATCCGACGGCCCGACATCCTCGACACTCTCTTCTTCACTGGCATCTGCAGGAGCGTCCTCGGGCACGAAACGTCGTCCCGGCCGATCGCGACTCTCCTGGACGGTTTTCAGGAAGAGTTCCTCGAGCGTGCTGGTGGGATGGTCAACAGTCTCGACCGAGGCCCCGTGCTTCTCGAGGACCTGGCGGACCTCGGT
This sequence comes from Planctomycetaceae bacterium, assembly GCA_002726205.1. Taxonomy (GTDB): domain Bacteria; phylum Planctomycetota; class Planctomycetia; order Planctomycetales; family Planctomycetaceae. Next base: position 90,692 of record PBSL01000068.1, on the reverse strand, counting down.
AATAGCCGCCTCGTCGAGTCGCGAGGTCATCAGTTGTGTCCGTCCCTGTTCCTTCAACAGGTCCTCGACCCGCCCGAGTTCCTTGAGTTCGCCTTCGTAGAGAATCGCGATCCGATCGCAGACGTTCTGGACATCGGCCAGCAGGTGACTGCACATCACCACCGTCTTGCCTTCATCCCTCAGCTTCAGAATCAGGTCCTTCATGTCCCGGGTGCCGAGCGGATCCAGCCCGGTGGTCGGCTCGTCGAGCAACACGAGATCGGGGTCGTTGATCAGCGCCTGTGCCAACCCGATCCGCCGGGTCATTCCCTTGGAGTATTCCTTCAACTGGCGATGACGGGCGTGGTTGAGCCCCACCAGGTCGATGTAGTGGTCGATCCGCCTGTGTCGCTCGGCCTTGGTCATGTTGAACAGCCGACCGTAGAAGTCGAGCGTTTCCTCGGCGTTGAGGAACTTGTAGAGATAGGACTCCTCGGGCAGGTACCCGATCCGCTCGTTTTTCTCGACGTTGTTCGCCGATTCTCCCAGGATCGTGACCTCGCCGCTGGAGGGAAACAGCAGTCCCAGCAGCAGCTTCATCGTGGTGGTCTTGCCCGAACCGTTGGGGCCAAGCAACCCGAAGATCTCACCCTTGTGCACGTCAAGCGAGAGCGACTTGAGAGCCTGGACCTTCTCCAGTCCCCAGAAGTCACGGTAGCTCTTCGAGAGGTTCCGAATCTTGATGACCGCTTCGTTGGTGTCCATCGAGGAGGTCCGCGTGTTGGTGAATGGGAGGAGATGTCAAATCTCGGAAACGACAGCGCGGCTGTCAGGCGACCCGCCCGCGCATACGCACGAGAGGCGGCAACCGTTGGGTCGAATCCCGTGTTGCGGGCCATTCGAAATCGCCCGCAGTTCACTCTACGAGCCGTCTCAATAGCGTGCAAGAAGTTGCCCGGGACGCTTCGAACAGCAACCCGGATATCGCACCGGTTGTGCCGATCCTGTCGACTGTGTCCCGGGATCGACGGTCTAAGGAGTGAAAACGAGCGGGCTAGAAACGGGCGCGTCGTTGCGAGAGGTAGCCGACCAGCGCATGGTCAAACCTCATGCTCGTGTCCAACCGCACGTAATCGGCCCCCATCGACAGGCACTCCTTTTCGTAACGCTCGCAGAGTGCATCGAGCGTCTCCAGGTAATCCCCGCGGATTCCCTCGGCATCCAGCACCAGTGATTCCCCGCTTTCGGGGTCCTGCAGGTCAACCAGCCCACGGAACGGAAACGTGGTTTCGGCCTCGTCGAGCACGTGGAACACGATCACGTCGTGGCCGGCGTGCCGCAGTTGCCGCAATCCGCGGAGAACCGCCTCGGGTTCGGTCAGCAGGTCGCTGAAAATCATCAGCAGGCTGCGGTGGCGAATCATCGCGGCGATCCGGGCCAGGTTGTCTCCGATCTCGGTCGCTCCACCGGGCTTGGCACGAGCCAGTGTCGCCAGCACGTTGGCCAACTGGGTTCGCTTGCTCCGCGCCGGCAGGCTCGATCGGATTTTCTCGTCAAACGTGATCAACCCGACAGGATCCTGCTGGTGAATCATCAGGTAGCCCAGCGCCGCGGCCAGGCAGATGCAGTATTCGAACTTGGTCAATTCCTGCCGGTAGGTGTAGGCCATGCTCTCGGAGAGGTCCATCACCAGGTAACCGGTAATGTTGGTCTCGGCCTGGTATTGCTTGACGTAGTAACGGTCGGTCTTGGCGTAGACCAGCCAGTCGATCAGCTTCGGGTCGTCGCCCTGGGCATAGCGACGGTGCTCACTGAACTCGACGCTGAACCCGTGAAAAGGGCTGGCGTGCAACCCGCTGAGAAACCCCTCGATGATGAACTTCGCCCGCAGGTCCAACCGCGACACGGTCCGGACCACCTCGGGCTTGAGGTATTCTTCGACGGAGGGCATCAGTCGTACTTGTCGACGGTGGGTTCGGGAACTTCTTTGAGCAGTCGCCGGATGATGTCGTCGGTCGAGAGTCCCTCGGCCTGCGCCTGGAAGTTGGTCGAAACGCGGTGCCGGAGCACGGGACCGGCCACGCGCCGGATGTCTTCCAGCGAGACGCTCGGCCGACCGCTCATCGCCGCCATCGCCTTGCCCCCGGCCAGCAGAAACTGCCCGGCCCGTGGTCCCGCTCCCCAATCGACCAGTTCGCGAACAAACTCCGGGGCCGCTTCGTCGCCCGGACGCGTCGCCCGGACCAGGCGGGCGACATAATTGATCGTCAACGGCCCGGCCTCGATCTGGTTGATCTGTCGCTGCAGAAAGACAATCGCTTTCGACGAGAGTACCTTGCGGGTCTCGACCGCCTCGCCCACGCTGCTGGCCGTCAGGATCTGTTGTTCCTCGTCGAGATTGGGGTAATCAACCTTGATGTTGAACATGAACCGGTCGAGCTGGGCCTCGGGCAGCGGGTAGGTCCCTTCCTGTTCGATCGGGTTCTGCGTGGCAATCACGAAAAACGGGTCGGGCAACGGGTAAGTTTCCTGCCCGACGGTGACCTCCCGCTCCTGCATCGCCTGCAGCAGTGCGGCCTGGGTCTTCGGGGGTGTCCGGTTGATCTCGTCGGCCAGCAGCACGTTGGTGAAGACCGGGCCGCGAACGAACCGGAATTCTCGACGGCCAGAATCGGTGTCGTCGAGCACGTTGGTGCCGGTGATGTCCGAGGGCATCAGGTCGGGCGTGAACTGGATCCGCCGGAACTCGACGTCCAGGATGCGGGCGATCGTACTGACGATCAGCGTCTTGGCCAACCCGGGGACACCGACCAGCAGACAATGTCCCCCGGTGAAAACAGCGGCGAGGATCTGGTCAATCACCCCATCCTGGCCGATAATCACCTTGTGGAGTTCCTCGACCATCACCGAGCGGTGACGCCGGAACTTCTCGAGCAGGTCGTCAAAATCGCGTTGTTCAGCCATGTCAGCGGAAAAAGGAAGACACGCGTAAGGGAGTTGACGGTGAGGACAAAGCAACTGAAGATAGGGGCGATCCGCCGGGTACGGTCGCGGCCAGGCAACCATCCGGCGGCTGGCTCATCATGGACTGCTCCGGTGCCGGGAGTCAATCGAGCAATGCCGCACTTCACCTGTTCCCGTCCGGTGATCCTGTCGATTGTTCTTCCGTTGTGGGGGATCCTGCTCGCGGCGCCCAGCCCTGCTCCCGCGGCCGAATTGACAGCCGAAACCGTCGTCCGTTCAATCGAACGGGCCAGGAAATTCCTGGGTGGTGTCCAGCAGGCCGACGGCAGCTGGACCTCGCGGACCCGTGCGAGCAACCCGGTCGGGACCACCAGCCTGGCATTGCTCGCCCTGTTGAACTCCGGGATGACGGCCGAGGACGAACCGGTCCGCAAGGCCCTTAACTTTCTCAGGCAACTGGATGCACTCCCCAACGAGACCTACGAGGTCTCGTTGATGATCAGCGCCCTGGCGACAGCCAAGGATGGTCGTCGCGACCGGGGCCGAATCCAGACACTGGCCGACAAGCTGCAGAAGGGCCAGGTCGCCGTCGGCAACGGCGCGGGCCTGTGGGATTACTCGGTGGGCAACGGACCCGGCAACGGCGGCGATCGCAGCAACGGCCAGTTCGCAATTCTCGGACTCCGCGATGCCGTCCATGCCGGCATCGCAGTCGATCGACGTACCTGGGAACGCACCCGCCGGCACTGGGAACGGTTCCAGAACGGTGACGGGGGCTGGTCCTATACCGGCGGGGGAGGCCAGCTGGGGAGTACCGGGAGCATGACCGTCGCGGGAATCGCCACCCTGCAGATAACATCCGGCATGCTGCGAGACAGCCGGGATCTCAACCCCGACGGCACTCCCAACTGCTGTGCCCCGGCCGACGAGGACGGGCGACTCGAACGCGCCTTGACCTGGCTGGGACGCCGCTTCGCCGTCGGTCACAACCCCGGCAGCCAATCCTGGCTGCTCTATTATCTCTACGGGATGGAACGGGCCGGCCGGCTCTCGGGCCGACGCTTCTTCGGCAACCACGACTGGTATCGCGAGGGGGCGCTGTTCCTGGTCAACGGTCAGAACCAGAGAAACGGCAGTTGGCGGGCCGGGGGGATCGAGAACGACCCGGTGATCGCGACCAGCTTCGCACTGCTGTTCCTCTCGAAGGGACTCGCCCCGGTCCTGATCAACAAGCTCCAGTTCGGAAACAACGACGACTGGAATCACCACCGTGACGACGCACGGAACCTGGTCGAACACATCACCGGGCTACCCAAGTGGCCCAAATTGATGACCTGGCAGGTCGTCGACATCAACAAACTCACCGGTGATTCCGGCGTCCGCGACCTGTTGCAGGGGTCGATGCAGCTGATGACCGGAGAGGATGTTCCCCAGTTGACTGATCCTCAGGTCAAACTGCTGAGGACCTACCTCGACCAGGGAGGTTTTCTCTTCGCGGTCAACTGCTGCAACGGGGCCGGGTTCCACGACGGCATGTTCCGGCTCGTCGAACGGCTCTACCCCGCCGGCGAAGCCAAGCTCAAGCAACTTCCCCCCGAGCACCCGGTCTTCCGCAGCGAGTACCTGTTCACCGAGGCCGAGAGCATCAAGCTGTACGGGGTCGATTTCGGCTGCCGCACGGTGATCATCTTCACCCCCGAGGATCTCTCCTGCCTCTGGAACAAGTGGATGCGACAGGACCCGCCGGGTCGGCCGGTCCCGCTGAAAACGATGATCATCCGGGCCCTGAAGCTGGGCGTGAACGTCGTCGCCTATGCCACCGGTCGCGAGCCCCCCAACAAGCTCGACCAACAGGAACTCGCCGACCAGTCGGGACAGGAAGACCGGATCGAGCGTGGCCTGCTGAAACTCCCGAAACTGCGTCACACCGGCGGCTGGAATGACGCTCCGCTGGCGATCCGGAACTTGTTGCTGGCACTCAACCGCACCGTCGGCCTGACCGCCTCGACCCGTGCCCGCGAGTTGCCCGCCACCGATCCGACACTGTTCCGTTATCCGCTGGTCTTCATGCACGGCCGCAATCGCTTTGACTTCTCCGATGGCGAACGCCGGCAACTCCGCAAGTACCTCGACAACGGAGGGCTCCTGTTCGCCGACGCGATCTGTGGTGCCCGGCCATTCGATCAGAGTTTTCGCCGACTGGTGGCCCAACTCTACCCCGACGTGAAACTCGAACGTGTCCCCGTCGATCACGAGCTCTTTCAGCTCGAACTCGGCCACGACATCCGCAAGGTCAAACGCCGTGTCATCCCCGACGGCAAGGGCAAGGAATCGGCCCTGGCCACGGTCGTTCGCGAGGGAGAACCGTTCCTCGAGGGGCTGCGGGTCGATGGACGCTACGTGATGATCTACAGCCGCTACGACATCAGCTGTGCCCTGCAGCGACAGGCCTCGGTCGCCTGCTCCGGCTACGTCAGCAAGGACGCCTTCCGCATCGCGATCAACGTGATTCTCTACGCCATGCTCCAGGACGTCCGTTTCAAGGATCTGCTCGAAGACCGCCGACTGGCACTCAGACGCCGTCCGGTCGTCGGCCGCAATCCCTAGGGTCGCTTCCGCCCGGAGCCGGGAAGCAAACGAGGTTCCAGCCAGGCGGCGTGATCGCCGACATCGGCCCGGCGACCGTAATCCACCTCCAGCGTCAACCGGGTCGTACCGTAGAGATCCAGTGGCCCCACCTGTTGTGGCCGATCACGACCGGTCACCGAACCGCTGGTCCAGGCCGTTCGACCATCAAGCTTCACCCGGAACACGACGTCACCGCCACCAGCGGCGGTGTCGTCGATGGCCACCCGGGCACAGAACCAGCGCCGGGTTCCGTCGAGTGCCCAGGTCGATCGCGTCCGGCTCGACATTCCCAGCCCGTCGGCCGTCCAGCGGTTGCGGACCACCAGGGCCCCACCCCCAATCGACCGGTTCACCACCGCCGGCCGACTGTTTCCCAGAAACGGTTGATGGACCGTCTGCAACGGGGGTCGCGCGCTCAACCGCACGGCCTGGCCGCCGAAATACTGGACGCTCCTGATCGCCGACGCGGCCACCTGGCAACCAGAGGTCCCACCCGCTGCCGAGAGCGACGACAGCGCCAGGACCAGCCGTTCCCGGACACCGACGGTCGGTCGACCGCAAGTCAGTCTCGAACCGTCGGCGAAGGCAACACGAACGAACTGCCCTCGGCGATCCGCAACAACCTGCAGTTCGGGGTTCAATGCCACCAGGGCCACGGCTTTCCTGGGAACATGCCGCTCCCCCGCCTCGGTTGCCAACACCACCGTTGCCTGCGTCATCCGCCGCAGTTCTCCTGTCAACCGATCACCACCACGCAGCCAGAGCATGTCAGCGGCCTGACGATTCCGATCGAGTCGTGACAGCAGCCGACGTCGGGACTTCACGTCCTGGGGCCAATCAAGAACCACGGCCCTGACCTGCTCAAGCGGAACCCGCCAATCGTGACGACCGACCGGCAACGACCACCGTACCACGATGTCTTCCTCTCCAATCTTCACCACGTCACATGCCAGTCGATCCCCTCCGACCATCATCACCAGCGACCGGCCGTGGCCCGTGGGACGGGAACTCCCGGAAATCCGCTTGTCCCCTTCAGAGGCTTCTCGTCGATCCCACCGCAGCACCCGCGCGATCGGCAACCGGGTGGTGCCGACGACGAGTTCGCTCTTCGTCAACGCGGACAGGACTCCTCGAACCTGTTCTCCGGCAACGGTCTCGACCTGGTGCAATGGCGGATCAGCCGATGCCACACCGATACTCCCGGCCAGGATCAACAGCAGCCCCCCCGTGGCACGCATGCGTTGGACTCCGGGCCAGCCGCCCCTCAGCGTTGAAAGATCGGGAGATAGTTGTTGGGCACCTGCAGGATCAGGCAGGCCATCGCCGTCGCGTATTCCGGACAGATCCGGTCGCGCCACTCGCCCCCCGACTGCTGGCTGCCAACCAGGTGGTCACGAATCGCCGGATACCAGGTCGCCCAGGTGGCCCCGCCAGCCTGCCAGGTCGCCTGGACGGCATAGTAGTGGCCGTAGAGGAAGTGGTCGGGGGCCCGCCCGAGATTCTTGGGGGTCGGAACGTATCGCGAGAGAAACGCCAGGCCCCGCTTGACCTCGGGACCATCGTAGATCCCCGCGCCGGCGAGCGCGACAAGCCCGGCAGCGGAAACGGGAAACAGGCTGTCACGCCGAACGGGCATATACCGGAAACCGCCATCGGTGTTCTGGCACCCCTTGACGAAGGCCGTGCACTTCTCGATCGTCTCGCGCGGCACGGCAATCCCGCAGTTGCGGGCCGCCCGCAGCGCCATGACCTGGCAAACCGTCACCGAGAGATCCGCGTAGCGGGCCGGGCGTGGTTCGTACCGCCAGCCTCCCTCGGAATTCTGCGAGCGGATGATCAGGTCAACGGCCCGCTTGAGTGTACTCCGCAGGCGAGAACGGACCTCCGGTCGCCTGTCCATGCCGTGAACCTCGGCCAGGAACAGCGTCGCAAAACCGTGACCGTACATTGGCCCGTGCGACACGTAGGGTTCACGAACGATGTAGCCGCTGGGCCGCGCCGCGCCGATCAACCCATCGACGGTTCTCGCCACTTGCACACCGTAACGACCTCGACCGGGCGTGTGACCCCCGGCCAGGAACGCCATGCCGGCCAGTGCCGTGACGGCGACGTTGTGCCGGTAGGACTGTCCCGAACCAAACGAGCCGTCGGGGTGCTGCCGGGACGCCAGGTAGGCCAGCCCCGATTGAATCGCCCGGTCGGTTCCGGCAGTCACCACCCCGGCGGTCTCCGACGGTGGACCGGCGTGGACGCGTCCGCTCGGAACGCCGACGAACAGCCCCGACAGCAGCCATGCCAGGGTCAGCGGCAGGCGGGTTACTCGGGAACGACCTGGGGCACAACCGGTTGCGGCGCGGGGAAGCGGGGCAGGAACGGCAGCGTGGGCACCGACCAGGACCGGGGCCGCGTGCCGCCGTGTGCCGCCCGTTGCTCCATGGCCCGCCGTGCCTCGGTGCGTGGCTGACCCATCCCGGGAGGCCTCGGACCTCCAACCGGTCCCAGTTCGCTGCTGGCAAATGGGTCGTGGAACTCGAAGCTCCGGTGTTCCACCCGGGGATGGCGGGGCCGGGGCTGGGGCATCCGCGTGTGCTGGTTGACAAGGCAGCCGGACAACACCAAGGCCAGGATCGCCAATCCGCTCGATGCCGGCGGCCGCAACCGCGCCTTGCTCATCAACAACTTCCCACCCTCCCGACGCAGACCGCGCGGGATTGTAGTTCGGCGTCGACCGCGGGCCTAGACAAGTTGGCGGGATCACGATCTTCTACTCGTCGACAACACGAAAACAGACGAGATGCCGGGTCGTCCGCAGGAAAAATCGACCCTGGGAGATGGCCGGCGAGGCAAACACACTTTCACCGATCGGGTTCTTTGACAGTTCCTCGTAGCGATCACCTCCCCCGCGAATCACCAACGTCACCCCCGCTTCATTGACCCAGTAAATCCGGTCCGCGGCGGCCACCGGCGACGCCGTGTAACCACCACCGAATCGCTTTTGCCAGACCAGCTTGCCGTTCCCGGCATCCAGGCAGGTCGCAATCCCTCGATCAGTCACCAGGTAGTACCGCCGTCCGACCAGGATGGCCGATGGTACAAACGGTGCGCCTCGCGAGTTCTTCCACTCGACGTGCGTCGCCGTCACGTCACCACGTCCCCCCGGACGGATTTTCATCGAGGGACCGCTGGGACCGCTGACGACGTACAATCGACCGTCGGCAAACAGCGGTGTCGGGATGCACTCGCGGCGCATGTCGCCGACCGTCCACAAGGCCTTGCCGGTGGCCGGGTGAAACGACTCGACACGCTGCGAGCCACAGACGATGAACTCGTCGCCGCCAGCGGCACCACGAATCAACTGCGGGGAACTCCAGGACAGCCAGCGACCGGGACGATCCACCTTCCATCGATTCGCGCCGGTCTTTTGATCGAGTGCCACCAGGTAGCTGGCCCCGTAGTGGTCCACCTGCAGCAGGACCATGTCCCGGTAAAGCAGGGGGGAACTCGAGGTGGCAAACCGGTTTTCGATCGTTCCGTATTCGTCGGCCAGCGATCGATGCCAGACCAGGTTCCCGGTAGCGGCATTGACACAAAAGACGTCACCGGTACCGAAAAACGACCAGACATGTCGACCGTCGGTCAACGGCGAGGGGCTGGCCATGCTGCTCTTGGAACCGTGGTAACGCGTGGGTGCGGTTCCCCACAATCGCCGGTGCCAGCGGAAACCTCCACCGTCGCGGTCCAAGCACATCACGTGCAGGTTGGCCAGGTTCTTGCCATCCGAGGCCGTCACAAACACGCGGTCGGCGAAAACAATCGGGTTCGAAATTCCCGACCCGGGCAGAGCGGTCTTCCAGGCCACGTTTTTCGTCGTCGACCATGACACCGGCACCCCGGTCTCGGCACTGGTGCCGTTGCGGCTTGGCCCACGCCAACCCGGCCAGTTCTCGGCCCGACCCACATCAGCAGACAGCCCGACGGCCACCGCCACCAGCCACGCCACCCGTCCCGTCATTCGGCACCAACTCATCGAACCGACTCCTTGATTGCAATACGCCGTCGCAGGTCAACCGCCCCGGTCCTGGCAAGCGGCGGGAGACCGTTGGTCACTCCCACCCCGCCGCCGGCGGCATCACAGAGCCGCAATTGCAACGACCAGTTGTTCGGAACCGCGGGATTCTTGTGCTGGGGACCCTGGCAGACCTTCACGAGCATCCGGTTGTTTCCCTTCCTGAGCGTCACGTTGACACGGAAGCGGTCGAGCCGGGTCCCGTTGAGCCACTGCAGTCGACGAAGCACCTGCTTGCCGTTGATCCAGACAGTGATGTTGTCATCAGCGCCGCAACGCAGCTGCACGGTCTGGTTGCGAGGCGAATTGATCTCGGTGTAGGCATAGCCGACGGCCTCCTTGACCGGGGCGATCACCTGGATCAGGTTGGTCTGGCCAAACGGGTCGGGCGTTTGAAACCGCTTCCAGCCAATCCGTCCGCCGCCTTTGCCCTTGTAGGTGTCCTTGAGGACAACGCCCGTGGCAACCTGTTTCTCCGGCGGCAAGACCAAGTCGAACCCGGTCGTCCCGGGGGCGTCGAACGGGCCCAGAAAGAACCAGTCGGTGACAAACCCCATGTGCGCCACCACGCTGACCTGCCGGTCGACCGACTTCAACTTGCCGGCGGCCGAGCTGACCTGGGACGGATTGCGCGCCGAGCGGAAAGCCGACTCGTACGCGGCGATCGCCCGCTTCAGTTGCCCCGCCTTCTTTGCGTTGTCGCCCCGAACCAGTGCCACCGCAACCGCCTCGTCACGGAACTCCGGATCATCGATCAACCCGGGAATCAGGGACTTGCTGTAACCGGGTTCGAGCCGATCGATGAGGTCCAGCACCAGTCGACGCACCCGGCCCTGATGCTTGGGGTTTGACACGTACTGTTTCAGGAACGATACGGGAAACTTCGCAGCCGGGTCAGCGGCCAGTTCCCGACGTGTGATGTCCTCGTAGACCGACCGATACCAGTTGGCCGCCACGATGTTCTTGGTGTTCATTGCCTCGAGCAGCTGGGGCAGAAGGTCAAGCCCTTCGCGGGAGAGTCTTTCACGGGCGGCCCGGGCGGCAACCGAACCCCTGCCCCCGGGTCCGGTGCGGGCGATCGCCGACAGGTGCACGTCGATGTCGTCGGCCGCCTGCAGCGAGGAACACGCCAGATCAGCGGCCAACACGGCCACCAACAATCCTGTTCTCAGCACACTCATCATCACTTCCCCCTGGACTGTCCGTGGCCCTGATCCTAAACCGATGTTGGTCGCAATGAAAAGCCGTTGCAGACATCGCTTCCCTTTCACCGGGGTCACCGGTAGCATCGCTGCCAAACTGACTCTCGAGTGTACCCCCCCGGACGGAAACGGGCCGATCCTCATGGCGACCCCCCGCGTTTGCGTACTCCGCGCTCCCGGCACGAACTGCGACGTGGAAACGGCACACGCATTCACCAGTTGTGGTGCGGTGGCCGATCGAGTGCACCTGTTCCGGGTTCTCGAAGATCCGACCCGGCTCGACGGCTACCAGGTGCTGTGCGTCCCCGGGGGATTCAGCTACGGCGACGACATCGGGGCCGGGGTGATCTTCTCGAGCCAACTGCGGGGACAACTTTCCGAGACCATTGGACGTTTCCTGGCAGCCGACAAGCTCGCCCTGGGAATCTGCAACGGATTCCAGGTGCTACTCAAAGCCGGTGTTCTTCCCGGTGGCAGCGACGGTTGGCCACCGGCCTGGACCACCGATCCCGAGAATCACTCGCCCGACGCCACGCTGACCTGGAACGACAATGGCCGCTACACGGCTCGATGGGTCCGGCTGAAGGTCATGGCCACCGAAAACGTCTTCCTGAAGGGTCTCGACGAACTCGATCTGCCGATCGCTCACGCCGAGGGACGACTCGTCCCGCGGACCCCCCAGATCCTCTCCGACTGGTTCGCCAACGGCCAGGTCGGGTTGTGTTATCGCGAGCGGCCTGCCGATGGCCAGGAGACCACCCTCCCCTGCACGATGCCCGCGGCCGCCGATCCCCTGCTCCCGGATCCTCATAACCCCAACGGATCGATCGCCAACATCGCCGGCCTGGGTGACCCCAGCGGCCGTGTGCTTGGCCTGATGCCTCACCCCGAGAGATTTCTTCACGCCACGCAGCACCCCCGCTGGACACGCCTGGGGCTTCGTGGCGACGGGGAAGGGTTGGCGGTGTTCCGCAACGCGGTCGAGTACTTCGGCTAGGCCCGCGTTGCCGCAGGCCGAAACGGACCGCCGGATCGGCTAGAGCACTCCGGCTCCGAATTCCGGTGGTTCAATTTCTGTGGCATCGGTGGCCGGGGCCGTGTGAGGCCCGGTCGGCGTGTCGACGGCCGGTTCGATTCGCCCGGCGATGTATGGCTCGGAATCGACCAGCGAGGCGTACCGGTCCTCGTCGTAGTCGTCGTAGGAACAGGTGTACCCCGGCCGCTGTGCCTGGACCTGTTCTTCCCCGTAAGCCTCGATCACCTGCGACTGGATCAGCTCACGGCAGGACGAGTTGATCGGATGAGCGATGTCGGCGTAGAGCTTCGCGCGGCCGTCATCACCCTTGAGAGCCCGGTCGTCGTGCAACTGGACTCCGCACTGGTTGCAGTAGAGACTGCGGAGGTGATTTTTCGTTTTGCATTGCGGACAACGATCGGTCAGTTTCCGCGAGGGCATCGCCACGAAGGCCCCCTTGGTGCCCTGGATAATCTTCAGGTCACGAATAACGAAACTGTTGTCGAACGTGACCGAACAGAAGGCCAACAGGCGTTCGTGCGGATCGTCCATGAGCTTGATGCGAACTTCCGTGATCTCCACCTCTGTCCTCCTTGTTGTCTCCGCTCGTCCGTCTCTCCTTCACGTTCCCAATCGGCCGGCGACCACGTGGGCCAGTCCCTGACCGCGCAGCCGCCGGGCGGTCCGGTGGGCCAGGCGGTGTGAAACACACAAGCCAAAGCACGCCGTGCCGCTACCGGTCATCAGGGGCTGCAGGAGCGGTTGGTGAGAAAGATGGGTGATCAGTTGCTGGATCTCCGGTTTCAGGGCTTCCGCGGTTGGTTGCAGCGAGTTGTGTAAGAGCCGCGAGGCGGCGGCGATTCGTCCAGTGGCCAATGCATCGATCAAGGGCTGAACCGAACGGGGCGAGGCGGCCAGCTGGCAATGCCGAAACACTTCAGCCGTCGACAGTCCCCCGCTCGGGCGAGCGATGACCACCGGCAACCCCAACGGTAGACGCACCGGGTGGATTTCCTCGCCGCGTCCCCGGCAAATCGCCGCCGGGACACCGCTGACAAAAAAAGCCACGTCGCTGCCCAGTCGAGCAGCCAGCGATGACAACTCTTCGGGCGCCAAGTCCAGCTCCCACAGCCGGTCGAGCGCCACCAGGGTGGTCGCCGCATCGGTTGATCCACCCGCCAGGCCCGCCGCAACCGGGATCCGCTTCCACAGGTCTATGCGAGCACCTCGAGATGTGCCCGTGTGCTCCTGCAAAAGCCTGGCAGCCCGGACGACGAGATTGTCATCACCGGAAGGAACTTCGGAGAGGTCACCCCGGCCATGACAACGCAGCCGAATCGCTGGTGTGGGTTCCTCCGTGAAACGCAGGGTGTCATGCAGCGAGACAGTGACCATGAGCGTTTCCAGCTCATGAAAGCCATCACCTCGCCTGCCCAGGACTTCCAGGAACAGGTTCAGCTTGGCCGGAGCATGCACGACCAGCGTTGGGCCTTCCGGACCCAGATAAGCATCGAGCCTCATGCCCCTGCGCCTCGCCTCGCCTGCAGCGATCCATCTCTGTCGGCAGTCCGGCCGAGAGACCGATCGGTATCGTCATGAGCGAAACAGCGGTGTGGGAAACTCCATTCTCTCCCGTGTTACACGACCGTCTTTTGACGGTTGATTCTGGCTTGGAACTCTACCCAGATCCCACCGGCAGCGTCAACCCCCTGTATCGGCTCGAAAAAAAACCGCCCCTCTGCGACAGCGGCGCGAGCTGTTCAACCGGGACAGTGACCGTCAAGGAGTTTCAGCGGCCCCCTCGCCGGTACGGTTCCCGAGCAAGGCCAGGTTACCCAGACCATAGAAGGTGTACTCGACATCGGCCTCCTGGTCCCAGACCGCACCACGGAATCCTCCCGTCGGAAACTCGAGTTGGCCAGCCACGTACGCCTCGACCCGCTTCGGTTTCAGTATGCCGGGAAGCCCGAGATCCTGGACGGTCAGGAAACCGGTGAAAGTCGACAGGCCGTCGCTGAAGGGGATCCGCGTGTTGGCCTGGAACCCGCCTTCGTCGCCCCGAACCACCGAAAGAAATTCCCCCACGTCGGCTTTCAACTCATCGTCCATGCCACCCAGCATCGTCAGCAGGGCCGTCGCGGCCGCGGTCGGGTTGGTTCCGCTACGTTTCATCGGTGCGATTTCGACGAATCCTCCGTCGTCGCGCTGGCGATCGTAGACGAACTGGATCAACCGGTTCGGCTCGGGCACCACTCGACCCAATAACTCGTAGGTCAACGCCACCAGGAACGAGTGGTACGTGCTGCCGGCCGCACCCTCGGTCGTGCGTGCGTAGCCACCGTCGCCTGTTCGCGTGCTTTCGAGCAGCTCGGCTAACGAGTCGAGAAATCCCTCCCCGGCCTCTTCGAGGGGATCGGGACCACCTGCCAGCTGGACGACCAGGCCGGTGGAGAGCCAGCTGATCAGATCGATGACGGCGAGCTTGCGTGAGCGGCACTCGAGCACATAGCGGCCGATTTCCCGGCACTCGTCCTCACCCAGGCCACCGAGCATCGCCAGACCCCGCACGGCAAAACTGGTGTAATAGAGATCCGACTCGCCCTCGCGACCCCGGAATCCCCCATCGGGCTGTTGCCGGGACAGCAGGAACGCCCGGTGACGTTCACGCCGCTCGGGTGCCATCCCCGCCAGTCCCCCGGCCAACCGGTTGCCGAGCCTGAGCAGATAAGGTTCGTTGGTCGTCACCGGATTGTCGCCACCGTTATCGCCCCGTCCCGATCTCCCACTCGTCGGTCCGAAAAGGCGCCGCGGGGATTCCGGCGGCGTTGTAGAGATTGACCTCGGGGTTGTCCGAGAAGGCGTAGCGAACCGCGATCGGATCGGTAACCGCCTTCGACCAGGTCACGACCGTCTTTCCCTCGATCCGCGCTTCGGCCGGGTGGAACCGGCGGTCGGGTCCGGCCAGGGCAAAGCCCTTCACCGCCTCGCCCTTCCCACGAATGACCAGCGACCGGCCCACGTGACCGAACTGCACCCGCACCCGGGAATCCTCGATCGTCACCGATCGCATCAATGGCCCCATCCCCACCATGCTACGACCGTAGGCCAGGGCCAGGCCCGCCTGTGCCAGGCGGTGACCGACATCCTGCTTGTTCTTCGGATGAATGTTGCGGGCCTCCCCGATGTCGATCGTGACGGCCATCCCCGTGGCCGGTTGCCGCAGCGCGTGCTGCATGCTCTCACGAATCAACGCCCACGAACTGGGCAGGTTGGGATCGGCACGTCGTGCCTTGAAGTTGGGTAACTGCACCCACAGGAACGGAAACGCCCCCTGGCCCCATCGCTTCCGCCAGTCGTTGATCAACAGGGGCAACTGGTGCCGGTACAGCATCGCCGCTGCCGGTGACCGGGAATTGCGTTCACCCTGGTACCAGATCGCGCCCCGGATACCGTAACCGACCAGCGGTTCGATCATGCCGTTATAGAGGTTGGCGGGTCGATTCCGATCGGCGGTCGGCTTGTCCTTCCAGCGGGAAAAAATCGAGGCCAGACGAGCGTCTTTCTCCTGGACATCCAGGCTGGTCCAGGCCTCGATCGCCGTTCCACCCCACGAGGAGTTCACCAGTCCCACCGGGACCTTCAGTTCCCGGTGCAACCGGCGGCCAAAGAAATACGCGGCCCCGGAAAATTTGCCGACTGTCTCGGGGCTGCAGACCGCCCAGGTCCCCTGGAAATCCTGCTGGGGCGACAGTTGCGCGTTCCGCCGGACCGTGAACATCCGGATCCGCGGAAAGTCCGCCGCCGCTTGCTCGGTATCCGCGTCGCGGCACCGCCGCACGGTCATCGCCATGTTGCTCTGGCCGCTGGCCAACCAGACTTCTCCGACCAGCACGTCGGCAATCGTCACCTCGTTGGAACCCTTGACGACCAGCGTGTGCGGGCCGCCGGCCTGCAGGGAATCCAGCGAGATCTTCCAACGGCCGTTCTTGTCGGCCGTGGTCGACTTTGCCTGGCCGGCAAACGAAACCGACACCGACTCGCCGGCGGCAGCGGTTCCCCAGACCGGAACCGGTCGGCCCCGCTGCAGGACCATGTGCTTGCCAAAGACTGCCGGCAAGCCCACGGCGGCCGACGCGAGCGCCGGAAACAGGACCACGACCAGCAACACCGTGGCTGGAACCGTTTGCCGCCATCGGGGCAACCTGCCAAACGCGTACGCGCGGCACGGGTCAAATCGCAACATGATGAGATTCCCGAACAGGAAATAGGAACCGGCACAGGTGTCGAGTGCATCCGGCAACCTAACCGGTGCCCACGGGGTTGGCAACGCGTTGAATGCCCACGACCAGTCCCGCAGCAAGAGTCCTCGCCTTTACCGTACAGGATCCTCGACCTAACTTAGCGGTTTCCCCGTTCGAGCAGATGACGTGTCGCAAACCAGTCCGTCCGCCGACGCCGAAACTCCGGCGGCGACTCCGCTTCCCGGCAGCCATCGGGAACTGCTTGGGGTGGCCCTGCCGCTGGTCATCAGTTCCGGTTCGGCGACGCTGATGTACGTTGTCGACCGGGTCTTTCTGACCTGGTACAGCCCCGATGCGCTGGCCGCCGCGATGCCGGCATCGATGGTGCACTGGAGCCTGCTGGCGGTACCGATCGGCCTGGCGCTTTACACCAACACGTTTGTCGCTCAGTACGACGGGGCCGGCCGCTTCGAACGGGTCACCGCGTCACTGTGGCAGGCGATCTACCTGGCACTGGCCGGTGGCGTTTTCCTCGCGCTGATGACTCCGTTCGCGACGTCGATCTTCCGGCTGGCCGGCCACGCCCCGGCCGTCCAGAAACTCGAGGTCGACTATTTCCAGGTCCTCTGCATCGGCAGCCTGCCCTTTCTGCTGTCGGCCGCGCTGTCGGGATTTTTCACGGGACGGGGAAAGACGGCGGTCGTGATGTGGATCAACGTGGTCGCGGCCTTGCTGAACACGGGCCTGGATTACGTCCTGATCTTCGGTTGGGGTCCGCTACCCGGCTGGGGAATCACCGGCGCGGCGGTCGCCACCGTGTCGGCCCAGGCAACCGCGGTCGTGTTGTACATCGCCGTGCTGCTGGGGCCGGGCCTTCGAAACAGGTTCGGCATCCTGGTGCACTGGCGATTCGATCCCGAGCTGTTCCGCCGCTTTCTTCGCTACGGCCTGCCCAATGGCACGATGTTCCTGGCCGATGTGGCCGGGTTCACCGTCTTCCTGCTGCTGCTGGGGACACTGGGAACCGAGCAACTGGCGGCAACCAATCTCGCCTTCAACATCAACTCGATGGCCTTCGTCCCGATGCTGGGCATGGGAACGGCCGTGATGACACTCGTCGGCCGACGCGTGGGAGAAGGGCAACCCGAGTTGGCGGTGAGAACAACGTGGACCGCTTTCGGCCTGGCCTCGGTCTACATGCTCTTTTGCGCCTCGATGTTCCTGTTTGCCGCCGACTTGATCCTGATGCCCTACGCGGCCCAGGCCGACCCGGTCCAATTCGCCCTGGTCCGCAAGCACGTGGTGATGCTGTTGCGATTCATTGCCGTCTATGCCTTCTTCGACGCGATGATCATCGTGTTCAGTTCGGCTGTCCGGGGTGCCGGCGACACGCGGTTCGCCCTGGTCCTGACCTTCGTCGCCGCCTGGGTCGTGATGGTCCTGCCCACCTGGATCGCCATCCGCAGCGACCGGTTGACACTCTACGTTGGCTGGACAGCCTGCACCGGGTTCATCGTCGTCATGGGGCTGGGCTTCCTCTGGCGATTTGTCGGCGGCCAATGGAAGTCGATGACGGTCATCGAACTCGACGGCCAGGACACCCAGCCCCTCGGGTGTGAACCATCTCTCGAACCCCTGGCACAATCGTGACTCCCCAACCAATCGCCTCGGCCTGGGACTTTCCCGACGGCGTCACCTACCTCAACCACGGATCATTCGGACCGGCTCCGCGACCGGTCCGCGAGGCACAGATCCGCTGGACCGCCGAATTGCAGCGACAGCCGATGGAGTTTTTCGTCCGCAGGCTCGAGAGACTTCTCGACGAAAGCTGCACCGCGCTGGGGCGGTTGATCGGCGGCGATCCCCGCGATCTGGTCCTTGTTGACAATGCGACCATGGGCATGAACATCGTTGCCGCCAGCATCGACCTGGAGCCCGGCGACGAGGTGCTGCTGACCGACCACGAGTACGGGGCGGTCCGTCGCATCTGGCAGCGGGCCTGCCGCGCGGCCGGGGCCGAACTGGTCGTTTGCCGACTGCCATGGCCGCTCAACGATCCCGGGTCCGGGGACCGACTGGTCGAGAAACTCGCCAGCTCGATCACCGAAAAGACACGCCTGGTCGTGGCCAGCCACGTCACCTCGGCGACCGCGACGATCCTGCCGATCCAGGCCATCTGCGAGGCTGCCGCCAGGCGGCGTGTCCCGGTCTGTGTCGACGGACCACACGCCGTCGCCATGTTGCCGGTCGAACTCGACCGCCTGGGCTGCGACTTTTACGTCGCCAGTTGTCACAAGTGGCTCTCGGCACCGTTTGGCAGCGGCTTTCTCTGGGTCCGCCGCAGGCACCAGCCACAGCTAAGGACCGCCATCACGAGCTGGGGCGGCAGTGTCAGCGGTCGCGAACCATCCTGGAAAGACGAATTCACCTGGCTGGGGACACGTGACCCCGCGGCCTGGCTGGCCGTTCCCGAGGCGGTCGCCTTTCTCGAGGAGTACGGACTCGAACGTTTTCGCGAGGAAACTCATCGCCTGGCCAATTACGCCCGCCGGCGACTGGTCGAAACGATCGGACTCGAACCACCGCTGCCCGAGAGCCGGGACTGGTACGGACCGATGGTCACCATCCCGCTGCCCCCCTCGCCTGACACCGAGACCGGCCACGGACACACCGACCCGTTGCAGCAGACGCTGCAGCAACGTTACGGGATCGAAATTCCGATCACCGGATTCCACCAGCACCGCTACCTTCGCGTTTCCTGCCACCTCTACAACACGACCGACGACATCGATCGCCTGGTCATGGCTATCGAGGAGAGTCTCTGAGCCAGACGGTTTGCCCCGTCACGGTCCGGACGGGACGACCTCGACATCAACCGTCCCGGTGTTGTCGGCGAGTTCGCTGAAAAAGTCGTTCAGTCTCAGGAACAGCGTGCCGTCGGTTTCCGGAACGAACTCGGCCCGGGAACCCAGCGAGTGGATTTTCGGCGGGCGATCGGCGGCCACTCGCTTTGGCTGGACAACGCCCACCAGCCGGCCCAGCGGCAGTCCCGCGTGGTAGCGAAAGCTGATGCCGTCGGCGGTGCTGACCCAGGGCCTGGGTTTCTCGGCCAACGTAAACCGACCGGTGGCAACAACGCGGAAGCTCCGTCCCTTCCGCAATCGCAGCCCCGTCGACTGCCAGCCCCGACCCGCCACCACCGCCGTGCTGCCACCCTTCGCGGGCAACGGCTGCGAACGCCTGAACCGGATCGCCGCCCGACGGAAATCAAAACCGGGCACCAGGTCACGGGCGGCCAGTTGCCATTCGAACTGCAGCGACTCGAATTCCGGTCGGAAGACCCGCTCGAAAGTCGCCTCGAATCGCCCGTCCCCAAGATGCCGTCCCAGTTCTCGAAACGACTTGCCCAGGGTCGGGTGAGACGCCAGGAAGCGAACGAAAGCCCACGACCAGGCGTAGGTCTCGATCTTCTCGTGCTCGGACTTCCACAAGCCGGCCAGGGCATCGAACCGGGGCAGGCGACCTCGACGGACATCCCGCCTGAGCATTCCCAGCCGTCCCCACCCGGGCATCGCGGCGACATCGACGGGCATCGCGGCAAACCGCCAACGGCCGGTTGACTTGTCGAACACGTGCGTGGCATACAACTCGGCGGTGCCCTCCAGGTACCAGACCGGCAACATCGGACCGCCCCGGCTTGTCATGAAACAGTGCGTGGCCTCGTGGACCATCAGGTGACGACGGTAGTAGTCGCCCCGCTGGTCCTTCATCCAGAAGCGGCTCCCCCGGTGCTTGCCCGGGTGGGTTCCCTGCAGGAAACGTTCGATCGCTTCCGGCAGCAGGCCGGCATCGGAGAAGCCCTCGAGATCGGCCATCAGGCAACCGGTGATCCGGAAGGGCGTCGCTGGGGAATCGCCCGGCGGCGGACCGAAGTCGGCGACCCAGGCCCGCCAGGCGTCATCGAAAGCCTTCAGCAACATCGCAGCCGTGGCAGGAGCAACGTCGCTGTAGAGAGTCAGTCGCCGTGTCTCGTACTTGCGGATCTTCTCGGCCGCGGCCGATCCGCACTCCAGGCAAGAGGCCAGCAGGTACAAGGCGATGGCGGTCGTGCGGAGCATCGCGGCGGCCTGTTTGGAAGCAGAGTTCCCGGCAGGGTACAATTCACGACACGTCGAAGAAAGACCATCGTGCAAACTGCGACGGAGTCTCCATGGCCGATTTCATTTACTGCCTGAATTCCAGCACAATCCGACCGACACCAATCCTCGAGAAAATCGCGATCGCGGCCAGCAGTGGCTATGCCGCCATCGAACTCTGGCACGACGACATTGATCTCTACCTGCTCCACGGCGGAACCCTGGGTGACATTCGCAAGGCGGTCCAGGACAACGGGCTGGAGGTGCCAACGACGATTTTCCTGAAAGGCTGGTGGGATACCCAGGGTGAGGAATACGAGCAGGAGCTTGATGAGATCAAGCGGCGACTCGAGCAATCCGCCGAGCTCGGCGCACCCTACGCCATCGGCGGTCCACCGCTGGGGCCGGTCGATTTCGAACTGGGCAGCCGCCAGTACGCGCGGTTGCTGGAGGTGGGTCGCGGCTTCGGCGTGAAACCGATCATGGAATTCCTGGGGTTCAGCGACGAGGTGAACTCGATCGAAGCCGCGTTGCGGGTCATCGAAGGCAGCGGCGATGCCGATGCCACGACCGTCCTTGACCCGTTTCACATTTTTCGTGGTGGTGGAAGCGTCGAGTCAATCAGCAAGCTCTCGGCCGGTCAGATCGCCATTTCTCACTTCAACGACTGCGTCGACGATCCGCCCCGCGAGCAACAGCACGACCCGGACCGCGTGATGCCCGGCGACGGGATGATGGACCTGGGACGATACTGTGATCTGCTCCGCGAGGTGGGATACGACCGCTGGTTGTCGCTGGAACTGTTCCGCGAGGATCTGTGGGCCCGTGACCCGGCCGACGTGGCCCGCGAGGGACTCGAGAAGATGCGGGCGGTTGTCGAGGGGTCGATCGGCGACTAGCGGTCGGCCGCCAGGTAGACGGCCAGGGCGGTCACGTGCCGGACGAACGTCGTGGTCGTGATGATCTTCGTCGTGGGATCGTCGTCGCCGTGGTATTTCAGTTTGCCCTGCTCGACCCACGCGCCCCGCCCGTCCATCGCCTTGATTGCCGCCAGTGCCCGGCCTTCGATCGTCGCCGTCAGCCTGGTCTTCTTGCGGGGTGGCAGGGCTTTCCGATCGACCGGCTTTGCGGGTCCACTCTGTTTCGCACGCCGCCAGGCGGCTTCGACCGCGTTGAGGTTCGAGTTGACCTGGAAGCCATAGTGCGTCGGCAGGTCGTCGTCGGTGTAGACCAGCTTGTACTGCCTCGTGAAATACAGTGGCCGGTTGGTCTTCAACTCGTAGAATCTTGCCAGCTTCCCGGGGCCGATCTCGGACTTCCGCAGGTACTCCAGTGCCCGGGGAACCGCGTCGAGGAATTCCTGCCGGCCGGTTTTCAGGTAGAGAAAGATCAGCGTGTGCATCACGCCCTGTGATTCGCCACCGGTCACCGAGGGTGGCTCGAACTTGCGGGCCCAGGCGGGATGCATCTCGAGATCGTATTGCTGGGCCCAGGCCGGCTGGGGATCGGGCATCTGGGCCAGCAGAATGAAGTCGCCGGCCTTCTCGGCAGCGGCACGGCAGCGACGGTTCCCGTAGATTTCCGACGCCTCGATCATCGTCCGGACCACGTCGGCGATCGAATTGTCATTGAACGTGTAGAAGGTGTAGTACCGCTTCTTGGGGAAGACTCGCGACCAGGACCGGGGATAGCCGGCCTTGCGAACGGGGAACTTCGCGGGATCGGGAAACTCGCTGTAGCGCTGCGACCAGGCCCCGTTGGGAAACTGGGCCTTGATCAGCGAGGCGAGGCTGAATTCAACGGCCGAGTGAATCGTGGCGTCCCTGTAGTCCAGCGCGCGGTCCAGGTGCATCAGGAACCGAAGAGCTGATTGCGTGGTGTTGTCATCCAGCGTCGTGCGGTTGCGCCCCCTGGGGTTACCACCAAGTCGGTAGGCGTAGGCCTTGCGAAGCGCGGGATCGGTTTCAATCCGGTAATCCCAACCGCCGGAGAGCAGTTGTCCCCCGGCGAGATGATGGCCGGCGTGGACAGCCGCGTCACGGAGCACGGTCTCACCGCAGGTGAGCCAGGCCTCGAGCAACCCCTCGCCGACGGTCGGCGTTCCCGACGGCTGAACCCACGAAGTCCCACGGTTCGCCCGGCCCTCGCCCTCGCGACGGGCCAGGTCATGACTGTAACGCCAGAGATACCCGCCGTCGGCCGAGACGGTGTTGCGGAAAAAGCCAACCGCCTTCCGCAGTGCCACCCTGGCCTGGTCCCGGGTGATTCGCTCGGCGGCCGGGAGAGATGTGGCCATGACCAGACCAACGGTCATGACTGTGATCAGGCGACGGCGGATCATCGTTTCGCTCCGGTTGAAGTCACGTCGTCGGACCCGACCGACCATTCTACCGGGAATCCGAACCGAGTGCGCCGTCGGCGCCATCTCTTGACCTTGCAACGCCTCCGGCTAGAATCGTGCGAGTCGATCGGGTCTCGATCCGGTCGGACGGTCAGGGGCCGTAGCTCAATTGGTTAGAGTACCGGACTGTCGATCCGGGGGTTGCGGGTTCAAGTCCCGTCGGCCTCGCTGGCAACACCCGCTGTCGCTCTGCGACAGCGGGTGTTTTTTTTCGGCGCCCCCGTCTTACTCCTCGGCCACCTCGACAACCTCGGCCACCTCGGCCACCTCGACAATCTCAGCCGCCTCGATGGCCACGTCAGCCGCATCGACGGCCGACTTCTTCATGATGACCGAGAGTGTCAACAAATTCCCGAACAGGTAGACCAACATGAAGGCCAGCGTGTCGTCGGCTCCGCTCTGAAACAGCCAGTTGTCCCAGGCCAAAGTGCTCGATCCCGACAGCCTGGCAAAGACCATCAGCAGCAGGCTGCCCAGCGAAATCAGCAACCCCAGTCCCGTGACGACGGCATTGATACCGGCCGCCTGCCGCCCCACCCGACCATGACTGTTGCGGCGAACACGGAGCAGGTAGAGCACGGCTGCATACAACAGCGTGAATCCACCGGTGGCCATCAGGGCCAGCGTGCCGGAATCAACTCCCGCGAGCTTGGAATCATCGCCGCTACTGGCAACCGCTGGTGTCGTGTTCAGGGCATTGACTTTTTCGTCGAACGACGAAACCTTCCCCTTCAACGTCTGGCCCAGGGCCATTCCCGAAGAAAGCAACAGCAGTTGAAAACCGATCGTCATGAACAGTGTCAGGGCGACCTGGGCACCCAGCAACGGGTCACGCTCTCCACCGCGGGAGTGACGAAGATCGGCCAGCACATACATGATGCCGAACGCGAAAAGAACAAGTGGAGCCGCTCCGACGAGGGCCGTTGTCAGCCCGAGATCGGAAATCAGTGACGCTGGAGTCCCCATGGTATTTTTTCCTTACCTGAAGGATGTTCAAACTCTGGTTGTTCGGCGACACATCGGCATCGCCACATCCCAGAACGCGATCCCGCCGAAGACAATCTGCCTTTCGGACATTCTCTTGTTTTTCCCCCCAGTGTCGCAACGGTCCCCGGTGTCTCAAGTCCCCGGCTCGGGGACGGGCAACGGGATACCCAGCCGCCGGGCGTGCTTCTCGATCTGCTCCCACGCCACCGGATCGACCGGGATCCCCTCGGCCATCCGCCTTTGTTTCATCTGGAACTCCAGTTCGCCGGGCACCAATACCTCGTCGACACCCGGGACCGGTGCCGAGCTCTTCATGTAATCACGCGTCCCGGACACCAGTCGCCGGTACTCGTGTTCGGCGACGAACCGAGACGGATCGATCACCAGGAAACAAACCCCGTTGGCCCCGGGGCGAGGATCGTCACATTGCAGGCCGGCAAGCGTGCTGCCCAGCAGTTCGACAAGCAGCCCCAGGGCATAGCCCTTGTGAGCCGCAACGCCTCCCAGCGGGAGGATTCCACCGCGGGGCGATCCGTAAAATCGCTCGGGATCCGTCGTCGGCTGCCCGTCGGCATCCTGCACCCAGCCCTCGGGCAACATCTCGCCCCGATTCCGGTAAACACGGATCTTGCCCTCGGGGGCAACCGATGTCGAAAAATCGGCGAGGATCGGGTCGCCATCGGTGGGAAGAGCATAGGCAATCGGGTTGGTTGCCAACCGTCCCTCGCGACCGCCGACCGGCAACACGAAGTGACCGTGGATCGGTGAATTGCAGAAGGCCAGGGCCACCAGGGCCTTGTCGGCCGCCGCCTGCACATACGCACCCAAGCGTGCCACGTGGTTGCAACGGCGGGTGACGACACAGCCGGTTCCTGCGTCGCGCGCCAGTTCCATGGCCAGTTCGACCGCCCGAATTCCGCCGACGGGCCCGAACCCACGGCCGCAGTCGATCACGGCCGAAGTCGGTGATCGCCGATCGATCTCGATCTCCGCCCCCGGCACGATCGAACCGTCGGCCACAAAGTCCAGGTACTCGGGTAACCTCAGGATCCCGTGTGAATCGTGGCCCATCAGGCTGCTTTCCACCAGGTGCCCGGTCACGATCCGAGCCTCCTCCCGGCTCGCCCCCGCGGCTTCAAACAACTCCCGGCCGAGAGCTTCAAGGGGCCGGGGCCGGAAAACCCTTGTTGTCGTCATAAAAACACGTCGCTAGCGCGTCACCGGATTTCCCACTTCGCACGGAATCACTGATTCAACTGGCCTCATAAATGCCGATTGATATAATCAGGGACCGGACGAATTCCACAGGACACCATCTCATGTTGAAGATCCTCGGGCCAGCCAGTCACGGCGACAACTTCTGCGATGGTCTTTCACGCCGCAACTTCCTCCAGGTTGGCGGCCTGGGTCTCGGACTGTCCTTGGCCGACCTCCTGGCAATCGAGGCGGCCCAGGGAAAACGGGACTCGAACAAGTCGGTCATCTTCATCTACCTGGTGGGTGGGCCACCGCACCAGGACATGTTTGACCTGAAGCCGGATGCCCCGGCCGGGATCCGCGGCGAGTTCAACCCGATCCGGACCAACGTGCCGGGGATCGAAATCGGGGAGCACCTGCCGAAACTCGCGAAGATGATGGACAAGTTCACCATCATCCGCTCGATCTGCGACGCCCAACCCGAACACAACGCGTTTCAGAGTTACACCGGTTTCAACCAGCGGTTGCCGATGCCGCCGGGTGATTGGCCCACGCCGGGGGCGGTCGCCAGCAAGTTGCTGGGTCCGTTGCATCCAAGCATCCCACCCTACGTCAGCCTCTGCTACACCTGTACGCACGGTCCCTACAACGAGCCCAGCCCCGGCTTTCTTGGTGTCCCGCACTCGCCGTTCCGTCCACTCGGGCCGGGCCGGGCCGACCTGGTGCTCAACGGGATCACTCACGACCGACTCGGTGACCGGGCGCTGCTGCGAAAGAGCCTGGATCGCTTCCAGCGCGAGGCCGATTCGAGCGGCATGATGGCCGGTCACGACGCGTTCACCGAACAGGCCCTCGGTGTCCTGACCTCCTCGCGCCTGGCCAGGGCCCTGGACCTCTCCCAGGAAAGCGACGCCGTCCGGGCACGTTACGGCACCGGCAATCCGAAGGTGATGATCGACGGCAACGGAGCCCCGCGTGTGCCGCAAAGTTTCCTGACGGCTCGCCGGCTGATCGAAGCCGGGGCCCGGGTCGTGACGGTCAACTACAGCAAGTGGGACTGGCACGGCAGTTCCTACGGGACGATCTTCAACCGTCAGCGAGAGGATCACCCCGTGCTCGACGGCGCCCTGACGGCGCTGATGGAGGATCTCGAACAACGGGGCCTGCTCGAGGACACGCTGGTGGGTATCTGGGGCGAATTCGGACGAACCCCCAAGATCAACAAGGGTGTCGGTCGCGACCACTGGCCGCGTGTTTCGTTCGCACTGCTGGGCGGTGGCTCGTTCAACAACGGACAGGTCATCGGGGCCACCGACCGGCTGGCCGGCGAACCGGTCGAACGGCCGGTGAAGTTTTCCGAGCTTTTCTCCTCGCTCTATCACCATCTGGGCATCGACGTCACCAACGCCAGGGTCAACGACTTCCAGGGCCGACCACAGTACCTCGTCGCCGACGGTTCCCAGCCGATCGACGAACTCGTCTAACAATCGCGGGGCGTCCCGGCCAGTTCAAACCACGCCTGGGACTTCTCGCGGTCGGCGACGCCCGGCGTGGACGTGTATTCGAGGAACGCCGACCAGCCCCGGCGTGCCCGATCCACGCAGTCCTCCGGTAGTGATTGCGAGCCACCCCGTCGCAGCACGAAGACGTTCTGAGCCAGCGGTTCGTGTCCCGCGGCCACGACCCCCCCCAGGCAACCCGCCTCGACAAACCCCAGGCCCATCGTGTCGAGACTTTCGCGAACCCGCGACAACGGCGACCAGGCCACGTCCAGCGGATGACCGGTCGAGAGGATCAGCCAGCCGCCAGCCGAGAGGCCGGCGGCCAATCGCCGCAGGCCACGCAGTCCGGCTTGCCGTTCCTCGGGCAGCACGTCGATCGCGACGATCACGTCGAATCGCCCGTCGCCACCGGCCGGCAACAGGTCGGCCTCGACAAACTCCCCCCGCCGTCCCAGGGCCCGGCAGCGGAGCCGCCCGGCCGCCAGGGCCGGACGGCAGATGTCGCAGGCCACCACGACCGCCGCATCCCGGCGAGCCAACCACGCGGCCAGGTACCCGACATGACAACCCACGTCCAGCACCCTTCCGGTGATCCCTTCCCGCTCGATCAGATCGTCGACCAGCACCGCGGCATCCAGGATCACGCCGCGGCGATGCGAGTGGACGAATCCCGAAAACGGCTCCTCGGCCACCAGGTCATAGAAGGCCCGTTCCAGCGACTCGTCGGCCTGGGCACCGCAAGCCCGTTCCGAGTAGCGAAGCTGCAGTTCCCTGAAAAGGGCAAACCGCTCGCCGTGACATTCGCGGGCCAGATCATCCCACCATCGCGGTTCTTCGATCGACCGCAGATCGATCCCCCATTGGGACCGCAGTTCGCCGTCGAGCCGCTCGAGTTCGCAACGGTCCACCGGTCACAGGCTCTCAAGAAATCGCAGCAGGTCACGCCGATCGCCATCCGACAAGGGCGACTCCAGACCGTGCCGGAACCGACCCAGCACCTCGCCAAGACTTCCCGCCCGGTTGTCATGGAACAGCCGGCGATGCTGGCTGACACCACGCAGGGACGGGGGATTGAAACGGGTCCGGCCCAGTTCGTCTTCCAGCCCGACATCATAATTTCGTGGTGACGTGTAAGCCGGGGCCGCATGACAGGACCCGCATCTGGCACGGGCAAAGACGGCGCGACCGCGATTGACGACTTCCGTGTCAATCGTCCCCCGCGCTTCGGCCAGCGACGGAGCCGCCGGCAGCGACTTGAGGTAGGCGGCGAGGTCATTGGCCTGACGGGATCCGAGCCGGGGGCCGCGCATTGTCAGCCTCACCGACTTCTTGACCTGTTCGACCAACCGCGGCACCTCACCATTCCAAGCCCAGGGCCCGGTATCACGGGTTCCCAGCAGCGAGGACACTTTCTTGGGCGCACCGTAGCTGTCATCGCCGAAATTGTCGTTCAGTCCCCCGTTGGTGTGTCCCCGCGTGTGACAACTCCGACAACTGAACCACCCATCACTCGAGAGCCTCGCGTCATGAAACAATTCCTCGCCCCGGTCGACCGCCGTTCGCCGGGCGGTCATCCCGAGGGGGATCTTGGCCAGCACCGCCAGCGGTGACAACTGCACCAGGGAGACCGAATCGTCGAAGCGATTCGCCACCCAGGCCCGCGCCCCCACCGGTTCCAGAACAACGGCGGTCGGCCCGAGTCCAAGCCGCTGCCGCGTGAAGTAACCGATCCCGTCCTCGCTGGTGACCACTTCATGAACCCCCGCCAGCAACAGCACCCTCAGGCCCTTCGCTCCCAGGCAAAGGGCCACGGGGTCGCCGGCCGCGCGATCAGGAACGCCGACATAGTCGAGACCGCGTCGCGACCCCAGGTCGGCCGTGCCCGCCTCGATCGCGGCGATCGACACCGTGCGAACCACGTTGAGCATCACACCGCCCCAGTGGACACCACCCTCGGTCGTCGCCTCCTCGGCCGCCATCAACTGATGCGGAATCAACACGTGCCGTCGGTCGGGTGAAATCGCCATCCGCCCCACGTTGTGGGCTTCGAGCAAACGCACGGCGATCGGCCCGGCAAGGCGCCGGCCCACTACCGCCACCCGGCCACCAAAGGCGGCAGCCACCAGCCAGCGTCCCCCCGGCAACTGCAGCAACCGCCGCGGGGCAAACGGCAGATCCCGGACCGCTTCAGGTCGGGGCCGTTGGCTTCCGGCCAACCGAACCAGCGTCAGCCGCCGCGACCACAGCGAGGCCACGATCGCCCGGCGACCGTCGGGCGTGACCGATACGGCCACCGGGTACGAGGCCACCGGCAATCGCCAGGCAACACGAAGCAACCGACGGTCGCCGTCACCCTGCTCCAGTCCAACCAGTTCATGAGCCGACTCGTCGGTCGCCAGCACCATCCCGGTCCCGGGAACGACGGCCAGCGCCGAGAGTGTTCGCCCAACCCGGCACTCGAAAATGACACCGCGGCCCCGGCGATCGATCACCGACACCGATCCACTGCGGCGATTCGCCACCAGGACACGGTCACCCCTGGGCGACAAGACGATGTCGATCGGCCTTCGCAGACCCGACACCGGGATCCCGGCCGAGAGTTGAACCGGCAGGAAACATGCGATCAAAAGCAGTAACCGGAGATCGACGCGTGACATCGGGGTCGAGTGTAGCAGAACCGCTGAGACGACAGGATACGGCACCCGGGATGACAAGACACGAGTCCAGTGGCTATCCTGAGCGGCCGGTCTACAACACCACCAATGGCCCCATCCCATGCGATACACCACGTCAACCCTGCTGGTCCTGTCGCTGCTCTCGGCCACGCCTTGTGTCGCGAAGCCAACCGGCGACGGCTGGTACCGCAACCTCGGCGAGGCACAGCGAGTGGCGCGTGACACCGGGCGACCGATGTTCATCGTGTTCCGCTGCGAGACCTGACCGGAGTGCTGGGTCTGGGATGAGCAGGTTGCTCATGACAACACGCAGATCGCGGCGGTCCGTCGCCGGTTTGTCTGTGTGAGGATCACCCATCTCGGTGGTGTCAATCTCAACCACTTCGCCTTCGACCTGGACGTGACCTGGAACGCATTTTTCACCGACGCGGCCCTGAACATCTACAGCCGTTACGGGGGCCGCGACGAAGGTGAGCCGGATGCGAGGATGAACACGTCGTCGCTGTTGCACACGATGAGCGAGGTACTGGCCAGGCACGCCAAACCCGAGAAGATCTACCAACCCGTCACGCCCGGTCGCCGTACGCCACGAGACATCCCGCTGCTGAGGGCCAACCACAGGGGCTGCATTCGCTGCCACAAGGTTCGCGAGTACCAGTTGCTGCAATCATTCCACGAAGGACGGTTCACCCGTAGAGATTTGTTCCGGTTTCCTCTCCCGGAGACTCTCGGACTGTCGATTCACCGCGACCACGGGCACCGGGTGGAATCGGTCCGCCCCGGATCGGTGGCCCAGGCAGCAGGTGTCCGAGCCGGTGACGTGGTGACCCGTGTCGACAAAGTGCCGGTGCATTCCGAGTACGACATTCGCTACGCCCTGGACCGAACCGCCGACGGCCAGGCGATCCGCGTGACCGTGCTTCGTCCCAATCGAGAAGGCGATCCGCGGCTGCAGACGCTGTCACTGGCACCCAAGCCCGGTTGGTGGGTCAGCGGGATCGGCTGGAAGAAGTCGCTGCGAAGTGCCCCGTTCCGGACCGGAATGCGGGGCTACAGCCTGGCCCCGTCGCAACGCAAGGACCTGGGCCTGTCGACCACGACGCTCGCCGTGAAGATCTCCAGTGTCTACTCCGACGGTTTCGCTCGCAGCGTGGGATTGAAGAAACGGGACGTCGTCATCGGAATCCCCGAGCCGATCCTCCGCGTCCGCAAGTTCGACACGTTTCTCGGCCGAGTACTCGGCAGGTACCAGCCCGGCGACCGGGTGCAGCTGTCGATCGTTCGCAACGGAAAGCGAACCGTCATCTCCGGGCCGTTCCCGAAGTGGTTCAGCGAGGAGACGACGGTTCCCTAGTCACGGGCTTGCGACGGCCGACACCGGCAGCTCCCGCCGATCGGCCGCGAGAAGTTCCAGTGACCGGTTGACCACGCCCGTGCTTGGGTGTGACAATCACACTATCAGGCGATCGCAGCGAGGAACCACGATGGGGACACCCCGGACCTACACCTACGACTATCCGATGCCGGCGGTCACCGTCGATTGCGTGGTCTTCGGGTGGGATGACAATGACCTGCACGTGCTGCTGATCGAGCGCGGCGAGAAACCCTACGAGGGGCAGGCGGCGTTGCCCGGCGGATTCATTCAGGTCGGTCGCGAATCTCTCGAGCAGGCGGCTCGACGCGAACTGGAAGAGGAAACCGGGATTCGCAATTACCATCTCGAGCAACTGGGCACTTTTGGCAACCCGGACCGGGACCCGCGGTACCACGTCGTGACGGTGGCCTACTTTGCCCTGGTCCGCAAGAGTGACCATCGGCCACGTGGCGGCACCGACGCCCGCTCGGCCGCCTGGTGTCCGCTCGACGAAGTCCCTTCACTGGCCTTTGATCACGACGAGATCCTCGCGGTCGCCAAGAAGAGACTTTACGGCAAGCTCCGCTACAAACCGCTCGGTTTCCAGCTGCTCCCCCGCAAGTTCCCGCTCCGCGACCTGCAGAGGCTCTACGAGACAGCCTCGGGCGGAGAAGTCGACAAGCGGAATTTCCGCAAGAAGGTGCTCGAGATGGGCATCCTCGAAGATCTCAACGAAACCGAATCCGACGTCGCTCACCGCGCCGCCCGACTCTACCGGTTCAACGAATCCGCATACCGGAAGCGGTCCAGGGACGGCTGGCATTTCGAGCTCTAGCCGGGCTCACCATGTCCCAACAGATCTTCTCACTTCTGCCGCCCCTCGTGCTGGTCGCGACGTTTGCTTCCACCACGTTTGCGGCAATGCCCTGGACCCGGCACACGATCGATACAGCCGACCGCGGCCTTGGCAAGCGGGGGGCCGACGGCGTCCGCCTGGCCGACATCAACGGCGACGGTCGTCCCGACGTCACGACCGGCTGGGAGCAGGGAGGTGCGATCCGCGTCTGCCTGAATCCCGGCCCCCGCCGTTCGAAGAATCCCTGGCCGGGGGTGACCGTCGGCAACGTCGGATCTCCCGAGGACGCGGTCTTCGCCGACCTCGACGGTGACGGCCAGCTCGATGTCATCAGTTGCTGCGAGGGACGGACCCGGTCGATCTTCGTCCACTGGGCACCCGCTGACCGGCGTCGCCAACGTGATGCGGTTGCCTGGAACACCGCGGCAATCCCGGCCGTCGCCGGGCGGCAGCAGTGGATGTACGCCCTGCCGCTGGATGTCGACGGTCGTCACGGCATCGATCTGGTTGTCGGCTCCAAGGGGGCCGGCGGCAGTGTCGGCTGGCTCGAATCGCCCCGGGATCCCCGCAGGCTCAACGACTGGACCTTCCACCGGCTGGTTGACGCCGGTTGGATCATGTCACTGGAACCTCACGACATCGACCGCGATGGCGACCTCGATGTCGTGGTTTCGGACCGTCGAGGCCCTCGCCGTGGCGTCTACTGGCTGGAACACCCCGGCCAGGCCACCGCCCGGAAACGGAAGCCGTGGCGGCGCCACGAGATCGGCGGCAGAGGAGTCGAAGTACTCTTCGTCGCCGTCGGCGACCTCGACGCCGACGGGCACACCGATATCGTCTCGGCCGCCCGCGAAAGCCGACTGCTGTACTGCCGCCAAACGCCGACCGGTTGGTCGGAACACTCGATCCGCCTGCCCGACGCGTTCCGCTACGGCAAGGGCGTAGCGATCGGCGACATCGACGGCGACGGGCAACCCGACCTCGTCATGGCCAATCGTGGTGACCCGAAAAAACGCGCCGTCAGCTGGATGAGCTACCGGGGATCGCCCACCACCGGCGACTGGACGGTTCACCGAATCAGCGATGCGGCCGGAGTGAAATTCGATCTCGTCCGACTGCTCGATCTCGACGCCGACGGCGACCTGGACGTGTTGACCTGCGAGGAGGTCCACAATCTCGGGGTCGTGTGGTATGAAAACCCCCGCAAGTGACCGCGGCGATCATTTCACCGGCGCGAGTTGCGAGAGCTGCTTGACCCGGAAGCGAGGCTTGCCGAACCGGTCGACCTGGTCGGGATCAAACGAGCCGGTGACATAGATCACGTCGTTGTCGCTGAGTCCTTCCAGCCGGGCATCGATGGCCAGCGAGATGTCGCCTCCGTACTGGTCGTCGGGATCCGGCGTGGCAGCGTACATCAGGTGCCAGGCTCCATCGGCCTTGTCGTACTCGACAGTTCCCTTCAACCAGGTGTAGGCCCGGGCATCATAGCCGTAGTTGGTTTCGTCGATGGCGGGAACCGTGGTCGTTTCAATCGGGCGGGCCGTTTCGGGAGCCAAGAAGTTCTCCGGCGTCTCCTTCTTTGCCGGAATCACCTCGCCGACGGCCTCGGTCTCAGCGGCGGACGGTTTGATCACCGGGCTGCCGGGAATTGTTCCCGCGGGAATCCGCAGCGACGAGGTTTCCTTCTTCGGGGCCGGGGCCTTCTCCGAATCGCTCCCGGTCGCTGGATCTGTCGGGTCCTGGTAGATGGGGACTGGCTGGCTGGGGGAACCGACTGGAGCGGGAATCGCCACCGGGGCCGCCGCCGACGGTCCCTGCAACGGTTGGGGCACTCCCTGCCAGACACCGGTCGGAGTCGCCGCCTGAGGACCGATCGGGGTCACGCCCAGCGGCAGGGGCCCGGCCGGTACAGTTCCCGGCGAAGGCATCGTCGAGAGCACCTCGGGATACCCACCGTACCCGTACGGGTTATAGGAATAACAACCGGCCAGGACCGTGAGGCCAATCACCGCCGACAGTCCAAGGACCACGGGTCGCATCGTTCGAGCTGACATCTGGCACATCCTTGCGAAAGAAACCACGCCCGGGAGATCCGCGACCGTGACGGCCGACGGAAAGTGAGAGAGAGCAAAGTGGGCGGATTGTAAGAACCGCAGGATCTGTGTCTAGAGGAGTTTTTCCACCGAAAGCACCAGCTTGACCACGCCCCGGTCCGACCCCGCCCGTTGCAGTGCCTCGACGGCATCCTCGAGATCATAGACGTCGCCGACCAGCGGCGTGACATCGAAGGTGCCGTCGGCCAGGGCCTCCAGCGCCCTCGCCAACGGACCGCAACGCGACCCGACCACGGTCACCTCGTCGATCACGATCGGTGCCAGCACCAGCCGCTGATCCCCGGCGATGGTCGTCTTCAGCACGATCGTGCCCCGGGGCCGTACGAACCCCAGTGCCGTCGGCAACCCGCTGGCCGACCCGGTGGCATCGACAACGATGTCAGCCAGATGATCGGGGCTGGTGTCGTCGAGACGCGAAGTGGCAATACCCATCCGATCGAGAATCGAAAGTTTCTCGTCATGCTTGCCCACCACGCGGACCCGGCACCCGGCGGCAGCAAGAGCCTGGGCGCAGAGGTTGCCGAGGCGGCCGGCACCCAGAACAACGACCGACTCGCCACCGGCCGGTGGCACCTGTTCGAGCACCTGCAGGGCGGCGGCGGCCGGTTCGGCAAACACGGCGACGCGATCGGGCATCCCCTCGGGCACCTCGTGCAGGTTGGCCTCGGGCAACACCAGCCTTTCGGCGAATGCCCCGTCGCGGCCCAGGATCCCCAGGACCGTCCGCTGCGAGCAGTGGTTGCCCAGCCCGCCAGTGCACGTGCTGCACGATCCGCAGGGACAGTTGATCTCGCCGACCACCCGCCGGCCCGCCAGACGTCCCGATCGGGCCACACCGACAAACTCGTGCCCCAGCACCCCGCGAAACTTCATGTAGCCGGCCATCAGCTGCAGGTCGGTTTCGCAGATTCCCGCCTCGAGAACATCCACGAGGATCTCCGAACCAACGGCTGCCGGAACCGGGTGGTCATCGACGAACCGGGCACCGCCGGCTTCGAGCACGACCGCTCTCATCCCCCGAGCTCCCAGGGCAGCAGTGCCGCGCGTTGTATCAGTCCGCTGTCCTGGTCGGCAAACGCCTGGTCGATCGCATCGAAGGGGTAGTGGTGCGAGAGAATTTTCTCGAAGGGATACTTGGCGGCCGAAGTGCTCAGCAGTTGCAGGGCCGCCTGCAGGCTCTGTGGTCGATACCACATCAGCCCCAGCACGGTCTTGCCACCGTGCACCAGTTGCGACGGGTCGAGCGTCACCGTGCGACCCTGGTTGATGTTGCCGATCTCCAGCAACGTGCCACCATTGGCCAGCATCGCGATCCCCTCGGGCAGGGCCGCCGCCGAACCGACCAGTTCCATCACCAGGTCGGCGCCATCACCCTCGGTCAACTCGAAGACCCGCTTCACGCGGTCATCGGCCGTCGGAAATTCCTTCAGGTCAATCGTCTGGTCGGCCCCGAAAGCGGTCGCCAGTTCCAGGCGGTTGTCGATACCGTCGATGACGATCACCTGGCTGACGCCCCGTTCCCGGGCAACGGCGATCGCGTTGAGCCCCAGCCCGCCGGCTCCCTGGATCACCAGCCGGTCGCCCGGTCCGGCCTGGCCGCGATCGAGCCCGTCGATGACCTGCGACAGTGCACAGTTGGCCGGTCCGGCAAGATCATCGGGGACGTTGTCGGGAACCTTGAAGACGGCCTGGCCGTTTCGCAGGAAATAGTACTGGCCGTAGGCCGCGGTGAAGTGAGGGTACTGGTCGGGCGGGTAACGGTACTTCAGCCCGTCCCGGCAGCGGGGCGTGGTCTCGCGACGGCAACTGCGACACTCGCCGCAGTTGAGGAAGTACTGGAACACGACGCGGTCGCCCAGCGCCAGCGGATCACCGGTCGAATCAACGCTGACGCCCTCGCCGAGCTCGTGGACCACGCCGGTCATCTCGTGTCCGATCGACAGGCAGAACGGTTCCTGCTGTCCCCGCGAGACATCGTAGGTGCCTCGCCAGATGTGAAGGTCGCTGCCGCAAACGTTGGCCATCGTCAACCGCACCACCATCGTTCCCGGCTCGGCCGCCGGCACCGGAAACTCGCGGAGCTCGAACGGCCGCCTGACACCGGTGAAAATCGCCACCAATCCCGTCTCGCTCATTCTCATCACTCCTGCCGGACCAATCCGGCCATCATACTAGCCCCGCCACCAGGTCGTGCCCACGCTGTGGCCGAGGCCTCTCGCGACTGCCATTGAACGCCCTGAGCCGGGATGCAAGAATCGCGGCACGGTCGGAGAGGTGACAGAGTGGCCGATTGTGCGGCACTGGAAATGCCGTGTCCCGGGCAACCGGGACCGCGGGTTCGAATCCCGCCCTCTCCGCTTTGCCACCGGGGTTGCGTCGCCCCCCGGAGACCGTGTCAGGCATCCTCGCTTGAACGCGGTTTCCGGACCTCGGAGGTGATAAACGACTTGAGCAGAAATCCGAACGCCAGGCTGCAGACCACCACGATGAAAAAGGGCAGCGGCGAGTGGCGGTGTTCGAAACCGTGGTCCATGTTGACCCCGAAGACGGTACAGAGAGTGGCCATCGGAAAGAAGAAGGCGGCCAGGACATTGAGCCGATGGGCCGAGACGGACATCTGGTAACCGCTGGTCGCCTGGGCCTCGGCCTGCAACGCTGTCGTGAAACCGAGCGTGTTCTGCGCGTCCTGGTAGGCGAGTTCGGCCATCCGCTCGATCTGGTAGGCCCGGTCGCGGAAGGCGACCAGGTCGTGGTCCTCGCCGCACAAGTCACGGGCCTGCTGCAGGGCCGCGTGCAGGTTCCTTGCAGCCCGTACCAACGGGGCCAGTGCCGTGATGTCGGCGTGCAGCTCGCGGGCGTCCTCGGCCGCCGGATCCCGCTCGTCGAGTTCGTGAACGATCTTCTCGAACTCCTCGAGATGCGTGGCCAGCGAATGCTGTTGCCGGCCCTCGACGTGGGCATGCCAATTGCCGTCGGGTTCACGCCAGTAGAACCGGCCGACTCGATCGGCATGATCCTCGCCCGGCGGCGCGTGCAAGATCACCAACAGGTGCCCCTCGACCATCATCGCCCGCTGGCGGCCGGCCTTGACCCCCAGTCGATCTCGCAACACCTGGGGAATTTCCCACAACGAGGGAAGCAGTGACTGTTGCTGGACCATTGTCTTGTTCTCTCGAAAGGATCGACGACTCCAATTGCGGGACCACATCACCCGTCGATTCCATGATGCCGCGCAACCGCAAAACCGGCAACTCGCTCGATTCTCAGCCCGCCGCTTGCATTCACGCGGGACAAGTCCTATCACGGAATCGGGTCGCACGGTCGGGGAGGATCGTTGGCCGGATGCACCCGAATGCTCGGGCTTGTCCAGGGAAACCACGTGATGATGCGCCAACTGGCTTCCGACCAGCACTTTTCCCGGAAACGCTGCGGCTGGCTGATTTCACTGGTGGGACTGGTCGTCGGCGGTGGGTTGTGTTGCAGCGAGCAGGATCCGCAACAACCCGGTCTGCAATCGGTCGAACAATCTCCCACCGAACCGGTCGACACCGGCCGGGAACACCCCCCCAGTGACCCCGCTCCTCGATCGCTGCAACCGCCACCTCGGCCACCGGCGACCGGCACCGTCGAAGGCACGGTACGTTACCGGGCCGATTCCAAGAGGCCCTGGCGTTACGCGAGATACTACGTCGGCGATGAGGGAAAGCTGGCCGAGGCGGTCGTCGCGCTGCGAGGTGCAGCACTGCGGAACCTGAAACGATCCGGGGAGTCGTCACTGGTTGTCATTGACCAGAAGGACTTTCGCTTCGTACCTGAAACCGCGGCGATCCAGGCCGGCGATCGGGTCAAGTTTCTCAACAATGATCCTCAGATCCACAACGTCCGCACGACTGACGGCAGCCGACCATTCAACACCAACATGCCTTCCCGCGGTGAAATGGTCCACACCTTTGAACGCGGCGGCGGGATCCGTCGACCAATCCGCATCGGCTGCGTCTATCACAGTTCGATGAAGGCCTGGGTCTTCGTCTTCGGCCATCCCTTCTTTCAAGTCACCGCGACCGACGGCCGCTTCCGGTTTCCCGACGTGCCCCCGGGCGAGTACCAACTCGAAATGGCCCATCCGTCCGGGTCGTTGTCGTGGCGAGCAAAGATCGTCATCATGGAAGGACGGACGTCGTCGATCGATGTCGACGTCTCACCGGATGACCTGAAGAAGGACCCGCCATGACCTCCCCCAAAATCACCCGCCGCGACACGCTAAAGACCGGCTCGGCCGCCATCGCGATCGCGCTGGCCGAAATGTCGATGCCCGATTTCGCTTTCCCGGGACAGGACAAGCTGGGGGACCTGGTCCCGTTCCTGAACATGCCCCGTGCCCGGCCCCAGATGCTTGACTGGGAAACGCTCGACAGCTGGATCACACCCCAGGACCAGGTCTTTGGCGTCTCGCACTACGGCGTTCCCAAGTTCGACCCCAAGACGTTCAAGCTGCAGATCAGCGGGCTGGTCGACCGGCCGCAGGCGTTGACGCTTGAACAGATACAGGGGCTGCCGAAAAAAGACCAGTTGATGACGCTGGAGTGTTCGGGCAACGGCGCATCGAAGGGCTTCATGAGCGCAATCTACAACAGCAAGTGGACGGGAACACCACTGGCATCGCTGCTGAAGAGTTGCGGCATCAAGCCGCAGGCGAAAGAAGTCGTCTTTTTCGGGGTCGACCAGCGGGAAGAAACGATCCGCAAGGGAACGCCCCGCGAACGAAAGTTCAATTCCCAGTTTGCCCGCAGCCTGTCAGTCGACGACGCAATGTCACTGCCGCTGCTGCTGGCCTACCAGCGAAACGGAAAGCCGCTGGAGCTCCGCAACGGGGCGCCGCTGCGACTGATCGTGCCCGGTTGGTACGGCATCGCCAACGTCAAGTGGCTCACGCGGATCGAACTCCGCAACCGCCGATTCGTCGGCCGTTTCATGGGCCGCGATTACGTGACGCTCCGCGGCGAACGGCACGGCCAGCGGATCGATTACGTCGAAACATCCGTCTCGCAGATGAACCTCAAGTCGATCATCGCCCGTGTCACGCGACGGCCGACAACCGGTGGAGTCGTGCCGGTCAAGGCCTACGGCGCAGCATGGAACAACGGGACGGCCATCGGCAAGGTCGAGGTGAAAGTCGGTGAGGGCAAATGGGTCGAGGCGACTCTCGACAAGCAGCCACGGGCGAAATACTCCTGGACGTTCTTCTCGATCGATCTCGGCAATCTCAAGCCGGGCAAGCACACGCTCGTCTCACGGGCCATCGACGTCAACGGCCGTGTCCAACCCTCGGCAAAAGACGATGAGATTGCCCTGAAAAAAACCTACTGGGAAGCCTACCAGCAGTGGCCCCGGGAAATCGAACTCAAGGCCTAGACGACCACGCCAGCGGCTGGTCACCCATTTCGAATCACCGCCACTGTCCGGCAGACGCTGACAGCGGCAATTGACCGTCAACAGGCCATCTCATGACAGCAGACCAGGACGGCGTCTGGGTAGGATTCGACCTCGGCGGCAGCAAGATGCTGGCGACCGTCTATGACGCATCGTTCCAGCCACTGGGACGAACCCGAAAATCCACCCGCAACTCCGTTGAACCCAAGAAGAACCTCAAGCGGATCGTCAAGACAATCGACCAGGCACTGGCCGAAGCAGAACTCGACCGCACCGCGATCCGCGGCATCGGCATCGGCTGTCCCGGGCCGGTTGACATGACCACCGGAATCGTCCGCGAGGCAATCAACCTGGGTTGGCGCGAGGTACCCGTCGGCGACTGGCTGTCGAAGAAGATGGACTGCCCGGTGCTGGTGGTCAACGATGTCGATGCCGGTGTGTTCGGCGAGTACCGTTTCGGAGCCGCCAGGGATTCTCGCTGTGTGGTCGGAATTTTCCCGGGCACCGGCATCGGTGGCGGCTGTATCTACGAGGGGCGCATTCTGCGTGGGCAGGCCGTCAGTTGCATGGAGATCGGGCACTTCCCGATCGACCCGGGCGGTCCGGCCCGGGGCAACAACCGTTGCCGCACACTCGAACACGTCGGCAGCCGTCTCTCGATCGCCGCCGCCGCCGCCCAGGCCGCCTATCGCGGTCACGCGCCGCACCTGGCCGAAGACGTCGGGACCGAGATTTCCGCGATCCGCAGCTCGGCTCTCCGCCGTGCCGTGGATGCCGGAGACACGGTGATCGAAAACATTCTCCGGGAGGCGGCCGAGTGGATCGGGATGGCGGCCGCGGGACTGGTCCACCTGCTGGCCCCGGACACGATCGTCCTGGGAGGCGGCCTGGTCGAGGCGATGCCCGACCTGTTCCTGGAGGCGGTCTCGAGAACCTGTGACGGGAACATTCTCGAGTCCTACCGCGGTACCTACCGGGTGATCGCCGCCTCGCTGGGCGACGACGCAAGCGTCCTGGGTGCCGCGGCATGGGCGGAAACCGAAATCGCCGGAGATTCCAAGCCGACCCAGGCGCCTGGCCGCCCGACTGTCGCTTGAACGGTTTTTCGTCGGCGTGTGCTATGATGCAACGCTGCGCGGCGTTTTCGCTGGCTCGGTGAGATGACACGCCGCAACCAGCCCTCCTGATTCCTCGCAACCAATTGCCACCATGTCAGACCGCACCGCCTCCGTTCACGAATCGCACCGGCCAACCCAAGCCTCGTCGACGACGCGACCGGTGGCGGTGGTTGATGTCGGCTCGTCGTCGATCCGGATGGCGATTGCCGAGATCAGCGGCGATGGCTCGGTCCGGCCACTCGAAACGCTCACCCGCGACGTCGATCTCGGCCGCGATACCTTCACCCGGGGCCGCATTCGCCGGGCGACGACCGAGGGGTGTGTCGAGGTGTTGCGAAGTTACCGGCAGTTGCTGACCGAGTACGGCATCACGCGTCCCGACCAGGTCCGCGTGGTAGCCACCAGTGCCGTCCGCGAAGCCACGAACCGACTCTCGTTTCTCGACCGGGTTTTTGTTGCGACGGGCCTGGAGATCGAGGCGATTGACGAAGCCGAGGTGAACCGGGTCACCTATCTCGGTGTCCAGCCGCTGATCGAGCATGAAGAAAGCCTGTCGGCAGCCCAGTCGATCGTGACCGAGGTGGGCGGAGGCAGCACGGAAATCCTGCTGGTTCATCAAGGCAACGTGATCTACTCGCAGACCTACAAGCTTGGCTCGCAGCGGCTCCGTGAATCACTGCAGGCATTCCAGGCTCCCCAGGGATCGGTGCCGGAACTGATGCGGTCCCAGGTTCGCCGGACCATGGACCTGGTCCGGCGCAACGTGCCGTGGGAGACACCGATCGAGGTCGTTGCCCTGGGCGGTGATATCCGTTTCGCCGCCTCGCAACTGGTGCCTGACTGGACACCGGACAAGCTGGCCTGCCTGGATGTCGAACAGCTCGCCGCCTTCAGTGACTCGATCCTCGAACGTTCGATCGATGATCTCGTCGGCGAGTACCACATCAGCTATCCCGATGCCGGCACGCTGGGTCCCGCCCTGCTTTCCTACGTCGAACTCGCCCGGACCTTCGACCGCGATCGCCTGTTCGTTTGCAGTGTCAA
Source organism: Planctomycetaceae bacterium (assembly GCA_002726205.1). Taxonomy (GTDB): domain Bacteria; phylum Planctomycetota; class Planctomycetia; order Planctomycetales; family Planctomycetaceae. The sequence goes on along the minus strand of PBSL01000068.1, from coordinate 49,783 downwards.
CCTGCGTGACGGATTGTTGATGGAGATGGCGGCGTCGGACACCTGGAACGAGGATTTCGCCCGGCAGGTCACTCGCTCGGCTCTGGATCTGGGCCGCAGGTACCAGTTCGACGAGCCGCATGCCGTGCATGTCGCCGACCTGGCGCGACGGCTCTTCGAACAACTCACCGACGAACACCAGCTCGAACCCCGTCACGGCATGCTGCTGCACGCCTCGGCATTGCTCCACGAGATCGGCGCGATCGTCTCGGCCAGCAACCTGCACAAGCACTCGATGTACCTGATCCGCAGCAGTGATCTCTTCGGGCTGACTCGCGACGACATGCTGCTGGTGGCGTTGGTGGCCCGCTATCACCGGGGCGCGTCACCGAAGCCGACGCACCGGGGCTATGTCCAGCTGGATCGTGAGCAGCGGATTGCCGTGGCGAAGCTGGCCGGTCTGCTCCGCGTGGCCACCGCACTCGATGAATCGCGAAGCCAGCGGGTGACCGATTTCACCTGTCACAAGGCCGAAGGCAAGCTCGTGATCTCCGTGCCCGGCGTCGAAGACCTTTCGCTCGAACAACTGGCGCTCAACCGCAACGGCTTGCTGTTCGAACAGATCTTCGGCACACCGGTCCTGTTGCGACAGGCGAACCCCCCGGAACCGGTACGATGACCGTTCACAGCGATCTGTTCATCAACCGCGAACTCAGTTGGCTGGAGTTCAACCAGCGGGTGCTTGACGAGGCCGCCGAAACGGGACACCCGCTGCTGGAACGGTTGAAGTTCCTGGCCATCACCGCATCCAACCTCGACGAGTTCTTCATGGTCCGCGTCGGCGGCCTGCAACTGCTCGCCCGCGAGGGACACCGTGGCAAGGATGCGTCGGGCCTGTCTGCGGCCGAGCAACTCGGCATGATCGACCATCGCGTCCGGAAGATGGTCGAAGACCAGTACGCCTGCTTTCACGATGACCTGGAGCCGGCCCTGGCCGCCGCCGGGCTGCAGCGTGTTCGAGCCGACACGCTCGATCCGGTCCAGGAACAGGTCCTCGAGCAGATCGTCGAGGGCGAAATCTACTCGGTCCTGACCCCGATGGCCATCACCGCCGACCAGGACTGCCCACTGCTGATCGGTGGTTCCCTGTGCCTGTCGGTCCGGCTCAGCGACACCGCCGACGGTACGCCCCGGTTTGCCTGGATTCCCTGCGGCAGAACCTGCCCGAGAATTCTTACCCTGCCCTCCGAGGGCGGCTACGCCTTCATGCTGCTCGAAGACGTCATCGCCGTTTCTCTTTCCCGGTTTTTCCCCGGTGAGGAAGTGCTCGAGTGCGTGCCGTTTCGAATCACCCGCAACGCCGATCTCAGCATCCGCGAGGATGCCGCGGCCGATCTGCTGGAGGGCATGCAGCAGATCCTTGACGCCCGCAAGGCCAGCCACTGCGTGCGACTGGAACTCGCCGACGAGGCCGATCCGCTCACGCGGGAATTCCTGCAGGATCTGTTCGACGTTGCCGACGAGGACGTCTATCCCATTCCCGGCCCACTGGACCTGACCGGGTTCTTCGCTCTGACCGATCTCCCCGGATTCGACGAGCTCAAGGATGCTCCCTGGCCCCCGGTTGCCTCGCCCGCGGTCGATCCCCGCATCAGCCTCTTCGATGTCCTCGCCGAAACCAACGTGCTGTTGTGTCATCCTTTCGAGAGTTTCGATCCGGTGGTCCGGTTTGTCGAGGAAGCCGCGGTTGATCCGGACGTGATCGCGATCAAGCAGACTCTCTACCGCACGAGCCGCGACAGCCCGATCGTCAAGGCCCTGGCCCGCGCCTCGGAACTCGGCAAACACGTCACGGCGATCGTCGAATTGAAGGCCCGCTTCGACGAGGCCCGCAATATCGAATGGGCACGCCGGCTCGAACAGGCTGGCGTGCAGGTGATCTACGGTGTCCGTGGCCTGAAGACACACGCGAAGATCTGCATCGTCGTCCGCAGAGAACCCGGCGGCATCCGACGCTACATGCACTTCGGGACGGGGAATTACAACGAGACCACCGCGAGGCTCTACACCGACATCAGCTACCTGACCAGCGACGAGGAGCTGGGCGCCGACGCATCGAGTTTCTTCAACACGATCACCGGATATTCACAGCCACAGAAGTTCCAGCACCTCGAGGCCGCACCGATCGGGATGCGGGAACGTCTGCTGGAATTGATCGAAAGCGAAACCCGCCGCAAGCGGCAGGGGCAGTCGGCCCGCATCCTCGCCAAGATGAACTCGCTGGTTGACCCGAAACTGATCCGGGCACTCTACGAAGCCGGCCAGGCGGGAGTGGAAATCCGGCTCAACGTCCGCGGCATCTGCTGCTTGCGACCGGGCGTCGAGGGGCTCTCGGAGAACATCTCCGTGACGAGCATCATCGATCGATTCCTCGAACACAGCCGCGTGTTCCACTTCCACCAGGGAGGCAACGGGCGGACGTTCATCGCCAGTGCCGACTGGATGCCCCGCAACCTCGATCGCCGCGTCGAGTTAATGGTGCCCATCAACGACCGCGCCGCCGCCCAACGCCTGGTCGAAATGCTCTCGATCTGCCTGGCCGACGACGTCAAGGGCCGCAGTCTCCGCGGCGACGGGGGCTACATTCCTCCACCACTCCAGCCGGTGGCGACCGGAAACGGGACCACCGACACCCGCGGTTCCGGTGGCCGCAGCCAGCGGCTGCTGTATGATGAGGCTTGCGAGGCGTTGCGACGTCAGGAAGAATCGCACCGAACGGTCTTTGTACCGCACCGTGCACCAGGACATGAATCCACAGAGGCCTAACCGGCCCCGGTTCGCTGCCGATGAAAACTCTGCTGCTTCTGAGACATGCCAAGTCGAGCTGGAGCCACAATGCCGGGGGCGATCACAGCCGCCCGCTGAGCGGCCGGGGCGGCCGCGCCGCCCCGTTGATGGGGCAACTGATCCTCGACCAGGAACTCGTGCCCGACGTCGTCGTCAGCTCGACGGCCCGTCGCGCCGTCGACACCGCCCAGCTGGTCACCGAAACCTGCGGATTCACCGAGACGGTCCACACAACCGACGAACTCTACCACGCATCAACCGCCGAGTGGCTCTCGGTGCTGTGCGACTTGCCCGACGAGGCCGAGCGGGCCCTTGTCGTCGGACACAACCCGGGCATCGAGGACCTGTTGCTGCTGTTGGGCGGGGAACACCACCGCATGTCCACCGCGGCCCTGGCCCACGTGGAACTGCCGATCGACAACTGGTTCGATGTGACCCTGATCCCACGCGCCACGCTGGTCGACCTGTGGAGGCCAAAGGACCTGGATCCCGATGACCAGGGGCGTTGAACTTCCGCGGCTCAGGCCAGACGCCTCATTCCGTCAACGATGACGGCCACGAGCCTGGGTCGCTTCAACAGCCCGATCGCCTTCTTCGGCGACACCCAGCGTCGCTCACGTGACTTCTTCTCGGGCCACTTTTTCCGGCACCGCTCGACATCCATCAGCCAGACGGTCACCTGCAGCGATCTCTTGCGCTTGGTATCCAGGTAGCTGCTCAACGGCGTGTCGAGCACACGACCTTCCAGTCCCGCCTCCTCGAAAGCCTCGCGAACGGCACACTCGCTGCCGGATTCCTCGACTTCGATGTTCCCCTTGGGAATCGTCCACGTCTTTCCCCGTCGGACCGTGACAAGGCAAAACTGCAACTTCCCGCCCCGGAACCGAAACGGCAATGCGGCTGCCTGCTGCCGGGTTTCTTCGGCCGAGTTCTCTTCGTTCCGACATTCGGCGTCCAACGCCATCGCTTGACCCCAGGCTTGGCCGACCATACCGCGAGTCCCCCACGGCATGGGGATCGACCGGAAAGAGGAGTATGATAGGTGGCAGGTTTCGGGATTGTCGATACGTCCCATGAAAAGACTGATGGACAGGTTCTCACCACGACTGCTGCTGTCGCTACTGGTTGTCCAGTCGGTGACAGGGGCCACCGCCGACGGTCTCCTCCAAGCAGCACCACCGACGGTCACCGGGCTCTCGCCACCGGTCGTGCAGGTCGGGAAAACCGCCGAGATCACCGTCAGGGGCACCAGCCTCGAGAAACTCCAGGGCCTGTCGACGGCTGGCGGCTCGCTTGAAACCGTCTCGATCAAAAAGACCCGGGTGCGAATCCGCGTCAAGCCGGACGCTCCGACCGGCACCTGGGACACCTGGGCCCGAACCGCGGACGGACTCGCCAACCCCCGGTCGCTGCAACTGGTCGCCCACCCGGTCGTCGTTGCCGACGAAACACCCGACACGACAGCCACCCCGGTCCCCCTGCCCGGCACCGTCGCGGCCAGGCTCGACCGGGCCGCCGATCGCGACAGGTTTCAATTCAACGGTCGCCGCAACCAGTGGGTCAGCGTGACCTGCCGATCCAGCAGCCTCGACGGAACCGTCAGCCCCATCCTGACGCTCACCGCACCCGACGGCCGCGAACTGGCCCACTCGCCCGGCCACCTGGCCGAACCAACCATGACCCATCGATTGCCCGCCGATGGCCAATACCAGGTCAGCGTCGTTGACCGCGGCTTCCTGCACGATGACGGCAGCCACTACACCCTGACGATCGAACCGGGGCCCCGCCTGTGGACCACCCGTCCCACGGCCGTCATCGCCGGCAAGCCACACGCGGTCACGCTGCTGGGTTATGACCTCCCCGGTGGAACAGCCAGGGGAACAGCCGGCCTGGTCACGCTCCCCCTGAAACCCCCCAAGCTCAGCGGCCAACTCCCGTACTCCGGCAGCCGCTGGCCCGACCGACGACCTGTCGGTGTGCTCGGCAGCGGGTTCCCGTTGAAACATCCCGGCATTGGAGGCGACTCCTGGATCTCGATCTCCAGCGAGCCCGTTCTGCCCGAGCCAACCGCTCCCAACGAAACCAGCGCCCAGGCACACTCACTCCAACTGCCGGTGCGAGTCTGCGGAACCTTCGAACGGTCCGCCGATGTCGATTGGTATTCGTTCAAGGCCACCAAGGGCCAACAGCTGGAGATCGTTGGCTGGGGAGAACGACTTGGCCGGAGCATGCAGCTGGAAGCCATCATCCATGACGCCACGGGCAAGCCCCTGGTGACCCTGAAGCCCCCGGTTGCACCCAAGTCGATCGGCTTCGACTTCCCGTTCACGACCTCCGACCCCCATGCGAATTGGACTTCACCGGCTGACGGCCGCTACGGGATCGTCGTCCGCGACCTGCTTGGCGGCAGTCTCTACGGCCCGGAACGGGCTTACCAGCTTGTCATCAGGTCGCCGCGGAAACGGTTCACGGTGTTTGCCGCGATCGGCGACGGCAAGACCTCCGCGGGCCTCTCGATCCCGGCTGCCGGTTCGGCCAAGCTGCAGGTGGTCGTTCTCAGGCTGGGAGGCTGGAAGGGCCCTGTCACGGTCACCGCCGAGGATCTCCCTGCCGGAGTCACGGCCGCACCGACCACGATCGCTGCCGGAAAGCCGGTTGCCCAACTCACGCTCAAGGCCGGCCCCAAGACACCGCCCGGCCTCTCGCTGATTCGCCTCAGTGCCACGGGGACGATCGGCAAAGCCAAGCGGGAGCGGGCCGTACTGCCCCTGGCCCGGATCCCGGCACCCGGCCCCGCCGTCCGCGTCGCCGACGGGTTGCTGCTGGCCGTCACGCCGGTCGCCCCGGCCAAGCCCAAGTCGAAAAAAAAAGCAACCAAGAAAACGTCTCCAACCAAACCCCAGCCATGAACGACACCGCATCTCCCCGGCGAATCTCCGCCGAGCCGCTCGTCTACGAATTCTCTCGCCACCTTCCTCCCCGGGCAACGATCACCCCGGGCCAGAAGCTCCTGGTCGAATCCGAGGACGCGCTCTCCGGACAGATCTCCGAGCCGGGGGACCAGCGAGACAAGTCCGTCGTCCCCAGGAGCAACCCGGTCAACGGACCGATCGTGGTCGAGGGATCCGAAGCCGGTGATGTGCTGGCGGTGACGATCCACCGTATCGATCCCTGGCGGCCGCAGTGTGCCACCTACACGGGAGCTCCCAAGCAGTTGTGTGAATGGTTGGGAACCGACGTGCCACCGGGAGGCCATGTCTGCCCGATTCGTGACGGTGTCATTCTCTGGAGCGACGAGATCTCGATCCCCTACGCTCCGATGCTCGGCTGCATCGGCACGGCGCCGGAATGGGGTGTGCCCACCACCGGGCCGGGAGGACCTCACGGCGGCAACATGGACATCCTGGAAACTGCCCCGGGCGCGACCGTCTACCTGCCGGTGTTTGTCGAGGGCGGGTACCTCTTTCTCGGCGATGCCCATGCCGCAATGGGTCACGGGGAGCTCTCGGCCACCGGGCTGGAAATGTCGGCGGTGACCGAGATCAGTGTCGAGTTACACAAGAACCAACCGTTGAGCTGGCCTCGGATTGTGACCGGCACCGAGATCATGACGGTCACCAGCGGTGCCCCAGCCGAACGGTCGACTGCCCGGGCCTACGCCGAATTGATCCTCTGGATGGAAGCCGACTGGGGCTGGGATCGCTGGCGGGCCTACGATCTACTGACGCATGTCGGCGAAATCTCGGTCGGATATTATGACGGTGGCAGCATCGCCGCCAAGATCGCCAGGAAATACCTCGAGTGCCCCTCATGACCACGCGACCCGCCCCGTTGACCGTGTTGATTCTGCTGGTCGTCGCCCTGCCGGTGGCGGCCGAGAAACCCAACATCATCCTGGTGATGGCCGATGACCAGGGCTGGGGCGACATGGCCTACAACGGTCACCCGCTGTTGAAGACCCCGCACTTTGACCGCGCCGCGGCGACCGGGCTGCGGTTTGATCGTTTCTATGCCGCGGCACCAGTCTGCTCGCCCACCCGCGCCAGCGTGTTGACCGGACGCCATCCCAACCGCATGGGCGTCTTCAAGTGGGGCTACCCGATGCGGCCCCAGGAATCGACGCTGGCGGAAGTCCTGAAGGCGGCCGGGTACGCCACGGCCCACTTCGGCAAGTGGCACCTGGGCAGCGTTCGTCGTGGCAGCCCGGCCCACCCCGGCCACAACGGTTTTGATCACTGGCTGAGTGCCCCCAACTTCTTTGACAACAACCCGATTCTCTCGCTGCAGGGCAAGGCCGTACAGGAGTCTGGCGAAAGTTCGATGGTGACCGTCGATGCGGCACTCGAGTGGATCGGGGGGGAGGTCAAGCGGCCCGCACCGTTTCTGGCCGTCGTCTGGTTCGGCTCACCACACTCACCCCATCGCGCCATCGACCGGGACCGGAAACCTTACCGCGACCAGCCGAAGTCGAAGCAGAACTTCCTGGGCGAGGTGACCGGCATGGATCGCGCCTTCGGTGAACTCCGCGACGCCCTCGGACCATTGGGAATCCGCGATAACACGATTCTCTGGTACTGCAGCGACAACGGAGCCCTGCCCCGGGTGGGATCGGCCGGACCGTTTCGAGGCCGCAAGGGCCAGGTCTACGACGGTGGCCTGCTCGTGCCGTCAATCCTGGAATGGCCGGCCCGCATCAAGGCACCCCGACGGACCTCGGTCCGCTGCAACACCTGCGACATCTACCCGACGTTGCTGGAAATCGTCGGGACCAACCCGCCACACCAGCCGAGGCTCGACGGTGTCAGCCTGGTCGGGTTGATCGACGCAACAACCGTCACCAGGCCGAGGCCGATGGGCTTCTGGAACACCCGGGACCGGGGCATCAGCACGCCCTCGGCAAAATGGATGGGCGAACTGCTGGCCGCACAAAAACAGGGACAGGATCTGCCACCGCATGTCTCCAGCCGCCAGGCCGGTCAATTGCCCCGCCCGCCGCGTCCCGACGATCGGTTTTCCGGTCATGCCGCCTGGATCGACGGCCACTGGAAGCTGCATCGTATCGAAGGCAAGGACGGCAAGCTCCGCTGGGAGTTGTACGACCTGGCCGAGGATCCTTCGGAAAAAACCAACGTGGCCACCACGAAACCCGAACGTGTCCAGAAACTGCGAGAAGGACTGGACCGATGGCTCAAGTCCGTCGTGAACAGCCTCAACGGGGCCGACTACGCCCGCAGGTGAACCGCCCGGCCCTCGACACCGGGGTCTCTCTTCCGGTCACAGCGGTGCCACCCAGTCGACCCACACCGGGCTGGTCCAGGCCATCTCCTGGTCAACCTGGACGACCCGGACCCAGTACGGGTTGAGTCCCGCACGAGGATCCTCGTCGCGAAATACCAGTGCCGCCTGCCGTGGTCCATGAACCGGCGCCAGGCCGATCTCGATCTGCCGGTCGCGGACACCCAGGTCGAGTGTCCGGGTCGACTCGCCCAGTTCTCCCAGCCTGGCCGTCAGGCGGGCCCGCTCGGCCGGGGCCAGCGAGATTCGTCGGGGCTGCGAGGATCCAAATCCTCCGTAGGCCGGACAGGTCAGCACCCGTGTTGCCACCGAGACCTCGACCCGCGTTGACTCGTCACCCTCGATGTCCAGTTCCAGCCCCATCCGGTACCCGCAGCCCCAGGCATGGAAACGGATGCTCGTTTCGGTCGCCTCGACCACGTGCGAACGCGGGCTGTCAAACCGCAGCGTTTCGGTGCCGGTGATCCGACCACCGACAACGGTGATCGTCCCGTCCCAGACCACACCGCTGTAGCTGGTCTGTCGGCTGGATCCTTGCCAGAGCACGCGAATACGGCCGGGGTCACCGGCCGGGGCCTCGTCCCATCGCGCCAGCCGCTGCTCGTCCCGAAACAACTCGACCGACTCCAGCGAGGCGGTGCCGGCCACCGCCACGCTGACCTCGGGAATCTCCGCCGTGCTGAACTGCGATCCCATCAGGTGCCCGTCGGCCTCGACCTTGGCCACGATCCGTGCACCGGTCGTGGCATAGACCCGTCGAGCCCGCATCGCCTCGAAGAAATCCTCCAGCGTCACCCCCCGGCAATAGATGCCGGTCAGCCCGGCCTTCGAGTAACGCCGGATCTGGTGACCGGGACGGTCGTCGCCGGGACGACCGGTGTAGCTGTCGCTGCCACCGAGAAATCCCAACCGGTAACCGCGGGCCAAAGCGTCACGGCGCATCCACTCGAAGGCCCCGTGGCTCGAGACGATCTCGACGCCGGGCTCGAGCGTCGGATCGTGGTGCTTCAGGTCCGAGTGCTCCCCGCCGACATGAGGCGTGATGATCACATCCTGGCCACGGTAATGGGCATACAGGTCACGGACATGATGCAACTCGGTGGTTTCGTCGACCGATTCGGGAGTCTCGGCCGGGGCGTTTCGGTGAATCGGTTGGTGATGCCGACGAAAGTAGACGTTGTGATGACCGCCGTCCCAGGTCTTGCCCGACCACTCGTACCCGGGAATCGCGATAAACTCGCCGGGCTGGTGAAACTGGAGTTCGACATCCTGCTGAACCTGCAGGTCCTGCTTGTCGAGCACGTCGGCATTTCTCTGGAAACCGGCAAACTGGATCCCGGCAACGTCACGGGCATGCGCGAAGAAATCCGCGAATTTCTCTCGATCGACCAGTTGCCCCCCGTGGGGATCAGCCCAGTGCAATCGCCACTCGCCCAGGTGTTCGACCACGCAAACCGGGTTGCTCTCGCCGACCAGTCCCGCCGCTTCGTCGGTGACGGTGATCGTGTGAACCCCCGGCACCAACGCTGTCGCTCCCTGCACCCAGCACGCCCCGGCATTCGCGTCGCTCATCGTCACCGTCACCTCGTCGAGCGCGATCGACTCGGCACTCAATGCCAGCGTTCCGCGGTAGCCGTCCGACGCGTTGCCCCAGGCATCCTCGGCCTTGACCAGCACGCGAAACGGTTCACCCGGGGGCACCTCCGACGGAGCCACGACAACCAGTCGCACCGGTTCGCCACCGACAACGGTGATCGTCGGCGAGGCGTCCAGCACCACCGGCTCGCCCTGTCCTGCCGGATCGACGGTCACACGAAAGACCCGCCGTGACTCGCGAAACGTCTGGGCCCGCGACCCGGGACTGCCACCGGACGTGTCACCCAGGGTCACGCTGATCGCCTCCCCGGCCACAAGACCACGATCGCCAATCTCGACCTGGAAACCCTTCACACCCAGCGTCCTCGCGGCCACGTCAACCCCACCAGGAGCGTCAACCGTCGCGTACTCGGCCGCCGCGGGATCGTCGAACTGGATGACACCCCAGTCGGTGTCGGTGTCGGTGCCTACTCGCAGCACCGTCCCGGCCGGCCATCCCTGCGAACCCGCCTCGAACCGCAACCGCCAGGTCCCCACGCTGCCGGCGGTGACTGGAGTAGCAGGATCGATCGTGGCGCGGACCATCGCATCGGTCATCGGTGAAGTCCCCGCGGTCGAATCGACCGTCAAACAAACAAGAATCTCAAACCCTTCTTCTACTCTCTCGAACCTCTTATTCGCTACGCTGCCAGTTGAACACGGCAACGACAAGTCACACCCCGATCTCCGAGAAGCACTCATGAACGCCGAGCAACTCCGAACAATGCAGGCTCCGCTGAAAGAGCGGTACCGTGAATCTCCTGAAACGGCCCAGGTCACACTCTCGGCCTCCGGATCACTCGGGACAACCAACGTGACGTGCCGGTTGGAGACGGGACGGCAACTCGCCGAAGCGGGCCTGCATCCGGCAACCGGCGGCGATGGAACTGCACTGTGTTCCGGTGACATGCTGCTGGAATCGCTGGTCGCCTGCTCGGGAGTCACGCTCAAGGCCGTGGCCACGGCGTTGGAAATTCCAATCCAGGGAGGAACGGTGACCGCCGAGGGCGATCTGGATTTTCGAGGAACCCTCGCGGTCGACCGTGACACGCCGGTTGGCCTGCAGTCGATCCGGCTTCACTTCACCCTCGAAACCGACGCCGATGACCAACAACTCGCCACGCTGATCAAGCTGACCGAACGCTATTGTGTCGTCCTGCAGACCCTCAAGCAGCCACCCGCGTTGCGTGTCACTCAAACGACCGGGATGTCCCGATGAGCGACCAGGAAGGCACGAGCCGGGAAACCGGACTGGAAACCCGGCACGGCACCCACCTGGCGGCCATCGTGACCGCGATGGTCTTTCCCACCGTCGCCGCGGGGTTGTACTTCATCATCCTCGCCGGTCACCCGGCCATGAAGGTGGGATACGGGGCGGCCAAGGTCGTGCAACTGGCCTTCCCGCTGATCTGGGTGCTGTGGGTCCAACAGCGGCGGCTGTCCTGGTCGAAGCCGACCCGACAAGGCGTCGGGACCGGCCTGGCCGTCGCGGTCGCCGCAGCGATCACCGGGCTGGTCGTCTACCACGGGCTGCTGAAAGACTCGTCGCTGATCAGCCGCATGCCCGGGCTGATCGGGGCCAAGACCCGGGAGATGGGACTCGACAGCCCCGGACGCTACCTCGCGTTCTCGCTGTTTCTCTCGTTTCCACACGCGTTGCTCGAGGAATACTACTGGCGCTGGTTCATCTTCGGCGAGTTGCGCCGCGTCACCACCGTGCGGACGGCCATCGTGGTTTCAAGCCTGGCCTTCATGTCCCATCACGTGATCATCGTCCACGCCTTCATCGGCGAGCCACTCTGGCTGATCGTGCTGCTTTCGCTCTCGGTGGCCGTTGCCGGCGGTTTCTGGGCCTGGCTTTACCAGCGGTGCGGATCGCTGGTTGCCCCCTGGCTGGGCCACGTCGTGATCGACGCGGGGATCATGCTGATCGGATACGACGTGGTGTTCGGTTGAGAGCCCGACAAACCGACCTTGCCCGGCCAGTCGACGACGAACTACAAACCGCGCCTTCTGTTACAGGTTGCAGGGCCGGTGTCGCCGATGACTACGCCATCCAGACCGCTCAAGCTGATCTACATCGTCGGTGCCGGTCGCAGTGGATCGACCGTGCTGGACACCGTGCTGGGCAACCACCCCGACGTGGTCAGCGTGGGCGAACTGTCCAACCTTCACCGTTCGGGCTGGACCAACGACGAATTCTGTGCCTGCGGTCGGCCGGCGACGACCTGCGAGTTCTGGAATGCCGTGCGTCAACACTGGTCCCGGCTGTCAGCCGATGCCGACGTGGCCGAATACCTGCGGCTGCGCGACCGGCTGGAACGGTTCCGGGGCGGCTCGTGGCTGAGAACCGAGGCCGCACGCCTGTACCGCTCGGCCGACGCCCGCCGTTTTCTCGAACAGACCGGCAGCCTGCTGGAAGCCATCGCGGCTGCCAGTGGACGCCGGGTCATCGTCGACTCGTCGAAGACTCCCTTGCGGGTCGCCTGGCTGGCCCGGCTGCCGGGTGTCGATCTCCGGCTGATCCACCTGGTCCGCGACAGCCGTGCCGTCGCCTGGTCCCGGAAAAAATCACTGGCGAAGAACGTCGAAGCCGGTGTCCAGCACGCCCTGGCCGCACGACCTGCCTGGTACTCGGTCCTCTACTGGACCGTCTCCAACCTGCTGGCCGCCCGCCAGCGACGCCGCGCCGGCCGCCGCGGCGTGCTGGTCCGCTACGAGGACTTCGTGTCGGACCCGGTCAGCGAACTTGCGAGAATCGGTGCCGCCTGCGATCTCGACTGCAACGATCTCGCGGTCGCGCTGGCCGAAGGTGAACCGTTCGCCGTGGGACATACCGTCGCCGGCAACCGGCTGAGGATGGCCGGTCAAATCCGACTGCGGGCCGACTGGGAGTGGGTCGAGCAACTGCCGGCCGCCGACCGGAGGACCTGCTGGAACCTCTCGGGTTGGCTGCTGCGACAATACGACTACCCGCGGCAGGCCCGGGCGGCCTGACCACCAAACCACGACAGGCCCGGCGACAACATGGCGCACTCCACACCCACACCCGACTGGGCCCCCTGGCCGGTCTTCGGTGAAGACGAGATCACCGCGGTAACCGACGTGCTGGCCTCCGGACACACCAACTACTGGACCGGGCCTCACGGACGAGCGTTCGAACGGGAATACGCCGAATCGGTGGGTTGCCGTCACGGGGTGGCCGTGGCCAACGGGACGGTGGCCCTGGAACTGGCGCTGGAAGCGATCGGTATCGGCGAAGGAGACGAGGTGATCGTTCCCTGTCGCAGTTTCCTGGCGTCGGCCAGCGCGATCGTACAACGAAGGGCGATCCCGATCTTCGCCGATGTCGATCGCGACAGCGGCAACATCACCGTCGAGACGATTCAATCGGTGCTGACACCACGCAGCCGCGGCGTACTGGTCGTGCACCTGGCCGGCTGGCCGTGCAACATGGATCCGATCAGGGACCTGGCCACGTCCCGGGGACTGGCGATCATCGAAGACTGTGCCCAGGCACACGGGGCGCGGGACCGGGACCAGCCGGTCGGATCGCTGGGTGACATTGCCGCCTTCAGTTTCTGCCAGGACAAGATCCTCTCGACCGGCGGCGAAGGAGGCCTGGTCGTGACCAACGACGACCACGCCTGGCGACGGGCCTGGAGTTTCAAGGACCACGGCAAGGACTGGGATGCGGTCCACGCCCCCAGCACCGGGACCGTCTTTCGCTACGTCCACGGATCACTGGGAACCAACTGGCGTCTGACCGAAATGCAGTCAGCCCTGGGACGGATCCTGCTCGGCAAGTTGCCCGGATGGATCAGCACCCGCCGCAACAATGCCGCCGTCCTGCAAGAACGCCTGGCAGCACACCCCTCACTGAGGATTCCCATCCCCCCACCTGGCTGCCAACACAGCTTCTACAAGTTCTACGCCTACCTCCACCCCGACAGACTGCACGCCGACTGGTCACGCGATCGCGTGGCAGCCGAAATCTCCGCCGGAGGCATTCCCTGTGGCAGTGGCGCGTGTCCGGAAATCTATCTCGAAGCAGCATTCGACCAGACACCGTGGCGACCGACATCGCGATTGCCCGTCGCACAGGAACTGGGAGAAACCAGCCTGATGTTCCAGGTGCACCCGGGACTCGACGAAACGCACATGCACGCCTGTGCCGATTTCGTCACCACCGTGCTCGACAAGGCAACCCGACGACTGGCTCGAGCCGCCTGATTCCGGATCAGGTTTACCCGGTCTTCCCTGCCTCTCCATCTTCTCATCCGAGATTCACTCGGCAGCCTGGGCTGGGAAATCGGATTGGAAGATAGGGAATCTGGGTTCTTCTTTCCGTAGGTAGGAATTGTCGCGAGATACGTCTGGTTTCGCGTCGATAAGCTGATTAGTCCGATCAGTCGGGATATCCGGTTGGTGCGGTCTGTACAGACGAGCAAGCCCAGGGATGGGAAAATATGATCTTCACTTCATGGCTGGATTCGGTTCGTAGTCGTCTCTCTGGAAAGCGCCGGCGTCGGTCGCTTGGAGCGAGAGCGAGTTTGGAGAAGCTGGAGGACCGAACGCTTCTTTCGGTCAGTGCCCTCTTCTCCAACGGCACTCTTGCGATCACGTCGGTCGACGACAATGGCCCTGACACAATCGAGGTTGGTGCCGACGGGATGGGCAACGTCCACGTCAGGGCCAACGGGGTCACGATGACCAGCCTGGGCACTGTCCCGGCTGGCAACGTCACCGAGATTTCCGTGACCGGTGGCGACGGAAACAACCTGATTGATCTTTCGGGTGTTTCGACCGCTGATTACGACGACCCGGCATTGGTAATCGACGTCGATGGCGGCAACGGCCACGACACGATCCTCGGCAGTGCTGACGCCGACGAGACCCTCGACGGCGGGCACGGCAACGATCTGATCACCGGCGGTTCCGGTGTCAGCCAGATCGACGGCAACCACGGTCACGACACGATCGACGGTGGCGACGGCGACGACATTCTCTCGGGCAGTCATGGCGACGATGAGATCCTCCGCAGCGACGGCAACGACGAGATCGACGGTGGCGACGGCAACGACACGATCGAGGGTGGTGACGGCGACGACACGATCGACGGCGGCCACGGCAACGACGAGATTTACGGCGACGCGATCGCGGCGGCTGATATCGGCAATGATTCGATCGTGGGCAACCATGGTCACGACACCATCAGTGGTGGCGGTGGCCAGGACACGATCAACGGCAACGCGGGCAACGACGACATTTCCGGCGGCAGCGGCGGTGACTCGCTGCTGGGCGGTGGCGGCCACGACACGATCGACGGTGGGGATTCGTCGGACATCCTGCTGGGCAACGGCGGTGACGACGTTCTCCGGGGCGGAGCGGCCGGTGACTTCCTCAACGGCGGCGCTGACGACGACGACATTTCGGGCGAGGATGGGCCCGACAAGTTGACCGGATCCTCTGGCGACGACCTGCTCGACGGGGGTGATGCCAACGACACGATCTTCGGTGGCAGTGGCAGCGACACCCTGCTCGGCGGCCGACAGGACGACAGTCTCAAGGGCCAGGACGGTGACGACACGATCGAGGGATCCTACGGCGATGACACGCTCGACGGTGGTTCCGGAGACGACGTCATCTCGGGTGATGACGCCGATCCGCTCTCGATCGCTGCCGGCAACGACCGTCTCAACGGTGGCGGCGGCGACGACACGATGGACGGCGGCGTTGGCAACGACACGCTCTACGGCGGCGGTGGTCGCGACCTGGTCGCCGGCGGCGACGACGACGACGAACTGCGAGGACAGGGTGGTCTCGACACGCTCGAGGGCGGCAACGGCCCCGACACGCTGATCTGGAACGCGGGAGACGGGTCAGACGAGATGGATGGCGGTGACGACGACGACACGGTCGAGATCAACGGCCAGTCCACCAAGGACACCATCACCATCGGCCAGAACAACGGCGAGATGAGGATCACCGACGGCACGGCCAATGTCGACATAACCGCGGGGACCGTCGAACGGATCGATGTCAACGCCGGTGCCGGCAACGATCGCGTCGTGGTCAACGGGCTGGGCGCCGTCGGCAGCATCGAACTGAACATCAATGGCGAGTCCGGCAGGGACACGATCCTGGCCAGCAACTCCAACCTGGGTTCGGCCCAGATGATTGTCGACGGGGGAACCGGAAACGACACGATCACCGGCAGTGCCGGCGACGATCTGCTCTTCGGTGGTGAAGGCAACGATTCGATCTCGTCGGGTGACGGCGACGATCTGCTTGAGGGAGGCGAAGGCGGCGACTTCCTCTACGGCGAATCCGGCGACGATACGATCGACGGCGGGACAGGTGGTGACACGCTGCAAGGCGGGTTCGGTGACGACAACCTCGACGGTGGCGGTGGCAGCGACAGCCTGACGGGCAACGCGGGCGACGACTCGTTGATGGGATCCAACGGAAACGACACGCTCAACGGTTCCAAGGGCAACGACCGTCTCGAGGGCGGTAACGGCAGCGACTCGCTCAACGGCGGAACCGGTGACGACCAGCTGGACGGCGGTGCCGAGGACGACACGCTGCTGGGCTTCGACGGATCCGACAGTATTCTCGGTGGCCAGGGCAGCGACTCCATCGACGGTGGTGATGGCGACGACGTGCTCAATGGCGATGACGGTCACGACACGATCAACGGTGGACTCGGCGACGACTCGATCGCCGGCGAGGACGGCCACGACAAGATCAATGCCGGACAGGGCCGGGATGTTGTCAGTGGCGGCAACGGCAACGACACCCTGCTGGGCGGTGGCGGAATCGACTTGATCGTCGGTGACGGTGGCAACGACTACCTCAACGGAAACGCCGGCCTCGACACCCTGGCCGGCAACGAGGGCGATGACAGCTACGCCGCCGGGGAACAGGGCAACGGGCAGATCGACGACGACTTCCTGCCCGACGACTACCCGTTCGACTTCGAGGACCGCGACAACATCATCGATCCCGGCGTCTAACCGCACGCTCTCTTGTACAGGTCGAGCATCCGCGGCAGGCAGACCTCAAGACTGTAGTCCCGCTCGATCATCGCCGCGCCCGCTTCGCCGAGATGCCGGAATTTCTCCGGATCCTCGAGCACCTCCAGCGCCTGCCCGGCGAAACCCTCCACGTCGAAGAACTCGGCCAACAGACCGTTCTCGCCGTGCCTGATCATCTCCTGGACCGGCTCGGTGTTGCTGGCCAGCACGGTGCAACCGCACGAGAGTGCATTCATCATTGACCAGCTCAGCACGAACGGCACGGTCAGGTAGAGGTGGAGATCCGAGAGCGAGAGGATGTCGACCAGTTCGAGGGGACTGACCCGGCCGGTAAACAGGAACCGCGAGAGGTCGTAATCATCCTGCTTGAGCACGTGCTCGCGGTAGGACTTCTCCTCGATCCGGTTCAGGTCGCCCCCGTAACAGACCCGGTCGCTGCCGACGCAAACGAACAGCACATCATCCCGGGCGTCGCAGATTTTCTTGGCCACCTTCATGAAGACGTCAAAACCACGCATCGACTCGAAACCCCGCGAGACATAGGTCACGATCCGTGTCTCCGGGGAAATCTCGCGGTCGCCAATCTTTCGCGGTATCCCGGACCGCCGGTTCCAGATCGTACGATCGATCCCGTCAAAGATCGCCTCGATCTTGCTCTCGTACTCCTGGGGTAGCAGCCCGGCCTGCCAGTTCGTCGGTGCGTAGGCCACCCGGCAGGTCTGCAGGTCGAGATGGATCATCGCGTTGCGGGTTCGTGAGCGGAGCCGATCGAGTTCCCGGGTGGGGAACTCGGGACGGAAATCCAGGTCCGATCCCTTCGAGTGGTAGTAGTACTCGAAGTAGTTGACGATCGGGCAGTCGTAGAGGTCGGCCAGGAAGAGCGTCGAACCAAATCCGCTGTGTCCGACCACCAGGTCGGGCACGACATCCGGCCGGGCCTTCATTGCCTCGTAGACCGCGTGGGCGTGCCAGGTCGCGTTCTCGAAGGTCCGGCTGCAGTAGTGCGTGTCCCTGGTCGCTCCCCCGTCGATCTTGTACTGGATCCGTTCGATTCCATCGAAGTGCCCGGATTCCAACTCGCAGACGAAACTGCACTGGAAGTCGTGATGATCAATCAGGTGCCGCCCGATGTGACCAAACTGTGCCGGAAAGTTCTTGTGGACGAACAGCACGTGCATGACTGGATTCCAACCTGGCCGTGGCTAGGCAGCCTTCCCTTGTCCCAGGGCGCCTCGAAACAACAACAGCTTGAACGGTTCCGCTGATTCGTATCCGACCTCGTTGCCGTACACCATCGCTCGCTGCCGCAGGGCCTGGATGCTGCGAGGGTGCGGATAGTCCCGCAGCTCGTCCTCGTACACGGCCATCGCAGCGAGCTTCGTATCGAGCGTGCGGCTGATGTCGACAAAGAAATTCGGACAGAAGATCGTGTTTTGAGTCCGTCCGCCCCATTCGGTCGACGAATTGACCTGGTAACTCAGGACCTGGTTGACAGGCTGATCGGGAAGAGGCCGCGTGGCCACCATCACGGACTTGTAGATCAACTGATGGTCCATGTTGATGTCATCGCCGTTCTGGACGAACACCGTGTCGAATCGTCGCTGGTGAATCAACGATTCGAAGGCCTGGTTGAGCCGGCAGTGCTCGACGGTGTCAAGCCGCATGTCGGGAAAGTCCCACTGGATGAGTTCATCGGTACCCAGGACCTGGTTGGCCTGCTCGGCGTGCCGTTGCTTGCGGACCAGGATCTCCGGGTCTGCAGCGTACTGCGTGCTGCTGCCGTCGGTGACGATCACGACCGATACGCTGCCTCCTTGCTCCTTGATCAGGGGAATCGTCCCGCCGACTCCCAGCACCTCGTCATCGGGATGGGCCGCCACGACCAACACGTTCTTCATGTTCATGCGGCCTCCCGGTGTTGGCGCCACGTGTCCCATTCTCCCCGCAACCGCGACAACTCGTTCTGCAACCGATGAAGTTCATCCTCGACGGCGTAGCCGAGCTTGCAGCCCACTCGCAACACCGCAGTCGGCTCGGCACCCCCTCCGCCCGTCGAATCAAAGAGCCACAGGGGGCTGTCACCGGCCTGGACCAGCAACCGGCCGTTTCGCTTCAGCAGGATCTGGCCCGGGGTGCCAACGTGGTTGGGGATCTCCAACAGGCTCGCCCGCCAGAAGATCACCTTCGAACCCTCGTAGTAGCTGTAGGCCCCCGGGTAGGGAAACGAGACGGCCCGCACGAGTCTTTCGATCGACTCGGCCGACTGGCAAAAGTCGATGTGACCGTCGGCGGGTGTCCGCTTGGCCCGGTACGAGGACCCGTCGACCGGTTGGACCAGTTCAGGAATCACCGTGCCGGACTGTTGAGCCTCGTGAAGTTCGCAGAAAGCGTCACGCAAATTGGCTGCAACCAGTTCGTAGAGGTCGCCCGCGTAGCCTTGCTGTGGAACCGAAAACCACTTCTGACAGAGAATCGGTCCGGAATCGACGCCGATGTCCATGCGAAACAGCGTGACTGCCGACCGGCGACAACCCTGCAGAATCGTCCAGGCCACCGGTGCCCGGCCCCGGCCCTCGGGCAACGGTGATGGATGGCTACCGACAACGTACCGGTTCGGCAGCGACAACAACTCGTCGCCGAACAACTGGCTCCAGCCCAGCGTGTAAAGGTAATCAGGTTCCAGGCCCGCGATCGCCTCGATCGTCGACCGGCCGTTGATGTTGGCCGTGTCGATCGTCTCGATGCCGTGTTCCTCACACAGGGGATGCAGGTCGACATAGTCAGAAACCGCCGGGCTGCCTTCCGGCAGCGTCACCAGGCCGACAATCTTCGCACCGGTCGCGATCAACCCCTCGAGCACGACGCGGCTCTCGAGGTTGGATCCGACGCACACGATTCTCGGCCGGGATGTTTCGATGGGCGGGGCTCGGGTTGGGGTTTCGATTAGGGACAGACAGTCTACCGACAGCTCACGCGGCAGGCCGCATTGGTTTCATCTCCGGGTCATCGTTCCCGGACCACTCGTCGGCGGTCGGCGGGTGGGAATCGGCCTGGACGGTGACGAGCAGGAACACGGTCTTGCAGAGAATGCGGAAATCCAGCCAGGTACTCTGCTGGTCGACGTAGTGGCAGTCGAGTGCAATCCGTTCGGGCCACGACAGCGAGGTATTGCCGCTCACCTGCGCCAAACCGGTCAGCCCCGGCTTGACTGAAAATCGCCGACGCTGCTCGTCGTTCATGCGCTGATAGTCCTCGTCGACGGTCGGACGTGGACCGACCAGTGACATCGTCCCGTTGAGGACGTTGAACAACTGGGGAAGTTCATCGATCTTGGTCCTGCGTAACAATCCGGCTCCGAAGAAGATCCGGGGATCGTGGTGGACCGTCACAGATCCCGAACCGGTGGTGGCGGTGTCGACGGTCATCGTGCGGAACTTGAAGATCCGGAACGTGTGCCCGTTGAAACCGACGCGATCCTGCACATAGAGCAGCGGGCCTCGCGAAAACAACTTGATGATGACGATCGCCGCCAGGAACAACGGCCCACTCGCCAGCACAAGCCCCAGCGCCAGTGCGTGGTCGAACAGCGTCTTGGCGGATCGTCTGATGAACGGCATGACCATCGGTGTTCTAGGCGGCAACTTTCCGCGACCTGTCCTCGGGTTCGATCATCGACCGCTGGAGAACCGGTTGCAGGATCGGCATGATCGAAGCGAGTGTCCTCTCGTCGAGCTGGCGGCGTCCTTTCCCCACACTTTGGCGACTCACGCCGGCGACGGCCGGATCGATTGCCGACGAGGCCACCTCGATCCCGAGGAAGTCAACGATCCGCCGGACGTGTTCTCCCGGCGATTCGACGAATTGTTCGTACTGCAGCGAGAACACCCTGCCGGTGTCGATCTCCGCCAGTGCCCGCGTGGCCAGTTCGACGCTTCGAGCCCACTGCGCGGCACAGATCTCGGCCAACGAACGTTCGGCCAGGACCTGCTGCATGCCCTCGAATCGAGGACCCCACGAGGCGAGTCGTTTTTTCCCCGAGACCAGGTGATAAACACGGTTCGCCAGGTAGCGGGCCCCGTAATACGGCACGTCGCTCCAGGGAACGAAGCGGGCCTTGCGAAGGATGTAGCCGATCTCGATGGGGTTGGTCCAGCACTTCATGGCCGACGCCACCACGTCAACCCCGTCACGGCCCAGGAACAGGTAGCGGGCATCGGGGAGCACCCGATCGACAAACCCCACTCGCAGCGAATTGGCACAGGTCTTCTCGACAACGGCATCAAGACCCCGCCGATGCGCGATCCGGTCGAACTCGCGTCGAATGAACCGCCGAACGGGATCGGTGGCCTGTTCGGGCTGAAACTCGTCAAGAGGATTGCGGGCGTTACGATGCCGCCAGATGTAATTGATCTCGTCGCATGGCCAGGTCCCGACACCGGGAAGGCTGGTCAGCACGTCCCGCAGCATGTTGGTTCCCGATCGCGCGGCACCGATGATGATGACTGGTTGATACGCGTCGGCCATGAGCTCGGTTCCCGTGTCCGTCGTCCCCGGCTGCAACCGGTTCCCCACAGGACACTCGGTTCACGAAGGATGAAAGGCGCGGGATTATATGGACCGGTTCGGAAACGGAACAAGATCAACGTGCGTGACGCAGGTCGGTTCGGGCCGGAGCATTGATCTTGTCGATGCCGACAGCGGCCACTAGGATCCCGCGGGCCGATCTGGACCGGTCGACCCGGATCCGATCCGGCCTCGCGATCATGGCAGGAGCTGACGGCGATGGAGGCGAGGACTTTCGCTGGAGAGCGTCGGCCACGCGCGTGGATCATCGGCGGCGGCGGACTGCAGCTGCGGATTCCGCTGATGAGGTTGCTCGAACAACGTGGCTTCGAAATGGCTGCCGTTGGCCCCGGCGCCACCGATGCGTTCGCCGCAGCGGGATTTTGCTATCACCGCTTCCCACTGCGGCGGGCCCTGAATCCACTGGCTGATTTCCGGGCCAGCCAGGCTCTCCAACGGCTGTTTCTCCAGCACCGCCCCGACCTGGTCCACTGCGTCAACACCAAGCCGACACTGCTGGTGCCCCCGGCCGCACGTCGCACCGGGGTCGCCGGTTGCATCCGCACGATCACCGGTCTCGGGGCACTGTTCAGCTCATCGTCTCCCCTGGCGCTGTCATTGCGGCTCGTCTATCGTCAACTCCAGCGGAAGTCCGAGCGGCACTGTGACTTCACCGTCTTCCAGAATCCCAACGACCGCGAGTATTTCCGGCATCACCGGATGTCGTTCCCCGGCCGCGACACGGTGGTGCTTGGGTCGGGAATCGACGTGGAAGCCGTTCGAGCCCGACAGGGATCTTCGACTGTCCTGTCGGGCCTCCGTCGCGAGCTGCAACTCGACGGGCAAGCACCGGTCGTGATGATGGCGGCGCGGTTGATCCGGCCCAAGGGTGTCGGCGAGTTCCTCGAGGCGGCCACCGCGGTCCGGCGGGTTCGGCCCGAAGTCACTTTCCTGCTGGTCGGTCCGGAGGTCCGCGAGGGTCCGGCGATCTTCCCGATCGAACGGGTCCGCGATTGTCCTGACGTACGGTTCCTGGGCTGGCGTGACGACGTGGCTGACCTGATGGCGATCAGCGACCTGCTGGTCTTGCCCAGCTACTTCCGCGAGGGCATTCCTCGCGTGCTGCTCGAAGGTGCGGCCCTGGGCCTGCCGCTGATCACGACCGACATGCCCGGTTGCCGCGAGGTTGTTACCGACGGTGTCAACGGCCTGCTGGTGCCGGCCAGGAACGGGCCGCAACTGGCAACGGCCGTCCTGGAACTGCTCGATGATCCGACCCGTTGCCGCGACATGGGCCGAGCCAGCCGGATCCTGGTCGAGAAGACATTCCACCTGGAAACGGTGGCGGCGGCTTATGCCGACATCTACCACCGCGTGCTGGGAACCGCCGAACCGGTCGGGTTCGAACGCCGGCGAGCTGCCTGAACCCGCCTGGCGAGTTTTCAGGCAGCGATCACGGTGCCTGAAATCACCGGCCGTTCCGTGAACGCGGCCGTCTGCAACCACAGTTCGAGCACCAGCAGCGAGTAGACCAGCGTCGGCCAGTTTCGCTCGGCCAACGTTTTCTGCGCCAGCAGTCGATCGAGAAATCGCCCGTCGAGAAATTCTCGCAAACGGGCCGTGGGACTGCCCAGCGTGTCCATCAGTAACTCGTTCAAGTCACCGGCCAACCAGCGATCCAGCGGGATCTCGAATCCCCGCTTCTTGCCGCCAATCACTTCCGACGACAGCTCGTCTCTCCAGCCATCTCGCAACAGGCTCTTCAATCGCCCGCCTCTCAGCCGAAAACCCGGTGGCAACAAGGCAACAAACTCGGCCACTCGGTGATCGAGCAGCGGCGACCGTCCCTCGAGCGAATGAGCCATCGTGGCCATGTCCATTTTCACCAGCAGCCCGCTGAGCAGGTTGACACGAATGTCGGTGGCCGTCTGCGTGTCGAGTGCTCCAAGACCCGCGGGCTGAACGCTTTTGAGCCACTCTTCGGTCGACCGGACCGACGGCCCCAGCCAGTATTGCCGCTTGTCGACTTCGCGAAGCCTGTCGGTCGTCCAGGCCAGGTACCGCTCCGGAGCTTCCAGGCTCAACCCGCGACACATCCTCGCGGCAAACCCCGCCCCGCTGCGTCGGCTGCGCGAGAACCGGCCCAGCAGCGACGCCCCCGCCCGGGCCGACCAGCCGGGCAACCAGCCGAGAAAACCGGCCAGGTGAGCCGCGAGGTGCCGACGATATCCCGCAAAAATCTCGTCTCCACCGTCGCCGTTGAGTACGACGGTGACATGCTGCCTGGCCAGCCGCGAGATCGCGAGGCTGGGAATGGCGCTGGGATCGGCAAACGGCTGGTCGTAGTGCCGCACCAGTTCGAGCAACGTCTCGCGCGGCGCGACATCCAGCGGCAACACCGTGTGCCTGGTCCCCAGTTGCCCGGCGGTACGGGCGGCCACGTCGGACTCGTCGAACCGGGGATCATCAACCGCCACGGTGAAAGTCTGCAGGTCGGACCCGGCCAGCTTGGCCGCCTCGCAGGCGATGACCGACGAGTCGACACCGCCGGAGAGGAAAACGCCAAGGGGCACATCCGCGTGCAACCGACTGCGAACTGCTTCGGCCACCAGCTCGCGAGTTCTCTCGAGCGCTGCCGGGTAGCTCATCCGCTGCTTGCCGGTATAGGGCAGCGACCAGTAAGACCGCACCCGGGTTTTCTGACCGTCGAAGGTCAGCGTGCAACCAGGCGGCAACGCTTCGACTCCTCGAAACACCGTCTCCGGCTGTGGTACGCAACCCAGCGACAGGTAGTCGGCGATCCCCTGCGGCCGCAATTCCCAGTGACCGCCGGCCGCCTCGAGCAGCGGCCTGAGCGCTTTCAGCTCCGAGGCAAAGACGAGTCCGCCCCCGGGGGTCCTGGCATAGTAGAGCGGTTTCTTGCCGAACCGATCCCGCGCCAGGATCAGCCGCCGTGCTAACCCATCCCAGATCGCCAGCGAGAACATGCCGTTGAGCCGATTACAGAATGACTCGCCGTGATCTTCGTAGAGGTGCACGGCCACCTCGGTGTCCGACGCCGTCGAGAGCCGGTGTCCGGCTTTTCGCAATGTCCCGGCCAGCTCGCGGTAGTTGTAGATCTCGCCGTTCATCACCACCGCACAGGTTCGCCGTTCGTTGAACAGTGGCTGGCGACCACTCTCCAGGTCAACGACGGCCAGCCGCCTCATCCCCAGAAACACTCCCCCCTGGCTGAACCGGCCTTCGTCGTCCGGACCACGGTGCTGGATCTGTTGCAGCGCCTCGTCACGGGTTTCGAGCCCGAGTGGTCGCCGTGTCCATGCTCCGAGAATTCCACACATCGCTAGGCGGCCTGCTCGAGGATCGGATGGTCCTGCCGGGGCGGAAGGCCCAGGACGTTCTCCCACGACTGTTCGAAACGCTCCACCATCCGCTCGAGGCTGAACTCCTCGATGATCCGGCATCGCCCAGCGTCGCCGATCCGTTGCCGCTGCACGGGCGTCATCCGCAGCAGCTCGTCGATCGCGCCGGCCAGCTGCCCGGCATCGCCCACGGGAACGACTCGACCGGCGTCCCCCACCAGCTGGGCCGATCCCCCGGCATCGGTCACGACGCAGGGTACGCCGCACGCCATCGCTTCACCGACGGTGTTGGGCAGGCCTTCGGTATGAGACGCCAGGAATGCCACGTCGAGCGCGGCCTGCCAGGCGGGCATGTCGCCACGGCGACCCAGCAGATGCAGCCGTTGGTCACAACCGAACTTCCCGGCCAGTTTCACCAACTCGGCATTGTCGTGAGCAACGCCGGTTCCGCACATCACCACGCGCACGTCGGCGTGTCGTGCCATTACCGCCGCCGCCGCCGACAGGGCGGTCTCGAAATCCTTGAGTGGATCCCATCGCGCGGCCATGCCGATCAGCCGCGTATCGACAGCAACGCCAAGTTCCCGCCGCAGCGCCAGGCGAGACTCCAGCGACGGAACGAATCGATCGGTGTCGAAGCCGTTGGGAATCACCTCCAGGCGGCCGGCATCGTAACCCAGCCCCCGGTGAACATCGCAACCGGCCTGCGAATTGACGATGATCCGCTCGGGCAGCCATCGCGACAGCATCGCACTGGCGCGGGCCGTCCAGCACGTGGTCCACTTGTCTCGTCCCGGCGTCGGCCCGTTCATCCTCAGGTTCCAGACCAACGGCACTCCGGGCCGAGCCAGCCGGGTGGCCAATCCGCCGAGCAGGTCCGAGTGATACAGCCAGGTCTGGACCAGGTCGGGCGAATTCGCGTGAACCGAACGAAGCAGCCGCACCAGGCTCACGGGACCGGGAAGTCCACGTCGCATGCCGAGAAAGGTCACCGGGACACCGATCGACTCGAGTCGCTCGGCCGCCGGTCCGCCGCCGATCAACGACACGACATGCGGACTCCAGCGGGTTCGATCAAGCCGGCCCAGCAATCGCACCAACATCATCTCGGCTCCGCCGAGATTCAGGTTGTTGATCACGTGCAGAACACGACGGGCCGTCATCGATGAGTGCTCCAGGTCAAGGAGGACATCGGGGGGGACCACGCGGGACGAACAAGCCCCGCGGGAACCGTCAACGAAACTCGAGCCAGGATGGCACCACCGACGACGACCGGCAGAGCCTGGAAGCTGACCAGCAACGAGGTCATCACCGTCAGCCCCAGCAGGTGAGCCAACACGTAGGCAGCCGTGTGCTGCTGTTGATGTTTCCACAAGCCACGCACAACCATCCCCATTCCCAGGAAACACAACGACGCCGCCGGCAGACCGCCGGCGAGGATCACGCCCAGGTAATACACGTGCACGGTGTTGTTGGTCATTTCCGAGACGCGGGCATGGGCTCCGGCAGGACCGTATCCCAGCAGCAGGACATCCGACGCGTAGTTCATCGAAACGTCGATCAGTGCGATCCGGTGTTCGATCGAGTCCTCCACCCGGTCCATCCGCTTGGCGACAAGGTCGCTGAAGCGGTGCCAGAGATCGGCCACTCCGCCAGTCCCCTCGCTGGCCATCGTCCAGCACAGTCCGAGCACGACCAGCCACAGCACGAACTGCCGACGCCGGGGTTCGTGCCAGAGACACCACAGCAGGCCCGGTACCGCGAAAATGATCGACTTCGACACGGCCATCAGCAAACCGAGAATCAGCACCAGCATCACCCCGACGCGGGTCGAGGATTTCAGCAGGCAGGGAATCAGCAACAGGCACGGTGTCAGGCTCATCACCAGCGAGTTGCATTTCAGGCACAGCCCGGCCGCCCGCGAAAAGCCCCCGCTGAACTCGATCACGTGCTGGTTCCCCAGTTCGGGCAGGTAGCCGGCCCCCTGCCCGATCGCGATCAGCGAATTGGTCACCGCCGAAGCCAGAACGACGACGGCGATCCGGCGAATCGGCAAGTCGACAAAGGCAACCCACCCGAACGGCAGGACAAAGCCCCAGATGTAGAACACCTGGATCAGCTGGATCATTCCCCCATCGGGGTCGAACAGGGTCGAGAGGACGAACAGGGGCAATGCGAGCAGAAACGGGATCTGGAATCCCTGCAACTGGACCAGCCGGTGGCCGTTGAGCAGAACCGCCGCCACCAGGAAGACATCGGCGACGGTGAAGCTGATGCCAAAATTCAGAGCGGGAAACGGCAGCAGGAACAACGCCGCGGTCGCGAGGAATTTCTGCAGCGAGTTGGCCGACGACGGGGAATTCACGCGGCCCTCCTCGCCGGCTGCCGGGACGAACCCGCTGCGGCCCGCTGCAACATCTCGGACAACACGAACAGCTTCCAGATCGCGCCGGCGTGCTCGGTGCGTCCCGCGACGAAGGCCCGCCCGACGTCCTGCACCGTACGCATCTCCAACCAGCCACACTCCCGAAAGACCCGCGCCCGCAACGCATCAGCGACGCGGTCGCGAAGCGGACCGGCCAACCACGCCGCCAGGGGAACGGCAAATCCTGACTTGGGCCGTTCGAACAACCTCCGGGGCAGGCGACGTGCCAGCACGTTCCGCAACACACTCTTGGGACCCCCGGCCCTGAGGACCGACGTCGACAACTCCGCGCCGGCTGACATCACCCGGCGATCCAGCAACGGGCAACGGACTTCCAGTCCGAATCGCATCGAGGCACGGTCGACCTTCACCTGCAGGTCGTCGGGGATGTAGTAGGCAACGTCAAACGCGGCGGCCTGCGAAAGCGGATCGGCATCGACGCGTCCGAAGACATCGCGAACCAGTTGCACCGGAATCTCGTCGGCCCCGGCAACACCGGGAACCAACTGGGCCAGCGACGTGGCGTGCCATCCTCTCAGAATCTCGGCGTACAACCCGGCCGGATCCCGCGTTTCCAGCCAACGGGCGATCCGGGCACCGCGTCGACGGTCGCAACCACGGGCCAACCGGCCCGCGACCGAGCGGAACACCCGCGGCCATTTCCCCGCGGCCAGGGCCCGCTGGAACCAGCCGTAGCGAGAATAGCCGCCAAAGCACTCGTCCCCACCATCCCCGCATAACGCCACTCGCACGTGCCGTCGGACTTCCCGGCACAACAGCATCGTCGGCAACCCCGACGTGTCGGCGTAGGGTTGCTCGTAGCAGTCCAGGTAGTCATCGACCAATCCTGGCAGCTCATCGATCCGAACGCGGATATCCCGGTGCGGCAGGCCCAGTTGGGCAGCCACCGCGGCGGCCTCTGGTCCCTCGTTGAAGCGTGGTTCATCAAACGACACGGTGAACGACGGCAGGCGGCCATGACCCGACGACGCCAGCGAAGCGGCGACCAACGACGAATCGACTCCTCCCGACAGAAACGTGCCCACGGGAACGTCGCTGACGGTCCGACGCGCGACCGAGTCGTCGACAAGCTCCTGGATCCGGTCGGGATCGACGCGCGATTGCGAACCCCACGACCAGGTGAGCGGGTCATGGAACCGATGCCTGGCCACGACCCGACCACCACGCAACTGGATCCTCTCGCCGGGTCGCAACTGGGTGACGTGGCGGTAAAAGGTCCCGGGGGCCGGGATGTAGCCGAAGTGCAGAAAGCAGGGCACACGATCCGGATCCGGTTGCAGCGGCAAACCGGCAAAGGCTCGAAGTTCCGAGGCAAACGCGACGTAACCTGTTCCCTGGTAGACGTAAAGCGGCTTCTTGCCGACCCCGTCGCGAGCAAGCCAGGCGGTTCGCGATTCGGTGCAATAAAACACCGCGGCGAACATGCCGTTGACCGACTCCAGCACACCGGGCCCACACCGCTCGAAAGCCTCCAGCAGCACCTCGCTGTCGCTGGTCGTCCTCAGACTTGCCCCGGGACAGCAACGGGCGACCAGTTCTTCGGTGTTGTAGATCTCGCCGTTGAATGCCAGCACCGTACGGCCGCTGGCCGAGATCATCGGCTGGTTCGCCCGTGGATCGAGGTCGCGGATCGCCAGTCGACGAAACCCCAGTTCAAAGGTCCCACTGGGACACCTCCACGACCCGGTCGCATCGGGCCCGCGATGAGCCAGCGACCCGGCCATCGTACCGGCATCGAGTTGTTCGGCCCGATCGAGATCGAGCCGTTGGAGACCAGCGAGTCCGCACATGTCACACCACCCCGGCTTTGGCGACATGGGAACGTGTTGCGCGGAACACGATGACCAGCGAGGCGAACACAAACGGCAGTTTCGCGATCACCAGTGCCAGGGCTGCACCGCGGATGCCGTAAACCGGTACCAGCATCGCGCAGGCCACCAGTGACGTTGTTGCCGTGATCACCCGCAACGGAAACTGGCGATGGATGACCCGGATCGCGATCAGGGCCGTGGTCAATGCCCCGGCCTGGTAGGCCACCGCCGCGGCACACATCACCACCAGCAGCAAGTCGGTATACGCGGCGTACTCGGCCTGGAACAGAATCGTCAACAACCAGCGACCCAGCAGCGGAACCATCGCCACGCCGGCGATTCCCAGCACGAGGTACGCACCCAGGATGCGACCCAGCAACCGGCGGAAACCTGCAAGGTCACCGTCATGGTACAACGCGGCCAATCGGGGGCTGGCGACCTGGTTGGTCGCCCGGGTGAAGATACCGCCGGCGGTGATCAACGCCGCGATCGCACCAAACACGCCCAGCTCGGCAATGCCCAGGTTGGTCGTGACGAAGTAGTAGGGAATGTTGATCTCCAGCGAAGTCAACAATGTCGTGCCGGCCAACGGCAGCCCCAGCAGGAACAGCCGAGACAACCGTCGCCACGAGAAGTTCGGCCGCAGATGGCCCAGTCGGCCGGGTCCGACGACCCAACAGGCCAGGGGCAGATCGCAAGCGACCAGTACCAGCAGTCGCGCCAGCAACAAGCCAGCTGTCGCACCAATCACGTCCCCGGTCAGAACCGCACCGCCGCCGACGCCCAGCAGCGTCGCCACACCGTGAGCCGCACGGCTGTGAGCCACTCGATCCATCCGCTCATGCTGCTGCAGCAATCCGTAGATCACGTCCGAGATCGACTCGATGCCCTTGGCCACCGCCACCAACAGGACGGCCAGGAAAGCTGCACGGCGGTGCCCGATGCTCCAACCAATGCCGGCCACGACCAGCAGGGCCAGCACGGTCGAAAGCAGTCTCAAGCCAAGATAGTCCCCGAAACGGAACTGCCCGGTCTGGTCGGTGGCCTGGATCTCACGCAGTTTCAAGCTGGCGGAAACGAAAATTGGCGAGGTCAATGCCATCGCCAACACGAACAAGCCGACCAGTTCCCTGGAACCCACCTTGGCCAGGACAACCAGGATGCCCCACTGGCAGACGGCATAGGCGAGGTTGGCCGGCAGCGTCCACGCGAAGTTCTGGCGCAACGACAACGGCCGGACAATCGATCTGCCCGGGGCGGTGGAAGACGGGAATTCAGAGGCCGACGACATGTGACCAGGGCGCGCAAGCAGGAGTGGTCGATCCAACCGCCAGAACGGGTCGGGGTGATAACAGAATCGGCACAGCGGGGGAATACGGGACAAGTCCGACACGGCGGCTCACGCCGCCCGCTGGCGATTCGTCCCCCGGGCACCACTTCCTGAATTCACCAGCTCGACGGCAAACCGTTCCAGCCGCTCCACGTCCAGTCTTGGTCTCAACCACTGGCTGCGGCGCCCACGGATCTCCGGGCGACTCAACACCTCTGACCGACTCGCCAGATACGCTCCACAGACGGCGGGAGCCTCGGGCAGTTGACGAGCGGCCGCGTAGGACTCGAGAAACGCACCCGCAAAGGATTCGGCATCGGCGATGCGTTCGATCCAACCCAGCCGACTGCGGAACAGCGTGATCACCAGCCAGGCCGCATCAAAGACCCATGGTCCCCGCACAACCGTTGGAGTGCAGAGGTCCGAGCCGGCCCAATCGGTGATCAGCAACCTCTGGCCATCGTCGGCGACCAGCAGGTTCCAGGCATTGAAATCGCCGTGCAGTGCGACCTCGTGATCCGCCGTGATCGGCACACCGGCCAGGCGGGCACTCTCGACCCGCCACGGCGCCCTCAGCGACTCGCCCAGGTCAGGCGGTAACTTCAGCGAGCCGTGAATCACAGCCAGTGCCCGTCCGGCACGTTCGGCCATCGCGCAGCCATCGGCGTGGCGGCATCCAACCAGCCAGGTCCACAGCGGTACCACGCCGTGAACCCGTTCGAAGACAATCCGTCCCTGATCGGACCGTCCACCGATGATCCCGGGCACGTCGAACAATTCGGTCCGAGCCGCGATCAGGCCCGCGAGACGGGTTTTCTCGGCCTCGATCACCGCCACCGCCGGCAGCTGTTGCTTGATCACCTCCGTAGCCGTCAACACCGTCTGCCGCCCGTCTGTGCTGATGCTGACCCGGCCCTCGGGATCGTAGATCACTCGACCACGGCGACGGCGCAAGACATCGACAACCAGCCGCACCAGCGACCGGCGCTGCCACGCCAGCAACAGCAATCCGGTAACCATTGCAGAGATCGCGACAATCCAACCAGACATTTGGCGAGAACCTAGGTCGGATGGACCACCGGCTGCAAGCCGAATTCGACCAGGTTGGCTCTACCTGTAAAGCGATATTGACTCGATTCAACCCCTGACCTACCGTCCCGCCCTCGATTCGTCTCGATTACTTCTCTCCCGCTCTTCCCGATCCCGCAGTCGTCGTTCGTCCGCGGGGCGGTCCGCGCGATCCACGTCGAAATCCTGTCCATGCATCGCCGTCTCTTACGCCCCACACCGGCCTGCTTGTTGGCCTGCTTGTTGGCCGGCCTGGTGATCGTTCTGAGCGGAACCGGCTGTGCGCTGACGGGGACCAGCAAACTCCACTACACCGCCGACACACTGCCGGATTCGCTGGTGGCTCCTGTCTTTGAGAACCCGCGGACCGTGCAGTGGACCAAGCTGGCAATGCACACCGTCGGCAGCCAGTCGATCGCCGCCGGAGATGTGCTGGAGGTCACGATCGCCTCGGGGCTGACCACCAACGAGACGCTCAACTGGCCCGTCCGGGTCAACCTCGGAACCGGACTGGCCAACATGCCCGGTATCGGGCTGCTGCCCCTGGCCGGCCTGACTCTCGAGGGCGCCGAGGCCGCGATCACCGCCGCCTGCATCAACAAGGGGCTGTTCCTGTCCCCGAATGTCACCGTCATGATGAAACAGCCGTTCAAGAACCGCATCATGGTACTCGGTGGCGTCAAGGAACCCGGCGTCTACGAACTCTCGCGGGAACGCAGCAGCCTGCTGGCGGCGATTTACGCGGCCGGGGGACTGGCCAGTGACGCGGGCACCAACATCGAAATCAAGCACGGCCCCGACGGGGGCCGGACCACCGCCCCGATCCGAGTGGCCGGTTACAGCGTGCCCCAGACCGGCCAGACTGGCGCACGGACGGTAAGAATCAACCTGGTGCGTGAAACCGAGAGCGGGTCGGCGGCGCACTACGTGTCCGACGGGGCAACGGTGATGATCGAGAAACGCAATCCCGAACCGATTCACGTGATGGGCCTGGTCAAGAAACCCAACCGCTACGACTTTCCCGCCGCCCACGATGTGCGAGTACTCGATGCCATCGCCATGGCCGGGGGAGTCGCCTCGGCCGTCGCCGACAAGATCTACGTGATCCGACCCGTACCCGAGTCCGGGGGCCAGACCGCCGTCATTCAACTCTCCCTGCAGGATGCCAAGGGAGATGCCCGCCAGAATCTCAGGCTGCAACCACGGGACACCATCTCGGTCGAACACACACCGGCCACCATCGTCCTCGAAGCGGTCAAGATCATCCGCTTCGGGCTCGGAGCCAGTCTCACACCGTTCCTCTAAAGCGGCACCCGCCGATCCGCTCACGCATGTCACGACCTACCGACACGCCAATCGACACCTCCGGCGAGCCGCGAACGGCAACGCTGACCGCCATCGCGCGATTCCTGCAGGTCGTGCGAATCCGAAAAGGGATTCTCTTCAGCACGCTGTTTATCAGCACCATTCTCGGTGGACTCTACTTCGCCACCGCCACCCGACTCTACGAATCCAAGGCACGGCTCTATGTCCTGCAGATGGGTTCGAACGTGCTCAAGACCGAGCAGGAAAACCAGGGCGGCGTGCAGGAGAACATGGCCACCAACCAGGGAGTGTTGACCAGCGATGTCGTTCTCGAGGAAGCCCTGCAGAAGCTCCCGGAAAAACACCGCATCGACCTGAAGGGAATCCCCCGCAACAAGTGGACCGAGACACTCCGCAACAACCTCGCCGTCACCACACCACGACGTACCAACCTCATCGACGTGCGTTACCGCTCGCGAGACCCGCAGGTGGCCGCGACCGTGGTCAATCACATCGTCGAGAGCTACCTGACGCTGATGAGGGGAATTCACAAGAACAACGCCGGCAACGACATCCAGTTCATGACGGCGGAAAAAAAGAAACTCGACGAGGAAACCAACCAGATCAATGCCGAACTGCTGAACCTGAAACGGCAGATGCAGATCATCTCGGGCCCCGACAACCAGAACATCAACCCCGCGGCCGAACGGGTGGCGGCACTCAACAAGGAACTGATCGTTGCCCAGAACCGGACCCGCGAAAACCGGGCGACCCTCGAGGCCATCGAAAACGCCGCCGCCCAGGGCCAGAGCATCGAGCAGTTCGCGATGCAGCAGATCGAGGTCGTCGGCAAGGAGTTTCTGCTGAGACGCATGGGGCTGGATTCCCAGGACTCCTGGATGGTGATGCGGGTCCGACAGCAACTGATCAACGACCAGGTCGAACTGCGAAACAAGTCGGGAGAATTCGGTCCGAACCATCCGGCGATCCAGAGGCTGGTCGCCCGAATCCGCGATCGGCAGAAGTGGCTGGCCGACCGGCCCAAGAACCTCATCAAGCAGATGCAGCAGCTCTCGACGGCACAACTGACACCCTCGCTGATCGACATGGCTCGCCAACGGTTGAGTTATGCCCAGTCGCGGGAAACCGCGTTGCGGCAGGACTTCGAACGGGAGAACCGGATCGTCTCCAGCTACGAATTTCAGATGAGCCGGATCAAGCTGCTCAACTTCGATCTCGCCCGCAAGCGGGAACTGGCCGTCGCCCTGATCGACCAGATCAACCGCACCGACCTCGGCAAGGAACGTGGCGGGCTGCGAACAAAGATTGTCAGCCAGCCCAAGGCCGCCAAGTCGCCCGTGACACCTCGCCTGCTGGTCGTGGCTCTTTGTGCCCTGACCACAGGACTGGGGCTGGGACTGGGACTGATCTACGTTCTCGACTACTTCGACGACCGCTTCCGATCTCCCGACGAACTGCAACTGCAGACCAACCTGTCGGTGCTGGCGATGGTCGGTGAACTTCCCGCCGCCGATGGCCCGGGACTAGCGTCGGTACCGACATTCTCGGAACCCAACGGGGTCGAAACCGAGGCCTTTCGGACGTTGCGAACGGCGCTGGCTTTCTCCAGTAATCCCACGACCCGACTGGCAGTGACCAGTACCGAGCCCGGCGACGGCAAGACCACGATACTGGCCAACCTGGCGGTCGCGTTTGCCCAGAGTGGCAAGAAGACCCTGTTGATCGATGCCGACATGCGACGTCCGGGCATGACCGCCCTGATGGACCTCCGCGGCCCCCGGGGCCTCTCGACGGTTCTCCGTGGAGACGAACCGATCGCGAACACGGCAACCGCCAACCTCTTCGCGACCGAGCTCGGCACGCTCGACGTCATGCCCGCCGGCCCACGACCGTTGAACCCGGCGGAGTTGCTGCACGGCGACCGATTCTCCGAACTGCTTGCCTGGGCCGAAACGGTCTACGACCAGATCCTCATCGACGCGCCTCCCGCGCTGGCCGTCAGCGATGCCGCGATCATCAGCCGGCAAGTTGATGGGGGCCTGTTGGTCGTGCGACCCGACAAGAATCGCCGGAGAATGGTTATCCGCGCCGCCGAGTCGATGGCTGCCGTCGAGGCGACGCTCATCGGCGCAGTCATCAACCACATCGCCGACACCGCCGGCAGCGAATATTACGGGTGCGGATACGAGTACGACAGCAAAGAGGACGAGGAACTCAAGCAGGCCGCCTGACAGACGGTCTCGCCCGGCACCGGTCGGCTCGAGCCAGGCAGTCGCTCCGCTTCAATCCCGCAACGAGGCACAGACAATGTCGACACAGGCCACTCCAACCCGCTGGCTGCGGCTTGTCGATCTGTTCCTGGTACTGGCACTGTTCGCGGTGCCAGCGGTCCTGGGTGGCCGCACCGGCTGGGGACAACTGGTACTGGTCCTGGCCGCCTCGGGTGCGGCGATCGCCTGGATTGCCGGGCGGGTCTGCGGTCGGTTGCCCGGCTACCGGTGGACATGGGCCGAACCGGTCCTCGCCGCCGGCGTCGCGTTGCTGGCGCTGCAGGTCGTCCCGTTACCGGCGTCGCTGACCAGCGTGCTCTCACCCCGGCTGGCCGGGTGGCTTCCGGCATGGACGGCCGAGGGCCTGGGTTCCTGGACAACGTTGTCGCTGGTTCCCGCGGCCACCGTCTCGGCCGCGATCAGCGTGGCCGCGGTGGCACTGCTGTTTGCGGTGGCCTGCCAGAGAATCCGGACACTCGAGGACGTCGAAACCACGCTGAAGGCCATCGGGATCGCCGCGGCACTGATGGCCACCTTCGGTCTCGTCCAGTACGTCGCCGGCAACGGTCGTTTCTTCTGGTTCTACGACCATCCCTTCACCACGACGACACATCGAGTCAAGGGGGCCTTCACCAACAAGAACCACTTCGCGCAGTTCCTGGCGCTGGGACTGGCACCACTGGCCTGGTGGCTGTTCCGCCAGTTCGGCAGCCAGCCTGCCAACCGCCGACGCTTCGGCACGCTGGCACAGCGGGCGGGAACCGGTGACATGGGATCGGGCCTGTTGATGGTCGCCCTGGGTCTTGTCACGTTCGCCGGGCTGCTCGCGTTGTCTCGAGGAGGAGCCGTTGCCCTGGCGATCTCCGGGCTGACCTGCTGCACGCTGCTTTATCTGCACCGCCAGGTCTCCGGCCGACTGGTGGCCGGCCTCGCCGCGACGTCGCTACTGGTGACCGGTTGCCTGGCCATCTACGGGTTTCGTGATGTCAGCCAGCGGCTGGAGGAATGGGATCTGGGTGCCCGTCTGTTGATCTGGGACGCCAACCTCCAGGCAGCCGCGGACTTCCCCTGGACCGGCACCGGCGCGGGAACACACGCCGAGACCTACCGCGCGTACCTTTCCGAACCCTACCAGCAGCGCGAGTTCACTCACGCCGAAAACAGCCCCCTGCAGCTGGCATCCGAAACCGGGTTGCCCGGGCTGCTGCTGGCCGTCCTGGCAATCGGCGGCTGCCTGGCCTGGTGTCGACGAAGCCTGGGACGAACGGTCCCCGGCCGCGTGGCCGCCGCCGCTGCCGCTGTCTTTGCCGCCCTGCTCGCTCACCTGGTCCACTGCTTCTTCGATTTTCTCTGGTACGTTCCCGGTTGCATGATCGTCGTGGCCCTGCTGGCGGCCTGCGCCCGGGCGTTGGCCGCCCCGACCGAACCAGCTGACAACATCCCGGCGGCCCCGGCCTGGTGGTCGCGGCTGGGCTGGATTGGAGCCGCGGCCGTGTGCCTGTTAGCCACCGGCTGGAGCCTCGACACGTGCAACCGACGAATTGCCGGTGAAGCTCACTGGAACGACTACCTGAGGATCCGGTTCGCCCGTGGCGAGGTCACCGACGATGTTTCTCAAACAGACGCCGGTCGCCGCCAGCAGGATCGCCACGAGCACCGCGGCCGATTGCTGGCCCTGGGCCGCACGATCGCCGCCGATCCCGGGCACGCCCGTGCCCATCTTCGACTGGCCGCACACTATGTCGCGATGGTCGAGGAACGGCGCACCAGCGGTGCGAACCCGGACATGCCGTTGTCGCAAATTCGCCAGGCCGCCCTCGCCGCCGGATTTCAATCGGACGCGGAACGCAACGAGTGGCTCGATCGCCCCGGTGTCCTGGGCAGCCACCGCAAGTATCTCGAAAAAGCAATCACACACGCGCGACAGGGCCTGGCGTTGTCGCCGCTGCAGGGCATGGGCTATGTCTACATCGCCCAGCTCGGCTATCTCGAAGGGGACAACGCAAGTTCGAGCCAGTCGCTGCTCGGGCAGGCACTGATCGTGCGGCCCCACGAGGCCCGTGTCCACGAGGCGGCCGGGATCGAGGCATCGCTTGCCGGCGACCAGCAGAAATGGCTGAAACACTGGAAACAGGCCTTTCACCTCGACCGCTCGGTACAGCAACGGATACTCAAGCGACTCGCCGGCAGCGGGCTGCCGCCGGGGTTGATCATCAAGGAGTTCCGTCCCGACTGGGAGGCCCTGGTCTACATGAAGAACCTGTACCGCCAGGTGCTTCCCGAGAAGGAATACAACGTGGTACTGGCCGGTTACGCCGAGGCCGCCGAAAACCGGGCCGGCGAACAGGATGGAACCGACGCCGTGACCAGCTGGTTGCAGGCGGGCAGGGCCTACAGCCAGCTCGATCGCGCTCGCGAGGCACAGTCGTGCTACCAAGAGGCTCTCAAGGAAAACCCCTCGTCGTTGACCGCCCGCCGGGCGTTTGGTCACTGGCTGTTTTCTCGGCAGCGATTTGCCGAGGCGAGCGATCATCTCGAGTGGTGCAGCCGTCAGCAGCCTGATGACGACAAGCTGAAACGGCTGGTCCGCCAGTGCCGACGGGCCGCCAGCGGGCGCTAGATCAGCGACCGACGCGCTACAGGATGTCGGTCGCGGTCGCTATCATCGATCCGCCGCGATCGAGATCGGTCGTTTTGGCCGGACCGGGGCCAGCATCAGGGTTTGCACAGGGGGAGTTTTGCGATGACCGATTTCCGCACCGAACACGACTCGATGGGTGATGTCCAGGTTCCTGCCCAGGCTTATTACGGCGCCCAGACCCAACGTGCCGTCGACAATTTTCCCGTCAGCGGCTGGCGATTACCAGCAGAGCTGGTCCACGCCCTGGGCCGGGTCAAGCTGGCCGCGGCCGTCGCCAACCGCGACCTGGGAAAACTGACCGGCAGCGGAAAAAATCCCCTGGCCGACGACCGGGTCG
Source organism: Planctomycetaceae bacterium (assembly GCA_002726205.1). Lineage (GTDB taxonomy): Bacteria > Planctomycetota > Planctomycetia > Planctomycetales > Planctomycetaceae. The sequence goes on along the minus strand of PBSL01000068.1, from coordinate 11,833 downwards.
GGATGTTGCTGGCCTCGTGTCAGGAAGTCATCGACGGAAAGCTCGATGACGAGTTTCCAATCGACGTGTTCCAGACTGGATCGGGCACCTCGAGCAACATGAACGTCAACGAGGTGATCGCCAATCGTGCGATCGAACTGGCCGGGGGCGATCGATTCGGTCCCGAGAAGCCGATCCACCCCAACGATCACGTCAACATGGGGCAAAGTACCAACGACATGTTCCCGACCGCGATCCACGTGGCCGTCGCCGAGGGAATCAGCGGCCGGCTGGTTCCGGCCCTGGAACGGTTCCGCGATTCGTTGATGGCAAAAGCCAACGAGTGGGACCGGCTGATCAAGATCGGTCGCACGCACCTGGCCGACGCCACGCCGTTGCGACTGGGACAGGAAATCGGCGGGCTGGCTCGACAGCTGGACCTCTCGGTCGACCGTGCCAAGCGGGCGATCGAGGCGATCCTGGAACTGCCCGCCGGGGGCACGGCTGTCGGCAGCGGCATCAACACGCATCCCGAATTCGGCGCCCGTGTCGCCGCCGACCTGGCGACCCAGACCGGCATCGATTTTGTCGAGGCCGCCAATCACTTCGAGGCGAACTCGCAACGGGACGGACTGGTCGAGTCGCATGGCCAGCTGCGGGCGATCGCCAGCACCCTGTTCAACGTCTCCAACAACATCCGCTGGCTTGGTGCCGGGCCCCGCTGCGGCTTCTATGAGATCAAGCTGCCCGACCGACAGCCGGGCAGCTCGATCATGCCCGGGAAGGTCAATCCGGTGATGTGCGAGAGCATGATGCAGGTCGCCGCCCGCGTGATGGGCAACGACGGCGTGATCGCCTTCAGCGGTGCCACCGGCGGCCAGTTCCAGTTGAACATCATGATGCCGGTGATGGGACAGACGACACTCGAGAGCATCTCGTTGCTGACAGGTGTCACCAACGCGTTCGTCGAATTCTGCTCAGACGACATGGAAGCCAACACCGAGGCCTGCGAAGCGGCCGTCGAAAAAAGCCTCTCGATGTGCACGAGCCTCAACCCGCTGATCGGCTACGAGAAAGCCGCCGCGCTGGCCAAGGAGGCGTTCAAAACGGGCAAGACCATCCGCGAGTTGTGCCTGGAGAAAGAGATTCTGCCCGAGGAAACACTTGCCGAGGCACTGGATCCGATGAGGATGACCGAGCCACAGGCGTGAGGGCACCCGCGGTCTAGTCCGGATCGTACCCCAGGTTCTGTGACAGCCGACGTTCAACGTCCTCCCGGGAAACCCCCAACCGTCGGGCGTAGTCCTCGACCTGATCACCGTTGATGCGGTTGACGGAGAAATAACGGGCCCCGGGATGGGAGAAGTACATCCCGCTGACCGAGGCGGCCGGCTGCATCGCGCAGGTCTCGGTCAACGTCATCCCGGCCCCGGCCTCGGCACCGAGCAGGTCAAACAAACGCCTCTTCAGAAAGTGGTCCGGGCAGGCCGGATAGCCAAACGCCGGCCGGATCCCATGGTACCGCTCGGCAACCAGGTCCTCGTGTGACGGTTCCTGGTCGTCACCCCATTCCCGCCGAACGCGCAGATGGAGGCACTCGGCAAACGCCTCGACCAACCGGTCGGCCAGGGCCTTGGCCATGATCAGCCGGTAATCGTCATGCTCAGACTCGAACCGCTCGACCAGTGTCTCGATCCCCAACCCGACTGTCACGGCGAATGCTCCCACGTGATCCTCGCGGCCCGCCTCCGCTGGGGCGACAAAATCGGCCAACGACCAAAATTCCTCCTGGCCCACACGCTGCCACTGCTGCCTGAGCATCGGAAAGCGAATCTGCTCGGTGGTGCGGGAATCGTCGGAGAAGAGCACCACGTCCTCACCATCGGATGCCGCCGGCCAGAACCCGTAGACACCCCGGGCCTGCAGCAAGCCACCGGTCACGATCTTCTCGAGCAACTCGCGGCCATCGTCGAACAATTCCCGCGCCTGGCTGCCGACTCCCGGATCATCAAGGATCCGAGGGAATTTTCCCCGCAGTTCCCAGGTACGGAAAAAGGGAGACCAGTCGATGTATTCGACCAGTTCGGCCAGGGTCTGGTCAGCGATCACCCTCGTTCCCAGGAAGCCGGGCCTGTTGATCTTCAGCGTCGACCAGTCACTGGAAAAGCGCTGGGCACACGCATGCTCGAACGACACCAGCTTCTTCTGCTGGCCAAGAGCAAACGACACCCGCTCCCGTTCCTGGTTTTCCCGGTTTGCCGCGACGAACGCGGGCCGTTCGTCCCGGTTCAGCAACGCCTCGACCACCGGAACGGCCCGGGAAGCGTCGAGAACATGGACAACCGGTTGGTCGAATTCGGTGGCGATTTTCACAGCGGTGTGCCGGGCACTGGTCGTGGCCCCACCGATCAACAACGGAACCGACAGGCCTTGCTGCTGCATCGCCCGGGCCACCTGGATCATCTGGTCCAACGAAGGAGTGATCAGTCCCGAGAGCCCGATGGCGTCGGCACGTTGATCGATCGCGGCCTCGAGGATCGCCTCGGCCGGCACCATCACCCCGAGGTCGATCACCTCGAAGTTGTTGCAGCCCAGGACGACTCCGACGATGTTCTTGCCGATGTCGTGGACATCTCCCTTGACCGTCGCGGCGACGATCCGACCTCGCGGTTGGCCGACGGTACCGGTTGCCTGCTTTTCTTCCTCCATGAACGGCGAGAGGTAGGCGACGGCCTGTTTCATGACCCGAGCACTCTTGACGACCTGTGGCAGGAACATGCGTCCCGACCCGAACAACTCGCCGACCATGTTCATGCCGTCCATCAGTGGGCCCTGGATCACGTCAAGCGGACGCGGGAACTGCTGCCGGGCTTCCTCGGTGTCCTCGATGATGAATTCATTGATCCCCTTGACCAATGCATGCGAAAGTCGTTCCTCGACCGGCATATCCCGCCAGGGTGCCATCACCGCTGCCTCGGCACCATCCTCGACCTCGATCGTCTCGGCCAGTTCGAGCAACCGCTCGGTGGCGTCCTGCCGTCGGTTCAGTAACACGTCCTCGACGTGCTCGAGCAATTTCGACGGGATATCATCATAAACGGTCAGCTGTGTCGGGTTGACGATTCCCAGGTCCATACCGGCGGCAACGGCGTGGTAGAGAAACGCCGAGTTCATCGCGCAACGAACCGTTTCATTTCCGCGAAACGCAAAAGACACGTTGCTGACACCACCCGAAACCAGCGCACCTGGACATGACTGCTTGATCCTCCGGGTCGCCTCGAAAAACGACTCGGCGTATTCATCGTGTTCCTCGAGTCCGGTGCCGACCGTCAGGATGTTGGGGTCGAAGATGATGTCCGCCGGTGAAAAACCAACCCGTTCGGTCAGCAACCCAAAACACCTCTCGGCAATCTCCACCTTCCGCTCCGTATCGGTGGCCTGGCCCCGTTCATCAAACCCCATCACGACAACCGCCGCCCCGTAGCGACGAACGAGCCGGGCCTGTTCCAGGAAGCTCTCTTCTCCCTCCTTGAGACTGATCGAGTTGACGATCGACTTGCCCTGCAGGCACTTCAACCCGGCTTCGATCACCTTCCAGTCGGAACTGTCGATCATCACCGGCACACGGGCCACATCGGGTTCGGCAGAGACCAGGTTCAGGAACGTGGTCATCGCCGCCGGCCCGTCCAACAGGGCCTCGTCCATGTTGATGTCGATGATGTTGGCACCACCGTCGACCTGCTGGCGGGCAATTGTGACGGCCGCCTCAAAATCGCCCTCGCCCACCAACCGCGCAAACCGACGACTGCCCGCGACGTTGGTCCGCTCGCCGACCATGATGAAATTGCTGTCCTGGCGAATCGTCAGTGTCTCGAGTCCACTGAAGCTGGGCCGCGACGACGGATCCGGCGGGATACGAGGTGGCAGCGCGGCAACCGCGTCGGCCAGCCGTCGTATGTGCTCGGGCGTGGTCCCACAACACCCGCCGACAATGTTCAACCAGCCCGAACGAGCGAACTCGGCGAGCGTCCGCGAGAGATCCTCGGGAGATTCGTCGTATTTCCCGAACTCGTTGGGGAGCCCGGCATTGGGATGACAACTGACCGCGATCGGCGCGATTCTCGCAAGCTCCTCGACGTAGGGCTGCATTTGCGCCGGACCGAATGCACAGTTGATGCCGACCGACAGCAGGTCGGCATGGGCGATCGAGTGCCAGAAAGCCTCGAGAGTCTGACCAGAAAGCGTTCGGCCGGAATTGTCAGTGATCGTGACCGATACGGCCACCGGCAAACTCGAACCGCGCTTCTCGGCCTGCTGTTGAATCGCGAACAGGCAGGCCTTCAGGTTCAGCGTGTCAAATGTCGTCTCCGGCATCAGCAGATCGACACCCCCTTCGACCAGACCGGCGACTTGTTCGGAGTACGCGGCGACAAGGTCGTCGAATGTCACGGCGCGGAATCCGGGATTGTTGACATCCGGGGACATCGAGGCAGTGCGATTGGTCGGACCGAGGCTACCGGCAACAAAGCGGGGGCGGTCCGGCGTGCGGTCGCTGTAACGATCGGCGGCGCGGCGGGCCAGCCGGGCCGCGGCAAAGTTGATGTCGTAAACCCGCTCCTGCAGTCGGTAATCCGCCAGCGAGATCGCCGTCGAGTTGAAGGAATTGGTTTCAAGGATGTCGGCCCCGGCCTCGAGAAAGGAATCATGGATTCCCTCGATCAGATCCGGCTGTGTCAGGCACAGCAGGTCGTTGCAACCATCCAGCGGCACATCGTGGTCGGTGAACAGCTCGCCGCAAAAAGTGCGTTCATCAGGCTCGACCGCCTGGATCATCGTGCCCATGGCGCCGTCAAGCACGAGAATCCGATCGGACAGGGCCTTCCGCAGTCGTTCGTGGACCTGATTACCGCTCACCGGACAACCCCGTCGTCGAGCCCCCAACCAAGGGCTTCGAGAATCTCGGCACAAGCCCGTGACCGGTTCAAGGCGTAGAAGTGGATCCCGGGAACACCCTCGGAGATCAACTCCGCGCACTGGGCCACCGCGTGTGCAACGCCCACTTCGAACTGCGCATCGCGATCATCACGGACGGCTTCAAGTTCTGCAGCCAGGCCCTCGGGAATGATCGCACCGCACAACGCGGCAATCCGACGGATCCGCGAGAATTCGGTGATCGGCATGATTCCCGGAACCAGCGGCACGCCAACACCGACGCGGTCGAACTCGTCGCGGAAGTCCAGGAAACTCGCGTTGCGGAAAAACAACTGCGTGAACGCTGCGTCGGCACCGGCATCGACTTTTCGCTTGAGGTTCGCCAGGTCGCTGGCCGCATCCGCCGCTTCCGGATGGACCTCCGGATAGGCCGCCACGCCAACTCCCAACTCGTCGGACTTGCCTCGAATCAACGCGACCAGTTCGTCGGCATGGGCCAATCCTCCCGGCACCGTCGTGAAACCGCCCTGGCCCTGCGGCGGATCGCCCCGCAAGGCCATGATGTTGACAATCCCCGCCCGGCGGGCACGATCGATCCACTCGAGCAATTCCTCGCAAGTCGAACCGACGCAGGTCAGGTGCGCCGTCGCCGTGCAGGCGTAACGAGACTGGATCTGCTGGCAGAGTTGAATCGTGCGATCCCGGGTTGTCCCTCCCGCCCCGTAGGTGCACGAGATGAACCTGGGCCGATAGATCGCCAGTTGGTCGAGCGTGTCCAGCAGGACCTGGTCGCCGTCGGCCGTCTTGGGTGGGAAGACCTCGATCGATATGACCGGCGGTACCGCGACGGAATGCCCGGCGTAGATCTCAGCCAGCGATGACAATTGGCCGTCTGCGGTCACGTGATTCAATACTCGAGGAGAGGTACACGACGGGTTCAACGACGACAGGACGCGCCCCGGGATCCTCGCATTTAGGGGTTTCCCGAGCGTGCGTCAATGCCTGGAAAACCGAGGCAATTCTCGAGGTTGCCCGAGCCGAGTTGATACCCTAACTTGACTCAGGCCTGCATCGCGTGTCGTCACCGGGCGGGTACGTTTCTTTTTTCGGAGAGTCCACGCATGTCCACCACTTCCGCCCAGACATCTCCTCTGCCGTTCAAGGTGGCCGACATGGAGTTGGCCGATTGGGGCCGCAAGGAAATCGAGCTGGCCGAAAACGAAATGCCCGGGCTGATGTCACTGCGGGAACAATACGGCGCCTCGCAACCGTTGGCCGGTGCCCGGATCGCCGGTTGCCTGCACATGACCATCCAGACGGCCGTGTTGATCGAAACCCTCACGGCACTGGGAGCCGAGGTCCGCTGGTCCAGCTGCAACATCTTCTCGACGCAGGATCATGCCGCCGCCGGGATCGCCGCCACCGGTGTCCCGGTGTACGCATGGAAAGGAATGAACGAGGAGGAGTTCGACTGGTGCATCGAACAGACCCTGCATTGGCCCGATGGTTCACCGTTGAACATGGTCCTGGATGACGGTGGCGACCTGACGGCGATGGTCCACAACAAGACACCCGAACTGCTCAAGGACATCAAGGGAATCACCGAGGAAACCACGACCGGCGTGCACCGCCTGCACCAAATGCACGAGGCGGGTCAACTGGGCACACCGGCAATCAACGTCAACGACTCGGTCACCAAGAGCAAGTTCGACAACCTGTATGGCTGCCGTGAATCGCTGGCCGATGGAATCAAGCGTGCCACCGACATCATGATCGCCGGCAAGGTGGTCGTCGTCTGCGGCTACGGCGACGTCGGCAAGGGATCGGCTCACGCCATGAAAAGCCTCGGGGCCCGGGTCATCATTACCGAGATCGACCCGATCTGCGCGCTGCAGGCGGCAATGGAAGGCTACGAGGTCACGACGATGGACGCCGCGGCCCCGCGGGGCGATATCTTCGTCACCGCGACCGGCTGCTGTGACGTCGTCCGCGGCGAACACCTCGACGCCATGAAGCACGAAGCCATCGTCTGCAACATCGGGCACTTCGATTCCGAGATCGAAATCGCCTACCTGGTCGAACGGGACGACATCCAGCAAGTCACGATCAAGCCCCAGGTCGACAAGTTCGTCTACCCCGACGGCAAGGCCGTGATCGTGCTGGCCGAGGGACGTCTCGTCAATCTCGGTTGTGCCACCGGACACCCGAGCTTTGTGATGTCCAACAGTTTCACCAACCAGGTGCTGGGTCAGATCGCACTCTGGTCGCCGGCGCAGTTGGGATTCGACGAGGACACTTTTCCGATCGGCGTCCACATGCTGCCCAAGCAACTCGACGAGGAAGTCGCTCGACTGCACCTCGCCAAGCTCGGCGTCCGACTCTCGACACTCTCCCAGGAACAGGCCGACTATCTCGGCCTGGCTGTCGAGGGACCGTTCAAGCCGGATTATTACCGCTACTAGTGCCGGTCGGTTGATCGCGACTCGCGGATTTGTTTCGAAAAATCCGGCGAGTCGATAAATTCTCTCGCGACGCGATCCCTGATTCTGAACGCCTCGCGGCATTCCGAGAACGGCAGGTCGGTGTCGATGAGCCCCAGGTCGTAGGCCAGGCGGTCAGAGTAACCCGGGAAAAGGACCCGCGGATTCCACCAGGGAACACCCTGGGCGGCGACCTCGTTGAGATGCCAGACGATGTTGGTCGTGCAGGTGTTCGTCACCGCGTTGTAGAACTCGGGATGCTCCCGCAGCTGGTTGACCCGTCTGAGCATCGACTCGAACATCGCCCGGATCTTTCCGGTTTCGGCACGGATCGGAAAACAATAGACGGGATTGCCACGATACACGCTCCGCAGCCCCACCAGGTCGCGCTCGGTGGCCACCACGTACATCAGCTCAAACTGCCGCGTCATCCCCCCCATGACGCCGAATTCCTCGCCGCGTTCCCGGCGCACTTCAACCGAGATCGCCAGTTGACGACCGTCGTCGAAACCGAACGACAGGAACGTGTGCGCCGGTCCACGCCAATCGGCAAACGGTTCAACGAAAAACTCCAGGCGAACCAGCCGGTCCAACTCGTAACGGGCATCCAGGTGATCAACGGTGAACTCCGCCGCAGTGCGGTATCGGCAATCCCGGATCCCACGGACCAGCACCGTCTCTCCGTCAAATTCTGCCCCGGCCAAAACCGCCTGGTCCCGCGACCAGTCACGGTCGTTCGACGGTCGGTGAAACAACCACCACATCAGCAGCATCCCGACGACGACAACCAGCACCCGCCTCGATCGCCGCTCCGGCCACCGCAGCCACCGCAGCCACCGCAACCGCACCCGCTCGTTTTCGTTGGCAGCCGCGGCGTCGACTGGAGACGGTTCGCTCAGCACAACGACTCCATTGCCTCACCCAGGACCCCGATCCCCTCCACCAGTGCTTCATCGGTGATCACCAGTGGCGGAACAACCTTGACCGTCGAGAGCATGGTATGAAAGAGCATCACGCCACGGCAAACGGCGGCCCAGGTCCAGTCGGCGGTCAACTCGTGGTCAGGCTTCCGGGTCTGGGGATTGCAGACGTGAAGAGCCCACATCAGGCCGCGGCCACTGACGCGTTCGATCCGATCGGGAAACCGGGCCTGCAATCGGGCCAGTTCTCCAGCGACCAACTCGCCCTTGCGATCGGCCTCAGCGACCAGGTTTTCTCTCTCGATTACCTCGAGATTTGCCAGGGCGGCGGCACAACTGACCGGGTGTCCGGCATGGGTCGTGGTGATCTCGGCTGGTTCCAGCAGGTCCATCACCTCGGCCCGCCCCAGCACAGCCGCCAATGGCAGGCTGCTGGTCAGGCCCTTGCCAACGCAGACCAGGTCGGCCGTGACATCGTAGTGTTCGTGGCCAAACCACCGTCCCGTCCTCCCAAACCCGGTCTGGATCTCATCGAAGACCAGCAGCACATCGTGCGCGTCGGCCCATTCACGCAACCGCTGGATGTAGGAGGTCGGAAATGCCAATCCGCCCCACCCCTGGAAAGTCTCCAGGAACACCGCCGCCACGCTGTCACCTGTAATGCCCTGCCCGGCCAGCCGCGCAATCGACTCGTCGAAAAACGCGACAGGGTCCTCGAGACCATCATGGTCGGGCGGGCCGGGAAACGGCAGGTGATGTATCCTCTGGTCCGGACTCGACAACCATCCGGCACCGGGAGCCCGACCGGAGAGTTGTGTCGCACCCAGGGTCCAACCGTGGTAATCGCCAGCATGGGTCAGCACATGGTCCTTGCCACCATCCTGTCTTCGGCCGAATTCCCGGACGAGCCGCAACGCACACTCGACCGCTTCGGACCCCGCCGTCCAGAAATAGACCTTCTCGAATCCCGATGGTGAGAGGTCGAGGATCTTGCGAGCCAGGTCGACACGTTGTTGCGACGGGAACGTGAACTGGGCCAGAAGACCCTCGGCGGCGTGACGGGCAACCGCCTCGCGAATCGCGGGATGGCCGTGACCGGTGTTGGTCATCACGGCGGTTGAACTGAAGTCGATCCAGCAGTTCCCCGCGGCATCAAATACCTGGAAACCCTCGGCCCGATCCCAGACGATCGGCGGCTGGTACTGGTTGACCCGTGGAAACAGCTCGCGGCTGGCCGCCAGGGCATCGAGCGTCTCGGGTGCGGGGATCGGGGTGGTGATTCGCCGGTGAGCCGTCTCGACCGGTGTCACTTCCGTCGGCAACGTGGCGAACTTGTCAGTGTAGTAGCCGGCAGCCGTCTGGTTCATCACCGTCTCCCTGTATCCAGGCTGGCCAACCCAACTTGCTTGGGCAACAACGGCCAGATTCAACCAATCACGATCGCCTTGGCGACGCTGTAATAGACGACGATCCCGACCACATCGACGAATGCCGCGATCAGTGGATTAGACATCAATGCGGGATCAAGTCCCATTCGTTGGAAACCCATCGGCAACATCGCGCCGGTCACAGTCCCCATCGCCACGACCAGGAACACGGTCAGCCCGACCACGGCGGCCTGGTTGCCAGTGACGAAACCAGTCGCCACCAGAAAACTCAACAATGCCAATCCGCCCCCCAGCATCGATGCGAGGATCAGCTCCCGCAGCAGAATCCGAATCGTCTGCTCACGGCCAAGATGGCTTACGGCCAGCGCTCGAATTATCAACGTAGCGGATTGTGACCCGGCGTTGCCGCCACTGGCAAGAACCAACGGAATGAACAGAACCATCCATTGCAGTCCTTCAAGATCGGCCTGGTACGACCTCAACGCCATTGCCGTCAACACCGCCGCCGCCAGCAACACGATCAACCACACGCCCCGTTTCCAGGCCAGAATCCCCAGCGGTGTCGACAGGTAACTGTCTTCCAGGGGCAGCACCGCACCCGACCGGTACGCATCTTCATCAGCCTCCTCCTGCACCACGTCCATCGCGTCATCGTAGGTCACTATGCCAACAAGCAGATTCTGAGCGTCAACAACAGGAATCGCGATGAAGTCGTAGCGAGAGAGCTTCTGGACCACGTCTTCCTGGTCATCATCGACTCGAACCGAGATCACGTCCTGCTGCATGATCTCCTCAACCCGCGACCCGGGCCGGGCAAGAATCAACTCGCGAAGCGAAACAAAACCGCGAAGCCGGCGACCTTCGTCGATCACGTAGACATAGTAGATCGTCTCGCGATCGGGAGCCTGCTGCCGCAACTGCTCGATGGCCTCGGCAATCGTTGCCTCGGCCGGCAAGGTCGCGTACTCGGTCGTCATGATCGAGCCGGCGCTGTCATCGGGAAACGAAAGCAACCTCTGGATGTCACGTCGCTCGGCTTGTGCCACCAGCGGCAACAAGGTCTCGACGTGCTCGGGATCAAGTCGTTCGAGCAAGTCCACCCGGTCGTCGGAAGCCATTTCCTCGATCAGTCGCGAAAACGACTCGCGAGGAACACCCTCGACCAGTTCGAGCTGATAGGGCAGGCTGAGATAACTGAAGATCTCGGCCTGCCGCTCGGGCTCACAATGCCCGAGAACCCTCCAGCTCTCTTGGGCCGCGAGGCCCTCGAGAACTTCACCGATGGCTGCCGGGTGCAGTGCCCGACAAAACTCAGCCACGCCGACGGCATCGTCCGCCGCAAGCAACTCTCGAAGATCCGGTAGAAACAGCAGGCGGTTGTACATCGTCGCCCCCCCGTCGGCAAATCTCCGTGACGGGAACGTCCGGACGTGAACACCTGAACCGGGCGGAACCGACGACCTAACGCTTCGAGAACTGGAAGCTCTTTCGCGCCTTCTTGTAGCCGTACTTCTTTCGCTCGACCATTCTGCCGTCACGGGTCAGGTAACCACCGTCACTCAGAGCCTCGTGAAGATCAGGATTCCGGGCCTGGAGTGCTCGGGCGATTCCCAGAACAATCGCACCAGCCTGGCCGGTCGTGCCACCACCGTTGACCCGCACCCAGACATCAACGTCGCCCAGCGTCTCGGTCGCCTTCAACGGAGCCTGTACCACCAGTTGATCACGCTCGATCTGGAAATACTCTTCCAGCGAACGACCGTTGATCTCCATCCCGCCATCACCGTCCTTGATTCGAACGCGGGCGACCGACGTCTTCCGCCGACCGGTCCCAATCGCCACGCCGTGGCGATCGATTTTTCCGCGGATCAAGGCAGGACGACGCGGTGCCCGAGGCTCCTCGGGCTCACCTTCGCCCAGCGTCAATTCCGACGCACCATCAGCCTCATCCTCCCCGGTTCCCGATTCCTCAGCCGATTCCTCAGCCGATTCCTCAGCCGATTCCTCAGTCGATTCCTCAGTCGATTCCTCAGTCGATTCCTCAGCCGATTCCTCAGCCGATTCCTCGGTCGATTCCTCGGTCGATTCCTCGGCCGATTCCTCGGTCGATTCCTCAGCCGATTCCTCGGTCGAT
>PBSL01000067.1 GCA_002726205.1 Planctomycetaceae bacterium | reverse complement strand
TGCATCACGGCATTGTGATCGTTGTCAGCATGGTCCCTGGCAATCGTGCCTCCATCGAAGAGATTGTCGTTGAGATGGGTGACGATAGCCTCGTTGGAGATAACGACTTCGGCAATCCGGATGCCCTGTTCCGTACCCCGCGTGTCGAGAGCGGTGACCAGGTCAACGAGCAACTGTTCGTCGGCGACGAATCCCGGATCGCCACTTGCTTCTCGGGCATCTGACGGAACACTGATGTCGATCTCCATGCCGGTACGGTGGAGTCGTCCCGGATCCCCTTCCTCACGGAAATCAGCGGAACTCACACCATCCAGGGTGCTCAGTCCGTTCATCAGGATGCCGTCGGGGTCAATGTCGGCGGTGGCCTGTGTGAACGTGTCGACGATCCAATCGGTGGCGAATCGTTCGGCCTGCTCGGTGTTGCCGGTCCTGGCTCCCGTGCCGGGATCCTGTCCCGGCAGCAGGTCGAAATCACCCGAAATGGAGGTGTAACTGAACGTGCCTTCCGGTTGCGGATCGGGATCGACGAGTTCGATCCAGCGGGGTGCCGAGTCCGAGTTGAGCCAGTTGACGGTGTCGGTGTCCAGGGCTCCGGAGACTTCACTTGGCGTGGCGAGATCGGCAACGGTCTCGCCATCTTCGCGGCGATCCAGCGTGGCTTGGAACAGTCGGAATGTGTCGGTGACGTCACCGGTGGAGGCGATGCCGGGGGTGGGAAGTTCGGCGGACGGGTCACGAAAGCCGAGGTAGGCCAACCGCTGCGCCAGGCGGTAGTGGTTTTCTCCGGCGAGATCCGATGTCACCGGAGCCGGACCATCGCTGGAGGTCGAATAGTCCTCGTCGATGACAAGACTGATGGGACGGGACAGCGAATCGTCTTCGTTGATCGTGACGGCCAGATTGAACTGAATGAGGCCCTGGAAACCATGCGAGTCACCATCGCTGTCAACCAGCAGAGCATCTTCGACAGAGGGTGCCAGGTAAAACACACCGCTGGAGGCAAAGGCAGGTTCGCCGAAGTCCTCGGGATAGATCACCGTCGCGATGGTCTCGCCCGAACTCAATTGAAGCTGTCGATTGGATCCATCGACAACCAGGGTCAGGTCTTCGACCGAGGCCGGAATTTCCCAGTCGTCCACCGCGTACTCCGAGCCGAGGGCAAACTGGGAGAGGTCCATCGTGATCAGATCACCGGTTCGTCCCTCGTATCCCCTGTCGAGAAGATCGTTGGCCACATTTCGGAAAAGACGCTTGGCCACGCTCGCGTGACCAAACCGGTTGGGGTGGAGCTTGCCGGTCGATCCTCCACCGCCACCCTGGAGCTCCTCGGATTCGGTCTGATTGTGGATCCACGAAATTCCCTCATCGGTGGTTCCATAGTCACTCATGTCCAGCGTTGCCGTCGGCATCGTCCACGACTGTTCGTAGTCGTCCAGGTAGGTCGCGCAATTGTCGTCGCTCGACCACCCGTGTGTCTGGTAGTCGCTGGAGACACCGGAGATGTAGGTCCAGCCATTGGCAGCGGCTGAATCGCGGACCTCGTCATTGAGAATGTTGAGCAGGCCGTCGGGATGCTCTTCGTCCGAATCGTCCCACTCCATCTCACCGGTCAGCCACTCGAGTTCACTCTTGTTGGCCTTGAGCAGGGGGAAATCAAAAACCGCCGCGATGTCATCGAGGATTGCATCACAGGTGGACGCGCTGCCATCGGCCCCGAGCATTGTCGTGAAGTCGGGGTATTCGGTGATGTAGGTGTTGGTGACATCGAGTTTGTCGTCGATCTGGTCATTGAGGGTCATGTAGCCGGCTTCGAGATGATCCAGGCCGGGGATCTCGAATGATTCAAACGCACCGAGCCACTCGGCAAAATCGGCCAAGGGCAATTCGTCGTAGGCACTGTTCCAGTCAGCCTGGGTTCCGGTAATTATGGCCTCCTGCAACTCGGTCTTTTCACTCGTCGTGTTGACATCGCCAACCGTCAGCGCGCCACCGATCCGCGAAAACCCCATCTCGTTGCCGCCGAAGGAGATGAAGAGTGCGTCAATCGAGCGATCATCGACGATGTCGGCGACCTGGTCGATCTGCGACGGCGAGAGTGGAAGCACCTCGACCGTGACGGCGGCATCAAAAGCCTCTGCCTCGGTCTGATGGTAACCGCGTCCGGTAGCCGACACCGACGTGTAGGGATGGATGCCGATCCAACTTCCATCACTCGTCTTGGCACCGTTGCCGGTGCTGCCGTTGAGCGTGAAGTGGTCGTCATCGACGACGGTGACAACAAACGATTCATTCGCGGCCGTGTTTCCGCCGACACCGGTAATATTGACTTCGAGACCAGTTTGAAGTCCGTGATCAGTGGAAGTGATCTTGATGGGTGAGTCGTTCGTGGCACCCGAAACGGTTCCGGCCGGCGCAGTCAGTTGCGAGGGTTTTCCTGAGATGAATTCGTGCTGGTAGTTTGAGCCAGCCACTGTCAGCGTGTTGCCTGCAACACCGGTGACCAGGACGAATTCACTTCCGTCAAGACGAACCAGGAACGGTGCGTCGAGTCCGGAGGCGACATCGGTGCCGATCTCGTCGTTGACAGTCAACGTCAGATCCGAGTCGCTGATACCGACACTGAGTGTTGTTTCACCGAGTATTCCCACCAAACCCTCGGTTGAACCGTACTCGCTGGTGATCCCGGCGTAGGGACTGATACCGCCAATGGGAACCGTGGCACCCGACTGCGAGACAAACACTAGTGTGACCGAGGAGTGCGGATCGAGATTCTCCAGCATCAAGGCGGTTTGAGGCGTGTACGCAAACGAGGTCCGGTGGCCCCATTGGTGGAAGATTTCCTGGTGTTGCTGGATCTGAGAATCGGCGTCTGTCGCCGCAAAGGTTTCGCCGGGCTTGGCCCATTCTCCGAGGTCGTGTGGCTGTCCTACGAGGGCGAGATCGTGCCGTGTGACTTCCGGGCTTCCTTCTCCGGATGAGTAGGAGTCACCGATTCCGACAATCAGGAAGTCACGGACAAGAATGTCCTCGGAAAAGGACTCGATTTCTCCGCCGTTGCTGGCATCAACGACGATCGAGTGTGTTCCCGAGGTCAGGTCCTGCTCCAGTTGGCCATCAGTTCCATCCGGAATGGCTACGTCGTCAATCGTCCACGAGTAGGACAGCGGCGTCGCACCGCTGGGAAGTGTCGACCCGCTGGCATCAAGAGTTACCGTGAACGTGTCGGTGTTGACGAAGGCCGTCGTGTTGGGGATCTCTATCCGACCGTCTTCGTCGGCCACCGTCCGTGGTTCCATCTCCCATTCGAACGAAATTCCGGAGAGCAATGTCCGGTCTTCGAGCGACTCGGCGTACTGCCCGACACGATGCGTGGGACGGTTCTCCGGAGTGGTCTTGCGAACGCGACGGCGCATCCGGCGCCCGAAACGGCCCTTGACGGCCGTCAGCCAGGAGGTCAGCAACATGGTGGTGTCCGCTCTCTGATTCCCTGAAAACGTGCCGCGACGAAACCGCCGGCAACCACTTGCCGACTCCGCACGGCGGGCCCACGTTACCCGGACAAACAACGAGATTCCAACCAGCCGGAGAGGAAATCTGTCGCCGTTTATGCGTGCGAGATCGTCTGGGAGTTTTGTGGAGGATGGAGAAGTGAATGGTCGTTGGTCGGGACAAATTCGGTCCCCTTTCCAACCCCGGGATGCCGCGGTATGATGGCCCGCGGAGGCCCGGTCGGCAGCGTGCCGGGGGGCGTTTCGAGGAGAGATGGCAGAGTGGCCGAATGCGCCGGATTGCTAATCCGGTGAGTCGGATTTTCCCGGCTCCGCGGGTTCGAATCCCGCTCTCTCCGCTCCTGATTTGGGCCGTTTGGCCAGCCCGCGAGGGCCGTCGCCTACACGCCGGGGGCTGCTGGTTTCATGCAAGACCCCCACGCCACCCGGCCGACGCTGTTGTTGCGGATTCGTGACCCCGACGATGTGGGGGCGTGGTCGGAATTCGCGGAACTCTACCAGCCGCTGCTGGTTCGTTTTGCGCGGCAGGGGGGCCTGCAGGCCGCCGACGCTGCCGACCTGTCCCAGGAGGTCCTGGCCAGCGTGTCCACGGCGATCGGCCGACTCGACTACGACCCGCGGCTGGGCCGGTTTCGTGGTTGGCTGTTCACCATCGCCCGCAACAAGTTGCGGGATTTCTTCAATCGTCGCAAGCGGCAACCCCGTGGCAGCGGCGAATCGGCCGTTCGTGCCGTCATCGAGAACACACCCGACGACATCGACGCCCTGCAGGAATGCTGGGACCAGGAGTTCCAGAAACGGATGTTCGAGTGGGCCAGCCAGCGGGTCCAGGACAAGTTCCAGGAAGCCAGCTGGCAGGCGTTCTGGCAGACGGCCGTGGAGGACCGGCCGGTGGCCGAGGTGGCCGAGTCGCTGGGACTTTCCGTGGGAGCCGTCTACATTGCCAAGAGCCGCGTCCTGGCCCGGCTGAAGTCGGAAATCCAGCAGCACATCGGTGACGAATGAGCGGGACCTGTCCCCCCGACGACCAGCTGGCGCTGTTACTGTCCGGCCGGATGGATTCCGGGACCGAGGCGACTCTCCAGCAACATCTCGACAACTGCGCCGACTGTCAGCAGCGTCTCGAACAACTCGCCGCCCCGGCCAGCTTTCGCGAGGACGTTGCCCGGCAACTGCCCGCTTCGGCGGCGGCCGACGGTGGGCAGCACACCGTCGCCGACCGCTATGGCCCGGTCGATCCCACCGACCTCTGGTTTCTTGATCCGCCGACCGCTCCCGGGGAAATCGGTCGGCTGGGTCCCTACGGCATTCTCGAGGTGATCGGGGCCGGTGGCATGGGCGTGGTGCTGCGAGGCCACGACCCGTCGCTGGATCGGCCGGTCGCCGTCAAGGCCCTGCACCGCCATGCGCTGCGTGATCCGATGGCCCGAGAACGCTTTCTTCGCGAGGCCCGCTCCGGCGCCGGACTGAGCCATCACAATATCGTCACGGTTTACCAGGTCGAGGAGTTCAATGACGTTCCGGTGCTGGTGATGGAATTCGTCGAGGGCCAGTCGCTGCAGGCGGTTCTCGCGAAGGGAACCCCTCTCTCGGTCTCCAGGATCCTCTCGATCGCCCGCCAGGTCGCCGCCGGCCTGGCCGCCGCCCACCAGCGAGGGCTGATTCACCGCGACATCAAGCCGGGCAACATCCTGCTGGAACAGGGCAGCGGACGGGTGCGGATCACCGATTTCGGCCTGGCCCGCGCCATCGACGATCCCTCGTTGACCTCCAGTGGCATGATCGTCGGCACACCGGCCTACATGGCTCCCGAGCAGGCCGAGGGATCCAGCGTCGACCACCGGACCGACCTGTTCAGCCTCGGCGGCGTCATCCACGCCGCCTGCACCGGGGACCCTCCTTTCAAGGGAGATTCGTCCCGCGAGGTTCTCAACAAGGTCCTGCTCTGCCGGCCGCCGCGGCTGCAGACCCTGCGAAGCGACCTGCCGTCGGGCCTGGTCGATGTCGTGGCTCACCTGCTGCAGCGGGAGCCCGACGAGCGGTTCCAGGAGGCTCGCGAGGTGGCAGCCGAACTTCGCCAGGTCACCGCGCGCGTCCGCTCCGAGGCCGACACCGTCGTCAACCCGACGCTTGCCGCCGACCGGCCCCGCGGCTCCCAAAAAAAAACCGGCAAGCCGACCTCGCGGTTCGATCGCCGGGCGGCGGTCGGACTGGCCACGGCGCTGCTGCTGCTGGCCACGATCGTCGTGCTGTCACGACCGTCAGCTCAGCCGACCGCGGAAACGACCGATCGACGATCGTCGACCGGCGATCCCGCGAAACCGCTGAAACCCGGGACCGGTAGCGAGGTGGCCGTCGAGGGGTTCACGGTCCTGGGTAAGGACGGGACACGGCAGGGACGGCTGGCGACGTTTTCCGAGGCGCTGGCCGTGGCGACGGCGGGGGCAACAATCGAAATCGCTCGCGACGGTGACGTGGAGGTGGACCCGGTTGTCGTGGATCGGCCGCTGACGATCCGGGCGGCGGTCGGGCATCGCCCGGAGTTGGCCTGCACCGTCGGCGTCGAGGGGCGGCCCTGGCTGACGGCCCGGGCCGACGTGGTCCTGGAACGCTTGACCGTGAAGTGGCACCGCCGCGTCGATCGGCGGGAACGCCGGGCCGGGTCGGCAATCCGCGTCGACGGGGGCCGCGTCGTTCTGAGTCACTGCCGGATCGAATGCACCGAAGGGCGTGCGGCGGTGGAGATCGTCAGGGCACCGGAAGTGCGGATCGTTGACTGCGAGCTGTACCACATGGTCGGTGCGGTGATGTCCTGGTCACCGCGGGTTGGAGGCCGGCTGGAGATCAGCAACTGCGTGGCGCTGGGGTCGGTGGGGGTTGACCTGGTGCGGTCGGCCGAGAGCCGGAACCCACAGCGGTTGCTGATCAGCGAATCGACCTGGGTGGTGGATGACCTGCTGGCGATGCACATGGTGGGGGCACGCAACAGGCCACAGCGACCGATTGGCGGCGGCGACCTGTTCGTTGAACTGAAACAGACACTGGTGGCCGCCGATGGGGCCCTGCTGGCTGTCCGCATGCCCCCGGATCGACTTGATCGCGGCAAACCTCCCCCGCCACCGATGATGCTGACAAGGCAACTGAAGTGGATCGACATCGACACGGTGCTGTCACCGGGTGGACCGTTGCTCGATATCCGGATCGAGCCGAACGGTCCAGAGGTCCCGGCTCCCTGGGCGCCGAGAACGCCCAACGACTGGACGCGGTTCTGGAAGGAGGCGCCGGAAAGCGTCCTCCGTCACGAAATCCGTTTTGTCTCCAGGGAGTTGCGGACCCGTCGCGAGCCGCTGGAGCGGCTCGAGCCCCCGGCGTTCGCCACCGACCCACCGGTCCGGTCGGGTGCGCGAATCGATGCCGTCGGGCCCTCCGGTGACTAGGCCAGCACGTCCCGGATCACCTCACCGTGGACATCGGTCAAGCGGAAGTCGCGGCCGCTGTAGCGGTAGGTCAGTTGCGTGTGATCCAGGCCCATCGTGTGCAACAGCGTCGCGTGCAGGTCGTGGACATGCGCGCGGTTCTCGATCGCCGTCAGGCCGAACTCGTCGGTCGCCCCGTAGCTGAGCCCGGGTTTGACCGCCCCACCGGCCATCCAGCAGGTGAAGCCGTAGTGGTCGTGGTCGCGGCCCTTCTTGCCTTCCGAGGTCGGGGCCCGTCCGAATTCCCCGGTCCAGATCACCAGCGTCTCGTCCCACAGGCCCCGCTGCTTGAGGTCGGTGAGCAGGGCGGCGATTCCCTGGTCGCAGGCGCGGGCCAGCCGGGCGTGACCACCGGCGATGTCGCCGTGGCCGGTGTCCCAGGCGATGTCGTAGCCGTCGAGCGAGTGCGACAGCTGCACGGTCCGCACGCCGCGTTCGATCAGCCGCCGGGCCAGCAGGCAGCCCCGGGCGTACTCGGCGTCGCCGTACATCTCGCGCGTTGTTTTTGATTCCCTCGACAGGTCAAACGCCTCGGGGACGGCGAACTGCATCCGGAAGGCCATCTCCATGGCCTGGATGCTCGATTCCAGCTGCTGGTCCTGCTCGACCCGTTCCAGCTGCAGTCGGTTCAACCGGGCCAGCAGGTCGGCCTGGCGACGCTGGTCGCCGCGGGCCAGGTAGCGGTTCTTGAGGTTCCGCAGGATCGCGTCGGGCTTCATGTCGTGGATGTTGACGTAAGTGCCCGCGTAGGCTCCCGGCAGGAAGGCATTGCCCCAGTTGGCCAGCTTGCCGCGGGGCTGGGCCCGGGGGCTCATCGCCACGAATCCCGGCAGGTCCTGGTTGTCGGTCCCCAGTCCGTAGACCAGCCAGGACCCCATGCTGGGCCGGGACGGCTGGAGGTGCCCGAGCGTCATCATCGTGATCGCACCGGCGTGCTCGGGGATGTTGGTGTGCATCGAGTGAATGAAGCAGAGTTCATCGACGTGCTCGGCGACGTGGGGAAAAATGTCGCTGACCCACTTGCCGGTCTCGCCGTACTGCTTGAACCCGAACGGCGAGGGGAACAGTCCGCCCTTGGTGTTTCGCAGCGACTTGCGATTGACCAGGTCGGGTCGCTGTCCGGAGTGCTTGGCCAACAGCGGCTTGTGGTCGAAGGTGTCGACCTGGGAGGGGCCGCCGGGCATGAACAACTGGATGAGATACTTTGCCCTCGGGGCGAAGTGAGGCGCCCGCGGTGCCAGGGGATTGCTGCCACCAGCGGCGGGTGCCGCCAGCCCGGCGTCGGCCATCACGCCGGCCAGTCCCAGCGAACCGAACCCGGCACCGATGCGGCCCAGCATGTCGCGGCGGGTGAGTGCCGGCAGCGGATTGACGTGGTGCATCATCGACGACATGGGAGAACCTGGCAGTGGGGAGGATGAGGATCGAGCAGTTGCAGTCGAATGGGATTGATTACTGATTATAGATCGGCAATTCCGCCGGGGGACTCGCATCAACGGACAAACATGAACTCGTTGGAACTGAGCAGCACCTGGAGGTACTGGGTCCACGGATCAAGCGACTGAACCGGCGCGGTGGCAACCTGCCGGTGGTTGGTCTGGACGATGTGATCGATGTTGATGTGTCCCCAGCCCCCGGTGAACTGGTCGACGATCCGGATGCGGGCCGTTTTGCCCGCCAGCTTGCTCACGTCCCAGCCATTCCATTGCAGCAGCTCGTTGTTCTGACCGCTCATGCTGCGAACCGTCCGGCCGTCGACATGCAACTCGATGCAGGTCTTGCCCGGGTGAGAGCCGCCGCCGATCAGGAATGCCAGTCGGCGGCGGCGGATCGTGAACTCCGGTGAGGTCAGCGTTCCGGTCGTTTTGTCGCCGCGGAAATAGGTGTTGACCAGGCCCCGTCCGCGGAAGCCGCTGACGTTCATCTGGTTGGGCAATGTTCCGGTGGGCGGGGTCGGGCCGAACGCGGTGCCGGTGGCCTGCCATTTCCCGTAGTTGCCTCCCTCGAAATCGCTGACGAGGATGTCAGCCGACTTCGCCGCGGGTGTGCCGGCCACGGTCGTTTTGGTCTCGAGGAAATCGCCGGCGAGGCGGGTTTCCAGCGGCGTGGGTGAACGGCCGAAGAGCAGCTGGTAGGCCCGTTCGAGTCGTTGCGCCTGGTCGGGTTTTTCCTTCTTGAGCCGGGCGACCAGGGCCCGGGCCCGATCGATCATCATCGGGCTGTTCATCAGGAACAGGAACTGCTGTGGCACGGTGCTGCGCGGCCGCTTGGCGATCGATGCACGGGGGATCGGAAAATCAAAGAGTCGCAGGAAGTGATCGGTCGAGAAGCGGTCGCCAGTTCGGCTGACCCGGAAATACATCGTGCGGCGACGACTGCCGCGGACGTCCTCGGTCGGAGGACCACCCACGGCCAGGTCAAGTTCTCCGGTGACCGAGAGCAGCGAGTCACGCCAGGCCTCGACGTCGAGTCGCCGCGGGTTGTATCGCCACACGAGCCGGTTGTCGCCGTCGATCGAAAACGCCTTGCGGTTGAACGCCGCGGTCTGGCGGTAGGTGGCCGAAAGCAGGATCGTGCGGTGCAACCACTTGATCGACCAGCCGCGTTTGACGAGGTGGGCCGCCAGCCAGGTGAGCAGGTCGGGGTGGGTCGGTTCTTCCCCGAGCGTGCCGAAGTTGCTCGGGGTGCGAACCAGGCCGCGACCAAAGTGCCACTTCCAGACCCGGTTGACGAAGACCCTGGTGGTCAACGGGTTGGAAGGGTTGACCAGCGCGTCGGCGAGATCGAGTCGGCCGCTGCCCCTGGTGAACGGCTTGGCGTCGTCACCGGCCAGGATTCTCGGGAACTGTCGTGGCACGATCTTGCCCGGCTTGCGGAGGTTGCCGCGGAGAGCGATGGCCATGTCCTTGTTGCCGGAATCGGCCAGTGCGTGGGTGACCGGGTACTTCGGTGGAGCGGTCTCGCGGAGCCGTTTCAGCTCGGCCTGCTTGGCGGCCAGGTCCCGTTTCTGGGCCGGGGTGGCCTTGTTGCCCGCCTTGGCGAGTTGCTTGACCTGGCCGTCGAGACGCTTGATGTCGGCCTGGCGGAGATCGAAGGCTTTGACCTGCGCGGGTGGTGCCAGCGGGTGCAAAGCGCTGCGGGTGTTGTTGAAGACGCCCGCCAGCCCGTAGTAGTCCTCCAGGGAGATCGGGTCGAACTTGTGTTCGTGGCAGCGAGCACATGCGATAGTCAGTGCCAGGAAACCACGGCCGAGGGCGTCGACGCGGTCATCGAGCGTCTCGGAGCGGGCCTGGGCGACGCTGTCCGGGTCGCCGCCGTCGGACCTGTAGGTCGGGCCGACGGCAAAGAACCCGCTGCCGAAATGGGATTCGGGATCCCCGGCGATCAGGTCACCGGCGACCTGGTGACGGACGAACTGGTCGAAGGGCAAATCGCGGTTGAAGGACCGCACGACCCAGTCGCGGTAGCGCCAGGCATGTGGCAGGGCCGCTCCGTCCAGGTAGCCGCCGAAACCGTCGCTGTAGCGGGCGACGTCCAGCCAGTGACGTCCCCAGCGTTCACCGTAGTGCGGCGAATCCAGCAGCCGGTCGATCACCCGGGCCCAGGCATCCGGTCGCGTGTCGTCGAGGAACTCCCGGACCTGCTGCGGCGTTGGTGGCAGCCCGACCAGGTCGAACATCACCCGCCGCAGCAGCGTGCGCCGGTCGGCGGTCGGGCCAGCCGACAGGCCGGCGGCTTCCAGCCGGGCCAGGATGAACCTGTCAATCTCGTTGATCCCCCATTTCGAGTTCTTGACCGCCGGCAGTTCCGGGCTGGTCGGGGGCTGATAGGCCCAGTGTGTTTTTCTCGCCCGGGAAATATCGAAGCGACCATCGGGCGTCCGTGGGGCTGTTGTTGACGGTTCGTTGGGCCACGCTGCTCCGTTCTTGATCCAGGCAACCAGCATGTCGATCTCGGCAGGCTTCAACTTTCCGGCCGGGGGCATTTCGAGTGCCTGGTAGCGGATCGATCGGATCAGCAACGACTTGTCGGGCTGGCCGGCCACGATCACCGCCCCGCTGTCACCGCCCTTGAACGCTCCCCGGCGTTGATCCAGCCTCAGGCCTCCCTTGAGCGACTTCGCCTTGCGACCGTGGCACTTGTAGCAGTGGCGGGCCAGCAGTGGTCGCACCTTCTTCTCGAAGAACTCCAGCTGCGCAGGTGTCGCCGGCGGGTCGGCGGCGCTGACGGCTACCGGAAGCAGGAGTAGAGGAAGGGCAAGAAGAATTCGCATGGGACATTCTCGATTCTAACCGTCAATGCCGTCAGTGTCGTCATCGATCGGGAGGTCGAGGTCCACATCATCTGGAACCGCCCCTTTCGTGGACTGGTGGGTGAGAAGTTGTCACGATGGACGCAGCGAACTGTTTTCCCCGGCCAGCGTGGATCCATGAACCAGCAGTCTCCCACCACGCTTGGACGGAGGATTGAAGCGGCCGAAGGGTACCTGTTGCTGGAAATGTCGGAGCGGGCGCTGCGGGAGTTGCGCGAGGTCGAGTCGCTGGTCGACGAGGATTCGACGCATTGCTTCGAGTTGACGCGGTTACGGGCCGAGGCGTTTCGGCAGTTGGAGGACTACCGGGAGGGGGCCCGCCAGTTCCTGGCCGCCCAGGCGATGGATCGGGAGGACCTCTCGGTCTCGATCGGCCTGGCCTGGTGTCTGAAACGGTCCGACCGACTCGACGAGGCAATCGACGTGATGCTGGCCGCCTACGAGTTGCACAACGACGAGGCGATCGTGCTCTACAATCTCTCCTGCTACTTCGCCCTGGCCGGTGACAAGACGAATGCCCTGAGCTGGCTCGGCCGCGCCCTCCGCATGGAAGCCTCGCTGCGGTCACTGATCCTCGAGGAAACCGACTTCGACGGGTTGAGAAACGACTCGGATTTTCGCTTGATCACCGGGGAACTGACCCGGGACCAGGCCTGAGTTCGACGGCCCGTTGACGACAGGAACCGACAGCAATGTCCGTTGATCCCGATCGCCTGTGGTCACATGTCGAGCGGCTGGCGTCGGAACCGCGACCGGCCCAAACCCGGATCCTGGAGTCGTGCCGGGCGTACGTGACCGATCACCTCGAGTCGGCCGGCTGCCGGGTCGAAAGATGCCGCTTCGTCGTCGGTGATGGCCGGGAACGTCTGGAGGGTGTCAACCTGGTGGCGTGCTGGCCCGAGCGGTTTGACCCGGGAGGACCCCGGTTGGTTGTCGGGGCTCACCTGGACTCATGCCCCGAGACTCCCGGGGCCGATGACAACGCCAGCGCGGTGGCGGCGCTGCTGGAGATCGCCC
>PBSL01000066.1 GCA_002726205.1 Planctomycetaceae bacterium | reverse complement strand
CTCAAAAAGCGTTCCTCAGTTCGGATTGCAGGCTGCAACTCGCCTGCATGAAGTCGGAATCGCTAGTAATCGCAGGTCAGCTATACTGCGGTGAATGTGTTCCTGAGCCTTGTACACACCGCCCGTCAAGCCACGAAAGCGGGGAGCGCCTAAAGTCGTTTTTCAATCCTTCGGGTAGAGAAGCGCCTAGGGTGAGTTCCGTGATTGGGACTAAGTCGTAACAAGGTAGCCGTAGGGGAACCTGCGGCTGGATCACCTCCTTTCTAAGGATTTTTTCTCCTTGTGAGAAACAAACGATCCGGTGAATGCTCACGCATTCACCATCAAGATGACGTGTTCCGGAGGACGCTGTTCTCCATTGACGCTAAGGTCACCAGCCATATTGGACTCCGGCCCGTATTCGTACGGGCCGGAGTTTTTTTGCGCCCTGCCCCCGATCCTCGGCCCAATCCAGCGTCTACTCGACGGTGACGCTCTTGGCCAGGTTCCGCGGCCGATCGACATCGCAGCCCCGCAACAACGCGATCTCGTAGGCCAGCAACTGCAGCGGCACGCTCGTCACCAGTGGCTGCAGGAATTCGGGAACATCCGGGACGGGGATCACCGCGTCGGCCAACCGTTCGATCCGCCGGTCCGAAGTCCCGGCGATGGCGATCACCGGCCCGCGACGGGCTCGGATCTCTTCGAGGTTGCTGATGACCTTCTCGTAAACGCCGCCCTGGGGGGTCACGAACACGCTCGGAGTCATCGCATCCACCAGCGCGATCGGTCCATGCTTCATTTCCGCCGCGGGATAACCCTCGGCGTGGATGTAGCTGATCTCCTTCAACTTCAACGCCCCTTCCAGCGAGACGGGAAAGTTGTACTGCCGGCCCAGGTACAGGAAGTTCTCACACTCGGCATAACGGGCCGCCACCTCGCGGACCACCGAGTGGCACTCAAGCGTCTCGGCAATCAGCTCCGGCATCTGCTGCAGCGATTCGAGAAAGGCGAGGCCGGCCGAGTGTGACATGTGCCGCATGCGGCCCAGGTACAGTGCCAGCAATGCCAGCACGGTCACCTGCGACGTGAAGGCCTTGGTTGAAGCCACACCGATTTCCGGGCCGGCGTGCAGGTAGATCCCCCCGTCGGCTTCCCGGGCGATCGTCGAACCGACGACATTGCAGATTGCCAGGGTCTTGTGCCCCTTGCGGCGGCACTCCCGCAACGCCGCCAATGTGTCGGCCGTCTCACCACTCTGGGTGATCGCAAAAACCATCGTGTTGTCGCTCAGCGGCGAGTTGCGGTACCTCAGTTCGCTGGCATACTCGACCTCGGTCGGAATCCGAGCAAACTCCTCGATCAGGTACTCGCCCACCAGCCCCGCATGCCAGCTCGTCCCGCACGCGGTCAACACGATGCGATCAACGTGTCGCAATTCGTGAGCATCGGTGTTGAGCCCGCCGAAGATTGCCGTGGCATTGTCCAGGTCCAGTCGGCCCCGCAATGCGTTGCGGATGCTCTGGGGTTGCTCGAAGATCTCCTTGAGCATGTAGTGGGGAAATTCTCCCAGCTCGATATCGACCGCTTCGTCCTCGATCGTCTGGATCGAGATGTCACGAGTCCCCGAATCGCGTTGTCGCACTTCCAGCCCGTCGCGGCTCAGCCGCGCCGCGTCGTGGTCATCGAGATAAACCACGTCACGGGTGTAACCGACCAGCGGACTGGTGTCACTGGCCAGGAAATACTCCTCGCGGCCGACACCGATCACCAGCGGACTGCCGCATCGCGCCGTCCACAGGCTGCCGGGACAGTCGCGGAAAAGTACCGCCAGCCCGTAAGTTCCCTTGAGCTCGGCCAGCGTGGATTCGAGAGCATCCCAGCAGGTCTGCGGATCATCGGTCAGCCGACCCGTCTCGACGAGTTGGTCCAGGTTCCAGCCAATCAACTGGGCGATCACCTCGGTGTCGGTCGTCGAACGGAAGCCACCGCCGGCATCGGTCAGCCGCTCCCTGAGTCGGTCGTGATTCTCGATCACGCCGTTGTGCACCAGGACCACGCGTCCGGACTCGTCCAGGTGCGGGTGGGCATTGACATCGGACGTCTCCCCGTGGGTGGCCCAGCGGGTATGACCGATGCCGATCGATCCGTTGACCGGATGCGATTCCACCAGTTGAATCAATCCGGCAACCCGGCCCGACCGTTTCCGCACGGCGATGTCACGATCCTGGACAACGGCAATCCCCGCGCTGTCGTACCCCCGGTACTCCAGTCGCGACAGTCCGTCGAGCAGGAGTTCCGACGCAGGACGATAACCGACGTAACCGACAATTCCACACATGCGGTGAACTCGGGGCAAGGCGACCGGATCCCCGGATCAGCAGGCCCGGGGCGGGCGGGACGATAGTCCAAATACCCCGCGCGCGTCAAGAACGACGCGACTTGGCAGATGCCGAACCCGAACCGCCACCGGAGGCCGGGGCGGTCTTCTTGGTCTTGGAGGCTGGAGGTCGGCTGACCGGGGTAGCACCGGGCGGCGGCACCGGCTTGTAGTTTGCCGGCCGGTTCTTCTGCAACCATTCAGCCAACGGCGCCATCGCCTGGCTGGAAATCGGCAGGAACCGTTCCCTGCCATCGGCGGCCACCACGGGTTGAACGATCACGTGAGCAACCAGCGGGACAATCTGCCGATAGGTTTCCTGCAAACGGTTCGTCGACACCTGGCCCAACAACCCGGCCGGCTTGCCGGCCACCGTGAGTTCCTTCTTGTCGATCGCCTTGAACGCAAAGTACAGCTGCTGATAACACCGGGACCAGTATCCTGCCGTCGGCACCTTGTTGTATGCCACCGCCATCTGGCCAGCCAGCTCAGCCAACTGGTAGCTCCGCAGGCCATCATCAAACCCGCTGCCCAGGGGCGCCCGTCCCAGGGCCTTTGCCGCCGCTGTACGCGCAAGGAAGTGACGTTGAGGATCGGCCAGTACCGAGGCCAGCGTCGTTTCGACGAATGGTCGGGATTGCTTGTTCACGAGGATTCCCACGCCGGCCAACCCCTCGACCAGGACCTCCTGGTACCAGACGTGCTGCAGGTGACTCTCGCTCCGCTGTCGGATCAGGCTTTGCTGGTAGGGTCGCTTCAACTGGTTGACGAAACACTCCGCCACCCGCAATTGCAGATCATAACTCGGCTCGGGAAGCCCCGTCTGCATCAGCCGTACCAGGCCACGTACCCCGATGACCTTGATCGCATCCAATTGCCGGGGATCGTCAACCACGTCACACAGGGTCGCGGCGGCGGGTGTGTATCGGCTGTCGGGAATTCCCTTCCCCACATCACCTTTCTTGGCCACCAGTTCACCCAGCAGGTAGGCCGCATTCAACCGCACGTGAAAGTTCTGCAGCCCGGCCTGGCCAGCAAAAATCGAACCCGCCAGATGGCGCTGGTAGAATTGCACGGCCTCCGCAGCTCCCTTGAGCGCCTTCAAGGCTTCGAAGCTCCCGGCCTTGAAAGAACGAGACTGATCCTTGCCGGTCCGCGGATCCGGCCGAGTGATCACCACCTCGATTTGCTGACCGTTCTTTTCGGTGATCTTGAACTTGGCGGTTACCAGCAGCTCCGAAAGTGCCTTCGTCAATTCGCTGAGCAGAAAGTTCCGCACCTGGGACGCTTTCGCCTGCAGTTGCACCATCGTACGAATCTCGCGCCGCCTTGCCGGCAACATCTCCCTGTGAATGGGCATCGTCAACCGCGCCACCAGGAAACGGACGCCTGCCCGAAGGTCCTTCTGGGACCTGGCATTCAGCGAAGTTGACCTGACCGCCTTGATGAAAGCCGAGTTGCCGGTGCGAGATCGGCGAAAATCCAGCTCCTGCTTGGGAGTCAATAACGGATTGTTCAACCCCATCACCAACGGCAGCGGTGGAGGAGGAACAAATCCCACGGGCAACGGCGGACCCGCTGGCGGGGCCGCCTTCTTGCTCTTGGGCTGGACCGCCTTCTTGCTCTTGGGCTGGACCGCCTTCTTGCTCTTGGGCTGGGCCGCCTTCTTGCTCTTGGGCTGAGCGGAGAGGGGAACCTGCACAAGCGTGGCCAGGACGAGAGCCGCACAAACGGCCAGCCGTTTCCCGCACCTCCATTCGCGAACGAATCCGCGAACAGGTTGTGATCTACCTGTGCCCGTGTGCTTTTGCACCAACAACCCCTTCCATCACACGAAAAACCGTCCAGACCAGTAGCGGCCGGCCTGCCGGCATCTCAGGTGTTCTCTCAAATTAGCGTCAACGAATGGGAATTACCACCGGTCCCAAAACGCCCTGACAACTACCGCAACGGCAGTTGTCATCGGCAACCCCAGGGGAAGTCAACAAGTGATGGAGACAGGACTGGCAAGTCCAAAATGACGGGACGCCACCGGAGAACAACGGGAAGGGAAAAGTCGAAATGAACTGTCGCCCCGGTATGGCTAGTACCGTTATCTCCCCGTTTTTCAGGGGTGTCAAGCAGTTTTGGCCCAATGACCGGTCCATTTCCGGTGACTGGCCGTTCCTGGCCCGACCAGGCTTTTCCAATCCACACTCTTTCCGGTCCCGGGCGCCGGATTGTAGCGGTTGTACGGCCGGGAGACTGGCGGCCGTCATTCGGTCTCTGCAAACCCGAAGATGCGGGTTGGCTGGGCGATCTCCAGGTAATCGGACACATCGAGGATGATCGAATCGGTCAGGGAGCCGGCGTTGAAGGCAATCCTTTCATTCCCGCCGATCGCTTCCTCGACATACAACCTCAACGGCAGAATCGGCTCGCCGAACGGCGGAACGCTGCCCGGCACCAGCCCTTCGCGCCCCTCGCCGGCGGTCAACTCGGCCAGTTCCTCCCGGCTGGCAAAACGCAGCTTGCGAATGCCGAGAGTTCTGCGGATGGTGCCGGAATCGACCCTGCGATCGGCAGGCAGCACGAACAGGGCAAACTCGTCATCGACCTTCATCAACAACGCCTTGCCGCCATTGCGTAGTTCCTCGCCGCGGGCCCGCGCCGCGTCTTCGGATGTCGGTGTCGGCTCGTGTTGAACCTCGCGGAAGGAAATCCCTTGCTCGACCAACCACGCGCGGATGCTCTCGAGAACGGTCATAGTGTCCGAGCATATCGAAACACGGTGGGTTTGACAGCCTGACCGGTCCGCGTCAGGATGCCCGGCGATCGACCACCGTCGCCGGCACGGGCCGCTCCAGGGGGAGCGGGGGCGAGTCGAAGGCAGGTGTGGGATCGCAACGGAGTGCCCAGGTGATGCGGGTCCGCGAGTTTGCCGAGCGGGTGCTGTTCAGCGAGTCATTGTCGGAGAAACTCGCCGAGGCGGAACCGCAACTCGACGACGACGATCCCGGCCCGCCGGTGTTTCCCGAACGACCCGGTCGTCCACCGCAACTCGAGTTTGCGGCCCCTCGAACCGCCCCCCGCATGCCCGCGCTGGCAGCGATGGGGCAACTCGAGCAACGATCGATTGCACACCACATCATGGCCAACCACGAGTTGCAGGCGCTGGAAGTGATGGCGCTGGTGCTGTGCGGCTTCCCCGATGCCCCCGCGGATTTCCGCCAGGGAATGATCGAGGTGATGCGCGACGAGCAACGTCACACCCGGATGCAGATGGAACGTGTCGCCGCCGGCGGGATTGTCTTCGGTGACCTGCCGGTCAACAGCTACATCTGGACGAAATCCCAAAAGTTCACCTGCCTGCTCGACTACCTGGCTGGACTGCCGCTGATCTTCGAGATGGCCAACCTCGACCACTCGCTGGTCTTCGCCGAGGCGTTCCAACGGGGAGGCGACAACCAGGGTGCGGCCGTGATGCGGACGATTCACAGCGACGAGATCGAACACGTGAGGTTCGGGATCGAGTGGCTGCGGAAATTGAAGCCACCCGGCCAGTCCGACTGGGACACCTTCACCACTCACCTGCACTGGCCAATCAGACCGGCAAAGGCCCGCGGCGGTGTCTTTCAGCGAGCCGCCCGGCTGGCGGCAGGACTCGACCCCGAGTTCATCGACCGAATCGAATCGGCCGAAGCCGACCAGTAGCCGCCGGGTCCGTCACCGAGATCTTCAGCCGATCGCCCGGGCCTGTTCGAGTTGCTCTCGCACATAGCTGATCCGATCGATCGTCAGCGCATGGTTCTCGTTCCACGGCTGTGGAAACAGGATGGCCTGTCCGCCCCGTGCCCGAAAGTTCCGGACATTGGAATCGTTGTCGTCGATCAGCAACTGGTCGGGTCGGGCACACAGCCACTTGGGAGGTCCGACCAGGAAGTTCCGGAATCCCCGGCCGAAACGCTGCTGCAGCCAGCTGATCTTTCCGGCCGAGCAATACGGGTCGTGGCTGGGGCTGGTCAGGATCGACCAGTCCCCGCTGTCGGCAATCAGGGACAGCAACTCGTCACACCACGGGTAGGAGGTCAACGACGCCCAGAACTCGGCTCCGGCCTCGTGGATCGGATGCCAGAATTCCCGGTCACTGATCCCCAGCACGGTCGGAAAATCCCACGTTCCGGCCGGCCAGTTTTCTCCGACATCCATCCGGTCATGCAGGCGGAGTGCGGCGGTCACGAAGTCCACCAGGACCCCATCCATGTCGACCAGCAGTCCGAACCGCTGGCTCTCGGCGTCGAGGGGGGCAAGAGGATTCAAGTGAAGGGGTCCCTGGTGTGGAGTAAGTCGAAAACTGGGAGAAAACCGTTAAGATGATCACGGGCCGCCCAGAATAGCGGCCAGCGAAACAAAGGAGAACCGATGATCCACCATCGCCTGCTGCCCGTGTTGATCCTGGGAATCACCGGCCTGATGTCATCCCGGGCCGAGGCCCATTTCCTGTTCATCCGGATCGGGGGACAAGCCGAGGCGGGACGCCAGGTCGACGTGTTCTTCAGCGAGATTGCTCGTGCCGGCGACCCGCGATTCGTCCCGCGAATCGCCCACACGAAACTCTGGATGCAGACGACGCCCGGAAAATTCCAGCCGCTGAAAGTCCGCCGGTTGCCGGATCGCCTGAGATCTCGCCTGCCGACGGGCAAGACGGTCGCGATCAGCGGGGAGTGCACCTGGGGAGTCCTGACCCGCAACGTCCCGTTCCTGTTGCGGTATTTTCCCGGAGCGATCTTCGGCGACGCAAAGCAACTGAACTCGCTGCGGCCCAGGCCGAAGGTGCCCCTGCAGGTGGTGGCGACAGTCCATGCCGATCGCGTCGTGCTGACGGCCCTGGTCGACGGCAAACCGCTGCCGGGTGCAATGTTCACGACCGTCGATGACGACCTGGTCAACGAGGAATTGACGGCCGACAAGCAGGGCCGGGCCGTTTTCCGTCCCGACGCCGACGGGCATTACTGCGTGTACACCAAACGGGTGATACCCGGGGCGGGCAGTTACGGGGGCAAGAATTTCACCGAGACCCGCGACTTTGCGACGCTGGCCTTCCAGTGGCCACTGGTTCCGCGAGGCGGCGACAAACAAGCGATCTCGCTGTTCCAGCAGGCGCTCTCGACCCGCGCCACCTGGAAAGACTTCCCCGGATTCACCGCGGCGGTGATCGGCACGGTCGACGGACGACGTTTCAGCGGCACCGCCCGTGTCGCCGCCGACGGCAGCATCTCGTCTGACCTCGACGAACAGCACGCCGTCGAATGGGTCGAAGATCAACTGGGATCAATGACGATGCACCGTCGCGCCTCGTCGGGAAGTCAGCCCCCGCCGGTCTTGCGGTTCGCCGACCAGAACGACAAACATCCGCTGGGCCGATTGCTGACATTTCTCGGCGGCGCGATGGCGTCGAGTTACCGGGTTCGAGATGGACAGATCACGGTCGTCAACCGTGCGATCGGCCCGCAGCACATGACGATCACCGTGCTCGACAATCAGAAGAACACCGAGGGCAAGTTCCTGCCGCGGTCCTACACGGTGCAGTACTGGGAGGCCAAGACCGGCCAGTTACTGCGAACGCAAAGTTTCCAGAACCGCTGGACGCGGGTCGGCGGCTACGACCTGCCCGCCCGGCTCACCGTGTCCACGGCATCGGCCACGGGGCTAAACGTTCGCAGCCTGAAGCTGGCCGGGCACAAGCTACTGGTGAAGGCGGCCAAGTGATGGCCGGCTGCTTCAGGCCGGCCCCTGGCCGCGTTTGGCCAGCTCGTCGAACCGAAGGTCCAACCGGGCCCGCGACAGCTTCGCGTTGATCTTGCTGGTCAATGCGTTGCAGAGGCTCAGGAAGGTCCTGGCCGCTGCATCTTCCATCTGTTCGTGAACCGAGAAGTCCGCAAGAGCCTGCCACCTCAGTTCGGTGACCTGGTCGAGCATCTGCTGCAATTTCGGGATGTCACGTTCGGCCGGCATTTTTCCTGAGTCAAGTTGCAACTGACGCCGTTCAATCCGCTCGAGCGATTCAACATAGATCTCCAACCGGTGGGCCTCCTTGTGCAGCCTGCGTCGCCTCCACCATCGCCAGACCACGAATCCGGCAATCAACAGGCTGGCAATCAGGGAACGCAGCCCCTCTGTGATTTCGATCAATGCCGGGTCAATCAGTGACCGCAACTTGGGATCGAAGGCTCGCATCGCTGCCGGGTGAATCGTGAACTCGGGTTGTTGCCGTGCGAAGGCCTCTTTTCCAGCCAGCAATTCGCCCAAGCGGTTGTCCTTCTGGAAACCCGGATCAAGCACGATCCGAGCCACGGTTTCTGTCAGGACACCCGAAACCGTCTTACCGGTCAGCAACTGGGCATGCATCGAGACCGTTTCGACTTGTTGCTCGGGCCGTGGTGACGGCCGGGCCGTATAGTAACCGGAGGGAACCACCCCGGCGGCAATCAGCGGCTGTCGTCTTAGCAGCGCGTCGCGATGCGGAATCGAGAGCAGCCGGCAGCGACCACTGCCGACCAGTGACTGGAGCACGGGGGCATCGAGACCGACCACGATGAAGGCGGCGTCGAGCGTCCCGGCGGCGAAGCGGTCCTCGAGTTCCCGGTAGTCGATGAACTCAGCCTCCAGTTCCGCCTGCGTGATCCCGAGATGCTCCAACAACACCCGGGCCATGGCATGATCGCCACTCTCCTTGGGAGCCAGGGAAACACGACGACCCAACAGGTCGTCTGTTGTCGTGATCCCGGCGTCACTGCGGACCAGCAGACAAGCCACCTCGGAATAGACGTTGGCCACAAAAGCCACTCGGTTGCTGTCCGCTTTCTCTCCAAGGTCACCGTCAGGGCGGTGTTGAACCGGGTTGGCCTGGTAAAGAGCCAGGTCGACCTCGCCAGACTGCAACAGTCCCAGGTGCTCGATCGAGCCGGCCGATCGGCGCTGGATCACCGTGACCCCCCGTTTCTCGAGCCGTCGGCCCAGTTGCAACATGAACTGCTCGTAGCGGCCTCCCTCGGGACCGCTCGCCAACGTCACCCGGCCGGGCAAGGAGGTGACCGAGCGATACACGACATGAACCAGCACCGGCAACAGCACCAGTGCCACTGCGGTGGCGATCTGTAACTGCCGTCGCCGACGCTGGAATTGATCCGGCGAGTCCGGCGGCGTGGCGTCCGGCGGCCTCGCCTCCGACGGATTGGCGTCAGGAGTCATCGAACGTCTCGTCGACAATCGCCGCCCCCACCGCGTCACCGAAGGTGTTGGTTGCGGTGCGGAAGCGGTCGAGCAGCCAATCGACCGAGAGAATCAACGAGACAAAGTGCAGCGGCAGGCCCACGGCGTTTAGGACAATCATCATCGTCACCAGGCCAGCCTCGGGAATCCCCGCCGCCCCGATCGCCGCCAGTGTCGCGGTCACGGCAATCACCATCATTTTGGCGAACGTCAGGTCGAATCCTTCGGCCATGCCCTCCGGACTCAAAGCATAGATCTGAGCGATGAAGATCGCCGCCGCCGCCTCGTACAACGCCGTTCCGTCCATGTTGATCGTCGCGCCCAGCGGCAACACGAACTCGACGGACCGCTTCGACACGCCGGCCCGATCCGTCGCACACTCCATCGTGACCGGCAACGTCGCCGAGGAACTGGCGGTTGAAAACGCCGTCAGCAGCGCCTGCGACATGTTCTTCATGAACTGGTAGGGATTCTGCTTCTTGAAAATCCAGTACAGTAGCGGCAGCGTCCCGAACATGTGGGTCCCCAGTCCGATCAGGACCGTCAGTACGAACCAGCCGGTTCGCGACAGCGTTGCTACAAACTCACCCTTAACCTGGGCCTCCCCGAACCGGGACGCGACCAGGCAGAAGATCCCGATCGGGGCGATCTTCATCAGCAGCATCACGAACGACATCAATGCCGTGTTCGCCTCGTCGATGATCTCGGTGATCGTGTCGACGCGGCGTCCCATCGTCGTCAGCATGCCGGCAAAGATGATCGAAAAGACGATCAGGGGCAGCAACTGCGTCTCCGCGGCCGAGGCGAAGAGGTTGTCGGTGAAGAGCATCAGCAGCAGGTTCGAGAAGATTGTACCCAGCGACGGGCCGGTCCCCTCGCTTTCCTCCAACGACAACTGGGGAAAGATCTTCTCGATTTTCCCCGCTTCCAACCCCGACTCTTCCGACATGCTGTCGACAATCCGCTTGCGGTCCTCGACGCCGACAGTACCGGTCACTCCCTTGAATTCACCCAGCGACAGAAATCCGTCGTCGCCCAGGTCCTTCTCATCAAACCGTCGTTTGGCCTCCTCAGCCTTGTCCTGCCCAAACTCGGCCTGGAACTCAACAAACGCCAACTGCCCGTCCTTGTCGATGTCCAGCCGTTTGTGGGCCTGTTCGGGCTGCTCCACCCGGTTCCCCGGGCGGATCACGCTGACGATGATCAGACCCACCACGACGGCCAGGACCGTTGTCGAGATGTAATAGACGATCGCGGTCAGTCCCGGTCGACCCAGTTTACGAATGTCACCCATGCCGAGAATTCCGTTCATCACGCTGGCGACGACCAGCGGAACAACCATCATCGTCAGCGCCCGCAGGAACACCTCGCCCCCCACCCCGATCGCCTCGAACAACGTCAGGCCGGCTTCCCGGGAGAGCATCGAGGGAAGGACCAGCGACGAGAGAATCGCCAGCACGATGGCACCGACGATCATGAAAGTCAGCCGATGCCCGTGACCCGGCGGTATTGGGACCGATCCGTCGGTGGAGATCATCACCGGCCCGGAGTCCTGGGGCTGGGCATCCTGAGATTGTTCGGCCATTTGATCATTTCTCCGGTTCGGTCGGTCGGCAACGCGGTGACCATCGTACTCATTCCAGCGCCCGATTGTCGCCTTCAGACAAACCGAAGACCATCGTCTCGGAAATCACATCATCTCTGCGGGTTCTGCCAATTTTTCGAAAGTTCCCTCCGAGAAAACTCCTGAAACCCGACCGAATGGATCAACACACGTTGATCCATTCGGTCGAAACTTGGACAATAGAGGCTGGTCAGTAGAAACCCCGAATCGAGACGATCCGAATAAGCCACACTCCTGGAAGGAGCTTTCGGTATGTTGACGATCCACGGCACGAAGCGGAACTACTGTGACGGCGTAACGCGGCGAGACGCGTTGCACATCGGTGCACTGGCAATGGGTGGAGCCGGAATGGCCTTGCCGGGCCTGTTGCGAGCCGAGGCCGAATCGACGCCGAAAGAGGTGACCGGGAAGTCACTGATCAACATCTTCCTGCACGGTGGTCCGACACACATGGACACCTTCGACCTCAAGCCCGAGGCGCCCAAGGAGTACCGGGGCGAGTTTCGTCCGATCGAAACGAGTGTCCCAGGAGTGGAAATCTGCGAGCTGATGCCGGAACTCGCCGGCGTCGCCGACAAGTATTCGATCATCCGGTCGACCCAGGGAATGAACAACGAGCACACGACCAACCAGAGCGATTCGGGCTGGAGCGTGAATTCGCTGCGTTCGATCGGCGGTCGCCCCGGCGTGGGTGCGGTCATGTCGAAGGTCTGGGGCCCGGCCCAGGAAACGGCTCACGGGATGGCGCCGACGGCGATCGACTTCGCTGGTTCGAGTCCCGGGTTCCTTGGCCAGACCTACGCGGCCTACCGGCCCGACAGCACCGGACGGCAGAACCTGACGCTGAAGAACGTCTCGCTTGAACGCCTCGACGACCGCCGGGTGCTTTTGTCGGGCCTGGACCGTCTGAAGAAAGGTATCGATCGCCGCGGGATGTTCGACGCGGTCGACAGCTACACCGGCCGGGCGTTGGACCTGGTTGTCTCGGGCCGGATCGCCAAGGCCCTGGACACCGGTGCCGAGGATCCGCGAACCCGCGAACGCTACGGCGACAACAACCTGTTGGCCGCACGCCGGCTGATCGAGGAGGGTGTTCGCTGCGTGACGATGACCTGGGGTGGTTGGGACACCCACGGCAACAACTTCAACTCGATGCGGGGCCGGCTGCCCGGCCTGTCGCGGAAGTTGACCGCGTTGATCGAGGACCTGGACGCCCGCGGCATGCTCGATGACACGATCATCATGATGTCGGGAGAATTCGGCCGGACCCCGCGGGTCAACGGCAACAAGGGCCGTGACCACTGGCCCTCGGCGGCATTCTTCTTCATCGCCGGTGGTGGCTTCAAGCACGGCCAGGTGATCGGTTCGACCAACTCCAGGGGCGAACGTCCCAAGGACAACCCGATCCGGCTGCAGCGGATCTTCCACACGCTCTACCACCAGCTGGGCATCGACTGCAACACGACCACGCTGATCGATCCCAACGGGCGGCCGCAGTTCCTGAGCTACGAACGGGAGTTGATCAAGGAACTCGTCTGAACCTTGTTTGGGCAACGGCCACCGGCAATCATGCCTGGCCGAACCGGTACCCTCGCTCGATGACCTCGTTGGTCGACCGGCCCTCGTGCCCGTCGACCCGGGGTGCCCGCCCCGTGCGGATCGCATCGACAAAGTCGGTGATCAGTGGCAAGTTGAAGTTCTCCGACGGCGGATGCGACTCGGTTTCGACTCCCCCGGCCGTCTCGATCACCAGGTGGCCGCTGTTGAGCGGCGTGGCGACCAGTCGTCCTTCGGTCCCCACCACGACGAACTCGTCGGGATCGACGGGGACGCCAAAATAGCACTGCAGCGTTCCCAGCACGCCACTCTCGAATCGAACGGTCAGCAGGGCCGCGTCGTCTGCCGCGAAGTCGCCGGCCCGGGTCGAGCAGAAACCGCGAACGTCCGCGATCGGTCCAAACAGGTCCAGGAACAGGTTCAGGCGGTGGCTGCCGATGTCCATCAACGCACCACCGCCCCCCTCCTCGAGCACCACTCGCCAGTAACCGTCATCCCCGGGAGTGAACGTGAACGGAGTGGCCGTGACGGCGGTGATCGAGAAGACCGTCCCGATGCGGCCCTCGCTGACCAGGTCGCGGATCCGGTCGACCACCGGGTAGAACCGGCGGTAGTAGGCCAGGCCCAGCCTCACGCCCGCCGTCTCGCAGGCGGCGATCATGCGGTCACATTCCTCGACCGACATCGCCATCGGTTTCTCGCACAGCACGTGCTTGCCAACCGCGGCACAGGCCAGCGTCTGATCCAGGTGCCGGTTGACCGGGGTGGCGATGTAGACCGCATCGATGTCCGCATCGCCGACCAGGTCGGCCTCGTCGGTGTACCCGCGATCGACACCGAAGTCGCTGCAGAATTGTTCCAGGGCCGTACCATTGCGTCGACAGGCGGCCAGCAACCGGCTGTCCGGATCGTCGGCAATCGCCCCGGCCACCCGTCGCCGCGCCACGTCTCCGCAACCCAGGATACCCCAGCGAACGGTCATGACAGAC
Source organism: Planctomycetaceae bacterium (assembly GCA_002726205.1). Taxonomy (GTDB): domain Bacteria; phylum Planctomycetota; class Planctomycetia; order Planctomycetales; family Planctomycetaceae. Next base: position 60,563 of record PBSL01000066.1, on the reverse strand, counting down.
TCACCCATCCCCCGCAACGACCGCTCTCAACAACCGCCTCGATGACCTGCATGTTGGCCACGGCGTCGGTGATCGGGGTCGGAACCGGCGTGTCATCGAGAATCGCACGACTGAACAGGTCACCCTGGATCCCGTACTGGTCGCACACGGGAAACTCGATCAGTTCAATCTCGCCGCCACGGTCATGCCACATCCGGCAGGGACGATCCGGCGGCGCATTGAAGGGAATTTCGATCTCCACGCGACCGGTGGTCCCGAAGATGTTGACCCGCTGGTAGGGGTTGAGCTGTGTCGAACAGGTCCAGGTGCTCGTCCCCCGGCCGAAGTCAAGAATTGCCGAGGCCAGCCGGTCGGTCCCGAACGTCTCGTCATACTCGACAACTCCCACGACCCGATCCGGCTCGGCAGCGAACACGAATCTCGACAGCGAGATGGCATAGCAACCGATGTCCATCAGGCCACCACCTCCGATCTCGGCAATGTTGCGGATGTTGGCCGAGTCATCATTGAAGTAGGCAAACGCCGTCTGGATTGTTCTCAGTTCCCCGATTCCACCGCTTTCGACGATCTCCCGGGCTCTTTGCCATTGCGGATGGTGGCGATACATGAAGGCCTCCATCAGTTTCAGGTCCGGGTGGGCGGCCCCGGCCTCGACCAGTTGTTGCCCTTCCGCGGATGTCAGCCCGATTGGTTTTTCGCACAGCACGTGCTTGCCGGCTTCGAGGGCCTGGATCGACAGCGACACGTGCAGGTGGTTGGGCAACGGGTTGTAGACGGCATCGACTTCCGGGTCGGCCAGCAGGGCCTCGTAACTGCCATGGCTGTTGGGAATGCCCAGCGCACCGGCTGCGGCCCGCGCCCGGTCGGCGTCACGCGAGGCAATCGCGGTGATCTCGCAGAACTCGGCCTGCTGCATCGCGGGAATGACTTTCTCGGTCCCGATCTTCGCCGTGCTGAGAATTCCCCAGCGAACCCTGTTGTCACTCATCGTGGAATCATCCTTTCCAGGAAATCAATTTCTCGTTGGTCAGTTGTTCCCATTCCGGTTCCGCCTGTTCGGGTGTCACTTGTTGCCGATCACGTCCAGGTAGTCGGCATAGGCAACCCCGGGTTCGACGGGCTTGTCGGCCGGGGTTCCGTGAATCAACACGCCGTATCGCAGACGAAATTTCCTGCCCCGCTTCACGACCACGCGACTGGCTTCCCCCCGGGTGAAGGCCTTTCGTCCAAAGGGATTGGCGGCCAGGAACCCGTAGTCGCGAGCATGAAACCAGCACACGCGAAAATTGCCGGGATGAGGCATCAGGATCGCACCGACGTGGTTTTTTCCCCGGATGCCGCCGTAGGCACACCACAGGGCCTGCCGTCCCCAGACCGCCTTCTCGTTGCGTCGTCCCTCGCTGTTGGTGATCACACCCCGTCCACCGCGAACGCGAAGTTCGCGATCGACGCGTACCGACAATCCCATCTCTTCCTGATCGCCAAACGCGAAATCGGATTCGTCCGACCAGAACTGCGAATCGTAGGTCAACAGGATCCCGTGTGGCCGCACCAGCACCGTGTGACGACAGACCTCGCGGCACACCGTCCGTTTGCCGGCCACGTAGCGTTGCCGGACCGTGAAACTGCCGGTCGCCGGCCCGCCCCGGGGCTTCTCGACAAACTCCTCGTGAATCACCCTGGCCTTGTTTCGCCAGAAATCGGCCCCGCCAAGATCACCGAAGGCCAGTTGGATGCCGGGATGCATCGTGGCGTGATCGGTCGAATCGACGCCCGGCCGCGGGGGATGATGCCTGGTCACCTGTTGACCGGTTGGCGCCTTGACCGCCGTGAAGTACGGACGCCGGATCGCGGGATCGCTGAAGACGTAGACCGCAAACCGACGACCATCGATCGTGATCGCGACCCGGGGTCCGTCGGTCCGGAAAGCCACCGTTGCCGGCCGACCGGCGACGGTCACCGACACGGTCGAACAGATCACAAGCAGCGCCAGACCGATCGGGCGAATTGTCACAGCCATGACCTCATTACATCCTTCGCCGGTCAGAATTCAACCCACCTGTCAATCGAGCAACCGGCCACCACCACCTGCACCATAAGCTCGAAACACAGCGCTGTTGTCCTCTCCACCGAATCCGGCCGCCTCGACAACCGCCAGCAGCCTCTCGTGCACCACCGAGAGTGGCAGCGACACGTCGTGTTGTTCTCCCGAGGCAAGAATCAAGCCGACGTCCTTGAGGTGTTGAGCCAGCCGGGCCTGGGGCTGGAACTCGCTGTTGATCATCTTCCGGCCCTTGTCTTCCATCACGCGGGAGCGGGCGGGACCGGCCTGCAGGCATTCCAGCACGAGGGGGAGATCCAGGCCAAAACCACCGGCCAGGGCCAACCCTTCCGCCAGGGCCGCCCTGTTCAGACCCAGGACGAGGTTGACCACCAGTTTCATGCGGGAACCGCTGCCGCAGGGACCGACGTGGATCGTCCGCGAGGCAAAGCTGTCGAGGAGTTCGCGGCACGCGGCAAACGCCCCGGCATCTCCCCCGGCCATCACGACCGCGGATCCCTCGCGGACATGGCGGCTCGAACCGGCGATGGTGGCATCGAGATAGGCCACGCCGCGTTCGGCCAACCCGGCTCCTGCCGCGGCCTGGCTGTCGGGATCGCCGGTGGTGGTGTCGATCACCAGCATTCCTGCCTCGAGAACGTCAGCCGACTCGGCAAGCACCTCGGCCACGATCCCGTCATGCGGCAGGCTGAGAAAAACACGTGGGCAACTCATGGCGTCGACCACTCCGCTGGCAACGGTTCCGCCCAGTTCTTCCAGCCCCCGTCGCGCGTCGGCGTTGACATCCCAACCGGTCACCGGGAACCCTGCCAGGATCAGCCGCGATGCCAGGGCGTTGCCGAGCAATCCGACCCCGACCAGGCCGATGGCAGCATCGCGTTTCTCGTCGATCGGTTTTTCCGCCCTGCTCATCCAGCCCGGCCTCGAGACGAATTTTCTTCGAATCCGTAGAGGATCATACCCGCCGGCCCCGCGGGCCGATAGAATTCGGTTGCTGCGGTGTTTGACTCTCGACACGTTGAGCGGAGAACACCGGATGACCAGAAAACCTCACGGCGATGACATTCTACTGGACCGGCTGCGGCTGCAGTTGGTCCCTGGAGTCGGCCCGCGAATCCTGCAGTTGCTTCGCGAGCACGTCGGTTCTCCGACGGCCATCCTGCGAGCCGACAGGCAACGGTTGCTGGAGGTCCCGCGAATCGGACCCCGGTTGGCCGACGCGATCGTGGCCGCCGTCGGCCGCGAGTCTGCCCGCAAGATCCTGCAACGCTGTCACGATTCGGGAATCGGCCTGGTCGATCGCGGGGGCGATGCCTTCCCACCGCTGTTGGAGGAAATTCCCGATCCCCCGGAATTGCTCTACGTCCGTGGGGACCTGGCGGACGTCGACCAGTTGGCCGTCGCGATCGTCGGCAGCCGCCGCTGCACGACCTACGGTCGCCGGGTGGCGGACCGACTCGCCGGCGGGTTGGCACGTGCAGGCCTGACCATCGTTAGTGGATTGGCCCGTGGAATCGACGGTGTCGCCCACCGGGCAGCATTGGCCGCAGGGGGCCGCACGATCGCGGTACTCGCCACCGGCGTCAATCACGTCTATCCTCCCGAGCACGTCGACCTGGCGGAACAGGTCACACGCTACGGAGCCGTCGTCAGCGAGGCGCGGCTTGATCAGACGCCGGTGGCCGGCCTGTTTCCTCAACGCAACCGGATCATCAGCGGGCTGGCATTGGGCGTGGTCGTCGTTGAAGCCACGCGCCGCAGCGGTGCCTTGCACACGGCACGACACGCGATCGAACAGGGACGCGAGGTCTTTGCGGTACCCGGTCCGATCGACAGTCCGGCCAGCCAGGGTTGCCACGACCTGCTCAAGGATGGAGCACGACTCGTCACCGGGCTCGACGACATCCTCGAGGAACTGGGTCCATTGATCCGACCGGTTCGCCTGGACGACACGGCGACGATCCACGTGCCGCGGGAATTGTCGCTCAACGACAGGGAACGGCAGGTGCTGGGAATCGTCGGTCCCGATCCCCAGCACCTCGACGAACTGCTGCGGAGATCGCCCCTGGAAGCGGCGGCCACGCTGGCGACGCTGACCGTACTGGAGATGAAGCGCCTGGTGCGGCGACTTCCCGGCTCGTACGTGGTTCGTGGAAGTTGATCGCCACGATTCCCATCGCCGGTTGTAACCTCGTCTGCTAGGATCCCCGCCCGCGTTCAGGCAAGGACCAGAAAATGTCGCGCCGTCGAGATCAAGGAGGAGGAGCCGGCCTCCTGTTTCTTCTCCTGCTCGCGGTCGCCGTCGGCGGCTGGCTGGGGCATCGCGGTGGCTGGTGGCCGAACCCGTTCCAGCCGTTCGTAACCAACGGTCTCGTCCAACGACCGGCACCCGCACAATCGCGGTTGTCCGATCGGGAAGCCCCGCTGGACTTGCCCGAACAGTCGGAGCCCCCGGTCGATCCAGGCCCGGAGGGTTCCCCGGCGCTGGCCGGGATCTCTTCCTCATTCCCTCCGGCACCGATCTTCCGAGAGAAACAACCGGGATCCGGTCCGATCGTCACCGCCGATGCGATCTCGACGAACCCCGGAACACCCGAAATCAAACCTGCCACGGCCACACGACCAGTGGTTCCGCTGCCGACGACACTTGTCGAGATCGACCGGTTGATCCAGGACGGGGAGATCGGCCGAGCCCATACAGCACTCTCGCAGGTCTATTTCCAGCAGCCGGTCCGTCGACCCGAGATTCAGGATCGGATCGAACAAACGGCCGCGGCAGTGTACTTTTCGCCGCGATCCCACGTGATTCCCGCCTACACGATCGGCCCCGGTGATTCGCTGGCACGGATTGCCCCACGGTTTCAGGTCGGCTGGCAATATCTCGCCGCGGTCAACCAGATCGATCCCCGGCGGATCCGTGCCGGCCAGAAGTTGAAGGTCATCCGGGGGCCGTTCCGGGTAATCGTCGGCCTGGATGACTTCACACTGCTGGTCGGTGCCGGCAGCGAGTACGTCTGCCGGTTCCGGATCGGCATCGGCAAGGACAACTCGACGCCACTCGGGCGATTTCGTGTCCTTCGCAAGATCCCCGATCCCCAGTACACCGATCCCGACGGCCGGGTGATTGCCGGGGGGACTGCCGAGAACCCGCTGGGGCAGTTCTGGATTGACCTGGGCGAGGGTTACGGAATCCACGGGACCAACGAACCCAAATCGATCGGCCGGTCCGAGTCGCGAGGCTGCGTGAGAATGCACAATCGCGACATCGAGCGACTCTACGGGATGCTGGTGACCGGTTGTGAAGTGGTGATCCACCGCTAAGATGGCGGGCTGTCACGTTCGCCAATCGTCGTCACGCCCCGGATCGCCCGCATCCCATGTATGATCGCCAAGCCCTGATCGACCTGTTCCACCAGCGGGCGTTGAAGTTCGGCGAGTTCACTCTCGCCAGCGGTCGCAGCTCCTCCTATTACCTCGACGGCAAACAGATCCTGCTGCATGCCGACGGACTGCGATTGATCTGTGAGGGACTGTTCGAGTTGCTCGAGGATGTCGAGTACGACGTGGTCAGCGGGATGTCGATCGGTGCCGATCCGATCATCGGCGGCCTGCTAACGGTGGCCGCCGAACGGGGCCGTCCCCTGGAAGGCCTGTTGGTTCGCAAGGAGGCCAAGGGGCACGGGACCGGCCGGTTCGTCGAGGGTCCTGCCGAAAAAGACGCCCGGGTGGTCGTCTTCGATGACGTGGTCACCACCGGGGGCAGCGCGATGCTGGCCGTCGAGCGGATCGAGGAATTCGGTTGCCGTGTCGTCGAGGTCGTCGGCGTTGTCGATCGCATGGAAGGTGGTGCCCGAACATTCGCCGAGCGAGAACTGCCGTTTCGATCGTTGTTGACGATCGAGGATTTCGGGATCTCACCCCCGGACGATGCGTGACCGGGGCGACTTGACGAAGGGAGCCGATCAGGCGATGAGCGACCTCCTGCAATACGACCCTGCAGCGGCCGACGCCGTGTTGGATGCCGCTGCCCGGGAAACCGTCGTCCAGCGGTTGGTCACCGCACGCGAGACGCTGCTGGGAGATCTCACCGACCCGCCGACATCAACCTCCTTCAACCCACTCGACATCGATTTCGTCGACTGGCCCGAGAAGATGCTCGCCGACGACACCGAGTTGTCGCGGATCGAGGAAACGGCCTCGGCGTTTCGTGACCAGAACGACGAGATCGTGCTGCTGGGAATCGGTGGTTCATCGATGGGTCCCCGTGCGCTGTTCAGCGCACTGTGCGATCCCTTTCACAACGAACGCCCTCGCCAGGCCCGCGGGGACTCGCCGCGGGTCTACTTCGAGGGTGACAATCTCGACAACAATTCCCTGGTCGCCCTGCTCGATCGACTCGCCCAGCTGGCCGGTCGGCGATGGGCTCTGCTGGTCACCAGCAAGTCGGGCAATACCCTGGAGACCGCCGTCGCGTTGCGTGTCTTCCTGGCCGCGTTGGAGTCACGTTGTGAGGATCCAGCCGAGGTCCCCGGCGCACTGGCGGTGATGACCGGGGCCGAAAGCCGACTGCGCGAGATGGCCCGGACCATCGGATGTGAGAACATCTTCAGCCTGCCGGAGAGGATCGGCGGGAGGTTTTCGATCCTGACGGCTGTCGGCCTGCTGCCGGCAGCCATCCTCGGCCTCGATATCCGTCAACTGCTCGCGGGAGCCCTGGCCACGACCCGACGATTCCGGGAAACCGATCCCGGCAACAACCCCGTCCTGGACCATGCCGCGACGTCGATCACCGCCGAGGAGCACCACGGCCTCTCGATCCGCGTGCTCTCGGTCTGGACAAAAGCCCTCGAGCCACTGGGACTGTGGCACGACCAGTTGCTCTCCGAGAGTCTCGGTAAGGATGGTCGTGGTGCCACGCCACTGACGGTCGTCAATACCCGCGACCTGCACAGTCGCGGCCAGCAACACCAGGACGGCCGACGAGACAAATTGATCACCAACCTGCTGATCGACGACCCCGGCAGCACGCCTCTTGTCATCCCGGCGCGAGCCGATGACAGCGACGGCCTGAATCGGCTGGCCGGACGGACGATGCCCGAACTTCTCGGGGCGGCCATTCGCGGCACCAACCAGGCCTACGCCCAGGACCGTCGTCCGACCGCCGACATCCGGCTGCCCCGTCTGGACGAATTCACCCTCGGCCAACTCGTCCAGATGCTGATGCTCTCGGTCACCCTGGAAGGGTACGCGACGGGCATCAATCCCTTCGGGCAACCCGGCGTCGAGGGCTACAAACGGCAGATGCACAAAGAGCTCGACGGCTGACCGGGCCGGGACCACGACCTCGACGGAGAACCATGACGATGCCGACCACCGTGACATTCCTGGGCCATGGGTCATTCCTGATCGAAACAGCCGGTACGCATGTCCTGATCGATCCCTTCCTGACAGACAACCCCGTCGCCTCGACGACCGCCGAGGATGTTCCCGCGGAGGTGATCATCCTGACGCACGGCCACGGCGACCACGTCGGTGATGCCGTCGCGATCGCCAACCGGACCGGAGCCCTGGTGATCGCCAACTTCGAGATCACGCAATGGCTGCAGGGGCAGGGTGTCGAGAACACCCACCCGATGCACATCGGCGGAGCCCACGCGTTTGACTGGGGTGTCGTCAAGCTGACGATCGCCCAGCACGGCTCGATGCTGCCCGACGGTGCCAACGGGGGCAATCCGTGCGGCGTGGTACTGACACTTGACGACGGCACGATCTATCATGCCGCCGACACCGGGCTGTTCTACGACATGAAACTGATTGGCGAACAGGGCATCGACCTGGCGATCGTCCCGATCGGCGACAACTTCACGATGGGACCCGAGGATGCGATCCGGGCGGTCAACCTGATCGCCCCCGTCAGGGTGATCCCCGATCACTACGACACCTGGCCGTTGATTGCCCAGGACGGGCAGGCCTGGGCCGAGCGGGTTCGCTCCGAGACCTCCTCGGAACCGCTGGTCCTGCAACCCGGTCAGTCCTGCTCGCTGGGTGCCGGTTGAGGATCGCCGGGCAGCCCCACCTGGATTTCATCACCGACCACCCGGACCTCGTAGCAGTCGGTCTTGAGAGTGGCGTTGGGGTTGTCCAGCCACTGGCCATCGACCACGCAGAACCGCCAGGCGTGCCACGGGCAAAAGACCTGGTCACCTTCGAACGCACCGGTCGCCAGCGAGGCGCCCATGTGGGGACAGATGTCGTTGATCGCGTGAAACTGGCCATCACGTCGAAACACGGCCACAGCGCGACCGGCCACGGAAAACGCCCGGCCCTCTCCCTCGGGAACATCAGCGGTTTTCGCCACCGTGTGAAACTCGTCCATCTTGTTCGGCTCCCGTTCGCCAGGTTCCCGCCTCGCTCGAAGGCCAGGGACGGAATCCGAGTATAGCCGTTGCCCACGAGAACGTCCGCTCGGTTGACCTGCTTACCATACGTGCGAAAATCGCAGACCGGTTTCCGAAACAGCTCCCTTGTTTTTTCCAGGACAGGACGGATCAAACGATGAAACACAATCCCGTCAAGGCGGCCCTGCAAGCGGGTCGCCCACAGGTTGGCACGTGGTTGAGCCTGGGCAACGTCTTTGCCGCCCGCCTGATGGCCCGGGTCGGGTTTCCCTGGCTGACGATTGACATCGAACACTCACCGATCGACTGGAGTGACGCGGCATTACTGTTCGGCGCGATCGCCGATGCCGGCTGCGTGCCGCTGGCCCGGGTGCCGCGCGGGGATCATGATCACATCAAGCGGGTACTCGACGCCGGTGCCCATGGCATCGTCGTTCCGATGATCAACACCGTCGAACAGGCCCGCGATGCAATCGCCGCAGCCAAGTACCCACCGGTCGGCAACCGGTCGGTTGGTGGCGGTCTGCATGCCATGAACTTCGATACAACCGCCGGGGACTACTACGAACAGGCCAATGACAACATCCTGGTCGTGCTGCAGACCGAATCTCCCCAGGGAGTCGAAAATGCCCGCGAGATCTACAGTCTGCCGGGCATCGACGCGATCTTCATCGGCCCCAACGACCTTCGATTCCAGATGCGGGACGCCGAGGGGGCCTTTCCCACGGCCGAGGAACACGAAGAGATGATGCAACGCGTCCTGGAAATCGGCCGCGAACTCTCAGTCCCGGTGGGGCTGCACGTGCAAACCGTCGAGGATGTTCAACGCCGAATCGAGGAAGGCTGGCAGTTCCTGGCCATCGGCAGCGAGTTGAAGATGATGGTCGGGGGTGCCCAGCAGATCGTCTCCGACCTGAAGCTCAAGGACGAGACGGCCGATCTGGCGAGGTACTAGGACCGCGGCATGGTTCCCACGAGTTGCCGGGTTGCGCTGTTGTCGGAATTCGGTTCGTTGAACGGAGGCGAGCATTCGCTGCTCGCCCTGATCCCGGAGATCCGGGCGAGGGGTTTTGAACCGGTCGCCCTGGCACCGGCAAAGGGTCGACTGGCCGCGGCACTGGCCGAGCACCGGATACCTCACGTCGCATTCTCGATGCGCGACGACCGAACCACCGCGGTCGAACGGCTGGCCGATGCATTCGACCGGACCGCCGCGACCCTGCTGCATGCCAACAGTCTCTCGATGGGGCGACTGAGCGGTCGGCTGGCGCAAGCCACCGGTCATCCCACCACCACCCACCTCCGCGACATCCTCAACCTTTCCAACGCCGCAATCGCCGACCTCAACGCCAACCGCCGCCTGCTGGCCGTGTCGCAGGCCACCCGCAACCATCATGTCGCCGCCGGACTGGATGCCCGACGGACACTGGTCGTCTACAACGGTGTCGATCCGAATCGGTTCCGACGACGCCAGACGGGACGCGGATGGCTGCGACGCGAACTGGGAATCAGCCGGCCAAGCCTGCTGGTGGCGACAATCGGGCAGCTGGGGTTGAGAAAGGCTCTGGATGTTCTCGCGGAGGCAACCGTCCAGGTCAGTGCGACCGTCGATTACCTGGTCATCGGCGAGCGATATTCGAAGAAGGACGAGAGCGTGGTTTTCGAGGCCGACGCATTCGAACGATTTCTCGAAGCGGCACCAACCGGCCGTCTTCACCGGCTTGGCTACCGGACCGATATCGCCGGGATTCTCTCCGAGATCGACCTGCTGGTCCATCCGGCCCGCCAGGAACCACTCGGCCGCGTGCTCCTGGAAGCGGCCGTGAGCGGTTGTGCCATCCTCGCCACCGACGTCGGTGGAACCGCCGAGATCCTCGTGGACAACGAAACGGCCCTGCTGGTTGCTCCCGATGATGCCGGGGCATTGGCCGGGGGGATCGATCGACTCGCCGGCGACGAGCCATTGCGCAAGCGGCTGGGAACGGCCGCTCGAGAAGACGTGGCAACTCGTTTTACGATCGAGGCCGCGGCCGACGGACTGACTGCGGCCTGGGAGGCGGCATTGCAGTCCGAACCTTAAGCCTCGTCATGAAACTCCGGCCAACGCTCCCAGGCATAGCTCCATTCCATCCACATCCTCAGGAATGACCAGAGCATCCGCATGCGACCGAGCGACTCGTTGGAGAGTTTTTCCTGGCGAACGGCCGAATCCTGGGCCGCATCGGCCAACTTCCAACGCTGAGCCAGCAGGCTGCTGATGGCATCGGCTCTCAAGTCGACCGGAGCACCCTCGACCAGGAAACCCGCCGCGTTGACCGTGACGAACAACTCGAAGAGTTGACCGCGGTACGGATCGACCTCCAGCGGACGAGTGGTCCGCTCGGCATCGACCAGTAGAGCTTCGATGCGGTTGAGGATGTCCTCGGCGAGTGCCGACAAGCCAACGTCCTGATTGTCGAGTCCAGGCTGATGAGAATTCACGGGATCAAGCACACTGGTGATCAGGGAATGAGGAAAAACAGGCCGGTCATCACACCCCCCTGCGCCATAGCCGCCGCAGTGTTCCAGGGCACCTGATAGTACTGCATCGGCGCAGGTTCTCCGGGACGATACCAGCCCAGGGTGTAGGTCTTCTTACGGATTGGATCGATTGTCATCTGGTATGGCAAGCCGATCAACTGCGTGCCGAAACGCGTGGCCGACACGAACGGCTGCAGCAGCCGGTGATGCGTGTGCCCGTATCGCTCGAGCGTGGGATCCTCGAAGTACAACGGGAAATGGTAGAGGTCGCTGGGTTTCCAGTGGTAGATCCGGGACTGAAAGGCCCGCCCGGGAAATTTCGCATCGCCCAGTCCCGCTTCCTGCGGTGTCCGGGAGACACGTGCCTGGCCCAGTGGTGAATAATCGTGAAACGGACTGATCGTCGTGATCTTCCGCAACTTGCCGGGATCGCGTGTTGGAGGCGGCGTGACGGGTTGCTGGAGCAGGCCAACCGTCGCAGAAACTGCCTGCGGCCGGGCTGGCAGCGATAATCGCGGGACGACGATCGCCGAACCGGAAATCACCGGTGCCAGCCGCGAAACGGCCCGTGTCTTTTTTCGTTTGGCCAGTCGTGGTTTCAGGAACCCGGTTCCGGACCGATCAGCCGTGGCACCGGCCGGCTGGTCCGCGGCCTGTCCGGCGTCAACCGGCAGGAACGCGAAACAGACAAGCAACCCAAGGCCAGATGACAGGCATCGTAGCACCAGGTCACTTGGCTTCGGTCGGCGAGTGTTCCGCCGTGTAATTCGGGGCTTCCTGGGTGATTGCAATGTCATGAGGATGGTTCTCCCGGACCGATGCCGGCGAAATCTGGATAAAGCGAGCTTCCGTTCTCAGTTCCGATATTGTTTCCGTTCCCAGGTAGCCCATCCCGGCCTGCAGGCCGCCGATCAGTTGATAGAGGAAATTGTTGAGCGGCCCCTTGTGGGGCACACGGCCCTCGACACCCTCGGGAACCAGTTTTTTCGATCCTGAACGACTCGAGTCCTCGTCTCCGCTCCCCTGTCGATAGCGTTCGCTGCTGCCTTTGACCATCGCTCCCAGCGACCCCATGCCCCGATACCTCTTGAAGCTGCGTCCCTGGTAGAGAATCAGTTCCCCGGGGCTTTCGTCGAGTCCGGCGAGCAACCCGCCAAGCATCACGGTGTGAGCTCCGGCGGCCAGCGCCTTGGTGATATCTCCGCTGTATCGAATCCCTCCATCAGCGATGATCGGAACGTTTGTATCGGCAATCGCCTTGGCGGCGTTGGCAATCGCAGTCAACTGCGGGACACCGACACCGGAAATGATCCGCGTGGTACAGATCGATCCTGGTCCGATTCCGACCTTGACCGCATCGGCCCCGGCCTTGACCAGATCCGCCGCTCCCTCCGTGGAGGCCACGTTTCCGGCAATCACGTCAATGTCATGCCTCCGCTTGATCTCCTTGACCGTTTCAATGACGTTTTGCGAGTGCCCGTGCGCACTGTCGACGACAAGGACATCAACACCCTTTTCCAGCAGGGCCTCGACCCGCTCAAAATCCGAAACCCCCACCGCGGCTCCCACCCGCAGCCGTCCCCGCGGGTCCTTCGAGGCCAGGGGAAACCGGAGATTCTTGTCTATATCCTTTATCGTGATTAATCCTTTTAATCGGTAATCTCCATCCACGAGCAACAGTTTCTCGACCTTGTTTTCCAGCAGAATCCGTTGCGCAGTCTCGAGAGTGGTGTCCTCGGGGGCCGTAACAAGGTTTTCCCGCGTCATTACCTCCTCGATCCTCGTCTCCGGCGAATCGAGAAACCTGAGGTCCCGGCGGGTGAGAATCCCCTTGAGAATGCCCTTCACTGTGATCGGGACACCGCCGATGTTGCGTTCGTCCATGATCTGTGAGGCTTCCATGACGCTGGCATCCGGCGGTAACGTGACCGGATCAACGATCACACCGTGTTCACTTCGCTTGACCCGGTCGACTGCCAGCGATTGCTGCTCGAGGGTCATGTTCTTGTGAATGATGCCGATGCCCCCCTCCTGGGCCAGCGCAATCGCCATCTCGCTCTCGGTTACCGTATCCATCGGGCTGCTGACGATCGGCAGGTGCAGCGGGATGTTCCGCGTCAAGCGGCTACCGATATTCACCTGGGAAGGCATCACGGCACTGTAGAGTGGTTCGAGCAGAACGTCGTCGAACGTGAATCCGCGGTAGGCGATCCGGCTTTCCATGGCATCAAGCTCCCTGGTCCTGTTCCACTCTCTGGTACAGCCGATTAGCGAGTCCAACCAGACCATCCACGTCGATCTGTTCGGCCCGGATGCCGGCAGGCAACTCCAACTCGGCCAGAATTTCATCGATATCGGTCTTGCCCAACTGCTTTCGATACATGCCCGCCAGGACACCCCGGAAGTGCTTGCGACGCTGTTGGAAACCACGTCGCAGAAAATCCTGGAGGAAGGCTCGATCGGCAATCCGTGCACGCCGTTCCGGAGCCGGCCTCAACTTCATGATGGCGCTTTGGACCTTCGGACGGGGCCAGAACACCGTCGGGGGCAGCCTCCGGAGCATCTTGACGCGGCACTGGGACTGCAACCACGCCGAGAGAGCTCCGTAGTCGCTGGTCCCGGGTCCGGCGGTCATCCGCTGTCCGAGTTCCCATTGGATCGTCACCACCATCCGCTCCCAGTCGAGTTCACTGGCGACGAGGTTCGAGACGATCGGTGTTGCGATGCTGTAAGGGAGATTGGCGATCAGCTTCAATCGCCGGTCGCCGGCTTCCCCAAGCCGTTCGTCAATCAACTCGAGCAACTCGGGAGCAAAGTGGTTCTTGTTCTTCAGCGCATCACGGTGCAGTAGCGTCACGTTGGGCAGCTCGTCGATCAGTTCGCGAGCCAGCCCCACCATGTTGCGGTCCACCTCGACAGTGATGACCGCCCCGGCCTCGCGGGCCAACCGGGCCGTCAAGCCGCCGGTCCCGGTTCCGATTTCCAGTACCAGGTCCTCGGGACCAAGCGACGCCTCGCGGGCAAGAACGTCGATCAGGTTCAGATCGATCAGGAAGTTCTGTCCGAAGGCGGTTCGAGGGTGGAACCCGTGACGCTCGAACAAGGCCATCAGGTAACTGCGGGTCTGCCGATCGGATGTCCTCATGGCCGGGTTCCCACGGAATTCTCGTTGCCGATCACGACACCGTCCAACGATTCTCCACCAATCAGTTTCTGGACATACTTGGCAAGAATATCGGTCTCGAGGTTCACCCGGCCACCGGGTTGACGGATCCCCAACGTGGTCACGTCGAGCGTATGCGGGATCAGCGCGACGCTGAAGCGGTTGTCGTCGACCTCGACGACGGTCAGGCTGACCCCGTCGACGGCCACCGATCCCTTGGGAACCAGTTGAGCGGCCAGGTCTGCAGGAACTTCGAACCACATCGTGACCCAGTCGCCCTCGCGATCCACTGCGGTCACCGTCGCCACCCCGTCGACGTGGCCTTGCACGAAGTGGCCTCCGAGCCGACCGTTGGCGGCAAGCGGCCGTTCGAGATTGATCGGATCGCCCGACGCGAGTTGACCGAGATTGGTCCGGGCAAGTGTTTCGGGTCCGGCTTCGAAAGCCAGCGAGTTTTCTGCAATCGCCACCACCGTCAGGCAGCAACCGTTCAGGGCCACGCTATCACCGACCGATGCCTCGACCGCCCAGTCGGGCGCGACGGCTACCTCGAGTCGACACGCGGGCGGATCGTCGACCAGTTCGGTCACGGTCCCGAGGGCTTCAACCAGGCCTGTAAACATGAAGCGATTCAGGGGCTGGTGCCGTGACATCGTTTGCCACGGCATCCCGGCCGCAGTCAGGGACCCGGTGCGACCAACCCGGGATGGCAGCCCGCCATTGAGAGAGTCTGTCAGATTTCTTCGGGTTTGTGAAGCCGCCAACGGTACAGTTTCTGCCATCCCAACTTCGCCGGTGCCCAGAACGCGTAGGAACACAGGATCACCGGAATCGCGACCTCGTGCAACAGGTAGATCGCCGCCGCGGCAAAGACCAGCTGGATCAAGTGAGACCGCCCCCGCCGTCCCCGCAACAGGTGATTGACCGCGTGCGGGTAGGGGATCCGGCTGACCATCAGGCCGGCCAGAGCAAGCGTGACCAGCGGCAGAAACAGTTGAAGCATCGGACCGAGCACATCGAAGATCTCCCGGGAGGTCTGATCCTGTGGTCGGGACAGCAGAATATAGGCGATCGGGAAACTCGCCAGCACGCTGGCGGCCGCCGGGGAAGGCAGGCCACTGAACTCCGAATGGGTGTCTTCCTCGTCAGTCTCGGAATTGAACCGTGCCAGTCGCAGGGCCGCGCACACGGCAAACAACGCCGCGATCACCCACAACAACCGCTGGGTCTGGCTGCCGGGTTCCTTCCAGAGATCGTGAGGAGTGTCGAAGAGCCGGGTGAACTGCAGCATCAGGAATGCCGGCGCCACGCCGAAGCTGATCATGTCGCAGAGGCTGTCGAGAATGGCGCCGAATTCGCTGGTCTGGCTGGTCAGGCGGGCGACACTGCCGTCGAAGGCATCAAACACCATCGCCAGGTAGATCAGTGAAGCGGCGATCAGCATCGCCTGCTTCGGATCAGTCAGGTCGGGACCAAGCTTCGCGGCGAAGGTGATGCAGCCGAAACCGCAGACCAGGTTGCCCAGGGTCAACAACGTCGGCAGCACGGCAAACATCTTCCGGCGACGGTTCAATTGATCTCCTCCCCCGGTTCGGCAAACCTCGCCAGCACACTCGTCCCGGCCCGGACCTTCCGGCCCCTGCTGACGAGCAGTTCCAGTCCCGGTTCACGCGGCAGCACGATCTCGGTTCGCGACCCGAGCTTGATCATTCCAAATGCCTCGCCTGTCGACAACAGGTCACCGGGTTTCAACCAGCAGACGATTCGTCGCGCCACCGCGCCGGTGATCTGGCGAACCACCAGCGGCCGAAACGGCGACTGGGTTTCTTCGAGCCGCACCGCCAGTTGCTCGTTTTCCCGCGAGGACTCTGGTCGCATCGCATTGAGGAACTTGCCGCGACGGTAGGACAGGCCGATCACCCGCGCGGGTCGAGGACTGCGATTGATGTGCACATTGAACAACGACAGGAAGATCCCGATCTGCACGGCCGGCCCTCCGATCGCCTCGTCGTGATCCAACTCGGTCACTTCGACCACCGTGCCATCGGCCGGCGAGAGGACCGCGAAGGGGTCGTCGGGTGGTATCCGCCGCGGGTTGCGGAAGAACCAGGCGATGATCGCTCCGAACACCGCCAGCGTGACCAGGCCCGTCCAGCCGAGCCAGGCAAGCGGCCCGGCCGCTGAGCTCGACAGTAGCCACCAGGCCAGGACGAGGGCGGGTCCCCAGGTCAGAGACGAAAAAACGATCAGCTCGGCCAGCCCCGCCCGGACAAACGGCAGCCGATCCCGGCCCGTGAACGGGTCGTCCTCGGGCTCCCACCAGTACCCCGGCTGGTTGCGGTAGAACTTCAGGTCGCGAGGATCCAGGACCTCGTGAGGACACCCGTTGGCCTCGCCTCGACGCAGTGCCGCCATCCGCCGCACGTAACCCCGGCGAAACGTCTTCAGCCACAATCGCCTCAGGCCCCCCCAGGCCAGTTCGAGCCGGATCACCACGCCGCCCCCAGGCTGGATCGAGGTCAACTGTGGATCCATCGGTTCCAGTGGACGTCGACCGGCCGCAGTCTCGGTCGCCAGCGGCGACGGCGGGGAAACCGGACTGGAAGTTTCAACAGGATCAGACACGGAAAGATCTTTCGTCCTGGTCGTTGGAGAGCCCGGTGAGACCAGGCCGAGTCACGGCTGTTATTGTACTGGCTGCTGTACCCCGCGGCGACGTGTCCGCTCCTGACGAATCACCCGACGGCACCGGTCGTATCGGCGCCGGTGTTTCGACTGCTGAGCGACGCTGCTCCACGCCGATAGCCACGACACGGTGGTTTGTCGGCGTGTCGTGGATGCCGTGCAAACCACCTGCTAAAACCTGACGGTGTCCAGAGATGGCCCGCGACAGCCTGTACAAGGGGCTCCACGAGATGAGCACAGCAATCACTTCAGTCCTCGCCCGCGAAATTCTCGACAGCCGGGGCAACCCGACCGTCGAGGTGGACATCACGACCGAGGAAGGCGTGGTGGGCCGGGCGGCGGTCCCCAGCGGAGCAAGTACCGGCCAGCACGAAGCCCACGAACTACGAGACACCGACGCGCCGGAACGTTATCTCGGCAAGGGTACACGCCAGGCCGTCGAGAACATCAACACCCAGATCATCGACGTGCTGATCGACCTCGACGTGACCAACCAGTCAGACATCGATCGCCGGATGATCGAACTCGACGGCACCGAGAACAAGTCGAACCTCGGCGCCAACGCGATCCTGGCCTGTTCGCTGGCCGCCGCCCACGCTGCCGCCCGGTCGTGCTACCTGCCCCTGTTTCGTTACCTGGGCGGTGTCGCCGCCAATCGCCTGCCAGCCCCGATGATGAACATCATCAACGGTGGTGAACACGCCGACAACTCGATCGACATCCAGGAGTTCATGGTGATGCCCCTGGGTTTCGACTCCTTCAGCGAAGCGCTGCAGTGTGGTGTCGAGATCTTCCATAACCTCAAGACCGTTCTCTCCGAGAAAGGCCTCAACACGGCCGTCGGTGACGAGGGAGGTTTTGCTCCGAACCTCGAAAACAACGAGGCGGCAATCACGTCGATCCTGCAAGCGATCGAAGGAGCCGGTTACCAGCCCGGCGAACAGGTCAAGATCGCCCTGGATTGTGCCGCGACGGAATTCTACAACGCCGAAACAGGCGTCTACCGGCTCGAGGACCGGGAAGTCGATTCCGCGGGAATGGTCGAATTGCTGACCGGCTGGGTCGAAAAGTATCCGATCTGCTCGATCGAGGACGGCTGTTCCGAGGACGATTGGGATGGCTGGAAGCTCCTGACGGATTCCATCGGAGATCGCTGCCAGCTGGTCGGCGATGACCTGTTCGTCACCAACGTCGCACGACTGGCTGACGGCATCAAGAAAGGCGTAGGCAACAGCATCCTGATCAAGGTCAACCAGATCGGAACGCTGACCGAGACGATTGATGCGGTCCGCCTGGCCGACAAGAACGGATACACCTCGGTGATCAGTCACCGTTCGGGTGAGACCGAGGACACGACGATTGCCGACCTGGCCGTCGCCCTGGACACCGGGCAGATCAAGACCGGGTCGGCCAGTCGAACCGACCGCATCTGCAAGTACAACCAGCTGCTGCGGATCGAAGAACTCCTGGGTGCCGACGCCCGCTACGCCGGCACCATCTGACACACGGATCGACCGCAAATCGCGAAAAGGAATTATCCAGGTGATCACCTCAAGCAAACAGCCGACCTGGCGAATCAGCCTGGCCTTCTGGCTGACGTTGACCGTCGCCGCGAGCCTGTACGCGGCTGTCTCGCTTGCTCCCGGATTCCGCACGCTCCAACATCTCGGCCTGCAGCATTTCGACAACCGGGTCGAGCTGGCGGCGTTGGAAGACCGGATCGTCTATCTCGAGAGAGTTCGTCAGGCGTTGGAAATCAATCCCGGATTTGCAACCGAACTGGCCCGCCTGGACCAGCAGACGGCTCGTCCGGGCGAGAGCCGCCTGGCGGTCGACAGGTCGTTGCAGCTGGTCCCGCGGTTGACCAAACCGTCCGACCCGGCTGTCGCACCGTGGGCACAGTGGTCACGACCGCTGGTCAACACGCTGGCCCAGAACTCGGCGCTCCGGCTTGGGCTGCTGGTCACCGCGGCCTGCCTGGTACTGTTTGCCTTTGCCTTGCTGCAGGATTCGCAGGCCGACCGCCTGGTCCGCTGGCGAGGCGAGGTTGCCCGCGGCTGGAACCGTCTTGTCCAACGGTATCGCTGAATCCGGCAAAGAACCGGCCACGCCCGCTACCGGGTGACCACCGCCCCCCGAGCGGTCGCCTTCCAGAGCCGGTCGAACTCGCCGAAATTGTCCCGATCCAGCAAGTCGCTCTGGACAGCATTGTTGTAGCCGGGAGTCGGACCGGGAATCCGGTCGCCGGGCACCTGGCCCTTGAGCATCCGATCCAGAAACCTCATGGCATCGACCTTTCCGGGCTTGTGCGGATCGTGACGAACGATGATCGTCGGTCCTCCCCGGTAACGAATCCTCACGAGAAAAGGGCGATATTTCGGCCGGGGCGCCCGGGCGTACTTTTCGAGTTTCCCGGGATCCAACACCAGTCCCAGCCCGGGTCCTTTCGGAACCGGAATCGTCCCGTTGCGAACCTTCGCGCGGGTGGTCGTCACGTCATCGACCCAGAGATGGGCCAGGTTGACGTGGTCGATCGTCGCTCCCCGGAAGACGGCCACCTCGTGAGCGAGAAACGCCTGGTTGATCTGGCCACCGGCTTGCTGAAGCATGAACGGCAACCCGGACTGTTCCGAGACTCCCGCCACGACGATCGCGTGACCGACCGGGGCGTGGCCGGCCATGTAGCCGTCGCAGGCACGATCGACCAGGTAATTGACCGGCCCGTGGTGCACAAGCATCTCGAGGTCGGACTCGGCGATCAGCTTGCGGTACCCGTCCCGGTCGGACGTCTGGATGGGATCTTCGATCCGGCCCACCACCGGGAAACGCGCCATTTCCTTGAGAATCGGGGCGATCGTCTCCAGTTCGCCGTTGGCATTGAAGTCGTAGTGGACGCGGAACCCAGGTGGAGCCACCTTCTGCATCGCGCGGGTCTGGTCGACGACATTGTGGATCTCGTCGATGTGGTACTTCAGCCACCGGTATCCTCTTCCCGCCGCCTGGCGAACTTCCTCGGCCATCGCATCGGGTGACCGCGACACGGTCCAGGCCGCCACCGGGATCCGCGTGCGAACCCGCGGGCCGAGCAATCGCCAGGCGGGAAGTGCCAGCGACTTCCCCATCAGGTCGTACATCGCCATGTTCAGCGACAGGTGTTTCCTCGCCCCCAACCATTCAAACGGGCTCGTCCCCACGTAGGCCGCAACCTCCTGGTCGGAAAACGAAGAGGCGCCCCAGGACTCACCCAGCCCGACCAGGTCCGAGTTCGTGCGAACCTGGAAGATCGTCCGCAGCTGCAAGGACACCCCGTGATAGCGAAACAGGGCCTGCCGGTTAAATTCCTGGTAGGGCACCAGGACCTGCTTCCAGGTGATCCCGGTGATCCTGAGTTTCTCGACCCCGGCCGCGTCGACGCGGCGCCGCAGCCCCGGGTCCAGCAGCGAGAGACCTGTCGCGGCCGTAGCGGCCAGGAACTCACGTCGGCTCATCGCAAACATCGTTGTTGTTCTCCTGCCAGTCGGGCCACCACGCTGTTTGTCTATCTGACGAGTCGAACGGCAACCCGTGTCTGCGAAACCGCCGGCCAGCGGCCGTCCTGCATCGCCGTCGCCGTGATTTTCAGGTCCCAATCACCGGCAAGTCGGGCGTCGGGCAATGTCGTAATCTCCAGCACGGCCTCGGACTTGCCGGCCGCCAGCTTCACCGGCTCGGCCTGCAAGAGACCTTTCAACTCCTCGGGGACCTCGAGACGGATCACCGCGTCCTCGCGGAACTTTGCCGACCGGACAACCCGCACGGGAACCTGGAAACGCGAACCGGATTTGACGGTCAGCTCTCCGGCCTGATGCGAGAGTTTCATCAGGGCCCCTTCGAGGATCATCGTCACGCTGGCATTGGCCGCCTTGACGGTGTGTCGCACCCGGCCTGTTGCATCCTTGATCTCGGCAACCGCGTGAATCACCATTCGTGTCGTTCGATCGGTCTCGAGCCATTCCGGCATGAAACACGGATAGTGGACAAGCTCGGTCCGGGGCGGTACGGGAAAAATCGGGGCGTTGATTCCCTGACGATGCCGTCCCTGCTTGGCCGCCATCCGCAGCCGCACGACGCCCGTGTACCCCTGGTCCCGCTTCACCAGGAACTCGGCCGGGTAGGTCGTTCCACGGTGCACCGCGCGTTGGCGGTTGCGGTCGATCAGTTCGAGTTTGATCGGCGGGGTCAACGTGCGGGACAACAACAATCGTCGACCGAGATGAGCAGCCGCATCGCGTGGTGCAAGATCACCGCCCCGCACGCTTCGCGCCGTCACTGTCACCGGTTGACCGTTGATCGCGGCAGTCCCGGTCACCCCGACAAACACGGCGGCGGTCCCGGAGGTCTTGGCCACGGCCAGTTCGATCTTGGCCGCCGCCTTGCCCTTGGCAATCTTGACCGGCTTGGACACGGTCACACCGTTGGGAAGACCCGTCATTGCCAGGGCGATCTCGTCGGCAAACCCGCCCGACCGCTTGGCCGTGACATTCAACGTCGCCTTTCCACCAACCGGAACCGAAAATCCCACGGGAACCGTCAAGGAAAATCCCGGGTCTGGAATCCGGGCCGTCAACCGGTACACCGCATCCGCTGTCCCGTCGTGGCCGCTGCCATTGCTGACCAGCACGCGGTAAACACCGTCGGCCGGTGGTTTGAAGTCGAGTCCGGAGTCAAGAGTCCCGGGCAAGTCATCATTGATGGCCAGTTGCTTTTGTTTGTCGTCGAGCACGCGGAGTACCGGATCCAGCCGCGTGCCAATTTGCTCTGACCGAACTTCCAACCGGATCGAACGGCCGGCCTTGGCGTCCAACAGGTACACGTCGGTCTCGCCGGCAGTCGCCAGCGTCGCGGTCACCGCGGAAGTCGTCGGCAGTCCTGGCTGGTCTTTCTTCGGCTCGACGGTTTCAGGAAGATCATCCAGCAGCAGGACAAACGGCGGGGTCTGGCCGTGCGCGGTCTTGACTCGATGCAGAAACCATCGCTGGTCGTTGACGATCCCGGGAAAGGTGATCCTGCGGGAAAGGGACTCCAGCTTTGCGGCACCCGTCTTCAGGCCAAAACCGACAAGCGTCACCTCGGCCGTGGTGCCGGGCTGGCCGCCACTGGGCAAACAGGCAACGACGCGGGGACCGGGCGTGAATTCCAGCCGATAGACGAAGGCGCGGTTGCCACGGAAATCGAGATCGAAGACACCGACCTCGTATCGGTGGCCCTTTTGGACCGCAACCGTCGTTGCACAGTCCCGGCCCCGGGTATCGGCCACGTCGGCCAACAACCGGCCCCGGTCATCACGAACCTGCAGTGACCCGTGGAAATCGGCTCCCAGCCGCCGGGCAAACAGGTCGATCGTGACGGGGCCGTCGGCCCCGGCGTTGAAGCTGTACCGATCGACCTCGGTGATCCGCTCGAGCCGGCCGTTGACGGTGACCGGCAGCGAGGCGAGTTGCTGGGGTTCGTCACGGCGGCGCGATTCCAGTACCTCGTGCCCATCACCCACGTAAAACACGGCCATTCCCGAACTGCCCATCACGTTGGCCACCTGCCAGTGAATCGGACCGCGTGGCAAGTCGGCCGGTAGTGAGATCGTCGCCGTGATTTCCCGGGGCAACGGCAACGCCGACGACCGGCTCTTGCCACCGAACCAGTAAGGCGGTCCGGGTACCAGCATCTCGGTCAATGACCCGCTGACCTTCATCTTCGCACGAGCGTCGTGCAGGAAATAATCAACATCGGCGGTCAGGTCGTAACCACCAAGCGTCACCTCGACCGTTTCACCGGCACGGGCCCCGGGGGGGTAGACGTATCCAAGACGAGGGACCTGGGCCGCCAGCGGGAAGCCGGTCAGCCACACCATCGCCAAGGCAAGCAGACGCACGCGCATCAGGCTCTCCCCCTTTTCTACACGCCCGACACGGCCTAGACCAACTCGTCGATGAACGCCCCGTCCTTGACCAGCGGTACCGGCCGACCGAGCGGGGTGAAGTAGCGTCGGTCGCAGTCAACACCCATCTGACCCAGAATCGTCCTCAGAAGATCGCGGACTCCGTGCGGAGTGGTCGTCGGGTAGGAAGCGGTCTTGTCGGAGGCCCCCACCACGGCCCCGCGTTTGATCCCGCCACCGGCCATGATCACGCTCTGGCACATCGACCAGTGATCGCGTCCGGCATTGGCATTGATCCGCGGCGTCCGCCCCATCTCGCCCCACATCACCACCATGGTTTCGTCGAGCATGCCCCGTTCGTCGAGATCGGCCAGCAGGCTCGAGAGCGCGGCATCGGCCGAGGGCGCCAGGGCCTTTTCGTGACTGGTGAAGTTGTCGACGTGCGTGTCCCAGCTGCCGTGGCTGATTCCCACGAAACGGCAACCGGCCTCGACAAGCCGCCGGGACAGCAGGGCACACTGACCCAACGATGTCAGCCCGTAACGTTCACGAACCGACGGTGATTCCGACTGGATATCGAACGCGCGGCGGGCGGCCGGCGAGGTCACCAGTTCCAGCGCCTTCTGGTAATAGGTCGACATCGTCCGGGCGCGGCCGCGAACCGCGGTGTCCCCGGAGAGTTTCTCGACCCCGGCCAGCAACCGTCGACGCAAGTCGAACCGGCGACGGCTGGTCCCCGCGGCCAAACTCAGGTCCCGGACCTTGAAGTCCGGTTGCACCGGATCGGTCTCGATCGTGAACGGCGCGTAACCGGCACCGTAAAATCCCGGCCCACCCGGTCCCATCGGTTCGGGAACACTGATGTAGGGCGGCACGTCCCCGTTGCGGCCCAGTTCCCTGGCAATGATTGAACCAATCGAGGGGAAGAGTTCGTTCCAGGGTGTTCCCTGGGCCTGCCCGTCACCAAAACGAGGCTTGTAACCGGTCAGGCACCAGTGACGACCCGTCTGGTGACCGTTGTCGCGGTGGCTGTGCGAACGCAGGATCGTGAACTTGTCGGCAACCCTGGCACAACGGGGCAGGATGTTGCCGATCCGGGTGCCGGGCACGTTGGTCGCGATTGGATGAAAGCTGCCGCGGACCTCCTTGGGCGCCTGCGGCTTCAGGTCCCACATGTCGATATGACTGGGACCTCCCTCCAGGAAGATCATGATGCAGGACTTCGCCTGGGCACCGTTGGGCGAGGCCGCCTTGGCCTCCAGTTCCAGCAACGTCGGCAACGAGAGTCCGGCCAGAGCACCGGTTCCGCCCAGTCGCAGGGCGTGGCGGCGAGACACGCTGTCGCGGAATCGTCCGGAAAGCCCATCCAGTGACACGTTCAACATGGCTCATCCCTCGTGGAAATCGGCTTGTCCTTTTCCGTGCCCGGCCTGTTCCGAGCGAGTCCGGCGTACGGTGATCCCGGGATCAAACACCCACCGGTTTTCTCATCGGCCACCCGGGCCTAGTGATTGTACAAGAACTCCTTGGTGTTCAGCAGCGTCCAGAGAACGTCCTCGACAGCTTCTCGACGACTGCCCCCGGGTTGCGTGAACGCCCCGAGCATCAGCTTGCGTTCGGCATTCGAGGGATAACGGGAAAGCGTCAGGAGATACAACTCGTCGATCACCCCGGCGTTGGTCCGTTTCGAGGCAGCCAACCGGGCTGCCCGCCCGTCACGGTGACGGATCTTGCGAAACGACTCTTCGGAGTTCATCAGGTGCAGGGCCTGGGCAATGCTCGGTTCGTTGCCCCGTTCACACTCGCAGACAGTCACCCGCTGGGGGCGGCCGAAGATTCGGAGAAAATAGGACGGCAGGCGATTGTCCCAAACATGGATCGCCCGATAACCGACCGGCCAGCCATTGAATTCCTCGGGGACTCCCGTCGCCTGACTGATCGCGTCGAGCAACACTTCGGCCGGCAACGCCTTGTGGACAATGTGCGAGTAGTTTTGTTGATCGAGCACGTTGTCGGGCAACGTGCTCGAGGCAAGCTGGTAGGTCCGCGAGGCCAGCAGGGTGCGGGTGAAAGCCTTGAGGTCATAGCCGATTTCGACCAGGTGCGAAGCCAGCGCGGCAAGCAGTTTCTCGTTCGATGCGGGGTTGGTGGCCCGGTGGTCGTCGATCGGTTCAACCAGCCCGCGGCCGAAATAATGCGCCCACAGCCTGTTGGCCATCGTGCGGGCGAAGAAGGGATTCCCGGGAGCCAGCATCCAGTCGGCCAACGCCCGCCGTCGCCCGTTGGGATCGGCCAGCGTGACCGGTTCAGCGCCCAGCCCGGCCGGCAGAACCTCCAGGCCGCTGCGGGGATGCTTGAAATTGACGCCGGGCTTGTCGGAGATCTTCTGGCCACCACCGGGCACCCCACCACGGTTGACGCCGGTAAAGAATCCGCCCAGTGCGTAGTAATCCTGCTGTGCCCATTTCTCGTAGGGGTGGTGGTGACACTGGGCACACTCGATCCGCACGCCCAGAAAGAGCTGGCTGACCGACCGTGAGACCTGCTCGGGAGTCTTCAGCACGGTGTAAAAGGCCGCCGGCGACCGTCCCCTGGTGTGGCCGCGAACGGTGACAATCTCGCGAACAAATCGGTCGTAGGACGTGTTCTCGACGAATTGTCGCCTCAACCACCGCGTCATCGCGACCGACCCCTGCGCCTTGATCTTGTCGTTGTCGACTCGCAGGATGTCCGACCATCTCAGTGTCCAGTAGTCGGCGTACTCGCCCCGTTGGAGCAACCCCGCCACCAGCGTATTTCGCTTGTCGGGATCCTTGCCGGCCAGGAACGCCCGCGTCTCGGCTGACGTCGGTAGCGTACCAATCGTGTCCAGGAAGGCCCGCCGCAGGAATGTCGCGTCGTCGCAAAGCGGGCTGGGAGGAATCCTCAGTTCGGTCAACCGGTCCCAGATGTGACGGTCGATGAAGTTGTGTTCGGGCGGCCGCTGAAACACGATGGCCGGCTGGGGCCGGGTGATCCGGCTGACGGCCACCTGCCCCAGGTACCGCACCAGGATGGCCGCCTCACCGGGCACGTTCGTCGCGGTGACCAATCCAGCCGAATCGACCTCGGCAATCACCTCGTTGTTGGATTCAAACTGGGCCTCGGTGGTCACGCACCACTTGCGGCCGGAAGCATCGGTTGCCACGACCCGCAGTTGCTGTTGTCCGCCGGCGTCAACAACCCGCTGGGGTGGATCGACGCGAATCGACGTGCAACGGTGACCGGGCACGTCAAACCGGGCCCCCTCGGCAATCCACCGTCGCAACCGCCGGTATCGTCTTCCGTCCAGTTTCACCTTACGGCCCCCGCCGTGGGGCACCGTCGCGGTCGACTTCGTCAGCAGCAGACTCTCGGCCGGAAGCGCCGGCGAAACACGGCCGCCTCGTTTTTCCTTTGTCAGCGCCGCGTGATCAGCCCGGGGATTGAAACCGAATATGCTCAGCCGGAACCCGTTTTTCCCCTCGGCCTTGCCATGGCAACTCCCGGAGTTGCAGGAGGCCTTCGACAGGATCGGGATCACTTCCTCGACAAACGACACCGGCTGGGGAGCGGCCAGGCCAGCGACCTCGATCGGGATCGAGCGGGTGACCTCGCCAAAGGTGACCAGCAACTGCGTTCTGCCTTCGGCAAGCGGGATCACCAGGCCCCGTCGGTTGACCCGGGCCACGCCGGGATCAGCCACCGCCAGCCGGGCCTGCCGCGTGCGATCGACTCGCCGACCGGCATCGATCGTCTCGACGAGCACCTGCGCCGAATCCTCCGGGTTGACGAGCGTGACCCGCGGGGGCCGCACCTCCAGCGTCACCGCGGCGTTCACGGCCGGCATCGTCGCCGCGAACACGGCCAGCAGAAACACGGGCAGGTGGGAAACGCGCATTGCGGATTCAACGGGGGGAGGGCGGGGGAGGGCAGCAACAGCACTGGGACAATTTTACGCCAGGCCGAACTGCCGGGTCAATCAGTACTGTCGTTGCCCCCGACCGTCTCAACGCTTCCTCAGGACCAGAACAACATCCTCGCTCTGCTCATCAACGACGACCGGCCGCGAAACGTCATAAGAGAAATCGAACGACTCGATCCACTCCAGTGACGGCACCGAAGCCACCAGCCGGCGGATCTGCGCCAGCGTGTAGGTACGATACTTGATGATTCCGGCGATTCGGCGATGACGCGTCGGCGTGTAGATATCAAAGGTCATCCGGAACGATTCGACCCGGCGGCGGAGGTCGATCGCCAGGCTCTGCAGGTCCGAGACGATTCCGAGGTGGCCTCGCCGTGCCGTCCAGGTCTCTCCCATGTCACGCAGCCCGTGGGTTGGTGTCAGGTGCAGCCCGAGCAGGTAGATTCCACCCCGGGCCAGCGAATCACCCACGCAGCAGAGGTGCCTTCCTGCGGCGGCTTCGGTGTCGAGATGCCGGAAACTGTTGATCGTGTTGAACGCGGCATCGACCTTGCGTTTCAGGCGAAAGTCGGCCATGTCGCCGACGATCGCCGGCGGTGGCAGCCCAGCCCGCTGAAACCGGGCATTGCAGTACTCGATCGCCGAGGGATTGAGATCGTTTCCCGAGACGCTGTAACCCCGACGTGCCAGGCGGTAGAGCAGCCGGCCGGTTCCACAGGCTGGTTCGAACACGCGGGAGACAACCCGATCGGTGAATCGCTCGAAACAAGCCTCAAGAAAAGACAGCTCGGCCGCGCAATCGCTCCCGAAGACCAGGTCGTAATAGGCGGGGTAGTCGTAGAGATGCCCATCGAGCATCTCCGGTCGTGGGTCTTCCGGGGGTATGGCAGTCGTCATCGTCTATCCCCTGGCGCGGGTTCGGCAGCGACGAGGCCCGAGGATCATCCGACCGGCGGATCCTCGTCCTCGCCAGGCTTCGCGTAGAACTGGCTGAGATCGACACCACCTTTCTGTTCGGACTCGACAAGTTGCAGCCGCTTTTCAATCACCTGCAGCCGACGCTGCAGCAGCGGGTCGATCTCGATCTCGTCATCCGGTTGCGACCGGGGAACCACCGGATAATTCAGGTGCCGTTGCAGTGCGGCAAACATGTAGAGAGGGTCCTTGCCGCGATTGGCCTTGGCGATGCGGCCTTCCTTCAACCCGAACAGGATTGGGTAGCCCGGATCCCAGTCTTGCTGGCCGGGCCGGCGCCGTCGGTCGGCGACGAGTTGCTCGGAGCGAACGTAGAGCATGTCAGCGAAATCAATCGTTCCCAGTTCGGTGCGGATCTTCAGGATCCACTTACGAAAATCCTCGTCGTAGGACGGGTCGGCCGCTACCGCCTCGAGTCCGTGGTCGTAACCGAGATGGTTGCGGGCAAGCGACTCGAAGTGATAGATGAACAATCCCTGCGGACTGCATCCCTCTGCCCGGTACTCGGCCTCCTTCTCCAGGACCTCGAGTGCGGTGTACTGATCGAATTTCGAGCGTTCTCGTTCCGACTGCGCGACGACGTAGATCTGGAACGGGGTGAAGTAATGGGTCAGGTGCTGCATGCCGTCAGCAAGCTTGCCACGCAGGAGCAACTCGCCCTCGATCACCTCCAGTGCCACGGGGAGCCGTGTCGTGCTGAGCAGCTCTTCCCGGATCTGTACGAGGATTTCCTGGGAGGGAATCGCGTCGGCAAGCCGTTCGCGGTAGGCACGAAAGAAATACGCCTGCTCGACGTATTCCTCGCGATCCAGCAACCCGGCGTCCATGGTCAGCGAGCCTTCTTGATGTCCAGGCAGACGATCTCGGCATTGTCGCGCAACAGCAGTTTTCCTGCCGAGAGGGCCGCCGCCTGGCGGGTCGGCCCCAGCACCCGGGCACGGGACAACTCGCGAAATCCCTTCGGCGAGGCGGCCACGAGCACGAGTTCTCCCTTGAGCGTGCTGATCCACAGCTTGCCGTCGGCGGCGATCAGGTTTCCCTTGCCAAAGCGTCGCTGCTGCCAGAGACGGCGGCCGCTGGTGGCATCGATGCAGGTGAGATGAGTGATCGGACCGGCGCCGCCAACGTTGTCCATGCCGTAGAGATGCCCTTTCCACAGTATCGACGTCTGCCACTCGTTCCTCATCACCGACTGGGGACCGAGAGAAGACCAGGCGGTCTCGACGGTGAACCCGCCGCCGGATTTCTTCAGCCCCAGCATCACGCTGCCGTGGTTTTCTCCGGACGAGAGAAAAACGCGACCGTTGTGGGCCAACGGGGTCGCGATGTTGCATTCGTAATCGGTGACGTAGGGAAATCGCCAAAGCGACGAGCCCTTGTCCGGATCGAGTCCGAGGGCCTGGTCGCCCAGGAAGGCCACGACCTGCCGACGTCCTCCCACGGTCAACACTGCCGGCGACGAGTAACCGGCCGGTCCAGCACCGGCCGTCCAGGCCGTTGTTCCGTCGGCCAGACGAAACGCCGCGACCGCGGCTTGCCGGGCCCCGGGCGTGACGACGACCAGGCCGCCGACGATCAGCGGCGAAGACGCCATGCCATAGTCGGCCACTCGCCCCTTGAGTTCGGTTACGACGTCCCGCTGCCACAGCGTCTTGCCGGTCGCCGCCGCCAGGGCCACCAACCGGCCCTCGCCGGTGAAGACAACGACCCGGTCTCCGGAAATCACCGGGGTCGCCCGGGAGCCGTTTCCCATGCCATTGCGATAGGCCGCGGCAACCGGTGTCCGCCAAAGCGTCTTGCCGCTGGCCAGGGCCAGCGCGATCACCTGCTGTTTGCCGGCCAATTCGACCTGGGTCACCACGCGGCCATCGGCCACGGCCAGTCCCGACATTCCCACGCCACCGGCAACCCGCCAGACCCGGGCCGGCCCGGTGGCAGGAAACGTGTCGATCAGACCGGTCTCACCGCTGATCCCGTTGCGAGCCGGCCCGAGAAATCCCGGCCAATCGGCCGCGGAGACCGACCCCGCCAGTGTCGCCAGCAGCACCAGGCAACCCGACCGACGAACCACATCCGCCCAGGAAATCCTCATCGTCACTTTCTCCGTTTTCTCGTGCTACCGCTTTCGGAACGCCTAATGTGTACCCGCTGCCGGGGGTCCGGGCAACGCCACCATGATCACGCCGTTTCACGACCGGGACTCCTCCCCTTGCCAGACCCGGGGGGTTCGACCCAGAATCATGGAAGAAACCGCTGCGGCGTCCCACCACCACGGTCCCTCCCACCCGAGTTCCCCGCATGCGTCCCGCCCTCTCTGCATTGTTGCTCGGCCTGCTCACCGGCCCACTGACCGCGGCTCCGCCGCTG
Organism: Planctomycetaceae bacterium; assembly: GCA_002726205.1. Lineage (GTDB taxonomy): Bacteria > Planctomycetota > Planctomycetia > Planctomycetales > Planctomycetaceae. Next base: position 30,536 of record PBSL01000066.1, on the reverse strand, counting down.
ACGTTCGAGCGTGACATCCGTCCGATCTTCAAGGCGCACTGCCTGGAATGTCACGGAGAAACCAAGGAACTCAAGGGAGAGCTCGACCTCAGGTTGAGACGGTTTCTCGTTTCCGGAGGCGATTCGGGAGCCGCGATCGTGCCGGGCGACCCCGCCGCCAGTGCACTGCTCAAGCGGGTTTCCACCGGCGAGATGCCTCCGGGAAAAGAAAGCCGCAAACTCACCCCTGCTCAACTCGATCTGATCCGTCGCTGGATCGCCACCGGTGCCGTGACGGCCGGACCCGAACCCAAGACACTCGCCCGCGGTTTCCAGTTCACCGACGGCGACCGCAGCTACTGGGCGTTCCAGCCGATCCGTCGCGCGACGCCACCAACGGTCAAGACCCTCGCTGAAATCCGCAATCCACTGGACCAATTCACGCAGGCGCGGCTCGAGACGATTGGCCACACGCTGGGTGGCCCGGCAGCGAAATCGACTCTGCTTCGTCGAGCGACATTCGACCTGCTGGGTCTGCCTCCCACGCCAATTCAGCGAACCCGCTTCCTGGCTGATACGACCCCGGGTGCCTGGGAGCGTCTGATCGATCGCCTGCTGGCCAGCCCGCACTACGGCGAACGCTGGGGCCGTCACTGGCTGGACGCGGCCGGCTACGCCGACAGCGAGGGCGTCGCCAGTGTTGATCCGCAGCGGAAGTGGGCCTGGCAGTACCGCGACTGGGTCGTCAATTCCCACAACGACGATCTCGGCTGGAACCGCTTCCTGCTGGCACAACTTGCCGGCGACGAAATGGTCAAGCCACCCTACAAGGATCTCTCGCCCGGGGACCTCCAGTTGTTGACCGCCACCGGCTACCTGCGGACTGCACCCGATGGAACCGTCGGCAGCAATGACGCCGCCAATCGCAACCAGGTCGTCGCCGAGACAATCAACATCGTCTCCACTTCGATCCTTGGACTGACTGTTGGCTGCGCCCAGTGTCACAATCACCGCTACGACCCGATACCACAGGTCGACTATTATCGTCTCCGCGCGATCTTCGAACCCGCGTTGAATGTCGCCCGCTGGAAGCGGCCCGGCGGCCGACTGGTGTCGCTCTACACCGACGCCGACCGCAAGGAAGCGGCTCGGATCGAGAAGGAAGCGAAGGTGATCGATGGCGAGCGGGGCCGGAAACAGGCAACCTACATTCAACAGACCTTCGACAAGGAGGTCGCAAAGTTGGCCGCCGCCCAGCGGGAGTTGGCCCGACTGGCACGCAAGACCGATGCGAAGAAAAGAACTCCCGCCCAGAAGGACCTGCTCAAGAAGCACCCCAGCCTGAACGTCTCGGCCGGTTCTCTTTACCTTTACGACCAGAAGGCAGCCAACGACCTCAAGGCAATTTCCAAGCGGGCCAGCGACCTGCGGGCAACCAAGCCCCAGGAAACCTTCGTCCGCGTGCTGGCCGAGCAATCCGGACCGGTCCCGGTCACCAGGGTCTTTTTTCGTGGCGACATCACCCAGCCCCGGCAGCCAGTCGACCCCTCCGGCCTGTCGATCCTCGGAGTGACCACCCGGGAACCGGTCACTCTGGCTCAAAACAATAAGCAGATTGGTTCGACCGGCCGGCGACTGACCTGGGCCCGCCGCCTGACCGGGGGCACCCATCCGTTGGTCGCCCGCGTGATCGTCAACCGGTCCTGGATGCACCACTTTGGCCGCGGACTGGTCGCCACTCCCGGCGACATCGGCTCGCTTGGCCTGCGTCCCACTCATCCCCAGCTTCTGGACTGGCTGGCCGACGAGTTCATGAGGACCGGCTGGAGTCTGAAGCGGTTGCACCGACTGGTGATGACATCGGCCACCTACCGCCAGTCCGCCTCGGCACCCGGTCCCTTGCTGGTGACCGACCCCGACAACGACCTGCTGGGACGGATGTCGATCAGGCGACTGGATGCCGAGAGCCTCCGTGACGCGATTCTCGCGGTCAGCGGATCGCTGAACCCCCGCCGCTACGGTCCCCCGGTACCGATCATGGCCGACCGGGTCGGACAGTGGGTCATCGGCAAGGAAAATCTCAACGCCGGGCGGCCCGGCGCGGTGGTCGACATGAGCAACGAGCAGTACCGTCGGAGCGTCTGGATCGAGGTACGCCGCAGCCGGCCGCTGGGCGTTCTCGACACCTTCGATCGACCGGCGATGGTGCCCAACTGTACCGAGCGGGTTTCAACGACCGTTTCGTCTCAGTCGCTGATGATGATGAACAGCGATTTCGTCGTATCCCAATCCACCCGTTTCGCCGAACGACTGAAAGCCGAAGCCGGCCCGAAAACGATCGACCGGATCCATCACGCCTGGCAACTGGTCTACGGGTCCGAGCCGACCGCGGCCGAGATCGGCGAGGCGACAGCATTCCTGGATGAACAGACGGCGTTGTTCAACGGACCAGTCCCCAAGGCCGATGACAAGAAAAAGAAGCTCGCCCGGAGCCGCGACCAGGCCCTGTCGGTCTTCTGCCAGGCCCTGTTCTCCAGCAGTCGCTTCCTCTACGTCGATTGATCCTGATTTCCGTTCCTGACTGATCAACCCATGGTAGACCCGATGCAACAGTCCATTACCGGCGAACACGACCGCCGTCACTTTCTGACCACCGGTTCCCTGGGGCTTGGATCGCTGGCCACCGCGTGGCTGCTGGACCAGGACCGGGCACAGGCTGCACCGATTCGTCCGGAACTGGTGAAAACGCATTACGACACCCTGCCGAAACCCCCGGTTTCGCCACCCCGGGCCAACGCGATGATCTCGTTGTGGATGCAGGGCGGTCCCAGCCACATCGACCTGTTCGATCCCAAGCCGGAAATGGCCAAGTGGCACATGAAGCCGTTCCCGGGAAAGGTCAAGTACGACAACGCCGCACAGGCCAGCTCCAAAGTCCTGCACAGCCCCTGGAAGTTCCGTCCACGGGGAGACTGCGGTACCGAGATTTCCCAGTTGCTGCCTCATACGGCCGACATCGTCGATGACATCTGCCTGATCCGGTCGATGCGGACCGGGGTCAACAACCACGGACAGTCGATTCTCGCCCTGCAGACGGGCAGGATTCTCAAGGGGCGTCCGTCGCTGGGCAGCTGGTTGTCCTATGGGCTGGGAACCGAGACCGACAACCTGCCGAGTTTCCTGGCCCTGATCGATCCCGGACAGTTGCCCGTCGAGGGAGTCGCCAACTGGTCCAACGGCTGGCTGCCGGCCATCTACCAGGGCACCGTGATCAGGCCCCGCGAACCCAGGATCCTCAACCTTCAACCCCCGGCACAACTTGCCGGCAAGGTCCAGCGGTCGTTTCTCGACTACGTCGGTCGTCTCAACACAAGACACCTTGCCCAGCGAGCGACCGAACACGATCTTGCCGCCCGGATTGCCAGCTACCGGTTGGCCGAACGGATGCAGATGTCAGCCCACGCGGCGCTGGACATCTCCGGGGAGAGCAAGGCGACGCAGGAGATGTACGGCATCCACGACAAGGCAACTGCCGATTACGGAACCCGCTGCCTGATCGCTCGCCGCCTGGTCGAACGCGGCGTCCGCTTCATACAGGTCTACACGCAAAACCAGTTCTGGGACCACCACGGGGGAATCAAGAAGAGCCTGCCACGGGCCTGCCGGAAAGTCGACAAACCCTCCGCAGCACTCGTCCGGGATCTCAAGCAACGCGGCCTGCTCGACTCGACCGTCGTTCACTGGGGTGGCGAGATGGGTCGTTTGCCGGTGATCCAGAACGAGAAGAACATCGGTCGCGACCACAACACCCACGGTTTCAGCATGTGGGTCGCCGGCGGTGGTTTCGCACGCGGACTCGCCTACGGACAGACCGACGACTTCGGTCACAAGTCCGTCGAGAACGTCGTCAACCACTACGACTACCACGCAACACTGATGTACCTCTTCGGGATCGACGCCAACACGCTCACCTACACCCGCAACACCCGGGAAAAGACCATCCTTGATGGTCAGCCTGGCCGGATCGTCAGGGAATTGCTCGACGTCTAGTCGGCAGCCTGATCGGGCATCGTGTCCAACCCGAGGACGACCGACCCCTCGAGCACGCTGCCCGGTTCGATCTTCCCCTGGACGTCCTCGGCGGTCAGAGCCCACTCGGGAGCGATCTCCACCCGCGCTCCCTTGCCGATCCGTGCACCGGCGGCTTCGAGCCAGCGACCGTAGAGTTGCAACAGACCGGAACGGGCGGATTCGAGAGAATCCTCGCCGCTGGCCCGCTTGACCGGCAGGAACTCGCTGCCGCGATCACTTTCGACGACCAGCCCCACGTCGGCAAACGCCAGCAGATCAAACACGAACCGCTCGAACTGGACCGCGTTGGCAGCGGTCGGGATCACCAGTTCCTCTGCCGCGTGACTGGTGACATGGGGAACGATCCTGTGTACCCGGTGAAAAGGCAACGCCGCCGAGCCGACGCCTTCCAGGAATTCCCGGTCGAAGACGTGAACGGCGGTATTGCCGGCCCACAGCAACAGCGAACCGTCGGCAGCTGTTGCCGCCGCGGTCCGGGCCGGGAGATCGCTGTATTCGACAATCCGGACCTTGCCGTCGACCAGGGCAACAACACCGAGCGATTCCTCGGCGGACCGCCTGGCAACGACCCGGGTCGTGACCTGGGCCCGGCCAAGTCGATGCCAACCCAGCACGTCCGGGGCGGCCAGGGCCACAGCCGGGTTGTCCACCTGGTGATAAAACAGCGTGTCGATTTCACGGTCCTTCAGCCACTCCAGCAGCCCGGCCGTCCACAGGGCCTCGAGCAGCCCCCCGTGCCCATCCGGACTCTGGGCCACTTCGCCGGGGGCCGACAACAGCACGCGACCGGTCCCGGCATCGACCACCGGCAAGACCCCCTGCTGGAACACGACGACATCGTCGGGATCCAGACCGAAATGCTTCTGCTCCCGAAAGTACGCCAGCGTGTCGGCGTGTGTCGCCGGGCTGGTCATTACCAGCCAGGGCAGCCGTCGGCCGGCCCGCCGACCGCGGGTACGGATCGTGGCGGCAAAATGCTCGAAGCAAGTGCGGCCGCTGACCGGCATCACCGGCAACAGGCCCTTGGGCCGATCCCACCCCAGCCGGGTGCCACGGCCACCGGCCACCGTGATCACCGCCACCCGCCCCGAGGCCAGCATCTGCCGCCCCGTCTCCTCGGCCGCCCGCCGGCTCTCGGTGGCCGCCTCGCCGGCCCCGGCCTGCCGAATCAGGTGAGGCAACCCGCTGAGTTGTCCCGAGGCAACAATCTGCTCGAGCCGTGCAGCGAGCGGGTCGAGTGAATCGCCTGCCGCCAGCCGCTGCTCCAGCCCGGCCCAGTCGATCGACTCGATCTGTGACAGCAACCGCTGCCGTGGTCCCGTCTCGAGTTGTTCCCAGCCATCCAGCAGATGATCCTGTCCGTGGCGAACCAGCCGTTCCCGCAACGCGTCGCTCACAGGGCCCCCCGGCTTCTCAGCAACAACAGCAGGCTGTAGACCACGACGATCGAAACGACGGCCGTGGCGAGATGAAGAATCCAGCGTGCCGTCGCGGGCCGTTTGCGGGCGATGATCTGGGTCAACACGACGATAAAGGCAACCATCGCCATCTTGAAGTAGACCATTCCATCGAGGCCCCAGTGGTCGAGAGTGAAACGCGCCACCGGGTTCGCCTCGCGGAAACGGCCGGTAAGAAACAGCCGATTGGTCATCAGGATGTCCAGAACGCTGACCAGGACGAACAGCGTTATCTCATAACCGAACCGGACCGGCGATCGCCAAGGCCCTGCCATCACCGAACTCCCGACTGGTTCCAGCCCCACACCTGTGATCTACGAGATCAGTTTCCTCAATTGCCGGAGATATCCGGGAATTTCTCCCAGGGGATCGTCCTCCTCGTACTCGAGCACCACATAGCCCCGGTAGTCGGCGGCCTTGAGGATCCGGACGACACGGGCCAGGTCGGCGCGTTCCTTCTTGCCTTTGCGGAAGATCGACACCTTGACCTGCGCGTTGATGGCGTAGGGGGCGATCCGCTCGAGATCCAGGTAGGGATCGTCGGTGCGAAAGTTGCCACCGTCGAGATTGACGCCGAAGAAGGGCGAGGGTTTGACACCGCGGATGATCTTCAGCATCTGCTCGGAGGTGGCGGTGATCCCCCCGTGGTTTTCCAGTGCCAGGAAAACGCCTCGTTTTTCGGCATGTTTCAGCACCTCGTCGATTCCCGCCACGCACCGCTCGATCGACGTCTCGACGCTGTCCCCTTTGGGCACCCGTCCGGCAAAGATGCGGATCACCGGTGCTCCCAGCACCGCGGCGTGGTCGATCCACTGCCGGGTCTCGGCCAACTGCTTGTCACGTGCGGGTCCCTTGGGGAGGCAGAAATCGTTGCCGATGGCGGTACCGGAAATATCCAGCCCCAGCCGGAAGGTCAACTGCTTGAGATGAACCAGGTACTCGTTGGTGACGGTCTTGGGAAAGTAGTAGGCCGTCGGTTCGACACCGTCGAGATCCTGCTCCGCCGAGAAGGTGATGAAGTCATCCAGGGTCATCTTGGCCGACTTCAACTGTTCGGGCGTCCATCGCCTCGGCAGCAACCGGCTGAAGGAATAGCCGGCGAGGCTGAGTTTCATGTACGGTCTGCCGTTGCGACGGGGTGGATCGGCGGCGACGGCATCCGCTGCCGGGTTCGCGGCAAGGCTGGCACCGAGGCCGCCGGCGATCGTGCCGGTCAGAAAGCCTCGGCGGGAAGTCAGGGAGAGGTCACTCATGGGTTGGGTTCCTTATTGGCAAAGCGCAGGACCATCAATAGACTATCGCGCTTCCCCGTGACTCACGACCGAACGACCCGTTTCTGCGAACCGGACCGACCATGCCCCGCTACGACCCCGCACGAATCGAGCCACGCTGGCAGGCCTACTGGGAGCAACACCAGACGTTTCGGACCGGTCCCTACGAACCCGGCCGCGAAAAACTCTACGTGCTCGACATGTTCCCCTACCCCTCCGGCGACGGGCTGCACGTCGGCCACCCCGAGGGTTACACCGCCACCGACATCGTCTGCCGCTACCGCCGGATGACCGGCCACCAGGTGCTGCATCCGATGGGCTGGGATGCCTTCGGATTGCCGGCCGAGCAGCATGCCATCCGCACCGGAACCCACCCGCGGGAAACCACCTACCGGAACATCGACACCTTCCGGCGCCAGTTGAAGATGCTCGGATTCAGCTACGACTGGAGCCGGGAATTCTCGACGACCGACAGCGACTATTTCCGCTGGACCCAGTGGATTTTCCTGGAACTCTTCGATACCTGGTACGACCCCGACTGCGAATGGACCGGCCCCGACGGGCGGCAGCGAACCGGGCGGGGACGACCGATCGCCGAGTTGGCGATTCCCGACGAAATCGCCGCCGGGGGGGACGAGGCGGTACGACGCTATCAGGACAGCCATCGGCTGGCCTACCAGCACGAGGCCCCAGTCAACTGGTGCCCCGCCCTGGGAACGGTTCTGTCCAACGAGGAAGTCATCGACGGTCTCAGTGAACGGGGGGATCATCCCGTCGAGCGATTGCCGTTGCGGCAGTGGATGCTGGCCATCACCCGGTTTGCTGACCGGTTGCTCGACGAACTTGAACTGGTCGACTGGCCCGAGTCGATCAAGCTCTCGCAACGCAACTGGATTGGTCGCAGTACCGGTGCCGAGGTCGATTTCTACATCGGGCCACCCGAAACATCGACCGAAACACTCGACGCCGGTTTCGCCAGCTGGCAAGCCGATCGTACGGCCTGTGGGTTCCCCGACGCTGCCGGCCCTGACGTGCTCCGTGTCTACACGACACGGCCCGACACGCTGTTTGGTGCCACCTACATGGTGCTTGCTCCCGAGCATCCTTTCGTCGATCGCCTGACCATCGACTCACAAAAAGAAGCCGTCAGCGGCTACCAGGCCCAGGCCGCCGCCAAGAGTGATCTCGATCGCACCGACCTCGCGAAAGAGAAAACCGGTGTCTTCACCGGTTCGCACGCGGTCAACCCGGTCAACGGCAGCCCCATTCCCATCTGGGTGGCCGACTACGTCCTGATCAGCTACGGCACCGGGGCCATCATGGCCGTACCCGGCCAGGACGAACGGGACTGGGAATTCGCCGAGGTTTTCGATCTGCCGATCCTCCGCACGGTCCAGGCGCCCGAGGATTTCCAGGGCAAGGCCTACACCGGCGACGGCCCGGCGATCAACAGCGAATTCCTCGACGGCCTGGCGATCGACGACGCCAAGGCCCGGATCATCTCGCATCTCGACGAAACCGGCCAGGGCACCACGCCCGTCAACTTCCGGCTCCGCGACTGGCTGTTCAGCCGACAGCATTTCTGGGGTGAACCGTTCCCGATCTGGCACGAACTCGACGACGAGGGGAACCGGACCGGTTTGATGCGGACCGATCCAGACGAGTCGCTGCCGGTCGAGTTACCCGAGAACTTTGACTTCAAACCGCACGGTCGCCCGGATCCTCCGCTCGAGGAAGCTCCCGACGACTGGCTCTACCGCACCGACGACGACGGCACGCGGTTGAAACGGGAATCCAACAGCATGCCGCAATGGGCCGGATCGTGCTGGTACTACCTCCGTTTCGCCGACCCGCAGAACCAGGAACGGTTCGTCGATCCTCAACTCGAGCAGAACTGGCTACCGGTGGATCTCTACATCGGCGGAGCCGAACACGCGGTGCTGCACCTGCTCTACGCCCGCTTCTGGCACAAGGTGCTGTTTGACCGGGGACACCTCAGTACACCGGAACCCTTTGGCCGCCTGGTCAACCAGGGCATGATCCTGGGCGAGGCCGAATTGACCGGCTACCGGGACGAGGCCGGCGACTGGGTCTCCAGCCCCGAGATCGACACCGCGACCTTCGCCGGGGAATCGGTCTCGCTCTCCGGCGACGAGGTGGAAAAACGGGGCGAGAATTTCGTGCTGAAGTCCGACCCCGGCATCGTCATCGACAGCCGCGCCTTCAAAATGTCGAAATCACGCGGCAACGTGATCAACCCCGATGACATCGTGGCCCACTACGGGGCCGACGCCCTGCGGATGTACGAGATGTTCATGGGCCCCCTGGAAGCCACCAAGCCCTGGAGCATGAGCGGTGTCGAGGGCGTCAGTCGATTCCTCGGCCGCGTCTGGCGGATGATCACCGAGGAGCGAGCCGACGACCCTTGCCCCAACCGGGCAATCCAGGACGTCGCTGCCGACGACGACCAATTGCGGCTGCTGCACCTGACGATCAAGTCGGTGACCGAAGACATCGAGAAGTTGTCGTTCAACACGGCGATCAGCCGGCTGATGGAATTCACCAATGCCGTCGGACAGTCCGACCCGAGACCGACCGCATTGATGGAACCCTTCATCCTGCTGCTCTCACCGTTTGCGCCCCACATCAGCGAAGAACTCTGGAATCTTCTCGGCCACGAAAGTTCCCTGGCCTACGAACCCTGGCCCGAGTGGGATGAAGCGAGGCTGATGACGGCCACACTCGACATCCCGGTCCAGGTCAACGGCAAGTTGCGAGGCAAGGTCACCGTGGCCAGCGACGCCGATCCCGAAACGATCCAGGCCGCGGCCGAGTCCGACGAGGGGGTCGCACGCCACCTGGATGGCAAGACCCTCGTCAAGGCGATCGTGATTCCCGGTCGGATGGTCAACTTTGTCGTAAAATAATCAGCCTGCACACCGGCCCGGGGCATTGCCGATCATTCAGGTTGAATCCTCCCGATTTATAAGGCAAGATTGATGCAAGATCGTCTACCTGATCGGGGTTCTCCGATGCATTCCACACCTCCCCGTCGCGGCTGCAGCCAGTTCAACCGGCTCCCGCGCCGCGCCGCCTTGCAGGCGGGTGGATTGCTCGGCCTGTCCTTGCCCGCTCTGCTGCAACAGCAGAGCCTGGGTGCGGTGGCCGGGGAAGGCGGCAAGGCCAAGTCGTGCATCATCCTCTATTGCTGGGGTGGCCAGAGTCATATCGACACGTGGGATCTGAAACCCGATGCCCCAAAGCAGATCCGCGGCCCCTTCAAACCGATTGCGACCAATGTCCCGGACATCCGGGTCGGCGAGCACATTCCACGGTTGGCCCGAATGGCCGACAAGCTGTCGATCATCCGCTCGGTCTATCACACCGATCCGGCCCACGGCCGCGGCATGTACTGGAACCTGACCGGCCACAAGCCCCCGCCGAACCGTCCCGGCAACATCCCGCCTCGCCGGGCTGACTGGCCTGGCCTGGCAGCAATGATCTCGTTTTTCCGTGACGGCCGGTCCGGGGTTCCCCGCTCGATCCGTCTCCCCTACCCGATGGTCGACAACGGCACGTTGCAGGCTGGCGAGTACGGCGGGTTCCTGGGCGGAGCCTACGACCCGATCGTGGTCAAGACACCCAAGGGCAAGGCCTACGGCGGCGTCTCCCGCGATCTTGGCTCGCCGGTACTCAACCTCGCCGACGGCATCGATCGCGACCGATTCCGCCTCCGGCGCTCGCTACTGAACCAGCTTGCCTCGCCCGCCGTCGACGTGTCGGCCACGGCAATCCGTTCCTACCGGCACTTCCACGAACTGGCCCTCGACATGCTCGTCAGCGACAAGGTCCAGCGGGCCTTTGACCTGGACAGCGAAACCCCGCAACTGAAGCAACTCTACGGAGATCATCTCGGTGGCCAGAGTTGCCTGCTGGCCCGTCGCCTGGTCGGTGCCGGTGTGCCGGTGGTCCAGGTCCTGATGTCGGCCAGCGATCTCAACGGCGGCAAGGGCGATCACTGGGACACCCACGGGAACAACTTCAACCGGTTGAAGGACCGCCTGCTGCCCGTCTTTGATCGTAGCGCGGCGGCTCTGATCACCGATCTCGACCAGCGAGGGCAACTCGACGAAACACTGGTGCTGATGATCGGCGACTTCGGACGCACTCCCAAGATCAACGGAGGCGCTGGACGCGACCATTACCCGTTCTCATTTTCGGTCGTGCTCGCCGGCGGGGGAATCCGCGGGGGCCGGGTCTACGGCAGCAGCGACGCCCACGCCGCCCATCCGCACTCGTTGGCCTGCGGGCCGCACGACGTGCACGCGACGGTCTTTACCGCGTTGGGCATCCAGCCGGACACGGTGATCTACGACCAGTTGGAACGACCGCAACCGCTGGCACTCGGCCAGCCCCTGCCGCTGTTCTAGCCTCTGACAGGACCCGCGATTCAACCCGCGGAAATCCGCATCGCCTGGCGACAGTGACCGTGCGAACCGTTGGGCAGCCGACCGGACCCGCCCGAAAGCGGTACTCGACCCAACACGCCTCACCGTCTATGCTCGAAATCGTCTCCTTCCCGACCCAGGTGTGCGATGCTTCACGCGGTGATCATGTCCGGCGGCAGTGGCACGCGATTCTGGCCACAGAGCCGCCGCGACTGCCCCAAGCAGTTGCAGGTCCTCGTGGGCGACCGCACGCTGCTGCAGCAGTCGGTCGATCGGCTCGACGGTCTGGTCACCGCTGAGCGGACCTGGGTGGTCACCAACGTCGTCCAGGCAACCGCCACCCGCGAGCAGTTGCCGTCGGTCCCGGGCGAACAGGTGATCGAAGAGCCGGTGGCACGCAACACCGCGGCCTGCCTGGGGCTGGCCGCCGAACACCTGTTGGCTGCCGACCCCGAAGCGGTGATGCTGGTTCTGCCGGCCGATCACGTGATTCAACCCGACGAGTCCTTCCGCGAGGCGGTCCAGGCGGCGGTGGCGCTGGTCGAAGACGATCGGCGGCGGCTGGTGCTGTTTGGTGTCCCCCCAACACGGGCGGCCACCGGTTTCGGCTACATCCACCGCGGTGATCCATTGCCCGGCCAGCCCAACGGGTTCGGGGTTTCCTCTTTTCACGAAAAACCCGACCGGGAAACGGCAGAGCACTATCTCGCGACCGGAGAAAGCTACTGGAACAGCGGCATCTTCACCTGGCGAGCCGACCGCATCGTCGAGGCGTTGGCCGAACATCAACCGGCAATCGGCGACGGGCTGGCCACGCTGCGCGCGGTCCTGGGAACCGATCAATACAGCGCCAGGCTGCAGGAGACGTTTGCGGCCCTGCCGGCGATTTCCATCGACCGCGCAGTGCTCGAGCACTGCCAGGACAGTTGTGTCCTGGAAGCGTCGTTTTGCTGGAACGATGTCGGCAGTTGGCGGGCCCTGCCGGAAGTGATCGGCAGCGACGAATCCGGAAACTGCCTGCAGGGACCTGTCAGTACCGTCGATGTCCACAACTGCATCGTCCGCAGCGTCGGCGATCACCTGGTGGCCGTCGTGGGTGTCGAGGACCTGGTGATCGTGCAGACGGCTGATGTCACCCTGGTGGCCCGTCGTGACGACGAGGACGGCCTGCGAGAGCTCGTCGAGCGACTGGCGGAGGAAGGCCGTGACGGTTACCTCTGATCCGACCGATGACCTGCTTCCCTCCGAGGGAGCCTTGTTGGGACTCGACTACGGACGTCGTCGAATCGGCGTTGCCGTCTCGACACCCGAACAGTCGCTGGCGGTCCCGCTGGAGACCTGGGAGCGATCCGGCGACGACAACCAGGACGCCGGGCACCTCGAAGCACTGATCGCCGACCAGCAGGTGGTGGCCCTGGTCATCGGCCTGCCGCTGCACGCCGATGGAACAATCAGTGAACTGTCGCAGGAAGCCCGGGCCTTTGGTGACTGGGTCCGCCAAGCAACCGGGAAACCGGTCGCCTTCTGGGATGAACGTTACACGACCCGCCAGGCAGAATCCGTGTTGCTCGATCTCGACATGACCCGCAAGAAACGCAAGGCCCGTCTCGACATGCTCGCCGCACAGTTGATCCTGCAGGGGTATCTCGACCGTGACTGAAACCAGCCCGGCCGAACCACAGGAGACTCCCGCAACGACACGCCGGTCGTTGCGGCGGCGGCTGCTGTTCATCGCCATCCTGCTGGTCACACTGGAAGCGGCCGGCTGGCTGGGTGACTACATCTTCAACTACCGCCGGCGGCTGCTGTCCGCACTGGCCATGATGCGGCTCAACACCCAACCCATCCCGGTTCTCTCCAACACGTCCGACGACCGCCAGCTGGTTCTACGCGACCCCGCAGACGGACCGGGTACCGACGAACCATACCGGATCGGTGGCGTGGAGATCGCTGGAGCCGGCCCGTGGCTGGGGACACAATACGTCGTCCCCGACAACGTGGTTCGCGACGGGGAACGCCGCGTAGTCATCGTCGGTGGCTCGGCCGCGTTCGGATTCCCCTACCGCTACGCCGACAGCCTCTCGGGCCTGGTCGAGCCAATGCTCGGCCAGGGCATCGACGGCAAACAGGTCCGTATTCTCAACGCCGCCCAGGTCGGCTGCACCAGCGGCGAACTGGCTCCGGTGGTCGACCAGGCCGTGAGGTTCTACAAGCCCGCGACGATCGTCTTGTTTGTCGGCAACAACGAATGGTTTCACTGGCAACCGCTGCTGAAACCATCATCCGACCAGCCACCTTCCGGTGAATCTCCTGCTCGAGAACATCTCAGCCAGGCCAGCATCAACGTGCTGCGAACGCTGGCTCACAGCCGAACCCTGGCCGCCATCGAGTACGGCCTTGTGCAATGGACAGTCTCGAAACGCCGGGCCCGCCAGGACGAGGCGCGTCAGTCACGGACGCGAGACCGTTTCGAGTCGCACCATGAGTTGATCGGATCGGACTACGCCGTGGAAATGCCACTGGCACCGGAACGGTACGACCCCTCCGAGTGGCTGACGGTGCGGCAGAAGTACCTCGACACGTTCCGGGCCAACCTCAGCCAGATGGTCGCCACGGCCCGCAACGCCGATGTACCGGTCGTACTGTTGACCATTCCCTTCAACCCCCGTCTCTCGCCCGCCTGGAAACACCGTCAACCACATTCGTTCGCTCCCGAGCACCATCGGCAGGTCACCGCGGCGATCGCCGACGCGTCGCAGGCGGTCGGACAGGAGCAATTCGAAGAAGGACTGGCCACGGTCACCGCTGCCCTGGATCTCGACCCGCACCCGGCCCTCCTGCATTACCTGAAGGCCCAGTGTCTGGAGGGACTCCAGCGGCATCAGCAGGCGGAGCTGGCCTACGCCGAGAGTCGCGAACGGTCGATAGGCAACCTGGGTTCGCGGCTGAGCACCAACCGGATCATCCGCGAGGTGGCCGAGGCGGCCGGCGTGCCGCTGATCGACGTGCAGGCGTTGTTCCAACAGTACGGCGCCCAGCGGCAGCGGTACTACAATGTCGATCTGATCCACGATGACTGCCACCCGACGCCTCTGGGACACCAGCTGATCGCCGAGGCGCTGGCGCCGTTGCTGCGATCGGCGATCACGGATTCGGACATGCCATGACCGAGCCAGCCCCACCAATTGACACCGCGCCACGTCGCTCGAAACGGCGTCGGCTGTTCGTGGCCATCTGCCTGATCGGCATCCCGCTGAGCCTCTCGGGGCTTGATCACCTGGTCGGCTGGATCCTGGCAACTCCTCCACGGCACCTGCTGTTTCCTTCGGGCAGCCGGGTACAACACGAGAGCTGCGAATTCGATGTCGTGGTCACGATCTCCAGCCAGGGCCTTCGCGACCGCGACTTCTCACCGCTGCCGCCGGCGACCAAACGCCGGGTAGTGGCCATCGGCGACTCGTTCACCTTCGGCTGGGGCGTCCGCGCCGAAGAGTCGTGGCCGAAAGTTGTCGAGAACCTGGCCAACGAACCCTGGGAGGTGATCAACTTCGGGTTTCCCGGGGCCTCGCCCAACGACTATTCGCCGATGATCACCGCGGCGCTGGATCACTTCAGCCCCTCGATCGTGCTGGTCGGAACGTTGCAGGGTGACGACCTGATCCAGTTGGTCGAACAGGAGCCTGCCGAGATCAACTGGTCGGTGCGGACCCGCGAGTGGGTCTTCCCCACGCTGAGCGGATGGCTGCAACCGACACCGACGACGATGGAGTCCTACCGCAGCGTCTTCCGCAAATCGCAAGCCTACCTGCGATCGACACTGACGCCCTCCCAGCAGCGGCGGTACCGGCAACTCTCTCCGAGGGTGCGTACGGCCTTCGAGGCCGGGCTGCTCAACCCGTCACTGGTCCACACCGCGATGACCAATCCGGGGCGGTTCGTGCAACCGGTCCAGGGAGCGACTGAATGGCGGAGCAATGCCGAATCACGATTCAGACGATCTGTCCGCGAATGGTCGTCACGCTGCCGTGCGGCCGGTGCCCGGTTGGTGATGGTGATCGTTCCGGACGGACCCTACGTCTCCGAGGCCAGCCGGCAGGGGATGCGGTTGGTCGGCTATGATGTCCCCGCGACGTTGTTGAAGACGACAGTCTGCCAGGAGGTGGTCACCGATATCTGCAGCGAATTCGATGTTGCGGTGATCGATCCGGTAGCCGGGTTCCGCGAGGCGGCCGCTGACGGGGACTACTTCGAACTCGACGGCCACTTTACCCCCCAGGGGCACAAACGGCTGGCCGCGGCGGTCATCCGGGAGATCGGGGAAAAGAAGCAGAGCGACTGAGGCGGCTGGCTTGCCGGTCTCCGACGCGCCGGTTAGAACCGGTCTCTTGCTTAGCCCCTTTCTTCCGACAACAGGGACCACCATGAGCGATCTCACAGGCCGCACGGCGGTGGTCACCGGCGGTGGTTCAGGCATCGGCGCCGCAATCGCCCGCGGGCTGGCTGATGCCGGCTGCCGCGTCGCCATCACCGGGCGCCGCCAGGAACGTCTTGACGACGTCACCGACAACTGCAGTGGCCCGGTCCCGATCCTGGCCCGTCCCAGTGATGTCGCCGACCGCCAGGGAGTGCACGAGTTCTTCGAATGGGCACGGGAGGAACTGGGGCAGATCGATATCCTGGTCAACAGCGCCGGCATCAACACCCCGGTCCGTGCTGTCGCCACGCTCGATCCGGCCGACTGGGACAAGTTGATCGCCGTCAACCTGACCGGTGCCTACAACTGCATCCACGAGGTGCTGCCCGGGATGCGGCAGCGGCAGGATGGAATCATCATCAACATCTCATCGGTCGCCGGCAAACGGGCCGGACCGATCGGCGGCGTCGCCTACAATGCCTCGAAGTTCGGCATGGCCGCACTGGGAACGACCGTCGCCGAGGAACACCGAGAGCTGGGCATCCGGGTGACCAACGTCTACCCCGGGGAAGTCGAAACCCCGATCCTGGACGATCGTCCGGTCCCGGTTACCGCCGAGCACCGGGCGCGAATCCTGCAACCCGAGGACGTTGCCGACGCCGTGCTGATGGTCGTCGGCCTCCCCGCCCGGGCCAATGTCCCCGAACTGATTGTCATCCCCACGACACAGTCCTACCGTTAGAATTCCCGGCAACCCCATCCCGTGGCAAGCTCTGACCATGTTTGACCTGATTCTACACGGCGGCACGGTCATCGACGGAACCGGCGCGGATCGTGTGACCGCCGACGTCGGCATTTCTGGCGACCGCATCAGCGGGATCGGCAACCTGGCTGATGCCGAGGCGAGACGGCGGATCGCCGTCGATCGACATGTCGTCGCCCCCGGCTTCATCGATGTCCACAACCACTCCGACGGTTGGCTGCTCAAACAGCCGCATTTTCTCCCCAAGACCTCACAAGGTTTCACGACCGAGGTGCTGATGGTCGACGGGATTTCCTACGCACCGGTCCGGCCCGACAACGTTCGGCAATGGATCTTTTACCTGAGAGGAATCAACGCGCTGCGGCAGCAAGAGTACCGGGGCTGGGAATCGGTCGGTGAATTCCTGGCCGAGTTCGATGGCCGGGCGGCCCAGAATGTTGCCGGGCACGTGCCCTACGCCAACGTCCGGGCCCTGGCCTGCGGCTTCGGCAAGGAGTGGGTCGATGACCTGCAGTTACGAATGATCCAGGCCGAAATCCACCGGGGCATGCAGGACGGGGCCGTCGGCCTCTCGACCGGAATCGACTACATCGTGCAGTGCTACAGCACGACCGATGAACTGGTCGAAGCCTGCAAGGTGATCGCCGAATACGAGGGCGTCTACACGACCCACGTCCGTTACAAGAAGGGTGTGCTCGAAGGAGTTCGCGAGGCCGTCGAAATCGGACGACGGTCCGGATGTCGCGTCCACATCTCCCACATGAAAGGCCGTGACCGGGAAACCGTCGACGCGTTGCTGGAATACTTCGACAAGGAAGCGAGAAACGAGGTGGCGTTCTCCTTCGATTGCTACCCGTACCAGCCCGGTTCCACGATGCTCAATTACCTGCTGCCCTACGAGGCCTGGGAAAACGGCCCGCTGGGAGCCCTCTCGGAACTCCACAACCCGGTCACCCGCAGCCGGTTCCGTGAGGGACTGGCCTCCTACCCGCTCAAGCTCGACCGGATCACCATCGCCTGGGTGCCGGGCAAGGAGAACTCGGTCTACCAGGGACGCACGCTCCAGGAATACGTCGACGAGTCGAACCTGCCGGCCGAGGAAGCCCTGTTCAACCTGTTGCTCGAAGAACGACTGGCGCCACTGATGGTCTTTCATGAAGGAGAGGACGAGCGAGTCGAACCGTTTCTGCAGCACGACCTGTGCGTGATCGGTTCCGACGGCATCTACCACGATGATGGCGTGGTCCACCCCCGTGTCTACGGCACGGCACCGCGGATCATCGGACCCTGCGTTCGTGATCGAAACCTGTTCACCCTCGAAGAGGCCGTCGCCAAGCTGACCAGCCGTCCCGCCCGCTGCTACGGACTCAAGGACCGGGGCCAGATTTCCGAGGGCGCGTTCGCGGACCTGGTCGTCTTCGATCCCGAAACCGTCACTGACCGGGCCACCTACAAGGACCCGCACCAGACCGCCGACGGCATCGGCCTGGTCGTCGTCAACGGCCAGATCATCCTCGAAGACGCCCAGCCCTCTCATCTGACCGCCGACAACCAGCCGGGCCGGACACTGCGTTACGAACGCTAGCCTGTGTCAATCCGATACACTTGTCGCGAAATTCACCACGCGCGACACTGTGGGCCCGTGATGCAAACAACTGGTTGACAGTCAGTTACGTCAATCACCCGCTTCGGCACGCTCGTTGCATCTGTATGTGGTACCTGTCCAGGAGATTCTCTCCCACCCCGGAGGTTCACATCATGGCCCGCCAGGAATACACGCCGACACCTGCCGAGATCCGACACGAGTGTGCACGGATCCGCTCCGAGTGGTCCGAGGACACGCTGTGGAAGCGATCCGGGCTCGAGGAGTTCCGACACTGGATGCCGCCGACGGTTCGAATGCCGCGGTCGCACGAGTTGATCGATGCGATCACCGATCCGTAGGCGCCGGTCGGGGCAAATCCAGGCGGACCTCGGTTTCGCGAACGACGCGTTGCACATCCTCCGCCTGATGGCCGAACAGTTCGGCCTTGCCGTCGTGCATCAGGTGGTACCACAACCGGGTACGAACTGTCAGTGATCCACGGAGGCTCTCGGGATCGAAGTGGACCCGGTAGGAATACCGCCGGATTTCACCCGATCTCAGCCGCGTATCCGGTGCGGGAGCGGCCTGCAGATCGCGGCCGTGTTCACGGTCCCCCATGAGCCTCCGCAGGGTTTCAACCGCCGGCCATCCCTCCAGCGGCTCATGAGTCTTGTCGGAGGAAACAGGGCGGCCGACCATTCGACCTCCGGCGTCGTACACCTCGGTCCGAGCCGTCAGAAACCGCAGTTCCTCACCTCCGGGGACACGGTGGCCGACGCGACCGGTTCGAAGCGTCACGGCCACTTCGGCTTCGCGACCCGGATCGATCCAGCGTGCGTCGAGTTCGAGTCCAACGGCTTGACGGACCATCTCGTCGGAGAAGCCACCAGGCATCAGGTGTCCTCCCTTGGGCATATGGCATTCGTGGCATCGCGCCGCCTTTCCTCCCCCGGCCTTGTACTCGCGAAACTCCTCCAGGCTGGCCTGCTGCAGGGCGCCGTGGAAGCGATCGGGAAGGTCGGAGTCCTTGAAAGCGAACTGGTGGCACCCCGCACAGAACTCGGTCCGGCCCAGGCGAAAATCCTCTCGCATCGGATGTTTGGCCAGTCCCCGTGAAGTGACCCGGGTGGCGACAACGACTCCGTCACGCACATGGCAGGTCAGGCAGTCGACGCCGCCGGTGAGCCAGTCGGGCTGATCCCCGAAGGCATCGTCGAGTCCGGGCGGCTCGGCCGTCGGCAGCCCCCGATCGGGGATCCGCGGCGTGTGACAGTTAAGGCAGAACTGCTGCCGCCCGCTGCCGGGTTCCAGGCACTCGACAACGAACGTGTCGCTGGTTCCCGCCACGCTGTGCCGACTTTCCTGCCACTGGGCATATTCCTGCTTGTGACACGAGCCGCACCAGGCGTTGGTCCACGACGCGGGAGCCGCGGTCACGACCGGGTCGAGTCCGTGATTGAACAGGATGGTCGTCTCGGCTCGAGCCGGTTGCAGGACATCATGCACCTGCCACGCGGCCAGACCGGCGGCGGCAAACAGCAGGACGGCAACGGCGTGGGGAAAGCAGGTACGCATGGGGACCGGGTTCATCATCCGTCCCGCCGGCTTCTACTGTCAAGCAGGCTCGGCGTATGATGGACTGGTCCCGACATTTCCTCCGTGATACACGACAGAATTTTCATGAACAGCAACCCGTTTGACGTCTCGCAGAAAGTGGTCGTGGTGACCGGGGCCAGTCGAGGCATCGGCCGGTCGGTGGCCGAAGGGTTCCTGGACCAGGGGGCCCGAGTGATCCTCTCGGCTCGCTCCGAAAGCCTGCTCGAACAGGTCAGAGAATATCGCAGCGACCGCGCCCGGGCCTTCCGTGCCGACCTGGCCGAGACCGACACGGGACAGCGACTCTGTGGGTGTGCCATCGACGCGTTCGGACGGATCGACGTGCTGGTCAACAATGCGGCGGTGACCCTGCCGGGTGCCCCTCCCTACGCTGACAGCACCTGGCAGACCACGCTCGACGTGAACCTGACCGGGGCCTTCCGGGTGGCCCGCGAAACCGCCAACGCGATGGTCGATGGTGGGGGCGGATCGATCATCCAGATCGCCAGCATCGCCGGCACACTGGGCATGCCCGACAACCCGTCCTACCAGGCGGCCAAGGCGGGTCTGAGACAACTTTCCCGCGCGATGGCCCGCGACTTTGCGTCGAGCAACATCCGCGTCAACACGATCTGCCCGGGTTACATCCTGACCGACATGACACGGGCCAGCTTTGAAGATCCCCAGCGACGCGCGGAACGCACGGCGCAAACGATGCTCGGCCGCTGGGGACAGCCCGAAGAACTGATCGGTCCGTGCCTGTTCCTGGCCAGCGACGCCTCCAGCTACGTCACCGCCACGGATCTGTTCGTCGACGGCGGCTGGTCAGGCAAGGGGATGTGACCGTACCGGCTCAGGCCAGCATCGACTCGACGACCTCGCCACCCACGTCGGTCAGTCGGAAGTCGCGGCCGCTGTGACGGTAGGTCAGCCGGGTATGTTCGAAGCCCAGGCAATGCAACAGCGTGGCCTGGATATCGTGAACATGGATGGCATCCTCGACCGGGTGGTAGCCCAGTTCATCGGTCCGGCCCACGACGGTGCCCCGTCGAATGCCCCCACCGCAAAAGAGCATCGAAAAGGCGAACCGGTGATGGTCGCGACCCTCGCTGCCGGGCGCTGGAGAACGACGCACCTCGTTCATCGGCGTCCGCCCGAATTCCCCGCCCCAGATCACCAGCGTGTCGTCGAGCAAACCGCGTTGACTGAGATCGGCAATCAGGCCGGCCGCCGGCAGGTCGGTCATGTCGCAGTTGGTCTTGAGATTGGCGTTGAGATTCGAATGATCGTCCCAGGTCGAATGGTACAGTTGCACGAACCGCACACCCCGTTCGACCATCCGTCGGGCGAGCAGGCAATTGGTACCAAACCAGCGTGTCTTGTCCTGGTCGAGGCCGTAGAGCTTGTGGGTCGAGGCCGATTCTCGCGAGAAATCCAGAAGCTCGGGACCGGCCGATTGCATGCGAAACGCGAGTTCGTAACTGGCCATTCTCGCGGCAATCTCGCTGTCCCCGGTCCGTGCCTGCCGAATTCGGTTCAAGTCGGCAATCACCCGCAACCGATCCGCCTGGGCCCGACCCGTCACCCCCTCGGGATTGGCCAGGTGCAGGATCGAGTCGCCGCTGCTGCGGAAGGTCGTCCCGCGATAGATCGACGGCAGAAAACCACTCGACCACAGCGACGCTCCACCATCGATCCCGTGGCCCGAATTTGACATCAACACCACAAATCCCGGCATGTTGTCGGCCGCGTTGCCCAGGCCCCAGGTCACCCACGCCCCGAAGGAAGGATGGCCCCAGCGGTTCGTCCCGCAGTTCATGATCAACTGCGCCGGATGATGATTGGCCACGTCGGTGTAGACGCTGCGAACCACGCAGGTTTCGTCGGCAACACCACCAAGGTGCGACACGTAGTCGGAGTACTCGATCCCCGACTCGCCGTAGCGGCGAAAGGATCTCGGCGAGGCATAGACCCGGGCGCTGCCCTTGATCAGAGGATCCTCGAGTCCGTCCAGAAACGATGCGGGGACCGGTTGGCCGTCGAGCCGCTTCATGCCCGGCTTGGGGTCGAAGAGATCCAGTTGGCTGGGCGCCCCGGCCATGAAAATGAAGATCACGTTCCGGGCCCGGGGAGTCCCGTGCGGCGCCAGCGGACGGAACGGGCGGATGCTCTTCTCGGCCGACTGGCTGTCACGGGCCAGCAGATCGCCCAGGGCGATCGTGCCCAGGCCGCAGGCGGTGCGTTGCAGGAACAACCGGCGTTGCAACGAACCTTCGACGGGGTCAACGAAATCATGGTGCATGCGACTAGTCCCGCGTGATGAACTCGTGGAGGTTCATGACGACACTGGCTACCGACACCCAGGCGGCCGCCTCATCGGGGGCCGCAAATCGGGAAGCGCTGCCGGCCACCCGCCCGGCCGACTCGGCCGCCTCACCGCTTCCGGAGTACAGCCTCCGCTGCGCCGCCAGGTAAACGGCCAGTCGCTGCAATTCCTCGGCGGCGGGTCGACGGGCCAGGCACCGGCGAACCAGCCGGTCCAGGCGTTCGACATCACCACCACGACTCTCGGCCAGCGTCCGTGCCGCCAGGGCCTGGGCGCACTCGAAAAAGACCGGATCGTTGAGCAGTGTCAGGGCCTGCAACGACGTGTTGGAACGTTCGCGACCGGTGCAGGTCTTTCCGGGACTGGGCGCGTCGAAGGTTGTTCCCTGAGCAAACGGCGTCGTCCGCTGCACGAACGTGTACAGGCCGCGCCGGTAGCGGTCGACCCCGACACTTTCGGTCCACACGTTCCCGTAGGCCTCGCCGGTAACGCTCTCCGGCTGGGGCGGCCGAACACTCGGTCCCTCCAGGTGCCGGCAGAGCAGGCCCGCGGCCTGCAGGGCGGTGTCGCGGACGACCTCTGCCGAAAACCGCAGCGCCCGCTGCCGAGCCAGCAGGCGGTTGCCCGAATCCCGTCGCTGGAGCCGGGGACGTTGCCTGGACGACTGCCGATACGTGCCGCTGGTCACGATCAGCCGGTGCATCCGCTTGATCGACCAGCCGCGATCGCGAAATTCCGAGGCCAGCCAGTCGAGCAGAACCGGGTGAGATGGCAATTCACCACGAACGCCGAAATCGTCAACCGTTCTCACCAGCCCGGTACCGAAAAAGGCCTGCCACATGCGGTTGACCGTCACGCGGGCAACCAGCGGGTGGCTGTCGGAAACCAGCCAACGGGCCAGGGCAAGACGGTCGCGAGAAGTCCCGGCCAGTGGCGGCAGCATGAAGGGAACACCGGCCTGGATTGCCGGTCCGCGAACACGAAAATCTCCCCGTTCGTGCAGAAACGCCTGGCGGGGAACCCGTGCCTGCCGCATCACCTGGGCCCGGATCGGCCAGGGGACCTCGGTGCGCAGTTTCTCGAGTTTGCTCTGTACTTCACCGAGCTTGAGTTGCTTGAACTTGGCGGGATCGATCAGTGAACCGTGCGACAGAAAATACAGCAGCAGACGGTCCTGCTCGTCCCGAGTTCGCAGCTGGCGATCCCGCTTGACGATCTCCTGGCCTTCCAACTGCCCCTCACCAAGTTGCCCTCCCCAGATCAGTCCCAGCACTTCCCAGCGGCGATCCCAGAGAAACTCGCGCCCCGGCCGCGCACCCGCTTCGAGCAACCGTGCCTCCCAGCGATCCTGTAAGATCCGCAATGGACCGGCAATTGGTGCCAGCAACTTGTCGCGTCGGCGATTGTATTTCTCGACCGCCTCGAGCCACGGTCGTTCTTCTTCGGCCCGGGGAGCGTAGATGTTCACCTCGTCGGCGGCATTCAAAAGAGCGTACAGCCCGAAGAATTCCGCCCGGCTCAACCTGTCGTACTTGTGATCGTGACATCGTGCACAACCGACCGTCAGTCCCAACCAGACAGCTCCGAGCATTTCGGTCCGATCGACGATCTGCTTGACCCGGAATTCCTCGGGGTCGGCCCCGCCCTCACGATTGCTGAGTGTCTGTCGGAGGAAACCGGTTCCGAGCCGGTCAGCGATCGTGGCATTCGGAACCAGATCTCCGGCAAGCTGCCGCACGGTCAACAGGTCGAAGGGCGTGCCGGCGTTGAGCTGTTTGACAAGCCACTGGCGGTAACGCCAGGCGACCGGTCGCAGTTGATCGGTCAGGTAGCCGTCGCTGTCGGCATAATGCGACAGGTCCATCCACTCCCGCGCCCAGTGCTCGCCATAGTGAGGACTCGCCAGCAGGCGGTCGACGACCCGTTCCCAGGCACCCGGTCGCTCATCGGCCAGGAATCGATCGACCTCGGCCGGCTCGGGCAACAGGCCGGTCAGATCCAGGGTCACCCGCCGGATCAGGGTCGGTCGATCGGCGGCAGGCGACGGGGCAATCTCCAGGTCGCGCAGACGCTCAACAACGAAACAGTCAATCGGATTGCGTGAATCGTGGCCACCGGACAGCGCGGGCGGTTTCGCCGCGGTCGGACGACGGTAGGCCCAGTGCACGTCTTCTGCGACAGTCGGCTTGGCGGCCAACAACGGCGAGGTACCGAGCAGTCCAACGAGAATCAGTCGACAAACCATACCGACGATGATACCCGCTCAACAGCTGTCCAACAGGCCCGCCGAGGGATCTGCCGGCTAGTTGTCGGATTTCGACGAATCACTCGAACCGCTGGAGCTGGAATCGGATTGGGAGGCGGACTTCGAATCCGACTTCGATTCGGATTTCTTGCTGCTCTTCTCGTTGGCGGTCTTCTCGGCCTTCTTGTCGGCTTTGGCGTCATCCGAATAGGCCTGGCTGCGGTAGTCGGTCTGGTAGAAGCCCGAGCCCTTGAAGATGATCCCGGCACCCGGTCCGATCAGCCGACGCGCCCGCAATCGTCCGCACTCGGGACACTTCCGCTTCGGGTTGGCACTCATCTGCTGGAACAACTCCCAGCGGTGACCGCACTCGCGACACTCGTAGTCATAAGTCGGCATCAGTTCTCCCTGCTCGCATCATTCTCTCCATCCGGATCGCCCTGGGTTTCAGACGGCTGCGCGTCCTTCGACAATTCCGGCGGCTCCATCGAGACGATGACCTTTGCCGGCCGCACGACACGATCGCCGAGCCGGAAACCCCGTTCCACCTCCTCGATCACCGTCATCGGTTCGTGATCGGCGCTGGGCAGCTGCTGAATCGCCTCGTGCACCGCCGGATCAAACGGTTCGCCGATGGCGGCAATCGGTTCAATCCCGTGTTGGGCGAGGATGCTGTCGAACTGCGTGGCCACCATTTTCACACCCTCGACCAGTTCCCCGGCCTCCTCGGCCGCCTCGGCCGCCAGAAGCGCTCTCTGGAGATTGTCGAGGCCGGGAAGCAGGTCACGGGCCAGTGGCAGTGCCTGGTAAGTCCTCAGTTCGTCTTTTTCCCGCTGAACCCGACGACGGAAATTCTCGAGTTCAGCCAATGCACGTTGCCACTTGTCGAAGTTCTCGTCTCGCTCGCCACGTGTCGCCTCCAACTGCTCATCCAACGACAGTTCGGCCAACGCCTCATCGATTGCCTCGGCCTCCGCCGCTTCCGCTTCACTCTCGGCCCCCTCGAGGTCGCCGGTTTCGGCATCGGCCTCTCGAGGAAGCTTCTCATCGGGATCCGGCCCCTGGCCGGCATCGTCGTTGACATTCTCGTTCATGGCAGCCGTTCCCGGTTGTCCGCGTGTGTTCTGGTTTTGTCGCCGCTTCGATGCTATTCCACGTTGTCCGAAATTCTTCACTGGACCGGGCGGAATCAGTCGTCATTTTCTCCGGGGGCAAACCACTCCTTGAGCGTATCGAGGAATGAGCTGCGATGGGACGAAACGTTGGCCTGTTCCATTTCGGCAAGTTGCCTGAGCAGCGTTTCCTGTTCGTCGGGAATCTTGCGAGGAACTTCGACGTTGACCTCGACGAGCAGATCACCCGGTCGTCCATTGCGGTGATCGGGCATTCCGCCACCGCGGATCTGGAAGACATGTCCCGGCTGTGTTCCGGCCGGGATTGTCAGTACATGCCGACCCTCGAGTACGGGGATCTCGATCTCGGTCCCCAGCGCGGCCTGTGTGAAGGTGATTGGTACCTCGCAGATCAGGTGGATTCCTTCGCGGCGAAACAGCGGATGGTCGAGAACCTCGATCTGTACATAGAGGTCTCCACGCGGTCCTCCCAGGGCACCGGGTTCCCCTTCTCCCCTCACGCACAGTCGCATGCCGTTGTCGATGCCGGCGGGAACCCTGACGTCCAATGTCACGGTCTGCGGCACCTTCCCATCACCCCGGCAGGCGTCGCACTTCTCCCGGACAATTTCGCCCGCCCCGTGGCAGGCCGGGCAGTGTGTCTGAACACGAACGAAACCTCGCGACTGAACAACCTGCCCGCGGCCACCACAGTAGTCACACGAATCCGGCGTGGTCCCGTGCCGCGCGCCACTGCCGTCACAGGTCTGGCAGGGTTCGTGCCGAGGTACCTCGATGGTCCGCGAGCATCCCCTGGCGGCATCGGGAAGCTCGATGGTCAGCGGGACCTGCAGGTGGCTTCCTCGTTGAGCTCGTTGCCGACGTCCCGACCCGTCACCGAATCCGAAGCCCTCGAAGATGTCACCGAACATGCTGAAGATGTCACCGATATCACCAGACCCCGGTTGCCGGCCTCCGCCCTGCAAACCGGCATGGCCGAACTGGTCGTAGCGGCGCCGCTTGTCCGCGTCGCCGAGTACCTCGAAGGCCTCGGCCGCCTCCTTGAACCGTTCGACGGCCTCCTCGTCATCGGGATTGCGGTCGGGGTGGTTCTTCAGGGCGATCTTCTTGTACGACTTCTTGATCTCGTCGGTGGCTGTATCCCGGGCAACGCCAAGCACGTCGTAGTAGTCGCGTTTTTCGGCCATGAGGTGACGGGCTCGACAAGGCGAGCGATCAACGGGTCGCGTGTCTCAATGAAACGAGCCACCTCGTGGAGAGAGGTGGCCCGCTGGACATTTCATCGGTTGTCGAAAGTCGATTCGATCAGCGAACCGCTCCTTCGACCTTGGGCTTTTCGCCGCCTTCAAGGTCGTCGGTCCGCGTGACCAGGACCTCGGTGGTCAGCATCAGTCCGGCGATTGACGCGGCATTCGACAGGGCACTGGTCACGACCTTTGCCGGATCGATAACTCCCTGTTCATACATGTCGACGAAACCGCCGGTGTTGACGTCGTAGCCGATGTTGGCCTTTTTCTGGCGGACCTCGTCGGCCACGACCGACCCGTCCTCACCGCAGTTCTCGGCGATCTGTCGAATCGGCGCCTCGAGTGCCCGGGCAACGATCTCGACACCGATCTTCTCTTCGCCCTTGACCTTGACGTCGCGGACCGTGTCGATCGTCCGTAACAGGGCAACCCCGCCACCGGGCAGGATCCCTTCCTCGACACTCGCGCGGGTCGCGTGCAGGGCGTCTTCCATCCGTGCCTTCGTCTGCTTCATCTCGGTCTCGGTGGCCGCACCCACCGAGATGATGGCAACGCCGCCGGTCATCTTCGCCAGCCGTTCCTGGAACTTCTCGCGATCGTATTCACTCTCGGTGTTCTCGATCTGTGTCTTGATCTGCCCGACCCGCGAGGCGATCTGGTCGCCGTCGCCGGCTCCCTCGATCAGCGTGCAGGAGTCCTTGGTCACCTCGATCTTCTTGCAATGCCCCAGGGCACTGATCTCGGTGTTCTCGAGCTTGACGCCGAGATCCTCGGAGAGCAGCGTGCCTCCGGTCAGCACGGCAATGTCACCGAGCATGGCCTTGCGACGGTCGCCGAAACCGGGAGCCTTGACGGCACACACCGAGAGGACATTGCGGAGCTTGTTGACGACCAGCGCGGTCAGAGCCTCGCCATCAACGTCCTCGGCGATGATCAACAGCGGCTTGCCCGTCTGGGAGATCTGTTCAAGGATCGGGACGAGGTCGCGGAGGTTGGAGACCTTCTTCTCGTGAATCAGGATGTAGCAATCCTCGAGAACGACCTTCATTTCCTCGGGATTCGTCACGAAGTAGGGCGAGATGAAGCCCTTGTCGAACTGCATTCCCTCGGCAAAGTCCAGCGACGTCGTGCTGCCCTTGCCCTCTTCCACGGTGATCACACCGTCACGGCCGACATTTTCCATCGCGTCGGCAATCAGTTTACCGATGGCGACATCGTTGTTGGCCGAGATCGTGCCGATCTGTTCGATTTCGGTCTTGGAGGTGACCGGCTTGGCAAGCGACCGCAGTTCACCCAGGGCCACGTCGACCGCCTTGTCGATTCCACGACGAACGGTCATCGGGTTGGCTCCCAGCGAAAGACTGCCGAGACCTTCCTCGAAAATCGCGCGGGCCAGTACCGTGGCGGTGGTCGTTCCATCGCCGGCAATATCGCTGGTTTTCGTCGCGACCTCGTTGACCAGCTTGGCTCCCATGTGCTCGTAGGGATCCTCGAGCTCGATCTCCTTGCTCACGGTCACCCCGTCCTTGGTCACGACCGGGTTACCGAAGTTCTTGTCGATGATCACGTTGCGACCGGTCGGTCCCATCGTCACGGCGACAGCGTGGGCGAGTTGTTCAACACCCTTTTGCAGCTTGACGCGGGCCGCGTGTTCGAAGAGCAGTTGCTTGGCCACTGGTACTGGCTCCTGATATGACCCGGGCTGATCACCCGGGAGGATCTCGTGATGAGGGTTTCTCGTGTTTTCGCGTCGCAGTCCCGGGGCCGTTCAGACGACCTTGGCGAGGATATCACTTTCACGCAGAATCTTGACCTCGGCACCGTCGACCTCGATATCCATGCCTCCGAACTTGCCGTAGAGAACCTCGTCGCCAGCGACAACGGCCACCGCAACCCGCTCACCACTCTCGAGCAGCCTGCCGGGGCCAACAGCGACGACGGTACCGCGTTGAGGTTTTTCCTGGGCAGCATCAGGCAGCACGATCCCACCCGCGGTGGTTTCCTCGGCACTGAGCGGCTCGATAACGATTCGATCGTCCAACGGATTCAGGTTCATCTCTCTTCACTCCCGGTTGTTCTTCAGCGTATTAGCTGCTCTTGTTGCTTATTGGCCGGTAACACCACGGCTCTTACATCATGCCGGGCATGCCACCCATGCCACCCATGCCACCCATGCCGGGCATGCCACCGCCCATGCCGGGCATGCCACCACCCATGCCACCACCCATGCCACCACCCATGTCGTGGTGGTGGTCGTCATGGTGGTCATCGTCTTCGTCGGCCGGCTCTTCGACGACGATCGAATCGGTCGTCAGCAGCAAGCAGGCAACACTTGCGGCATTCTGCAGGGCCGAACGAACGACCTTGGCCGGATCGATGACACCGAACTCGACCATGTCGCCGAATTCATCGTTCAGGGCATCGTAACCGTGGTTGACATCCTTGTTCTTCTTGATGCGGTTGGCGACGACCGCCCCATCTTTTCCGGCGTTCTCGGCGATGGTCCGCAGCGGCATTTCGAGTACGTCAAGGACCAGGCGGACGCCGAACTCCTCGTCATTCTCGAGCTCAAGGTTTTCGACAACCTGGCGGCACCGCAGCAACGCCGTCCCTCCTCCGGGGACGATCCCCTCTTCAATTGCGGCACGGGTTGCGGCCAGGGCGTCGTCGACCAGGTCCTTGCGTTCTTTCATCGCCGTCTCGGTGGCGGCTCCGACGCTGATCTGGGCAACACCTCCGGCAAGTTTGGCCAGGCGTTCCTGGAGCTTCTCGACGTCGTACTCGCTGTCGGTCACTTCGATCTCGGACCGGATCTGGTCGGCTCGACCGTCGATGGCTGACTTGTCGCCGGCGCCCTTGACGACCGTCGTGTTTTCGGCGTCGATGATGATCCTGCCGGCGACACCGAGTTGATCGAGGGTGATGTTCTCGAGCTTGATCCCGAGGTCCTTGAAGATGGCCTGCCCGCCGGTCAACACGGCAATGTCTTCCATCTGGGCCTTGCGGCGATCACCATAGCCGGGAGCCTTGACGGCGGCCACGTTGAGGATGCCACGCAGCTTGTTGACGACCAGGGTCGCCAGCGCCTCGCCCTCGATGTCCTCGGCGAGGATCAGCAGAGGGTGCCCGGCCTTGGAGATCTCTTCGAGCAACGGGACCAGGTCCTTGGCGTTGCTGATCTTCTCTTCCCAGATCAGGATCCGGCAGTCCTTCAGTTCGCAGATCTGCTCGTCCTCGTCGGTGACGAAGTGAGGCGAGAGGTAGCCACGCTCGAACTGCATGCCTTCGACCAGTTCCACCTCGGTGTTGACCTGCCGTCCTTCTTCGACGGTGATCACGCCGTCATTACCGACCTTCAGGAGCGCGTCGGCGAGAATGCCGCCGATTTCCGAGTCGTTGTTTGCAGCGATCGTGGCGACGGTGGAAATCGCCTTCTTGTCGTTGGACTTGATCGGGCGGGCCATCTTGCCGAGCTGTTCGACACAGGCAGCGACAGCCTTGTGGACCCCGCGGGACATCGCCATCGGATCGGCTCCGGCGGCAATGTACTTCAACCCCGACTGGTAGATGGCCTCGGCCAGCACGGTGGCCGTGGTGGTGCCATCGCCGGCAACGTCGCTGGTTTTCGACGCCACCTCCTTGACCAGTTGGACCCCCATGTTCTCGAAAGGGTCCTCCATCTCGATGTCCTCGGCGACGGTCACGCCGTCCTTGGTCACCTTCGGGGCGCCCCAGCCCTTGTCGAGAACCGCGTTACGGCCTCGAGGTCCCAGGGTACTCTTGACGGCCCGGGCCAGTTTTGACACTCCTGTCAAAAGGCTCTTGCGGGCGTCCTCATCAAATGTCAACAACTTCGGCACGGTCTCTCCCTCACGCTTCCGCTGTCAGGCTCTAGGATGCAATTACTCAACGGGGAGTTTGCAATCGTCGTGCCAAACCGGCCCCGACGACGCAAGACCCTCTATTGAGGAGCTTTAGGG
>PBSL01000065.1 GCA_002726205.1 Planctomycetaceae bacterium | reverse complement strand
GACCCGATCACCGGTGGCCTCTCCGACCACAACGACGTGACGCAGCTGGACATCAACTTCGACATGGTGCCCGGTTACGACACGCTCTACTTCGAGGTGGTCTTCGGTTCCGAGGAATGGCCCGTTTGGGTCGGGCAATTCATCGACGGTTTCGGCCTGTACGTCAACGGGACCAACGTGGCCCTGGTCAACGGACTGCCGATCAACATCGATCATCCTGACATGACCGTGGTTGCGGGCACCGAGCTCAACGCCGTCCTGGCACCGGGAGGCGATCCCCGCCTGCTGTTCACGGTTCCCGTCGGCGATGGATCGACCGGTAACACGGTGACCTTCATCGTTGCCGATCTGAATGACAGTGCCTGGGACACGACCGTGTTCATCTCGTCGCTAGGCGGCAGCCTGCCGCTGGCAACGCCGTTGTCACCTCCACCTCCGAGCAATCCGACCGGAGCCAATGTCGACGACACGCTGATCGGCCAGGGTGGCCACGACACGCTGTTGGCCGGCGAGGGCTTTGACCGGCTCAACGGTGGCAGCGGAAATGATTATGCCGACGGCGGCGGGGGTGCCGATGATTTCAACGGCGGCAGCGGCAACGACACGCTGCTGGGTGGTACCAACGACGACACGCTTGACGGCCAGGGCGGTGCTGACCTGGTTCACGGTGGAACTGGTGACGACACGCTGGTCTGGTGGCACGGTGGCGGTTCGGACAATCTCCACGGAGACGAGGGGTCCGACATCGTCGTCGCCCGTGGCGATGCCGGAAACCAGTCGTTCACGGTGACCGAAAACGTCAACGACCTGGTTCTCCAGACAACCGCTCGCCTGCAGCTCTCCGACGGGACCCATGCGACCAACGTCGGGTTCAGCGTGCAGGAGGTCGAGTTCCAGCCGGGTGACGGCGACGACGTGATCACCGTCACCGACCTGCCCGACGTGCCCAGCCTGCTGGTGCGGGTCAACGGCCAGGGCGGCGACGACGTGCTGACTGCCGCCGGCGCCGATCCTGGTGTCGTGCGACTGAACTTCGACGGTGGTGAGGGTAGCGACACGGTCACCGGCAGCCTGGTCCGCGATACGATTCGTGGAGGCGACGGTGATGACCACCTGTTCGGTGACGGTGGCAACGACTCGATGCGTGGTGGCGACGGCGACGACGTCCTCGACGGCCAGGACGGCAACGACCTGCTGCTCGGTGAAATCGGCTTCGACACGCTCGACGGCAACAGCGGCGACGACCAGTTGTTTGGTGGTGACGATCGTGACTTCCTGGTGGGCGGCGTTGGCAACGACACGCTCTCGGGCGATCTCGGCCGCGATACGCTCAACGGCAAGTCCGGTGATGACAGCCTGCTGGGCGGCGAGGGGGTCGATCGTCTCTACGGTGGCAATGGCGACGACACGCTCGACGGTGGCCGGGACAACGACAGCCTCTACGGCAACAACGGCAATGACCGGCTGCTGGGCGACCACGGTGCCGATTCGATCAAGGGTGGCAACGGCAACGACACGCTCGTTGGCGGTGACGGTGACGACAAGCTCCTTGGCGAACGTGGCGACGACCAGATTGGTGGCGGTGACGGCAGCGACACCCTCAACGGTTCCCGTGGCGACGACATCCTGGTTGGTGGTGACGGCGACGACACGCTGCTGGCCGGAAGTGGTGCTGACGTGGTCCTGGGGAATCTGGGTGACGATTACGTCGACGGGCAGGGTGGCACGCGCGATACGATCTCCGGTGGCGAGGGACAGGACTTATTCTTTGATGATCTCCCCAGCGAGATCAACGAATTGTTTTCACTGCCCAATCAGCTGTTGAGCGAACTCGACGCGGTGTGACCGGCGGGTTGGGCGGGAATGTCCACACCGGCTGCCTAGGCCGCCTGACGGATCCTGTCCGCAGCCGCAGCCGCAGCCGGGCGGCGGCAGACGTAGACCAGGTTTTCGGCGATACCGGCCAACGGGAGCCGCGTGGCCAGGTACTCGACCCGTTCGACGATCCAGCGTGGTCGCAGGATCAACCGCTCGTATTCGGGGATGACCCCGGCGTGTTCGATCCGTTCGATTTCCAGTCCGCCGCTGGTCACCAGTTGCTCGGCTTCGTCCCGCGTCATTCCCGAGCGGCCGCGGCGTCCCAGCGTCAGGCCGCGGACCAGGCGTTTGCGGAGCGACGAGAGGCAGCGGTGGTTGTTGAACACCAGGCGGCCTTCCGGTTTCAGGTGACTGACCAGCGCCTGCATCGCCTCGGTTCTCAGTGACGGCTCGGCGTTGGGAAAGAACCGGAACGCGGTGATCAGGTCGAACGTTCGCCCGCCCAGCGTGTTGGATTCGTGGGTGATGTCGCCCATCACCAGTTCTGCCGACGGCGCGGTTGTTTTGGCCACGTCGAGCATCGAACCGGAGACATCGATTCCGGTGGCCGAAGCGGTGCGGGCCGAGACGAAGGCCAGCACCCGGCCGGTTCCACAGGCGAAGTCGAGATAATCAATCGGCGGCCTGGTGCCGCTGGCTGCGGGTTCGCAGCCGGGCTCGTCAAACCGGTCGAGAACCCGGTCGAGAACGCCCTGTTCGATTTGCCACATCATCCGCCGTCGGCAATTCCTGGTGAAGCGGTCGTGGTAATCGACGCCACGACCCAGGTGCGATTCGCGGTAGCTGGGCACAGGTGAACTCATCGTCGTCCGCCATGGAGAATGGGGGAGTATTGGCGATCAACGAGGGTGCTGCAAGCGGAAAATCGTTCGATAACGAATCATCTGTTTCGTCGTGGCTGCCTCAGGGCGGCGGCGATTTTCTCGTGACGCAGGGCGTCATCGGCACGGCCGGCATCGCGATAGAGTCTTGCCAGGAGTTCCTGGAACCGGGGACGTTGTGGACTGATCCGCACCGCCTGTTCGATGGCCTCGAGTGCACCGGGGGTGTCGTTGGTGGCCAGGCGGCACTGGCCCAGTTGCAGCCAGGCGCCCGGGTGACGGTGCAGCGTGACCAGCCTTTCCAGGATCGGGATCGCGTCGCCGGGTCGCCGGGCACCGATGTGGGAATTGGCCAGGACGGCCAGCGCGTTGACACGATCCTGGGGGGTCAGGTCCTTGTCGTGTTCCAACGCCAGTTTGGCCAACTGGCCCGCTCCCTCGGGATCGGAAGCCTGGACAAGATCGGCCAGGGCGGCCAGTAACTCGGCATCGTCGATCCCGGCCTTCCGCACTTCTTGCAGCGTCTGGCGTGCCCGCAGCCGGAACTTCGAGGCCAGCTCGGGGTCGGACTGCTTGCTGGCCAACTGGCGGTAGGCCAGTCCCCGGCAGCGATCCTGGTCGAGCGTGGACAGGTGGCTGAGATCGTAGAGCGGGACAAGTCGCCCGGGCGTGGAAGGGCGTTGCGGGGAATCGGCGGTATTGTCGCTGTCGTGGATCCCGACGCGGTGATGCGTGGAGGCCACGTGAGGGATCTCGGTGATCGTCTGGGGCATGTGACACGAGGCACATCGGTCCCGGGCCTCGCGGCGGCGGGGTCCACTTGCCGGCAGCCCGCAGGCCTGCGGTTGGTGGCACTGCAGGCACTTGGCGCGATACACGTCGTCGGCCTCGACCCGGCTGGTGATCGAGTGATGAGGGTCGTGACAGGTGGTGCAAGTCAGGGTCTTTGTCGCGGTGTAGCAACGGCTCTTGTGCAGTTGCTCGACGTGGCCGACAACGGTCATCGCGGCCTGGGAATTGTCGAGGACGAAATGGGCCCGGTGTTCGGCAAGCCGCTGGCCGGGTCGGTAGCCGGTCAGTTGACGGCCGCGGATGTTCGACGCGGCGTTGTTCTGCAGGTGGCACTGCGCGCAGATCGACTCGAGACGTTCGCGGGACAACCGGCCGGGCTGAACGATCGTGGGGTCGGCCTGGCCCGACTCGAGTACCGTCGCGTTGCGTTGTTCGACGTGTCGCGATCCCGGTCCGTGACATCGTTCGCATCCGATCGTCTGCTCGTGGATGGCTACCCGGTGATAGGCTCCCTGCCGGGATTCCGAACGACCGGCGTGGCAGTTCAGGCAGTCGACGGGAATCGGCCGC
Source organism: Planctomycetaceae bacterium (assembly GCA_002726205.1). GTDB lineage: Bacteria > Planctomycetota > Planctomycetia > Planctomycetales > Planctomycetaceae. The sequence continues at coordinate 47,283 of PBSL01000065.1, read as the reverse complement.
TCGAACGACGAGTGATCGGCCCGGTCATAGCCGGGGGCCAGTTGCCATCGGTTCCGTGAGGTGTACCACGTGATCGGGCTCTGGATCAGGAATCCGTCGTCTTCGATCAGGTAGGTCCGGCCCTGGTGCCCGGTGCCCACGACGTGAGTCAGCACGTGGTCGGAGAGGACAAGTTCCCGGTCGTCGGCGTCGTAGACGGATTCGCGGTGACGAAAGGCACCTTCGTTGCGGTAGACCCGGTAACGTCGCCCCGAGGCGGCATGGAAGAAGTCGCTGTCGGGAGGTTCGCGGTCGAGATTGATCGTGGCCAGGGCGCGGGTGTGCGAGGAGGCCGCGTGATCGTTGGCCTGGTCGAGGTGACATTCCGAGCAGGAGCCGCTGCCGACCCAGGTGGCCGAGTCGTTCGAGTCACCAGATCCGGTGCCGCTGAGCGGTGGAACCGGATCCGGCGGCTGTGGACCAGACGACTGCCACCAGATTCCGATGACCAACAGCAGCAGGCACCCGGCAACGATCCAGGTGCCCCGGCGTTGCAGCGACGGCGCGTTCATGTGAAGTCAGTCTCCGGGAGAGGAGACCGGTGACCCTAGTTCTTCTTTTCGGATTTCTTGCCGGCCGGTTTCTCGGGCGGGGTCGTGTTTTTCTTCTTGCTGGATTTTGACCGGCCGCTTCCACCGGCACGCTTGCGGGCGTCGTCGAGTTCCTTGGATTCGATGAACCCGTCGGAATTGGCATCGATCGAATCGAAGCGGCGGCTCAGGAAGCTGGCTTCCTCCTTGCCGATCTTGCCGTCCTTGTCCTTGTCGAGGCGTTCGATCAGCGATCCGATGCGACCGCTACCGCCACCACCACCGGAGGACTTGCGTTTGCCACCGCGACCCCCGCCCCCTTCGCCGGGGGCCCGGGCTCTTCGCACCGAGAACCGATGAACGGTCGTCTGGTGATAGGTCTCGCCGGGTTTCAGCAAGGTGGTGGGGAAGTCGGGCTGGTTGGGTGAGTCGGGGAAATGCTGGGATTCGAGGCAAAAGGCCCCGTGTTTGGGGAAGCCCCCGTTCTTGGCTTCGCCGTCCAGGAAGTTGCCGGTGTAGAACTGGATGCCGGGCTCGGTCGTGAGAATCTCCATCACCCGGCCGGTCTTGGGGTCGTGGACCTGGGCGACGCGTTTGAGAGACCCGTCGGCGCCGGTGACGGTGTAACAGTGGTCGTATCCTCCCTCGACCTTCTCGATTCGTGATCCGATCGGCTGGGGTGACAGGAAGTCCATTGGCGTGCCGGAGACCGTTGCCCGGTCACCGGTCGGGATCAGCGTCTTGTCGACCGGGAGGTAGTGCTGGCAATCCAGTGTCAGTTCGTGCCCGAGAATGTCGCCAGACCCGGCACCGCCGAGGTTCCAGTAGCAGTGGTTGGTCAGGTTGAGCACGGTTGGCTTGTCGGTCGTGGCCTCGTACTCGATCTTCAACTCGCTGCGTTCGGTCAGCCAGTAGGTCACGTCGATCGACAGTGTTCCAGGGTAGTTTTCCTCGCCGTCGGGACTCTCCAGGTGGAACTTCACCCCGACGGTTCCATCGTTCTTGACTTTCTCGGCCTTCCAGAAACGGCGATTGAATCCGCGGATGCCGCCATGCAGGTGGTTGGTATCGTTGTTGGTTGCCAGCTTGAACTGGGTCTCCCCGATCTTGAAGATTCCGCCGGCAATCCGATTGGAGTACCGACCGCAGATTGCTCCGAAGTACGGTCCGGGTTCGAAGTAACTCTCTACCTTCTCGAAGCTCAGCGTCACGTTCTCGTACTTGTCGTTACGATCGGGAACGCGGACCATGATCACCGCCGCACCCCAGTTGATCAGCGAGACCTGCATGCCGTGGCTGTTGGTCAACTGGTACTCGTAGACGCTCTGGCCCTCGGGATCGGTAGCCAGCTTGCGGCGGGTGACCGACGACCCGGCGACTGGAAAGCCACCGCCACCGCCACCGCCGGACGCGCCACCGCCTCCGCCGCGGACCTCCTCATCAGAATCGGAATCGGGATCAGCCTCGACCGGTGGAACCGGACCCTGCTCGCAGCCACAAAGAAGCAGGGCGAACACGACGCAAAGCGAGCAGAGGGTACGGGTCGGTTTCAGGAAACTGGGTCGGACCATGATCAGGTGCTCGTGGAACAGGAAATTCGGCGAAGTTCGTCCGATGGTTGACCACCGGGCACCCGATCTTCCGACAGCACAGGGCTGGTTGCAAGGGTTGGTCGACGGGCAGTTGGACTCGCCGAGGGCCTGGAGCGGAGGTTAGAATTAACGTTGCGGCAGGAACCGGAGTTTTTCCCGGGAATCTCCAACGCGGGTTGGTCCCGGGACGTAGAAATTCCCGATGGAATTATTCGACAGTGACTGAAGTTCAATCGCCAACCCTCAGCACGACCGACCACGGGGCGTCGATTTCGACGGATTCCCGGCTGGTCGAGGATACGCGCCGTGGCAGGACGTCTGCCTACGGGGACCTGGTGGAGCGTTACGAACGGAGGTTGGTGAGAGTCATTGGCCGGTTCATTCGCGATCCGTACCAGGCCGAGGACCTGGCGCAGGAGACGTTTCTGAGGGCTTTCATCCGCCTGGGCCAGTTTGACACGTCGCGACGTTTTGGGCCGTGGTTGTTCCGGATCGGAGTGAACCTGACGATGGACCACCTGAGGAAGGTCAAGCGGCGGGGCCGTTCGGTCCTGTTCAGCGAGAGTTCCTCGAAACGGCCACCGGATCCTCCGGTCGAGGATCCTCGTGGTGATCTTGACCTGCGGCAGGAAGTTCGATGTGTGCTCGAGGATGTTCCAGAGAAATATCGCACGGTCCTGGTACTGCGTGATCTCGAGAACTTCTCGACATCCGAGATCGCGGCAATTCTTGATCGCAAGGAAGCCACGATCCGCTGGCGATTGGCCGAGGCGCGTCAGCGGTTCCAGAAACTGTGGCTCAAACGGCTCGATCGCGATGCGGCCGCTGAGATCAGCGGCCGCTGCAAGCGGGAGGATCGGATGGGAGCTCGTCGGTGAACATGAACTGTCAGCAGGTACGAGACGAACTGGCGTTGGAGGTCGGGCAGGATCTCGATCGGGACCCGGGGTCCGAATTGCAGGATCACCTGGCGCGTTGTCCGGCGTGCTGCCGGGCCTGGTTGCAGTTGCAGGAGTCACAGGGCTGCCTGGAGTACCTGCAGATGGAGTCGCCGGTCGTCGAGCGTCCCGGGTTGTGGAATGCCGTGGAGAGCCAGATCGTTCGCCGGGGTCTCAGGCCCGAGTCGCGGCCGTTTCCCGGCACATTGATCGGGTTGACCTTTGCGATGCTGTTCCTGGCGCTGGTTCTTCGATCCGGTTGGTCGAACACGTCTCCGGAGAACGCCGAGGTCCTCCTGGTACCGGTCGATGATCGCTTTGTCTCGCCGCCGGTTGGTTATTCAGCCGATTGGATACCCGTGGCAGAGGTGGTTACAGATCGACGGGGGAGATCCAGGCAGCGACGGCGGGATTTGCTTCGAAGGAGTGACTTGGCGAGGACGACCTTCAAGGTGTTTTCCGGTGATCGGCAAAGCGGTCGCCCCCTGGGTCTGAAACCGGTGAGTGGGAAGGGGATTCGGATCAATGCCGATTTTTGAGTACCGCTGTGACCGGTGTGATCTCGAGTTCGAACTGCTGGTGCGGTCTGACACGTTGATCGCCTGTCCTGGTTGCGCATCACCGGATCTCAACAAGTTGCTCAGCGTCCCCTCGGTTCGTTCCGGTACCGCGTTGCCGATCACCACGGGTTGCCCGCCTCCGGATGCCGGCCCCTGCGGGACGGGCTGCTGCCGACTCTAGCCATCGAGTCGTCGACAGGTTGTCAACATCTCGCCGGCATGTCGGCCGGGTTGCCAGCAGTTGGGTGGGCGGATCTCTGCGGTTTGAGACCAACCGCGAACAAATCCCGGGAATGTTTTCGATTCGGGTGTCGGGACGTTTGACACCGGCTTGGTCAGCAGTAGGATCGGCGACACTGACTGATTGAGTTTACGACTGAGCAGGCGCGGGAGGCGACAAGACTCTCACTCGCTGCACCTCCCGCGGCTTTCCCTTTTCCACGTCCAAGCGATTCCGCGCACAACAAGAAGTTCCACTGCGACACGTGCCCGAGGCAACGGAGTGCCCAAAGCTCTCGCCCGGGGGGGTGTGCTGTCTTCTTCCGTTGCGGCGTCTGCGCGCGGTCGACCCCGGGGGGTGCACGATGCAGCCCGAATCATCAACAACCAAACGGCACGACGAGACGGCTGTGGCCGAATCGGCGATTGTCGGGCAGATTCTCGGACGATTGACCGAGTTGATCGGGAAGAAGAACTTCGACAACTGGTTTCTTGGCCGGTGCACCGTCGATGTGGATGGTGGCGATGTTCGATTCGGCGTGGGAAGTCCGTTCGTCGTCAACTGGATGCAACGGAAATTCCGCAAAGCGTTGCAGGAATCGGCCTCCAGTGTCCTGGGACCGTCGGCACGCGTGCGGTTGGATGTCGATTCGCGGGTGATGCTCGAGACGGTCAAGGGTTCGCCAGCGTCCCCCGCTGGATCGTCGCAGGCTCGTGACCGGGCCGCGGCGGGGTCGACAGCGCGTGCCGGGCGCCGTTTCGCCGATCTGCAGGATTTTGTCGTCGGAGACAGTAACCGCCTGGCACTGACCGCCGCCAGCCAGATCTGCGACGCTCCCGCCTCGACAATCAACACGCTCTACATCCACGGCGGTGTCGGTGTCGGTAAGACGCACCTGCTGGAGGGAATCTACCGCCGTTTCCGGAAGCTGTACCCGTCGTTGCAGGTGAATTATCTGACGGCCGAGACGTTCACCAACTACTTCACCGCGGCGTTGCGGGAGCACACCACCCCGAGTTTTCGGCAGAGATTCCGGAGCATCGACGTCCTGCTGGTTGATGATGTCGACTTTCTGGACGCCAAGAAGGTGGTCCAGGAGGAGTTCCTGCACACGATCAAGCAACTGGAATCGCACGGTCGACAGGTTGTGCTGACCGGCAATCAACACCCACGATTGCTGTCGAAGGTCAGCGAGGAACTCACGTCCCGCTTCATCTCGGGACTGGTGTGTCGGATCGAGCCACCCGAACTGGCCTCGCGGCGTGAAATTGTCCGTCGCATGGCCGAGAAGATGACCGTTGTCTTCACGCCCGAGTCCCTGGCGACCGTCGCCCGGCGGTTCCCGCACAGCGTTCGCGAACTCAAAGGTGCAATGCACTGCCTGCAGAACTGGTCGATCGCCTCGGGCCATCGACGGATCACCGGTCCGATCACCCGCAAGGTCCTCTCCGAGTTGGAGAGGGATTGCATCCGCATTGTCGGTCTGACCGATGTCGAGAAGGCCGTTTGTTCGCTGTTTGGCCTGCGTGCCGACGAACTGAAGTCGTCACGGCGAACCAGGAGCCTTGCGCAGCCGCGGATGCTCGCGATGTTCCTTGCCCGCAAGCACACCCAGGCCGCTTTCAGTGAGATCGGTGAGTTCTTCGGCGGGCGGAACCACAGCACGGTGATGTCGGCCGTGTCAAAGGTCCGCGGCTGGCTGGAGACCGACAGTGCGATGGCGGTCAGTTCCGATTCCTGGACAGTGCGCGAGGTGGTCGAGTCGATCGAGCAGCAACTGCTGGCCGGCTGACCCGTTGGACCACGATCGACCGGGCGACTAGGGAATAGTCGGTACTGTCGGGCCAGGTGATGGACTCAGTCGCTCCCGCACGGCTTCTCGTTCACTGGCCGGATCGTCCTGCAACTCGGTCTCGAAGCTCGAGAGTGGATCGGCGTTGGTTGCTGCCGGAGCCGGAATCAGCTTCGACGGGGGGGCAACCGGTGTCGTTTTGTCGGCGTCGATCAAGCTGTTGCCGGTTGCCGGTGCGGTGGACGAGTAAGGCAGTAGTGAGCCGGGACCGATCGAGAGTCCCAGTCGTGCCGCGCTGCGAGAAAACTCGGGGTCCATCCGGGAAGTTCCGTTGGTGGAACGAGTCGGTATGACACCGTCGGTGGTTGCTCCCGGCGTGGTGGGAATTGGCCCGGCCGCGGGGAATGGCTGCGAGGGCAGGTCAACCGTTGTTGCTGATGGCCGAGGTTGGGACGCGAATTCGTTGGCCGGCACTATCGGCTCCTTGGCCCCGGCAGGAACGACGACCGGATCAGCTGCGGTGTCAGTGAGGCTGGGAGGAGGGTCAGCCGAGGGGACCAGGGGGATTGTTGGTTCCGGGAGGGTCTGGTGGCCGGGATCGCCACTGATCGGGTCGGTGATCGAAAGGGGGTTGGGCAGGGTTCTTGACGGTGTGAGGTTGGGGTCATTGGCCTTTGTCGTGGAGGGCCGGCCTTGAGGGAAGAGGCGGGAGATATTCTCTTGTGCCTCGGCTTCGGAGCCGGCCTTGCGGAAAGTTTCCAGGGCGGCATCGTAGTGACCCTCGCGAGCCTGGATCCATCCGAGGTTCTTGAGCGAGTAAGAGTGAGTCGGATCGATGGCCAACGCCTGCCGCAGCAGTCTCTTGCTGGCGTCGAGGTCACCACGCAGCAGCTTCGAGTAGGCGAAATCGCTGAGCAGATCGGTGTCCTGGGGTGAGGACTTGGTGGCCGACTGGTAATGGCGATCGGCCTGGGTGTAGTCCTGTTGGCGATCGGCGATGATGGCCAGGCGATGGTGAGCGACCGAGTGATCGGGGTCAAGTTTGAGTACGGCCTGGTAGTGCTGGGCGGCGTCGGTCAATCGGCCGTTGCGAAACGTCTGGTGTGCGGTGCCGAGGATGGTGGCCAGGTCTTCAGGTCCGGCTGCGGTTGGTTCGGTGGCACGGACGACACCGTCGGTGGCCGCGGGTTGATCGAGAGAATCGGGAAGATCCGGAATCGGCTTGCTTCCTCCGGCCCAGTGCGGCAACCGGAAATGAGATCCGAGATTGGGCTTGAAGATTGAGGATTGGCAGCCAGAGAGGGCCAGCAACAGAGCCAGGCTTCCTGTGAAACATGCGGCTCGATTCATCACAATTCCCCGGTGAAGGACGTGCCGGCACCGGCGAGGGTCTCACAGGGAGTCCTGCGAGGGTCTACCCTTCGCCGCTGGAGTGAACCGGCGTTCCAACGGCAGGTTTATAGACCAGGCGCCGCGATGGTGTCGAGATCCAAATGGGGTGCCGTAACCGGTTTCAGGAGGTCCTGATTCAGGACCGGTTGGCGGTCTTGCGTGTCGCCAGGATCAATGCCTGCAGCAGCAGGAAGAGCACAAGTGGTGCCAGCCAGGCAATGCGGGCGACCCGCAGCACGTTGTGCTTCCAGCGTTGTGGGGCGGTGTCGGTGACGACACGGGTCGAGGTGTCGGCGTGTCCCCGCGCGGACAGGCCGTCTTGAATCGTGGCCAGGCGTTTTCCGTCCAACGCGGTGTTTCCGGTTGCGGCGACCACGACCGGGGCGTGCACGTGCTCGAATCGGCCCGCGACCTGTTCCAGCTGGTCCCTGCCGGAGTCAGTCAGGTCCGGGGTGCCCGGCCGGAATGCGGCCTCGGCGACCAGGAAGCCGACACGGGCGGCCCGTCCGGCTCGCGTGGATGTCGGATCCAGGATCGCACCCAGCCCCAGCAGTGCCATGAGTCCAAGCAGCGTCAGCAGCAGCAACAGGCAACCGACGGTCGTCATCTGGCTCTTGAAGACTGTTCGCTCGGATGTCGGCTCGTGATGAAGGTCGATTGTCCGCCGCCTTCGTGCCGAATCCTCGATCGCCTCGAAGGTCTCGACGAGATCGACGAGGCTCTCGAACGGCATATGCCCGTCGCCGGAGACCACCGTTTCCCAGTCGTTGCCTGAATCCCGGGATGCCGGTTCGCCGAGATCGATCGATTGCTCATCGACCAGCAGCGTGGCTGTTTCGGCCCCGGTGGTGGGCCGCAGTGTCCAGGTGGCGGTTCGGTTGTCGGCGGTGCCGAGTGTGACGGTGGCGGTTGGACCAAGTGTGGCGGTTACCTGGTCGAAGCGTCCGGCGAGGTGACAGAGCAGGGCGAGGTCATCGAACAGCAGGTCTTTCAGGGACCCGTTGGCTGCTCGATCCAGTCTCAACGCTTGTTTTTCGGGAAGTTGGCGGTTGTCCAGTCGGGCGACGGTGGGAAACCAGCAGCGAACGGGAATGCCGGTTTCTTCCGAGATCAATCCCAGCCGATGGACGATGGCCGAGGTCAGGTGGGAACCGGCGATCAGGATCAGTGGGCGACCGCTCTCCAGCAGGTGCAGGGCGATTGCCAGGTCCGACTCGTTTGAGCCGGCCAGTACGACCAGGTCGGGCAGGTCGGGCACGTTGCTGGACGTGGCGGTGTGTCGGTTGGCCCGTTCGTCGGCATCGATCCGGGTGAGCAGCTCGGTGGCCCGTGGTGAATCACCGAGTACCAGGACGTTCAGGCCCGGCATGACCCGGCTCCATTGGGTTCGAGTGCCTCGGCGATCCGTTCACGTGTCACCGGTGCGATCGCTCCCCGTTCGGTGATCAAGGCCGTGATGTGATCGGCCGGTGTGACATCGAAAGCGGGATTCCAGGTGCCGACACCGTCGGGGGCTGTTTGCCGTCCGAAACCATGGGTGATCTCGTCGGCTCCACGTTCCTCGATCGGGATGTCTTTCCCGGAGGGCAGTGCGAAGTCAAACGTGCTGCGGGGGGCTGCGATGTAGAAGGGGATCTCGTGTTTTCGGGCGAGGACCGCGAGGGCGTAGGTGCCGATCTTGTTGGCCGCGTCACCGTTGGCGGCGATCCGATCGGCACCTGTGATCACCGCCTGGATGCGGCCTTGTTGCATTGCCCAGGCGGCCATCGAGTCGCAGATCAGGACGGTGGGGATGCCATGATTGAGCAGTTCCCAGGTGGTCAACCGGGCGCCCTGCAGCAGTGGCCGGGTTTCGTCGGCGTAGACCTCGAATTTTCGCCCCTGGTCGGCCGCGGCAAACAGCACCGCCAGTGCCGTTCCCGATCCGGCGGTGGCCAGGCCTCCGGCATTGCAGTGTGTCAGGACTCCCCCGCCCTCGGGAACGAATTCGATACCGGCCTGGCCGATCGCGGTGCAGGTCGCTTCGTCCTCGGACTGCACCCGCCGGGCTTCCTCGAGCAACCGGTCATGCAGGTCGGTGGTATCGAGTGCCTGGTCGGCGTGGGCAACCTGGCTGAGTCGGGTGAGGGCCCAGGCGAGGTTGACCGCGGTGGGACGGCTGGCGGCCAGCGTGGCCACCACTTCCTCGAGCCGGCCCAGAAAGTCCTCTCGTGAAGAACTTCTTGCCGGCTGCAAACCAACGACGACCCCGTAGGCGGCGGCCACTCCGATCGCCGGTGCCCCCCGCACGCTCAAGGAACAAATCGCCTCGACCACATCCTCGAGCCGACGACAGCAAAGTTCGTGGATCTCAAGCGGCAAGCGTGTCTGGTCGAGCAGTACCAGGTGGCCGCTGGCCGCATCGCCGGACCAGCCAAGCGTGGGATGTACCATGCGGTTCACTTGCCAGGCGAGGAGTCGGTTGGATTGAGGAGTTGCGAGACACAACCAGCAACGGGCCCAGGACGAGTTCCCAGGTGAACAGCCGTGAAGCCGTGATGGTCGTCAGATCGTTTCCGGTTGGAAGGGGTTGCGACTGGCCATGTAACGACAAAGCCAGATCCCCAGTTCGTAGAGCAGGATCAGTGGCATCATCATCATCAGCATGCTCGCCGGATCGGCGGGGGTGAGCAACATCGAGATGATCGCGATGACCAGGGTGGCCACGCGGCGTTTTTCGCGGTAGGCGGTCGCATCGAAGATCGACAGTCTTTCCAGGAACAGCATCACCAGGGGAAGCTGGAAACTGACCCCGAACAGCAGCGGCAGCATGACGGCGAACGAGATCCACTCGGAGAGCCGGATCTGGGGTGTGACTTCCAGCCAGTCGTTGAAACCGAGCAGGAAGTGCAGGATGAAGGGAAAGACCAGGAAGAAGCAGAACAGCGCCCCCCCCATGAACAGCACCAGCGAACAGGGCAGAAAGATGTAGACGTACTTCTGCTCGTGCGGATACAGCCCGGCAGCCACGAACAGCCAGACCTGGTAGAAGATCCAGGGGCTGGCAAAAACGATCCCGCCGACCAGGGCGACTTTCAGGTAGGTCATGAACGCTTCCTGGACGTTCAGCGTGATCGGCTTGTCCATGCGATCGGCGGTTTCCCTGAACACGGCAAACTCACCGGCAGCCAGTTGCAGGGGAACACGACGTTCGTCGGGATCATGCTGCAGACGTGCCATTTGATCGGGATAGGCCCGCTGCACAACGTTGGCCAGTTGCGAGGGACGGACGCGGACCACCAGGCTTGCCTGCTCACTGATCGACGCGAAGGTCTCGCTACCGCCCAGGCCGGTGGCGTTCGTGTCACGGGTCAGGTTGAGGATTTCCAGGTGCTGCAACCCGGCGAGTTGGCTGATGCCAGCGTCGCTGACCCGGGTTCCGGCCAGATCGAGCCGGGTCAGTTGCGGTGACTTCCTGACCAGGTTGGCCAGCCCCTTGTCGGTGATGTCGTTTCCTGACAGGGAGAGCGACCTCAACTGCTTGAGCTGATCGAGCTGATCGAGCCCGTCGTCGCTGATGCGGGTTCCGACGAGGTTGAGTTCCTCGAGTCCGGAGTGACTGGTGATGGAGGCCATCGCGCCGTCGTCGATCTCGGGGCTGGAAATCAACAGGGTCTTCAGCGTCTTGAGCCGGGCGAGCGTTTCGAGCCCGGTGTTGGTGATCTTGGTGCCAGCGAGGTTGAGCAGTTGGAGGTTGGTGAGGGGGACCAGCGCGGCGAGCCCGGCATCGGTGATACTGGAGTTTCGCAGGTCCAGCATCCTGAGCTTCTTGAATTCCGCGAGTCTTGACAGATGCTCGTCGGTGAATTCCGGTCCCGAGAATGCCAGCGAGTCGGGTTCGTGCTGAGAGTTGAGTTGGCAGCGGGCACCCAGTTCGGCGAGGTCAGTCAGCCTGGCAACGGCCAACGCGTCACGTTCGATTGTCAGCTCCGGTTGGTTCGCGGCCAGCGATTTCAGGCCGGCAGAGGTGACGGCTGTGCCGCTGAGGTCGAGTTGGCGGAGCCGCTCGAGTTTCTGCAACGCCTTGACGCCCTCGTCGGTGATCTGGGAACTGCCATCGTAGATCGGGACGCCGGTGACGGTGGCCTTGAAGTGGTCCCAGAGGTTGAAGCCGCCCAGGTCATCCTGGGTCTGGATTCCACGGGCCCGCAGCGCGTCGTCGATCGGGCTGCGGATGACCGCCACCAGCTTGTCTCCCAGGACCAGCGTCAACGCCACGCCGACGGCCAGGCCGATGATCGCCTTGAAGAGGTGGACGCGGAGAACTTCGAGGTGGTCCCCGAAGCTCATCGTGCTTTCGTCAAAGAGGTCCTTGGAGTTCTTTGTGACCATGGGGCAGACATTGGTCGGGTGCAGGCGGGGAAAAAGCGGGGGCGGGGAGAAGAACCCGGCCGCAACCGACGCGGCCCGGTGACACCCGCAGGACGGGACCCGGCAGGCGAACGACTCTTGCCGTCCTGGCGGGTTATTCGAGTGCCACGCGGTTTGCCCGACGTCGCGGCGTCAGGCCATTCGAGCGGCTGAACAGTCAATTGTAGATTGGGGTGGGGAGGTGTCAACGGTGGGACTGTCGCGGCGAGACGCCTTGAGAGGCGAACCGATGTCTCTCAATCGCGATCGAGGTCCCCGCGGAAGACGACCAGCGTCTTGGCGGCGATATCGTGGGCCGCCTGTTTCTGGGGGGTCAGGCCGGCCATGATCCAGCCCGGGAACAGGAGAATCTTCAGGACGGATCTCTTGCCGGCCTGGGCGAAGGTGAGTCGTTGGCCTTCGGGGCCGGAAACCATGATGCCGACGGCTTCCTTGCCCAGCGTCGCCTGCTCCTTGGTACTCTCGCTGCGGGTAAAGTACACGAACCCGCACAACGGCAGCAGGCAGACGTAACCATACATCAGGCCGGTACCGATCCCGTACTGGGAGCAGAGGAACACGATCAGGCCGGCAATCAGCACCGAGGCCAGTTTGCCTTTTTCGTTGAGTTTCCAGAGTTCAACGGGTTCGAAGATCCAGCCGATGAGTCCGATGATGAAAGAGTCGACCAGAAACGCCGCTGTGCGGGTCCAGAACCCGGCCAGTTGGCCCGGCAGGGTCCGGACGACCAGGTCGAGACGCTGCTGGAAGTAGTAGACGAACAACCCGATCGCTCTGCTGATGAAGACCAGTGCGTAAGAGGCAAACAAACCGGCGATGACGACTGTGCCGAAGTACGCTCCGATGGTCTTCCACGGAAAAGCGATCGTGGAAAGCGATCCGCTCGAGACTCCCTCGAAGTGCCGCAATTCCCACCAGGCAATGAACTGCGGTTCCCTGAACAGCCCGCGTTGTTTGAGCACGAATTCGGTGATCGCGAAGCCGGCGCCGATCATGGCAATCGGCAGGATCAACATCACCAGCGAGACCAGGCCCAGGTACAACGTCGGCACGATGTTCTTGGCCGCGGTTACCATCATCAGTGGCATCGACCAGGCCTTGAAGGTGTGTTTTTGTGACATGTGAGCCATCATCGTCGGCACCGTCAGCAGCAGCAGTGTGCCCATGATGCCGTAGACGATCAGTGCCGGCACGCTGGTCAGCGCGGCCCGGGTTTTTACCGGATCGGTGAATCCACCGATCCCTGCGTTGATCAGGATCACCAGCGGCAGTGCCACGATCAGTACCGGGGCCGAGTAGATGATCGGCCAGACGTAGGCCTTGACGCCGATAGCCCCGGCGTCAATGAACTGGAAGCTGACCCGTTTGGCCCGCGTCTTGCGGGCGAGCGTGGTCTGGATGACCTTGGTGCACAGGTGCCAGACCCAACCGGCAACGACCATGTACAACAGGGCCATCAGTCCATTGTGGATGTTGTATCCCTGGTCCTTGAGCAGTTCCGAGAGCAGTGGCACCTCGGACTTGCCTTCCTCGTCTCCCCCTGATTGCTCGGGCCCCTGTTTCCCCGGCAAGAACGTGACCACGATCCAGAAGGTGAGGAAGATCAGGCCGAGTTGCATGGCGGTGATGACCGACGTGACCATCCAGGTCTGCAGTGCCAGCCGCTGGTTGTCCCACATGAACCTCCACGAGTCTTTCCAGGCAGCGCCGTAGAACAGGGTGGGGTTGGGACCCCTGCGTTTCAGTCGCTTCTGCATCCGTGAACTGACGACACCGGTGTCAAGATTGACATGGCAGGTCGGGCAGGTCAGATCCTCCTTGCTGACCTCGGTCGCGCACTTGGGACACAGTCGTGCCCGGGTGTCCTCGGCGTTTTTCAGATCCAGTGTCGAAAAGAACGACTCGTCGTCGGCCGGGGTCTGTTCGGCGGTCCCCTCCCCCTTTTTTCCTTTCGGGACCCTGACCGGCGACTTGCACTTCGGGCAGCGGATGGCCTTGCCCCGCGCCCGATCCGGCGCGTTGACAACTTCCTTGCACTGGCGGCAGCGGATCTTGATCGGCATGGACATACTCTAGCAGGAGCAGGTTTCCGGCGGAAACAATTTCGCTGCCCGACTTTTCGTCAGGCCATTGCCTTCAGCGAGTCCTCGATGGCCGTCAGGGCCTGTCCGACGTCATCGGGCGTGTGGGCCAATGAATACCCGTGATGGCAGGGACCACCGCCGTAGTCGTGAAAATATACGCCTCGCGCCGTTGTCTGACGGCAGAACTCGAGCATCAGCTCCGGGTCGTGTACGAGAGCCTCGGAGTAATTGGTCACCGGGTCACGGGTGCCAAAGACAATACCGAAACGGCTGCCGTGGTGCTGGAAGACGACCGGAACCTCGCTTCGCGCTGCGATCTCCTCCAGGCCGGCAAACAGGACATCGCCCAGGCCGTTGATGGTTTTCCAGAACTCGGGCCGCTGGATCTGTTCGACGAAGACCAGCCCGCCGAGGATGCTTGTCAGCGGTGCGTTGAACGTTCCCGAGTGGGCGACCGGGCCGGTGGGGGCGTACTGGTCCATCAGGTCAGCGCGGCCCAGGATCGCCGAGAGTGGCAGGCCGGCTCCCAGCGACTTGCCGATCGTGCACAGGTCGGGCGTGACGCCGAAGTCCTGCTGGGCGCCACCGGGACTGGCCTTGGCAAATGATTGGACCTCGTCGAAGAACAGCAGCAGCTCGTGTTGATCGGCCAGGTCCCGGGCCGCTTCCAGGAAACCCGCTGCCGGTGTGATGCAGCCGCAATTGTAGTCGACCGGTTCGATCAGCAGTGTCCCGGCCTCGTGGGCGTGCGCCGCGACGACCGCTTCCAGCGCGGCGAGGTTGTTGTATTCGACCGGGATGATCAACTCGGCCATCGATTCCGGGATCCCCGCACTCTCGCGATACGGCGGGCTCGCGTCGAGTTGATCGGCCGGTGGATGGCCGCCGATGTAGGTGAACTCGTGGTAGCCGTGAAAATGCCCGAAGAAGCGGATGATCTTGTCCCGCCCGGTTGCCGCCCGGCACAGCCTCAGCGCGTGCAACGTCGCCTCGGAACCGGAATTGGTGAACCGGACCCGTTGGGCACAGGGTACGATCCGGCACAGTTGTTCGGCCAGATCGACATGAAACGGTGTGTCCATGCTGCAAAGCACGCCGTGTTGCCAGGCGATGTCGAAGGCCTGTTTCAGACCGGTCGGTGCGTGGCCCAGCAGCGTGGCTCCGTGGCTCATCGAGAAGTCGAGAAATTCTCGGCCCTCGACATCCCAGAACCTCGCTCCCTCGGCCCGTTGCGCGTAAACCGGCTTGTTCCACGCCCGGTTACGGCGGGTACTGGAACAGACCCCGCCGGGGATCGCCGCCTCGCCCCGCTTGTACAATTCAGCCAACGACGCCTGGTCATCGGGAATCCGCATCCGGAACATCACAAACTCCATCGAAGAGAAACCGGCGACCATGATGCGGGCCGGTTCCCGCAGTGTCAAACCGCGGGAGTCCACGACCCGTTGACCGCATGGGAACCGACCAGAATAATGGCGATTCTCGTTCCCCGGAGCCACCAATGACCTCGGCCAGCAGTCACGTGCCCGATGATCTCGGACGATTCGGTGAATTCGGACGCCGTTTCGTTCCCGAGACGTTGATGCACGCGCTGGAGGAGTTGACCGGGGAATACCAGCGGGCCCGGCAGGACCCGGACTTCGAGGCGGAGTTTGAACACCTGCTGGCGACCTACGTCGGCCGGCCCAGCCCACTGTATTTTGCACGGCGGCTGACCGAGGAACTGGGGGGCGGCCGGGTTTACCTCAAACGCGAGGACCTCAATCACACCGGAGCCCACAAGATCAACAACACGGTCGGCCAGTTGCTGCTGACCCGGCGGATGGGCAAGAACCGGGTGATCGCCGAAACCGGGGCCGGACAGCACGGTGTCGCCACCGCGACAGCCTGTGCCCGTTTTGGACTGGAGTGCGTGGTCTACATGGGGGCCGAGGACATTCGCCGCCAGCAGCCCAACGTCGACAACATGCGGTTGCTGGGTGCGGAGGTACGGGCCGTGACCAGTGGGTCGCAGACGTTGCGGGATGCGATCAACGAGGCAATGCGTGACTGGATGGCCAGCGTTGACTCGACGCATTACGTGATCGGCAGCGTTGTCGGTCCACACCCGTTCCCGATGATGGTCCGGGACTTCCAGTCGGTGATCGGTCGTGAGACGCGGTGCCAGAGCCTGGAAACACTGGGGCGACTGCCCGAGCTGGTGGTGGCCTGCGTGGGGGGCGGTTCGAACGCGGCCGGGATGTTCCACCCGTTTGTCGAGGACGAGGGGGTCGGGCTGGTCGGTGTCGAGGCGGGAGGCCGTGGTCCAGAACCGGGTGACCATGCCAGCACGCTCAGCCACGGGGCTCCCGGGGTGCTGCACGGCAGCTACAGTTACGTGCTGCAGGATGATGATGGTCAGACGCTCGACGTTCACTCGATCTCCGCCGGTCTGGATTATCCGGGGGTCGGTCCCGAGCACAGCTACTGGAAAGAGACCGGCCGCGTGCAGTACACCCATGTTGGTGACAGCGAGGCCCTGGAGGCTTTCGGGCGGCTGGTACGGTTGGAGGGAATCATCCCGGCAGTCGAGAGTTCTCATGCGGTTGCTCACGCCTGCCGGGCCGCTGCCGAGATGCCCCCCGAGTCGGCCGTGGTTGTCTGCCTCTCGGGCCGCGGCGACAAGGACGTGGCCGAGGTCAGCCGGTTGCTGGAGTCCGAGGACGCGCCATGACGACTGGAACCCGGATTGCCGCGACCTTTCGCGGACTGGCAGCCGAGGGGCGGATGGCGTTCATGCCGTTTGTCACTGCCGGTGATCCTGATCTCGACACGACGCTGTCGGTCATCGGCCGGTTGGCCGCCGCCGGCGTCGATCTGATCGAGGTGGGTTTTCCCTACAGCGACCCGATCGCCGACGGTCCGGTGATCCAGGCCTCCTACACGCGGGCCCTCGAGGCGGGGTTGACCGTGGAAGCGATCTTCGAACGCTTCGGCGAGTTGGATCGCGAGGCGACACCTCCCCTGGTCGCGATGGTCTCCTACGCGATTGTCTTCCGGATCGGTCTCGAGGCGTTCGTGGCACGGGCTGCCACCGCGGGATTCAGCGGGATGATCGTGCCGGATCTGCCCGGTGACGAGGCGGCCGATCTTGGACGAGTGGTCCGCGGGGCCGGGCTGGACCTGGTCCAGTTGATTGCCCCGACCACACCGGAGTCGCGGGTCGAGGCGATCGTGGCATCGGCCAGCGGCTTCCTGTACTGCATCGCGGTGGCCGGGACCACCGGGGCCCGCGACGCACTGCCCGAGGCGTTGGCCGGTCAGTTGGCCGGCCTGCGAACGCGGACCGACCTGCCGCTGGCCGTCGGGTTTGGCATCAGCCGTCCCGAGCACCTGCTGGCGTTGAAGGGGCAGGCCGATGGAGCCATTGTCGGATCGGCGCTTGTCAGGCGACTTGAACCGCTCACCGATCCGGCGGCCGATGCCGAGACAGTGCTGGCCGATGTCGGGGACTGGGTGGCCGGACTGGTGCGAACGGCCCACCAGGGGTGAGGCCTGGTTTCCGGCCCGCTGGAACGCATCGACGCCTGACGCTAGTCTGGCTTGCTGCCTGTTTCCACTCCTGGTTTTCGCGAGATTCCGACCGGTGCATACGTCGTTGAAATGTGCTGCCTGCGGCAGGGACCATGCCGTTGATCAATTGCAGAACCTGTGCACCGACTGCGGGAAACCGTTGCTGGTCGGCTATGACCTCGAGTCGTTGAGATCGACTTTTACCCCCGACGTGGTCCGTTCGCGAGCCACCCGGTCGATGTGGCGGTTCCAGGAGGTGATGCCCGTCGAAGACATGTCCCAGGTCGTCTCCCTGGGCGAGGGCCAGACCCCGCTGTTGAGGTGCCGGGACGACGGAGCTTTTGAAGGGTTTTCCAGTCTGTGGGTCAAGGACGAGTCGTTCAATCCCACCGGCAGTTTCAAGGCCCGTGGCATGTCGGCGGCGGTGACCCGCGCCCGGGCCCTGGGCGCCACCTCGGTGGCATTGCCCTCGGCGGGCAATGCTGCCGGGGCCGCGACTTACTACGCCGCTGCGGCGGGGATGGAGTGCGTGCTGTTCATGCCCGAGGACACGCCGCCGGCGAACATCATCGAGTCGGTTGTCGGAGGGGCCCGGGTGCACCTGGTCAACGGGCTGATCGGTGACTGCGGCAAGCTGGTCGGGCAGGGCCGCGAACGGTTCGGCTGGTTTGACCTGTCGACGTTGAAGGAGCCGTTCCGGATCGAGGGCAAGAAGACGATGGGCTACGAGCTGGCCTTCGACCTGGCCGCCGACGGCCGGTTGCAGCTTCCCGATGTGGTCTTTTATCCCACCGGCGGCGGGACAGGCCTGATCGGGATGTGGAAGGCGTTCGACGAGATGCAACAGCTGGGGTGGATCGGATCCGAGCGTCCCCGGATGGTCGTCGTCCAGGCCGAGCACTGCGCGCCGATCGTGCGTGCCTTCGAGGCGGGAGCAGACTCGGCGACCCCGTTCGAGAACGCCCGCACGGTGGCTTCGGGACTGAGGGTCCCCGCGGCGATTGGCGATTTCCTGATGTTGCAGGTGTTAGGCGAGAGTGATGGCACGGCCGTTTCGGTCAGCGACGAGGAATTGTTGAACGGGGTCCACGAGATGGCCGCCGGCCAGGGGCTTTACTTGTGTCCTGAGGCCGGAGCCGTCTGGGCGGCGGCCAAGCGGTTGCGCGAATCCGGCTGGTTGGATTCTTCGGAACGGATCGTGCTGTTCAACACCGGCAGCGGTCTGAAGTACAACCACCTCTTTCCCAGCGGCGAGCTTGTCACGCTCGACCACGACGATCCAGCGTGCCTGGACATCCTGGCGTGATCCGCAGCGAATCAGGCGGATTCGGCAGCGGTCAGCAGTCCCTGGATTGCCTCCTGTTGCCCGACGACCAGCAGCGAGTCTCCCTGGTCGAGTCGATCGTCTCCGTGGACTGGCATGCGGCGACTGCCGTCGAGGCGCCGGATGGCGATCACCATGATCCCCAGTTCCTGCAGGCCACTGTCGCTGATCTCCTGGCCCGCCAGCGGCCCGGACTCTGAAACGGGGATCTCGGCGAGTTCCAGGTCGGCGTGGTGGCCATCGACGATTTCCAGCAGGTTGTCGATTCCCGAATGGATCAACAGCCTTGCCATGCGAACGGCCCCGGCCTGGTAGGGGTTGATGACATGACCGGCTCCGACCTGGCGCAGCTTGTCGGCCGCGGAGTTCTCGGTCGCCCGGGCGACGATCGCGAGCTTGGGGTTGAGTCGCTTGGCCGAGATCACGACGTAGAGGTTGGCGGCGTCGGAGGAAAGCACGGTGGCCAGGCCACCGGCACGATCGATCCCGGCGGCCTTCAGCAGTTCATCATCGGTGGCGTCGCCGTGCAGGTAGGACCAGCCGTTGGGAACGCAGAGTTCCCTGAGCCGCTCGAGGTCGGTGTCGATGGCCACGAAGGGCCGGCCCTGTTTGCCGAGTTGCCGGCAGATGATCTCTCCCATCTGTCCACAGCCGCAAACGAGCATGTGATCGTGGTACTTGGCGATGATCTGGTGCATGCGTCGATTCTCCAGGGCGATTCGCAGTTCGTCGGAGACGAGCCACTGGCCCAATTGTGTGAGGCCGAACATCAACGTGCCCGCGCCACAAAGCAGGTAGACGACCACGAAAATCATGCCGGCGTCCCCCAGGGGAGCCGGCTCGCGGTTGCCCAGCGTGGTCAGCGTGACAACGGCCAGGTAGAGGCACTCGATCCAGCTCCTGCCCGTGATCAGCCGAAAGGCGATGACACCGGTTGTCAACAGGCTGACCACCAGTGCCAGGATGGGGACGGTCCGCTTCATCGGTCTAGTCCCGTCGGTTCACAGTCCAAGCAGCCAGCGAGCCAACCGTCCGGTGGGCAAGTCGGGCTGCAGCAACGGTTCCGCAATACCCTGCTGGGCAAGCAGATTCTCGACCGCCAGCAGGCCACTGCGAACGGCACTTTCCATCGTCCCCGGCCAACCCGTTCGCGTCCAGTCCCCGGCCAGTTGCAGTCCCGCCAGCGAGGACTGCTGCGGGGGCCTGAGGCTGTCGGTTTCGGGCAGCGGCGAGATGACTGCACGGTGCTCGATTACCAGTCGGCTTTGCAGGACCTGTGCCGAGGACGCCGCCGGCCAGATCCTGCACAACTCGGCCAGCACGTCCTCGATCACCTCGCTGCGGTCGCGACCACCGAGGTGGCCGGCGGCGCTGATGACAACCTGCACATAGTCGCCCGCCTCCCCGGACATCTCGCGACGGAACATCCACTGACCGAGACGATCGACGAGAACCGCGTGCGGGAGTTCCGTGAACCGACGGTCGAACCAGGCGTGAACCGCGGCGATCGGGGCGGTTTCGAGTTCGCTCAAGCGGGCGATCGAAGGAGAAGCGGCCAGCGATGCTGGCAGCAGATCGGCAACCCGGTGATGCGGGACGGCCAGCACGACGCGCTCGGCAGCGACAAACGAATCATCCTTCAACCGAACACCGCACGGACGGTCATCCCGGATCTCGACACGGGCGACCCCGGCACCGGTGCGGATGGTGACGCCGCGGCGGTCGAGCCATTCCGAAAGCCGACGCCCATAGATTTCCTCCAGCGGAACCCGTGGCACCAGCAGTTCCCAGCCGCGACGATGACCGAGAAACCCGCTGACGAAAACCTGGCGAGCGTGGGAGACGGAGATGCGGTCGAGTGATTCCGAAAGTGCACTGACGAGGATCACGTTCCAGAATCCTGACACCGCCATCGGCGACTGGCCCTGCCGGGCCAACCACTCGCCGATCGGCGGATCGTCAGCTCGATCACGGTGTCGGGCCAGCGCGACCAGCCCCTTTCGCAGTTCGCGACGGTGGCGGCGACCGAGGTACTTCAGTCCGAAGAGAGCCGGTAGCAGGTGCAGGGGCGCGGGGAAGGGGCCGGTGCTGAGGTGATGGATCTCCGGGGGCGAGGGGCCCGGTGTTGGCGGGGCGACGAAGTGCAGTGTCGTGTCGCGGCGGAAGAGGTTGTCGAGTCCGACGGTTTCCATTAGCCAGGCGAGGTTGGTGCAACAGCCCAGGCTGACGTGCTGGCAGTGATCGATCCACTCGTCGCGTGACGTGTCCAGGAATGACCCGGCACGGCCACCGAGTCGCGGTCGCGATTCGAACAACGTGGTGGGGATGTTCTGTGTCGCCAGTGCGGTGGCGGCGGCCAGGCCGGCCAGGCCGCCGCCGACGACCACCACGTGGTCACGGTCCACCGCCGACTCGATGTTGGATTTCCCGAGTTCCTTCACGTGAACCACTGTAGCCGATGGATCGGTGAACGCTAGAATTGACCGGGGTGGAGGTGCGGGGGTGCTGCGTGAGGAGTTCTCCGCCCGATGGTTTTTTTCAGGCGAATCCGATCCCGGTCGTACCTGGCCGCTCAGTGGTTGGCTCGAGGTGGCTTGCGGCTCGCCACGTTGCTGGCCGACCTGGTCTATCCCCCCGGATGCCCGCTTTGCGGCGCCGACGGCAGCTCGCAACTGTGTGCGGGGTGTCGTGGAGGGATTGGTCGCGGAGGAAATTTCCGGTGTGGGCGTTGCGGCCAGACGCTGGGTCCGCACCTGGTGTCTCCGGAATCCGGAAGGGGGTGTTCGTCATGTCAGGGGAATCGCTGGGCGTTTTCCGCTGTCGAGCGGTTGGGATTGTACGAGGGGCCGTTGCGTGAGGCGTGCATTCGTGGCAAGTCGGTGGTGGCCGAGCCCCTGGTGGCCTCGCTGGGCGAGTGGTTCTGGGAGTGTCGAGGGGAGAGATTGGGTGGTCTGGGAATCGGGCTGGTGATCCCGGTTCCACAGCACTGGTCGAAACGGCTCCTGGTGGATCACAACCAGGCCGAGACGCTTGCCGGTGTATTGGCGCGCCGCTTGCGTGTGCCCTCGGACAGACATATACTCGCCAAGGCACGCTGGACACGCGACCAGTCCAGTCTTTCCGCCTCGAAACGCCGTGCCAATCTCCGGGACTCGTTCCGGGTGCGGAAAAACAACCGGCTCGATGGGGTCCACGTGCTGCTGGTTGACGATGTTCTGACGACGGGGACTACAGCCCACCACGCCGCCCGGGTTCTCAAGAAAGCTGGTGCGGGTCGAGTGACCTTGGCCGTTCTGGCCGTGGTGCCGGCCGTCGCCGGCCGGGCGATCGATCGTTCCGATTTCTGGTGAATCCGGCGATGGCAGAAAACACGAGAGGCGATGTCACGGCCGATGACGATTCGCCCAGGGCTCGCCAGAAGTCAACGGCAACCCGGTTCTTTCTCCGTGGCGTGGCGATCAGTCTGCCGCCGATCCTGACCGTCGTGATTCTGCTCTGGCTGGCCCAGGGTGTGCATTACTACATCATCCAGCCAATCAGCCTTGGTGTGAAGTTTTCGATTGCCAGCGTGATTGATGACTCCCGCGAGTTGTCGGTTCTCAAGGAACTCTCGCCCCCGGTGTCCTTGCTCGGTTGTGGGACCAACTACCGTATTTCGAAGGCACATTTCGAGGAGCTGCAGGAACGCCTGCAGGCCGAGGGGAAGCGGGTGGTTGATCGGTCCTGGTTGAACAAGGAACACGTCTACGTCGTGATCAACACGCAGCAGGCGATCCCTTACGCCGACCATCAACTGGTTGTTCGCAACACGTCATCTGGCGAAATGCCCCGCAGCGCCCGCGGGATGTACATGATCGTCGCCACGGTGAAACACTTCCAGGGACAGTTTCTGCTGAGCGCGTTTGCCATCCTGATCACCGTCGTGCTGCTGTATTTTCTTGGCCGACTGGTTACCAATCGGCTGGGTGCCTGGGGCGTGCGGCAATTCGAATCGACGTTGGTCAGTCGGGTGCCGCTGGTCAGCAATGTCTACTCGTCGGTCAAGCAGGTCACCGATTTTCTGTTCACCGAGCGGACGATCGAGTACAACCGGATCGTGGCGATCGAGTACCCCCGGCGGGGCATCTGGTCTCTGGGATTCGTGACCGGCGAGAGCTTGCTGGAGATGACGACGGTTGCCGGCGAACCGCTTGTCAGCATCCTGGTACCGACCTCGCCGATGCCGGTCACCGGGTACACGATCAACGTGCCCAAGAGTGAAATCGTGGATCTGAATGTCACGATCGACCAGGCCTTCCAGTTCTGTATTTCCTGCGGCGTGCTTGTCCCCGAACACCAGGCGGTCACCACCGAATCGTTGCAGAAGGCACTGGCGCGTCGATTGACCATTGGGGTCGACCAACCGGCGGTGACGCGGCCGACAGAAGCTCAAACAGGCGTCTCACCGGAGGAAGTGGCCGAGGACATCGATCCCAAAGGGGAACCGGTGTGACCGACCTGGGCCGTTCGGTGGTTCGAATAGCCACGCGGGCCAGTCGCCTGGCCATGTGGCAGGCGCGTCACGTCGCCACCTGCCTGGAGACCATCGATCCGGACGTGGTGGTGGAGTTGGTCGAGGTCAGCACCGAGGGGGACCGGGATCGAGCCCGGAGGCTCGATGCGATGGGTGGCACCGGTGTGTTCACTCGCGAAGTCCAGCAGGCGGTACTCGATGGCCGAGCCGATCTCGCCGTCCATAGCCTCAAGGATCTGCCGACCGATTCGGTCGACGGATTGGTCCTTGCGGCAGTTCCTGAACGGGAGAATCCGGGTGACGCGTTAGTCGTCGGCGGCAGGGTCGCGGCGGAAACGCCTGGCGGTGGGCTGGATGTGATTGCCCAGGGGGCGCGTGTCGGCACGGGCAGCCCGCGAAGGAAGGCTCAGTTGAAACACCGCCGGCCCGATCTGGATGTCGTCGGTGTTCGCGGCAACGTCGAGACGCGGTTACGGAAACTCGATGACGGCGAGTACGACGTTGTCGTGCTCGCCGTGGCCGGCCTGGTCCGCCTGCAACTGGCCGAACGCATCACCGCTGTGCTTGACCCGGCCGACGTCCTGCCCGCCGTGGGCCAGGGGGCGTTGGGGCTGGAGTGTCGTGCCGACGATGAACTGACGGTTGCCAGATTGGCCACGATCGACGATGCTGCGACGCACGAGTCAGTCATCGCTGAACGCGCGATGCTGGCCCGCTTGCGAGCCGGTTGCCATGCACCCGTCGGTGCACAAAGTGGTCGGCGGGACGACCGGTTGTGGCTGCGAGGAGTCGTGCTCGACCCCGAGGGCACTCGTCGCGTCGAAGCCGAAGGAGTCTCAGATTCCACCGACGGTGCCGCGGTGGCGGAAAACCTGGGTGTGGGTGTGGCCGATGAACTACTCGGTCACGGTGCCGCCGAGTTGATCGGCTGACGCGGCGGGAGCCGGGACCGAAAAGTAGGCGTTTTCGCTCAGTGGCCGGTTGCGGTTTTGCCTCCAGAGCCGATGAGGCCGCAGTTCGTGCATCACGTTGGCCGGATGCAACGCCTCGACTAATGGCTGCTCACATCCACAGGAGATCGTGGCCCAGAGAGCCCAGGTCAACAGGAGCGACCCTGTTCGGATTCGAGGGATTGCCATCCTGGTCAACCGCGAGACTGCGCCGAGTGCATCGCTCCGCTTCACGACGCGGGAGCACGAGGTCGGGGAGCATAGTCAAACGTCTCGAGGGTTCCTAGAGGGCTTACCAGAGCGTGTAGCCTCCATCGATGACGATCGAGGCGCCGGTGACGTAGCGGGCGGCATCGCTGGCGAGGTAGACGGCCAGTGGCCCGAGATCTTCAGGTTGTCCGAAGTCGCCGGCGGGGATCTGTGACTTGAACGTGTTGATGATCCCCGGGTTCTCCGCCGCCCATTTCACGTTCGGTTCGGTCATGAAACCGCCCGGGCAGATTGCGTTGACCGTGACCGCGTCCGGCGCCCAGTCGGCGGCCGTGGCACGGGTGAACTGGATCACCGCGGCCTTCGACGTTTCGTAGCTGCGTCCCCCGATATCGCGGTTGACGACCATCCCCGAGATCGAGGCAATGTTGATCACGCGACCGCCCTGGCCCCGGGCGACCATTGCCCCGCCGATCAACTTCGTGCAGAGAAAGGTGCTGGTGAGGTTCAGATCGAGAATCCGCTGCCATTCCTCCAATGGCATTTCGACGGTGGGGATATCGATCCGACGTCCGCCCACGTTGTTGATCAGGATGTCGATCGGCCCGTGGGTTTCCAGTGCCTCCTGGCAGGCGGACTCGCATTGGTCGAGTTGACCGATGTCGGCATTGATGCTGACCGCTTCGCGGTCCCGCTCGCGGATCGCCTGGGCAGTCGCCTCCAGGCTTTCCGGATCACGTCCCACCAGTACAACGTCGGCGCCCGCCTCGGCACAGGCCAGGGCCATCTCTCTTCCCAATCCACGACTGCCGCCGGTGATGAACAGCCGTTTGCCGTCCAGGCGAAAACGATCCAGAACGCTCATCTTTCGGGTTCCTCAATCTGAAAAGGGTCGGTGTGTCTTCTGTACAGGTGGACATCCATCTCCTGGATCGTCCACTTGTCTTCGGGGGTCCAAACGGCGGGCATGTCGAAGGTCGCCTGCTGAGGAGTTCTCAGCAGCATCAGGGCACCGTCGCTGGTGACATCCTCTCGCGCAAGCCGTTCCAGGGAGCGGTAGAGTGGAGAATAGGTGACCAGCCGGGGAATCATCTCGAACGGGGGATCACAGAAGGCGAGATCGAAGGGGACGAAGTCATCGACGTTTTTCGGTCGGAAGGAACACCTCAGCATGTCGTTTCGCCAGCACAGGCAGTCGTCGGCCACTCCGATCCGCTCGACGTTTTCCTTGAGAACCTCATGGACGCGTCGGTCCTTTTCGACAAAGACCACCGAATGGGCTCCCCGGCTCAACGCTTCAAGGCCGATCGTCCCCGTACCGGCAAACAGGTCGGCCACTCGACGATCGACGATCTCCGGCTCGAGCCGCTGAAAAACGACCTCTTTCAACAGATCGGTGATCGGTCGCGTGGTGTTTCCGGGAGGTGAAAGCACCTTCCGCCGTCGGTATTTGCCGGCCACAATTCGCACCGTCGCTGGTCCTCCTGGCTTGCGTGGCTGCGGGATTGCCCCGATCGCCAAGACCAAACGGGGTTTTCGCCTCAATCTCTGATGCCAAATACCCAAGGTGACGTGCGACAGGGGATGCGGCAAGTCTGAACGGTCCAGTCTTTTCTCTGCGAGTGATGAATACAAAGTGGCGGAAAAACCGCGAGAATTCGTTGACAACTGGTCGCTTCGTCTGTTTACTACGCCTCCATATGAGCCGGAAACCCGGTTCAAACAGGTGTCGTGGTGAAGAGGAGGAGCTTGCGCATGGCTGCAAAGGCAATGTCGAAGTCCCAAGTGGTGGCTGCTTTGGCCGAATCAACCGGTCTGACCAAGGCGGACATCGGCGACGTGATCGAGAAGCTGAGTGATTTGATCGGTTCGGAACTCGGACAGAACAGGTCGTTCAATGTTCCTGGTCTGATGAAAGTGACGACCCGCATCAAGAAGGGCCGAGAGGCTGGCATGTACGGGAATCCGTTCAAGCCGGACGAACCGGAAAAGTTTCGTGAAGCAACACCGCCCAGCGTGGTCGTCAAAGTTCGCCCGTTGAAGGCGCTCAAGGAAATGGCCCCTGATGTTTCGGTGGTTTCTGCTGCGGAAGTGGAATCCGCACCGGAACCCGCACCGGAATCGGCTCCGGAAGGCGAAGTGTAACCGTCGGACGGTTGCTCAACTGAAACCGTTGAATCTTGGGTTTTTGGTGAATTTTGTCACCGGCCGAAGATCTGGGGGGTGGTGTCGCAGCAGGACGGTGGTGGCGATGATGTAAGTCATTGTCGTCATGAGGGTTCGGTGATTCTGCCTTGATCCAGGGCAGGGTCGTTGGGTCGCTGTCTGGTGTTCTCGACGTTGGGCAGAACGCTGGTTGACCGTGCGAGTGGTTGACCGGCGCATCTTCCGTTTCTAGAATGCTTTGCGCCTTAGCTTGGGCACGCATTCTGCAGCGAAACCGCGATTTCGTGGTTGGTTGTGAGGTGAGTCTCAGGCGAATGGGGCTGGAATGACCCGAGTGGTCGCCGTTGGGGCGATCACGCTCCTCACGAGAGACCTGCCAGATGCTGGTTCTGTCCCGCAAGCGGAACGAGAGCATCGTGATCGACGAGAACATCGTGATCACCGTGGTGGAAGTCCGCGGTGACAAGGTGCGTCTGGGGATCGAGGCACCGCGGGAAGTTCCGATTCACCGCAGCGAGGTGCACGAAGCAATTCGCACCGAGCAGGCGGCGACTGGATCCGACGCGAGTGCCGAGGCCGTCAATACGCCGGAAGGTTGAGACGTGGCTGGCGGCGTCGAGTGTGTCGGGAACTGGCGGGGAGGCCGAACCGCCTTGACATTCCCGTCACTGTTCCTAAAGTTTGCACCGGGTTGCTGCCGTGGAATTTTCTGGTGACGGACCTGGAATTTGACGAGCTGGTCTGACCCGTGCAAAGTTGATCAAGAGGCCCCGTCGTCTAGTCAGGCTCAGGACTCCGGACTTTCGCTCCGGCAACAGGGGTTCAAATCCCCTCGGGGTCATTCTTTGACGCGGCCCGGACCGTGGTCGGTGCGACGGTCGGGTTGTGTGGGTCGGTGGCCCGCTGTCAGGTCATCGGAATCCAGCGTCTCAGCACCAGGGCCGGGATCAGCAGGGATGCGATCACCAGGGCCGGGTCGGTTTGGCCGGTCTTTGCCATCGCCAGTGTTGCGTCGAGCATGACGAGCGAGAGCAGCAGGAGGCGGATGCCGGCCTGCACTCTTGCGGGTTGAGGATCCCGCAGGGCGGCAAGGAGGCGGCGATTGATCGATGCGACGATCAGTGCCAGCAAGAGCAAGACGGCCGTGCGGTTGTTGCCGACGGTTTGATTGGCGGCGAAAAGGATCAGTGTCGCCAGTCCGACATTGATTACCAGCATCGCGCCCCGCAGTTGTCCCGTTCGGCTTGTGCTGGCCTCGTCGCGAGCAAACCAGGTGACGCCGGTGATATAGATCCCCAGACCGGTGGCCACGTGAATCGGCGTCGCGGTCGCCAGTGCGGTGAGTGAGCCGGCGGCCGTCGCGCCGAGCAGCACGTTCAGGCTCCGGCAGGCTCCCATCGCGATTGGCCCGAGCACCGTTGTTTTCAGCACGCCGTCGTAAACCAGGACGCAGGCTGCCAGCGCGGCGGCCACGACGAGTCCGGCGGTTCCGGCGGCGGCTGCCGAAACCAGGCCGCCACCCATCAGCAACGTCCCCAGGCCGGCAGCCGCGGTCGGCGAAATCCGGCCCGACGGCAACGGACGGCCCGGCCGTTGAATGGAATCACGGCCACGATCGAAGATGTCGTTGAAGACCATTCCCGAGAGGTACATTCCGGTCGATGCCAGCAACAGCAGGCCGGTGGTGCCGGTTGTCCAATCGGCATCGACGAGCAGGCCGCCCAGCAGAACATCGGCCAGGGCGGTAAAGACCGTCGGCAGCCGAACCAGTTGCAGCCAGGTCAGCAGCGACGCCCCGGGGGACGAGCGGGCTGGGTCGGGGGAGTTGCGGGGAATGGTCATCGCACGCGAGAGGCTGGAGGTGGTGAATCGGGACGCGGTCAGAGAAGACGTTGTTCATCGAGGAAGCGGGCCAATCCCTCCTGGAGGTCGACGATAGCCTGGTGCGTGTCACCTTGTCCCGGCCGGGGTTGCCGGGCGAAACCGTAGAACTTGATTTTCGGCTCGGTCCCCGACGGGCGGGCTGCCAGCGTGACCAGTGGGTGTTGGATTTCGACGGTTGGGACCGGGTCTGACTCGAAGACGAGCAGGTTGCTGGAAGGGTTCGGCAGCGGTTGGATCGATGAGTTCTCGGGCATCCGCCGGATTTCGTGGCGGTCGTAGTCTCGCACCCGTTGCCAGTGGTGGCCCCCGATCGAGAGAGGGGGGGCATCCCGAAGTGCCCGCATGAGCGACTCGATGCGGTCGCGGCCAGCCGGGCCGTGGGCGTACACGGCGTGTTGAAACTCGTCGACGCGACCGTGTCGGTCGAAGATCTCGTCGAGCCGGTGCCAGAGCGTCTGCTGGTTGCCGTGCAATTCCAGGGCAATGTCGGCCACCAGCAAGGCGGCACCGGCGGCATCCTTGTCACGGCAGTAGGTGCCGGCCAGGTAACCGATTGACTCCTCGCAGCCGAAAACGAATCCCGCAGGACCCCGGGATTCGATCTCGCGGGAAATGTGTTTGAAACCGACCAGCAAATCGTCGACCGCTTCGACACCGTGGGACCTGCAGAGAACGCCGATCATCGGGGTCGTGACCAGTGTCGAGAGAGCGTAGGCATTGGCCGGCAGGCTGCGATGGCGGAGGATGTGGTCCAGGAGGATCGCGGCGAGCTGGTTGCCGGTCAGGACCTGCCAGTTTCCGGCGATGTCGGGCGCGGCGACAGCGAGCCGGTCGGCATCGGGATCGGATGCCATCACCAGCGCGTGGCCGGCATCGCGGGCCGCGGCGATCGCCGGACCAAAGACCTCGAAACGCTCGGGATTGGGCAGGTGGTCCGGGACGCTGGAAAAATCACCATCGGGTTCGGCCTGTTCGGCAAACAGTTCCACGCCACTGAACCCGGCGGCGTGCAGTACCGGCGGGATCGATTGTCCGCCGACGCCGTTGAGCGGGGTGAAGAGGACGGGAAGATTGGCCGGGGACCCCGAGGGCGAGGAGGCGGGCAGTCGGGTGGCCAGGACGGCCTGCTGGTAGGCGAGGTCGATTTCTGGGCCGAGTTGCTTGATGCGGCCGTCGGCGACCGCCTGATCGTAATCGAGAGTGGGGATCGTCTCGCTGCGGGCCACGCAGTCAACGATGCCCGCATCGTGCGGTGGCAGCACCTGTCCGCCGTGGCTCCAGTATGCCTTGAAGCCGTTGTCCGAGGGCGGGTTGTGCGAGGCGGAAATCACGACACCGGCGACACAGTCGAGGTGGCCGACGGCAAACGAGAGGGTCGGGGTGGCCCGAAAACCGTCGAATTCGAGGACCGGGAATCCGTGGGCGGCCAGGGTGGTGGCCGTTAGCCGGGCAAACTCGCTTGAGCGGTGGCGGGTGTCGTACGCCACGGCGACCGGCCCCCCGGACAGTCCCGAGTCCTTCAGGTGCTCGGCCAGGCCATGAGCACTCTCGGCAATCGTTCTCGCGTTGATCGTCGCGGTCCCCAGCGAACCCATCACGCCGCGACGTCCGCCGGTCCCGAAGGGGATTTCCCGCCAGAAGAGCCGGACCAACTCGTCGATGTCGTCGGCCTCGATCAGGGCGGCGACATCCTCGGAGAACTCGGCGTAGGCCGGGTGCAACAGCCAGCGTCGGATCCGGTCGGCCACGTCGCCGTCGATCCGGGACGCCTGCACCGCCTGTTCCAACAGCGTCTCGGTCGACTGCACTGGCTTCGTCCTCGCGGCCGTCGACTAGCTCTTTTTCCTGCCGGACTTCCCCGTTTTCTTCTTCGCTGATGACTTGCCGGTCGCCTGCTTTTTCTTCTTCTTCTTTGCTGCCGGCTTCTTGGCCGTGTCGGACGAGAAGATCTCGTCCCAACCGGCGCGGAAGTTATCGTTGGAACCGGTGTGGACGGTGTAACCTGTCATGATGTTCTTGCCGGATGATTGCCGATTCGGATACCAGGGACCTCTCGCTCCATTCTTGATTTCGGGACCCGGGGGTCAAGGGTGATCCGTGCCATTTCGAGTCAGATGGCAGGTTGAAGACGCATTTGGCAGTCATCCGGGAATTTTGATAGGATGATGGACATGACTGGAACAAGTCCCACGCAGGTTGTTCATCCGCGGCTTTCGCGGCGCGAGTGGCTCCAGGCCGGGTCGATCGGGCTGCTGGGTCTGTCGATTGCTGACATCGATTCGATGCGAGCTGAAAATCGCCGGTCGCCGCTGAAGTCGGTCATCTACCTGTTTCTTTCCGGCGGACTTGGCCAGCACGACAGCTTCGACATGAAGCCCGAGGCGGCCGACGACATCCGTGGCGAGTTTGTCCCGGTTTCGACCAAGACGCCCGGCGTCCAGATCTGCGAGCACCTGCCTCACCTGGCTGCCTGCAGTGACAAGTGGGCACTGGTTCGTTCCCTGGCACACAAGACCAACGGTCATTCGCTGGGTCATCACATCATGCTGACCGGCCGCAGTGACACGCCTCGCGGGTTTTCCGGCAACAAGCCCCAGTCCACCGATCACCCGTCACTCGTCTCGCAGGCCGGTTACCTGTTGCGTGATCGCTCCCGGTTGCCCGGGGCGGCAGTGATTCCCGACATGCTCACTCATGCCAGCGGCCGCATCATCCCGGGGCAGTTCGCCGGGGTGATGGGAGGGCGACACGATCCGTGGATCATCAACGCGGCGCCCCAGTGCCAGATGTTCGGGGCCTGTCCGAACTGCTTTGACCACCAGCGGCGGCCTCACCGTCACGTGGGCAGCGTCGAGTTTCAACCACCGAACCTGAGGTTGGCCGAGGGGGTCACCCAGCGGCGACTGGGAGATCGGACGCGGTTGCTGGGAATTGTCGAGAGCCAGCAGCAGCACCTGGACCAGCTGGCCGCGGTGTCGGACCTGGACCGTTATCGCCAGAGTGCCATTTCGCTGCTCTCCTCCAGCGGTGTTCGTCGGGCTTTCGACCTGTCGACCGAGCCCGACGCGGTTCGTGATGCCTTTGGTCGGAACCTGTATGGGTCGTCCTGTCTGCTGGCGCGACGGCTGGTGGAGTGTGGTGTGGGACTGGTCCAGGTCAACATGGGTCGCAACGAGACCTGGGACACTCACGGCAACGCATTTCCTCACCTGAAGAACAACCTGTTGCCGCCCATGGACCAGTCGGTTGCGGCGTTGATCGGTGACCTCGACGACCGTGGCCTGCTCGAATCAACCCTGATCGTGATGGCCGGGGAATTCGGGCGGACGCCTCGCGTGTTTGGCCTGCCGCAGTACTACGAGTTGCCGGGGCGGGATCACTGGGGAGCGGTGCAGTCGGTCTTCTTTGCCGGGGGCGGTGTTCGCGGCGGGACGGTGATCGGTGCCACCGACAAGATCGGTGGTCACCCCAAGGAGGCCAAGCAGACGCCCGAGAGCATGGCCGCGACGATCTTCGATTTCCTGGGAATTCCGCAAACAGCCGCCTGGTACGATTCGCAGAGTCGCCCGAGCCGGATCTACCACGCCGAGCCGATCCCGGGGTTGCTGGCCTAGGCCGGGGGCGGGTCGGACCAGTCGAAGCCGACGTCCCAGTTGGTGGCCGAGTGTGTCAGTGCCCCGAGGCTGATGCGATCGACGCCGCTGGCCGCCACCGCGGCGACGGTCGCCAGGGTGATTCCCCCCGAGGCTTCAAGGAGCACGGCCGGCGCGTCGCGGTCGCGAACAGCGACCGCCCCGACCAACTCTTCGGCCGTCATGTTGTCCAGGAGCACCAGGTCCGGGGACGCGCGGAGAGCATCGGCAAGTTGATCGAGCGTATCGACTTCAACCTGGACCGGCACGTCCTGCGGCACGGCGGTCCGCGCGGTCGAAACGGCCGCCGCCACGCTCGCGTCGGGCCCGGCGTTGCGGCGGCGACCGGCGAGATGATTGTCCTTGATCAGGACACCATCGAAGAGCCCGATGCGATGGTTACTGCCTCCCCCGCAGCGAACGGCGTATTTTGCCAGCCGGCGCCATCCCGGCAGTGTCTTGCGGGTGTCGAGGATCCGGGTTTTCGTGCCGGCCACGGCACTGACAAACGCCGCGGTTTGCGTGGCGATGCCCGAGAGGTGTCCCAGGAAGTTCAAGGCCGTGCGTTCCCCGGCCAGCAGGCTCCTTAGCGGTCCCTCCAGCGTGGCCAGCACACCAGTTGTCTCGATCGACTGGCCGTCCTCGATCCGGCAGACGACCCGGACCCCGGGATCGAGGGCCTCGAAGACCTGTTCGACGACCGGCAGGCCGCAGACGACGCCGGGAACCCTGTTGCGGATCTCGACACGACCGCTGATCTCGCTGGAAAACAATGCTTCACCGGTTCGATCGCCCTGTCGACCAAGATCTTCGGCCAGGGCCAGGGCAATCAACGCTGCCGCCGCCGTTGACTCGTCGTGGCCATACGAAGCCGCGGCGTCGGAGTCGAGCGGGGGAACAGCAGAATCGGTCATGGGTCGGTGCGAAGCCGGGTTGTCGTGTGGCGGCAACTCGTGTTTGATGACGAGGAATTCCGGTCGAGGGGTTGACGCTATGATCGTGGGCGTGCCACGGGAGATCAAGCAGGACGAATACCGGGTGGCGATGTTGCCGGTGGGCGTCGAGGAACTGGTGCAGCAAGGGCACCGGTTGTTGGTCGAGACGGGGGCGGGCCAGGGAAGCGGGATTTCCGACGACGAGTACCTGGCCTGCGGGGGTGAGATCGTCGAGTCGCCCGAGCAGGTCTGGGTCGAAGCCGAGATGGTCGTCAAGGTCAAGGAGCCGCAAGCGGCGGAGATCAAACAACTGCGGCCCGGCCAGTTGCTGGTGACCTACTTCCATTTCGCCGCCGACGAACAACTGACGCGGGCCGTGATCGAGTCGGGAGTGACGGCCGTGGCCTACGAGACGCTGCGGGGCCCCAGCGGAGATCTGCCGTGCCTGACGCCGATGAGCGAGGTGGCGGGGCGGATGAGCATCCAGGAGGGCGCGAAGTTCCTCGAGCGGCCCCAGGAGGGCAGGGGGATTTTGCTGGGAGGAGTCCCCGGAGTGCCACCGGCTCATATCGTGATCCTCGGTGGCGGCGTTGTCGGCAAGAACGCTGCCCAGATCGCCGCGGGTTTCCAGGCGGATGTCACCATCCTGGACATCAACGTGGACCGGTTGAGGTACCTGGAGGACATCATGCCGGCCAACGTCAACACGTTGTTCAGCGATCGTCATACGATCCGACAACAACTTGCCCTGGCCGACCTGGTGATCGGAGGGGTGTTGATCGCCGGGGCGCGGGCCCCGCGGCTGGTCAGTGCCGATGACCTGGACAGGATGAAGCCGGGCGCGGTGATCATCGACGTGGCGATCGACCAGGGGGGCTGCGTGGAAACGGCTCGACCCACGACCCACTCGGAACCGACCTACATCGAGGGCGGGATCGTGCACTATTGCGTGACAAACATGCCCGGGGCGGTGGGACGGACCAGCACCTACGCGCTGTGCAACGTGACGTTTCCCTATATCCAGCGAATCGCCTCCGACGGTCTGGCAACGGCCGTTTCGGCCGACGATGGCCTGGCCGAAGCGGTCAACGTGCACGCTGGCAAGGTGACCAACCAGGCGGTGGCCGAGTCGTTCGGGATGGCCTGCGAGGAATTCGCAGCGCGGGCGGGTTGACGGTGATGGAACCGGTTGGCAGGGGATTGCAGCGGTGATGTCACGGCGAGACTGGCTGCTGTCGATCGTCCCGCTGGGGTTGTGGCTGGCGTTGTTCGGACGCTACCTGTGGGCAGCAGACGGCGTGGTCCCGGCCGAGCGTGACGGGGACTTCTGGCTGTTTGTTTACCCGCTGGCCGACGTGGCTTTCGAGATGCTCGGTCGGGGGACGATCCCTCACTGGAACCCCTACACCGATTGTGGGGTGCCGTTGTTGATCAGCGTCCAGCAGGGGGTGCTGTATCCTCCCAACTGGATTCATCTGCTGGTATCGACCGAGAGGGCCTTCTGCCTGCTGGTCGTCGGCCATACGTTGCTGGCGGGAGTGGGGACCTGGTTGTACTGCCGCGGCCGGGAGTGTTCGGTCGAGGCCTGTGGCGTGGCGGCGATGGTGTTTATCGCTGGCGGGACGGGGCTGGTTCACCTTCACGAGGGCCAGCTGGTGATCGTCTTCGCGATTGCCTGGTGGCCCTGGATCCTGTGGCAGTTGGATCGTCTGTCCAGGTGTCGCAGTGCCGGTGGCCTGGCCGGACTGGCGGCGTTGCTGGCACTGCAGTTCCTGGTCGGGTTTCCGATCTTCACCCTGGTGATGGCGTGGTTGATTCCGGTCTACCTGCTGGTGTTTTCGGTCGATTGGTCCGAGCGACTCTCGCGAGGCAACCGCGATCGGCTGGCGGCTGCCGCCGGTTCGGCGGTGCTGGCACTGGGAATGGTGGCCGCGGTGCTGTGGCCGGCGGTCGACTTCCTTGATCAAGCCCATCGAGGCGAGTTGTCGTTGTCGTTGGCCGAGTCGCACTCGGTCCCCGCCCTACACTGGCTGCGGGCCATTGTCCCCGGGCTGTTCGGTGACCCGGTAGGCGAGACGTACTGGGGCGACCCACAGCATTGGAACGTGCTGTTCCACTCCGGTGCGGTGGGGTTGGTGCTGGCGGCGTGTGGCTTGTTCAGCCGCCGCCGCCTGGAGGTGATCTGGTGGGCGGTGGTGGCGGCGGGGCTGATTTCGTATTGCCTGGGCGGCGTGGTCTTTTCGATCTGCTACCTCTACCTGCCCGGCTTCAGTCTGTTCCGGCGTCCGATGGTCCTGCGGTTTTTCCTGTTGTTCGCGGTTGCGGTGCTGGCGGCGTTGGGCTGTGATGCGCTGCGCAGGGATTCGAATCGTCGCGGAAGCCACTGGGTGCTGGCCGCCACCACGAGCCTGGGGCTGGCAGGACTGGTCTACGGGATCGTCGGCTGGATCGGACTGGTCGATCCTCCCGTCTGGTGGCGGGCACTGGTGCAGACCTCGGTCGGAGCCGGCGAACTGGCCACACGCGCAGACCTGCAGGTCGAGCGATTCAGCGAGCTGTCTGGCGAACTGATCGTCGTCGCCTCGGCGGTCCTGGCAAGTGGGCTGGTGCTGGGGTTTGCTCGATGGCGACGACAGCCCGACGTCGGGGTCGCCGGGTTGCTGGGGGTGGTGGCAATCGAGCTGTTTCTGTTGGGATCGTCGTGGCTGGAGTCGTCAACGGTCAAGGAAAAGGCCGCTCCCTCACACCGCGTCGCCGAGTCATTGGCCGATCGCTCCGGTGACTTTCGCCTGGCCTGCCTGTGCGACGAGTCGTCGAAGTTGTTCAACCGATTTGCGATTGACCGGTTTCAGACACCCGGGGGTGCCGAGGACCTGATTCCCCGGCGTTACAGCAGTTTCCTGTTCGCCATCTCGGGGCAGTCACCCTTCCTGCAGCACGTTTTCGCGTTTGGGCCCGACACGCCACGACCCGTCAAGAGGCAGTTTCTCGATCTGCTGGGCGTCCGCTACTATGTCTGTCCCCGCGGGGCTCACCAGAGCTACGCGGCCGACCTCGCCGGTGATCGGCAGGTGAAACAGGGTGTGTTCAGCTATCGTGGCGTGGATTACGACCTGTTTGAAAACGTGACGGCACGGCAACGGGTGGTGATCGTGCATCGCTGGCGCAAGGTGGAATCGCTGGAGAGTCTCGAGGCCGCTGCAGCGTCCGAGCAGCAATTGCTGGTGGCGTTGGAGGAACTGTTGCGGCCGTTGATCGTGGAGGGATTTGCGGGTGGTACGTTTGTCGAGGTCGACCTGCCGCAGCCGGGGATTCCGGCCGGCGGGTCCGCCCCGGAAGACGTCAGCGAGTCGGTGAAGCTGGTCGAGCGACGGGCTCATCGAGTCACCGTCCAGGTCAAGCTGGCCCGGGCTGGCCTGGTTGTCTTCAGTGACACCTGGACTCCCGATTGGAAGGCGACCATCGACGGTCGCAGCGAGACGGTGGTTCCGGCCAACCTGTTCATGCGGGCCGTGCCGTGTCCGGCGGGTGAGCACACCATCAGCGTCTACTACGAATCAGAGAGCTTCGGTCGCGGGTCGATCGTGTCGCTTGGTTCGCTGGCGCTGTGCCTGGCCTTGTTTCTGGTTGGCCCGCTGCGACGTCGTATCTCGAGGCCCCGGAGCGATCCATCATGACCTGGCCGTTGTCACGCACTTTGTCGGGGCGACTGGTGGCGGCTGCGACGCTGCTGCTGGTCTTGGCTGGTGGGTGGGGTTGCCGGGATGATGGTGCGGACGGAGTCTCCGGGGGAACAGCGGGTTCGACGGTGACGCCGCCCGACGCTGGCTCGCAACGGCCGGTTTCTCCTCCCCGGCCGCTGATGCAGGTGGCCAAGGAGGATGGCAGCGGTGATTTCGAGGTGCTGGAGATGACCGCCGGTGACCTGCGGGTGGCCGCCTGGGATAATTCCTACTCTCCCAATCGGCTCAGCGGCCTTCGCTCGCTCCTGAATCTTCGCGACGCACCCGACTACGACGCGTTCCGCGTGGCGTTGAATTTTGAACACGTCATCAGTGGTCACCACCGGTCGGCCAACGACTTCAGCCCACGGCAGGGACCCTATCATCTGAAGCAGAGCCCGGATGGGGGTGTCGAGTGGGTGCGGCGAGCCTCAGACAGTCCCTGGAAGCTGGACAGCACGATGCGGATCAGGTTGTCGGCTCCCCACGCGATCGATTTCCAGTTCTCCTGCACACCTCGTGATGCCGGGCTGTTTGGTGATCACGGCTACGCGGTGCTTTTCTGGGCCAATTACATGAATCCGCTGACCGACATCGGCATGCACTTTCGGGGTGTTACCGGTCCTGACGGGGACGAGCAATGGGTGTCGGTTCAGGCTCCGCGGACCGACTTCCTGCACCGCCATGGTGGTGTCTACCGCAGTCGTGATTCGAAGCGATTGCCCTTTGACGACGACCACAAGTCACCGTGGAACGTGGCGAGTTACCGGTATCCGCGGTTCACCCGGCCGTTTTTTTTCGCCCGCGCCGAACACGGCATGGTGCTGATACTGATGTTCGATCGCATGTTGAGCGAGACCGATGAGATCCGGTTTGCCCTGTACCGGTTCCAGGTCAAGCCGGAGTCACGCCGACCGGCCTGGGATTTCCAGTACGTGATCCGACGGGTCGAAACCGGGGACCGCTATGGGTTTCGCGGCCGGATGGTCTGGAAGAAGTTCCGCAGCCGCGAGGACTGCCTGGCCGAGTACGACCGCTGGTCGGCCGGATTGTCTCAGTGGTCTCCTGGCGCCGCCGGTCGCTCGAGCAACTTGCGGACAAACGGTTCCAGGTAAGTGGCCTTCTCGCGGCAGCCGGCGGGGGTGAGGTGACAGTCGTCGAGCCAGTTGCCCGGCGAGATCGTCGAATCGGGAAACGGTGCGATCGCGACCCTGTCACGGTCTCCCAGGCTCTCGAGGATCCCGGCATGGCGGCGGATCTGGTCGGATTCCTCGGCCGAGAGAGCGTGGAGCGGATCGAGCCGGAAGGGGACCAGCAACGTCCGGGCCCCGTCGGCGGCGATCAGATCCAGCAACGACTCGATGTTGTGTTGGAACGCGGGAAACCGCTCGGTGTCCGACGCCGCCGAGGTGTCGTCGGTGTCGGGAAACCAGGTGATCTCCGGCGGCGTGTCGGCCGGCCGCTCCAGTGCCTGGGATCCGCGTGGATTGCCGCCGACGAAGGGCAGCAGGATCAGCGACGCCAATCGGCTCTGCAGCAACCGGCGACCGGCCGGTGCCCAGGGGTCCGGCAGCGCCAGTGGTCTGCGCCAGTGGCTGTAGTCGGGATGATAGTGTCCGCGACCCGCCGCCAGTGCGTCGTTGCCACCGGTGTGGATGATCACCACGTCGGGACGGAAGTAGTGGAACTTGAAGTGGTAGTGAGTCAGCAACTCGGCCGACGTTCCGAAGGGGATCCCGGCGTTGATCACCTCGATGTTCGACCAGCCCGTCGGCAACCGGGCCTCGAGCAGTTCCTGCAATCGGGCCGGGTAAGCCTGGTCGGCCGTCTCGACTCGCCAGCAGTACGTCGTCGATCCTCCCAGGCAAAGCACACGTGCGGTCCCCGGTGAGCGTTTCAACGGCACCGGGCGGCCGCGGTACCCCGACAGGTTGTGATCGATTTCGCCGGTTTTGGTTCTCTGGCCGGGGGCCGGCGCGTAGAGCAGGTACGGTTGAGCGATGCATCGCTGGAATGCCGCCGCGGGAAGGAGTTCACCGGCCAACGCTGCCCGCAGCGGTTCCAGGCTGCGGCCTGGACCATGGACAAATACCATCCGCGCCACCGCCTCGGCCAGCACCAGCCCGACAACGAGACCGGCGGCCACGGCGATCAGTTTCAACCGCCGTGACCGCCTTGGCTGATCCGGGGGACTGCCCGGCCCGGGGGCTACTTTCCGGAGATCATCAGGAGTTTCGGCGGACGGCAGGGTTGGTTCGGGTGTCGATTCACTCATCGGACATCCTCATCGGGTCACTTGCTCGAGTGGATCTCGAGCCGGAACAGCATGGCACAACGCAAACGGATACATCACGGCGCCGCGATTCGTTATCCTAGCTTCTTGGTCGACGTTGTACGTGGCGAGCGGGGATCTTCCCGCATCCTCCGGAAATGATCAACACGTGCCCGCGGCAGCCGGTTCCTGTTGATGGGTGGGGGCGAGAGTTTCTGGTGAATGGTCAATCGGACAAACCGAGGTCCTCGCGGCGGCGACGCTGTTTTCGGGGACTGGCGCTGTTGGCCGGGCTGCTCGTGGGTGCGCTGCTGGGCGAGGTCGGCGTTCGTTTCTTTGATCTGTCGCCCAGGCCGTTGCCCGCACTGGCGGTCGGTTACTACGAGGTGTCGCCGAATCGGGTGTTGAAGTACCGGTTCCGTGCGAACACGACGCCCGAGCAGGTCGAGTCGGCCGGTGACCACAACGGATTTCGGATCAACGCCGCGGGATTTCGTGATGTCGACCACGTGGTGCCCAAGCCCGATGGTGTCACCCGGATCATCGTCCTGGGCGATTCGGTCACCGCCGGCGTCGGCGTCGAGGATGTCGAGGCAACTTTTTCGCGACGGCTGGAGGGCTTGTTGAACCGGTCGAAAATCGTCGGTTCCGTGGAAGTGGTCAATCTCGGTGTCGGAGGCTACCACACCTTGCAGGAAGTCGAGACGCTTCGTGTGGTCGGGCTGGATTACGAACCCGACCAGGTCGTGGTGGGGTTTTGTGTCAACGATTTTGACTGGGAGGCGGATGGCTCAGTCGTTGATCAGATCCGGGGGCGACTGGCCCCCGACCAGCAAAGCGTGCTGTTGAAGACCTGGCGAAGTGCTGGATGGCTGAACGACCTGTTGGCGCGTTCACGACTGCTGTTTTTCGCGTATCATCGTCTGGGTCGTCGGGGATCGTTTCTGGACCTGGAATGGCGCCGTGAAAGTCGATCGGGACATGTGGGCACGCCGTTTCGTCTGGGAATGAACCGACTGCAGGAATTGGCCAATCGAAACGGTTTTGGATGTCACGTGTTCCTTATTCCCGCCTTCGATCGCCCGTTTGCCGATTACCGCTACAGCGAACTTCACGAGCGGGCGCGGGCGATCGTGGCCGACCTGCCGGCGATCACGGTTGTGGATCTGCTGGAGGGGTTCCAGGACCAGGATCTTGCTGCCGCCGAACTTTCCGATGACGGGCTGCACCCCAACCGGGAAGGCCATGCCGAGCTGGCTCGGCTGATTGCCGGACACCTGCAACCACATTTCGTGGTCGAGAGGCCGCAGCGACGATGAACGTGCTGGGACTTTCCGGTGGAATCAGGATCGGCAACCAGGATGGTGCTGCGGCACTGGTCGTGGACGGTCACCTGGTGGCCGCTGCCGAAGAAGAGCGATTTCTTGGGATCAAGTTTGCCAACGGACAACTTCCGCGTCATGCCATCGGCTTTTGTCTGGCGCGAGCCGGCCTGCGGGTCGAGGATCTCGACGCGGTCGTGTTT
This sequence comes from Planctomycetaceae bacterium, assembly GCA_002726205.1. Taxonomy (GTDB): domain Bacteria; phylum Planctomycetota; class Planctomycetia; order Planctomycetales; family Planctomycetaceae. Next base: position 7,041 of record PBSL01000065.1, on the reverse strand, counting down.
GCCGGGGCCACCTACGAGCGATTCGAGGAGATCCTGTCCGACTACTTCGCCTTCCAGTTTGGTCATGCGCCCCCGGTCTTGCTTGCCGACCACCATTCGGCCCACGCCGCCAGTGCCTGGTACGGCACCGGTTGGGACGACGCGCTGGTCCTGACGATGGACTTTTCCGGCGATCGCAAGGCGACCACCGTGCAACGTGCCGGCCCGGATGGTCTCGAACCGCTCGAGGAGATCCACAAGCCCAATTCGCTGGGCATCTTCTACTCGGCGATCACCCAGTACCTGGGCTTCCAGCGTGACAGCGATGAGTACAAGGTGATGGGGATGGCCGCCTACGGCCGGCCCCGGTTCGATCTCGACGAGTTGCTGAACGTGACGTCGAGCGGTTATTCGCTGCAGTCGCAGTTCGTCCGTGGCATCACGTCCGACCAGCCCTCACCGTCGAAACAGGAACGTCTCTACGGCGATCTGCCGTTGCCCGTGCCCCCCCGGATTCCGGGGACCGAGTTGACTCAGGATCACTACGACCTGGCCGCGTCGGCCCAGCAGCAGCTCGAACGGGCGGTCCTTTGCCTGCTCGAGCACCACCTGGCCGCCACGGGGCTGGAACGCGTCAGCGTGGCCGGGGGCGTGGGCCTGAATTGCCTGCTGACCCAGCGGATTCGCGAACACGCCGCGGTGTCGGGGCTGTTCGTTCCACCCGTCTGCAGCGATGCCGGGCTGGCACTGGGAGCGGCGTTCCTGCATTCGGCCCAGCGGGGTGATCGGCCCGTCCCCTACCAGCACGCCTACTGGGGCCCGGAGTACTCGGCGGGAGAGATCCACGAGGTGCTCGAGCGGGCCGGGGCGAGTTTCCGGGAAGTCGACGATCCGGTGCCGGTGGCTGCCGGATTGATCGAGCAGGATGCAATCATCGGCTGGTTCCAGGGCCGGATGGAATACGGTCCGCGGGCGCTGGGCTGCCGGAGCATCCTGGCCAGTCCGCGGCGGGCGGAGGTCAAGGACGAGATCAACGCGCGGATCAAGTTCCGCGAGGAGTTTCGGCCGCTGGCACCGAGTGTTCGCCACGAAGAGGGTTCACGCTTCTTCGACGCCTATGCCGATTCTCCTTTCATGACCCAGTGTTTCCGCGCGACCGACGAGACGGCCAGCGAGGCACCGGCGGTGGTGCACGCCGACGGCACCAGTCGCCTGCAGAGCGTGCACGCGGAAACCAATCCGGCCTATGACCAACTGCTGCTCGAGGTCGGACGCCGTACCGGCCTGCCGCTGCTGCTCAACACCAGCCTGAACGCGTACAACGATCCGATCGCCTGCGAACCTCACCAGGCACTGCGGACCTTTTTCGCGACCGGGTTGGACGCGCTGGTCATCGGCCCGTTTGTCCTGGAAAAATCCGCTCGACCGGGAAACGCCTGATGTCGCACGTTCGGGTGATTCCAGCACTGCTGCTGACCGATCGTGGGATCGTCAAGACCGTCAGGTTTGACGAGGAGACCTACATCGGGTGTCCGATCAACGCGGTCCGCGTGTTCAATGCCAACGATGTCGACGAGTTGATCCTGCTGGACATCCAGGCGACCGGCCAGGGGCGGCGGCCGGATCCAGAACGGATCCGCGAGATCGCCGACGAGAGCCTGATGCCGATCACCGTCGGCGGTGGGCTGCGAGACATCGAGGCGGTTCGCGAGATGCTGGCCTGTGGTGCTGACAAGATCGTGCTGAATTCCGCGGCGATCGAAATCCCCGACCTGGTCTCGCAGTGCGCGGGCCGTTTCGGCAGCCAGTGCATTGTCGTCTCGATCGACGCCCGCCGTGACGGGGATCGGTGGGAGGTTTTCACACGACGAGGAACCACAGCGACCGGGCGATCGCCTCGCGAGTTGGCTGTTGAAATGCAGGAGCAGGGAGCCGGTGAGATCCTGATCAACTCGATCGACCGGGACGGCACCTGGGACGGTTACGATCTGGAGCTGGTCGAGTCGGTGGCCACCGCCGTCGGCGTGCCGGTGATCGCCTGTGGTGGGGCCGGCAGCGTGGAGGACCTGGGACGAGCTGTCGCTGAAGGGGCCGCTTCGGCGGTCGCGGCCGGCAGCCTGTTCCTGTTTCACGGTCGTCGCCGGGGAATACTGATCACGTTCCCGACCCGGGAGGAACTCTCGAGAGTCCTTGGACCTGAAAACGTGCGGGCGCGGCTATGAATCCCAGCAGCCGCGACGACGCAATGACCCCGGTCACCGAACCCGGGATCTGCAGCCGTTGCATCATGAACGACGCCGTGTCAGGAGTGTTTCTCGACGGCAATGGCGTCTGCAACCATTGTCATCTCCACGACAAGCTCGATCGCCTGTTCCCACTCGATGAAACCGGCCACGCGCGGTTGCTCAAGATCGTCGAACGGATCAAGCGGGAAGGCCGAGGCAGGACCTACGACTGTATCGTTGGTATCAGCGGCGGCCGTGATACGTGTTATTGCCTGTACAAGTGCAAGGAACTGGGGCTGCGGCCCCTGGCGGTTCATTTCGACAACGGGTGGGATTCCGAGATTGCCAAGACCAACCTGCGCAACGTCCTGGAGGGCCTCGATGTCGATCTGCACACGGTCGTGGCCGACTGGGAGGAGTCCCGGGAACTGACCAATTGCACGATCCGGGCCTCGCTGCCCTACATCGACATGACCGATGATGTGGGAATTGTCAGTGCGTTGTATCGCACGGCGGCACGGGAGGGGGTGCGGTGGATCATCCACAGCCACTCGTTTCGGTCCGAGGGGATCAACCCCTTGCGGTGGAATTACATGGACGGACGGTTGGTCCGCCACATCATCAGGAAGTTCTGTCGGATCCCGCTGCGTTTCTTTGAGAATGTTGAATTGAGGCACTTCTTCTGGTGGGTTTTCGTCAAGCGGATCAAGACATTCACGATGACCAATTACTACGATGACGTGGGCGAGGAGATTGACGAATTGCTCAAGTCCCGGTTCGGCTGGCAGGACACCGGTGGCTGGCACTTCGACAACGAGATCTTCGGCCTGGTCTGTCGCTATTCGCGGGTCAAGTTCGGGATCGACTGGAGGCTGTGTGAGCTGGCGGCCTGGGTCAGAACCGGCGTGATGGCTCGCGACGAGGCGTTGCGGCGGATGACCGAGGTCCCGGCGATCGAGAGTGACGAGGTTGTCAATTACGCGTTGAAGAAACAGGGGATCTCGGCCGAGGAATGGCAGGAAGTCCTCGCGGCCGAACCGAAGTACTACACCGACTACCCGACCTACTATCCTGTACTGAAGTTGTTGAGTCCCCTGATCTGGTTGTTGGGCCGATTACAGGTCCTGCCGGCCCATACCTACGAGAAGTTCTTCAAGACCTAGGTTCAGCGGAGAACAAGCCATCATGCCCGCCGCGTCCGTTTCGTCCGGGGAACCGATCCGCGTGGCCGTGATCGGCTACGGGTACTGGGGACCGAACCTGGTCCGCAACTTCAGTGGCCTGGACGGCTGCGCGGTCACCGCCGTCTGCGATCTCGACGCCGAGGTCCTGGAGGCCGTGGCCCGGCGCTATCCCTCGGTGAGAACGACTGACGACGCAACGGCCCTGTTGCGCGGTGACGATATCGATGCCGTCGCGATCGCCACGCCGGTCTCGACCCACCACCGCCTGGCCCGGCAGGTTATCGAGAGTGGTCGTCACGTGCTGATCGAAAAGCCGATGACGTCAACCGCCGAAGAGGCTCGTGATTTGATCGCGATGGCCGAGGCCGCCGGGGTCGTGCTGATGGTCGATCACACCTTTCTCTACACCGGGGCCGTTCGCAAGATCCGGGAACTGCTCGATTCCGGAGAGGTGGGTACACCTTTTTACTTCGACTCCGAACGCATCAGCCTCGGCCTGTTGCAGCAGGACATCAATGTTATCTGGGACCTGGCACCCCATGACCTGTCGATCTTGCAGTACCTCTTCGACGAGTCCCCCGAGTCGTTGCAGGCGGTCGGCTACCGCCACGTCGGCTCGGGCCGCGAGGAGATGGCGACACTCAACCTTCACTACCCCGGCGGGTTGCATGCCCAGGTGCGTGTCAGTTGGCTCTCGCCGGTCAAGGTCCGCCGCACGTTGTTGGGCGGTAGCCGGCGGATGATCGTCTACGACGACGTGGAACCCAGCGAGAAGATCCGGGTCTACGACAAGGGGGTGGCGTTGGACCTGGATGGGGAAGAGGTGACGCCGCTGAAGCCGATTTACCGCGCCGGTGACGTGCACATTCCCACGCTCGATCGGACCGAGGCCTTGCAGGTCGAGGCGGCTCATTTCCTGGAGTGCATCCGCGACGGAGTGCGACCGTTGACCGGTGGTCCCGAGGGATTGGCTGTGGTCGAATGGTTGGAGGCGGCCGACCGGTCGTTGGCCGCGGGTGGCACGTTCGTGTCGCTGGAATCCTGAGCAGAAGGTTCGATGAACGTCCCCTTCGTTGATCTCTCGAGTGTGCACCAGCCCCTGGCGGGGGCACTGACCGCGGCCATCGACCGCGTGATGGCCTCTTCGGCGTTCGCCGGCGGTCCGGAGGTGGAAGCTTTCGAGACGTCGTTTGCGACCTACTGCGGCACCGACTATTGCGTCGGAGTCGGGTCGGGAACCGCCGCGCTGGAGCTGGTTCTGCGGGCGGCCGGCGTGGGGTCCGGCGACGAGGTGATTGTACCGGTCAACACGTTCGTGGCCGATGCCGAGGCGGTCCTGTTGGCCGGGGCGACACCGGTCTTCGTCGATGTCGATGCCGGCACCGGACTCGTCGATGGCGAGGCGGTGGCCGCGGCGGTTGGCGAGAATACGGCCGCGATCCTGCCGGTACACCTTTACGGACAACCGGCGGCGATGGCGCCGTTGCAGGCCCTGGCGGCCCGGCAGGGCCTGCTGTTGGTCGAGGACGCCTGCCAGGCACACGGGGCGGGTGACGATGGTCGACGAGTCGGTAGTCTCGGCGATGCGGCCGCGTTCAGTTTCTATCCCAGCAAGAACCTCGGGGCACTCGGCGAGGCCGGCTGCGTGACCACCGATGATGCGACACTGGCCGGACGGTTGAGGATGTTGCGGGATCACGGGTCACGCGAGCGTTACCGTCACGAACTGCTGGGACGCAATGATCGGATGGACGGCCTGCAGGCCGCGGCACTTGGGGTCAAGCTGCCGCACCTGGACGGTTGGAACGCCCGGCGGCGTGAACTGGCGGCGAGGTATCGGCGGGGATTGGCGGCGGTCGAGGGGGTGGTTTGCCTGGCCGAGCGCGAGGCGGCCGAACACGTGTTTCACCTGTTCGTGGTCCGGGTTTCCCAGCGGGACAGGGTTCGCGAGGGGTTACAGGCCGCCGGCATCGGGACCGGAATCCACTACCCGGTGCCCTTGCACCTCCAGCCCTGCTGTGCCCAACTGGGATACCGTGAGGGGGCGTTTCCCGTCGCCGAGACACTGGCCGGGGAAATTCTCTCGCTGCCGATGTTTCCCGGCCTGTCCGACGATCAGGTGGATCGGGTGATCGGCGAGCTGCGTTCACTGCTCTAGTGGTTTCTGCCACGCTCTCGATTCGAATCCGTCGCCTGCCATGCCCTCGATTTCCCTGGTGATCGCCGCCTACAACGAGTCCGCCACGCTCGAGGGCGTCTTTGCGCGGTGCCTGTTGGTACTCGAGGAACTCAGCGACGACTTCGAGGTGGTGATTCTCGACGACGCCAGCACCGACGAAACAGCCGAGATCGCCGCGGCGATCGCCACCGCCCACCCGGACATCGTGCGAGTGATCACCCATTCCCACAACCGAGGAATTGCCGCGACCTTCGAGGAACTCAACCAGGCCGCGACCCGCGAATGGGTCTTCGACATTCCCGGCGACGGTGAGTATCCGCCCGAAGCCCTGCGGGAGATCGTGCCGTTGCTGGACACGTTGGATATCGTGATCTGCAACCGGATCTTCAAGCGGTACACGCTGTACCGGCGGCTGGTCTCGTGGAGCTACCGCTGGCTGCCACGCATTCTCTTCGGGGTGGAACTCTATGACCCCGGCAGCACGAAGTGCCGCCGGCGGACGTTGATCGAGGAGATCCCGCTGACGTCCCGGGGAGTGTTTGCCGAGGCCGAGCGGATGATCCGGGCGGTGCGGCGGGGCTACCGGCTGGGCAAGGTGGACGTGCGGCCGGAACGTCGCCTGGCGGGAGATCCTCGCGGGGCCGATTTCGTCAACGTCGTGGGCGCCGTGATCGACCTGCTGCGGCTCTGGGTTCAGCTGGTCGTCTTCCGTCGGCCGGCCTAGGGTCGGCCGGACGAGATTTTCTTCAATCGCTTTGCCGGTTCCCTCTCAGCAGTCGGCGGATGCCGGCCAACACGATCCAGGCGACCAGCGGGACCGCCAGCAGGGTCCAGGTGCCGTAACGGTCGTAGAGATCCTGGACGACGGTGGTGTTGCCGACCGCCGTCACCGTGCCGAGGACCAGGCTGACGTAGAGGCCGCCGGCGGCCAGCAGCAGCAGGCAGCCGGGAATGGCCGACCGCAGCAACAGCCCCGACGTGACCTGCAGCGGCGTGCGGACCACCGGCAGAAATCGGCTGGCAAACAATGTCCAGGGGCCCAGCCGGTCAAACAGCCCACGCGCCCGCTCGAGTTGCTCGACGGTCACCATCCATCGTAGCGGCCAGCGGTCGAGCAGTTGTTGTCCGAGAACCCGTGCTGCCAGGAACCAGCCGATGTCACCCAGCCAGGCCCCCAGCCAGCAGGCCGCGCCGGCGGGTACCAGCGAGATGCGACCGGCGACGACGGCCGAGCCGACGACCAGGCAGGTCAGGTCGTCCTGGAACATGGCCGCCAGCACGATCAGGGCCAGGACCCAGGGCGAACTGAAGTCGATCGATTCGATGGAAAAATCAGGCATGGTGACAGTGGCAACCCAGGGCCGGGCCGACGATCAATGGCCGAGGTGATTCTCCGGGAGCGGGCTATTCTTTCTCGGTTGAGGAGATCTCCCAGACCTTCACCGTTTGATCACCGCTTCCGGTGGCCAGCCGT
>PBSL01000064.1 GCA_002726205.1 Planctomycetaceae bacterium | reverse complement strand
TTCTTGGCCGACTTCTTGGCCGACTTCTTGGCCGACTTCTTGGCCGACTTCTTGGCCGACTTCTTGGCCGACTTCTTGGCCGAGGGCGTTTTCTTCTTGTGTGCCATGGCCCAACCGAGAAAAACGAACCGGAGAGTCAGGCGGTGACGATCCGTGTGGCGTGACGGGCTTCCCGCTCGGTAAGCAGGCCGGCGAGCCGTTGGCTGAAACCGGGAGTCACGTGCCAAATGGCCAATGCGTCGAAAAGGTCATCGAGGCGATCCTGTTCGAGGCAATATTCCTGCTTCAGCAGATTGGCATCATCGGGTGGCATGTCTTCGAACTGGGAAACGACAAGGAAATCTCCTTCACAGTCGAGTGCCATGTGGAGCTGTTTGAGGGCATCGGCAAGGCCATCGTCGACACCACGGGTGAGTCGTTGAGGGCCCTGCTGGAGCAGTTGGTCGAGTTCCCCCGGTTTGTCGCGCGCCGACCGTGCCGCCGTCTCACAGGCAGCGAAAATCACTGCTTCGTCGATGAGCGAGGCTTCGTGGTGTTCGGCACAGACGTGGCGGTGCCAGGTCTGCGACAGCAGGTCCAACTGCACCTGCGGCGGGACTGCCTTCAGGAAGGGAACCTCGGTGAGGAACCCGAAGGCGTGCCAGGGATCGTCATCAAACTGCCGGGACAGAACAAGCCGTTCGAGCGTTTCGTGGAAACTGGTACGGAACGCGGCGTAAGTCAGGTCGGTCCGGGGCAGCGGGTCTCTGCAGATTGTCAACATGGTCACTTCATGCTCACACACCCGCATGCCGGTCACAACAAGATTCTGCCGACCCGGGGCCGGTAATCGCTTGGATTTTCCCTGGCGGCGACAGACACCTCACAGTCGGTACCATCCGATCAACCGACCAAGCCGGTGCCGATAGTGCCGGCGGGGCAGCCGATTCGCCGTAAGAAGAACAATCGGCTTGCATCGGCGCGGGGGTCGATCGTTACCGGGTGGCCCGGCCGCCCGCGGTCAGCTCGGGGATCGGGTCGCCGTTGCCAATCCGCAGCAGCGGGACCGATCGACCGGAAAAATCGGCCATTGCCAGACGCCGGGCATCGATGCCGAGATGGTGGTACATCGTGGCCAGGAAGTCGTCGCGACCCACGACCCGTTCCTGGGCATCCTCGCCGCGACCGTCGGTTGCCCCGATCACCTGTCCGGGGGTTGACCTGCCGCCGGCGAAAAGGATCGATGTCGCCCGCGGCCAGTGGTCTCGTCCGGGCTGGACGGTCCCTTTCGCTGCGCTGGCGGTGCCCTTGCCCGTGCTGGCCTTGTAGGAGATTTTCGGGGTGCGGCCGAATTCCCCGGTCACCACGACCATCACCCGGCGATCGAGACCGCGTTCATAGAGGTCTTCGACCAGGGCGGCCACGGCCTGGTCGTAGAACGGGCTGCGGTGCTTCATTCCCTCGAAGACGTTGTGGTTGACCGCGTGATCGTCCCAGTTACCGACACGGCCGCACAACGAGCCGTTGAAAGTGGTGGTGACCAGGTCGACACCCGCCTCGACGAGCCGTCGAGCCAACAGGGCCTGCTGGCCCCAGCGATTGCGACCGTAGCGGTCGCGGGTTTTCTTGTCTTCCTGGCTGATATCAAAGGCATGTTTCGCCGCCGAGCCGGTCAGCACGTTGAGCGCCTGCGATTCGAATTCGTCCAGCGCCTGCATCCTGCGAAAATCGTCCACGTCGCGGCTGAAACGGTCCAGGCTCTGTCGCAGACCAATGCGGCTCCTCATCCGGCCCAGCTTCTGCTTGTCGGTCAGCCCGATGTTGGGCACCTGGAACTTCGGGCTGTTGGGGTCACCCGTCACGGCAAACGCCTCGTAGGCGGGACCCAGATACGCCGCACCGGCATAGGGCACGGGATTGACACCGACGTAGTTGGGCAGGGGACTGTGAGGATCCCGGCGGAGACGATGGGTGATCGAAAGGAAGTCGGGATGATCGGGTTTCTGTTTCAGTATCCGGACCGGGTGACCGGTGAACAGTTGCTGGGTGCCCTGCTGGTGGCAAAAACCGGTGTGGACCATCGATCGCAGCAGGCTGAAGCGATCGGCGATCGCGGCATGATGCGGCAGCAACTCACAGATCTGCATTCCCGGCACCCGGGTTGCGATCGGATCGTAGGGTCCCCTGTAGGCTGATCCCGACAGTGGTTTCGGATCGTAGGTCTCCAGGTGACTGGCTCCACCCTGCAGCCAGACCACGATCACCGCCGTGCGTTCATCGGGTTGCTGTGAACCGGTGGCCCGGGCCGACAACAACGCTGGCAGGGAGAGTCCACCCAGCCCGAACCGCAGCAATTCCCGGCGACGGATCGCTCCGCCAGGACCCGGAGGCCGATCGTGCGGGGAAGTGGTCGCAAACGTGTTCATCATCGACTCGGTACCACGGGATCGGCCGCACGGTCAAGGGCGTCTGGGCGGTGTTGTGGAATCAAGGGTGCGATCGGTACTCTAGTTATCTTACCGAGAACTCAGGAGAGTTCCATCGGCATGTGGCGAAGGATTCGGACAGGTCATGGCCAGCAAAGGGCACCAGAAAAGCCACCGCAAGCTGGGTGAACTTTCGGCCACGGCCATTTGCGGCAACGACATCACGTCGAGTTGCCTGTACGTGTCGGCCCTGGCCACGATGGCCGCGGCCCACCTCTCGCCGATTTCCCTGTTGCTCGTTGCTGCCGTGCTGTTTCTTTTCCGCAAGATTTACGCGGAAGTCGTCGGTGCCTTGCCGCTCAACGGCGGGGCCTACAACGCGCTGCTGAACACGACCAGCAAGTCCCGGGCATCGATGGCCGCCTGCCTGACGCTGCTCTCTTACATGGCCACCGCGGTGATCTCGGCCATCGAGGCGATGCACTACGTGCATTCGCTCTGGCATGGCCTGAACGTGACGATCGCCACGGTCGTGCTGCTGGCGGTGTTCGCGGGACTGACGATCGTGGGTATCACCGAGAGTGCCAAGGTGGCAATCGGCATCTTCCTGTTTCATCTGGCCACGCTGGGGCTGCTGATCATCGTCGGCCTGGTCTGGATTCTCGGCTCCGGCAACAGCCATCTCGCCGAGAACTTCAAGGCCGACGAGCCGATTCGTCGCCAGATGGTCGTCAACGACAGCATGCTCGAAAACCGGGACAGCGGGCCCGCGGTGGTGTCGCCGGAAACCGAGCCCGACGCGGCCGGTCAGGTCGTGGAGGGCGGCGGTGTCCAGGACGCGGTCGACCAGTTGCGGGACGGTCATCTTCCCGGTTCGCTGAAGAGCTACCTCGATGACAAGGGCATCGAGATCAATGAGGAAACGGTCAGGCCCGTCGATGATGGCGAGGGCCGTCGCTGGGCCGTCGGTGACGAGGGCGTGGAGATCCTGGCCGACAAGGAAAATTCGATGCTGGTCGTGTTGACCAAGACCAGTCTCTGGACGGCACTTTTCTTCGGTTTCTGCGCCGCGATGCTGGGCATCTCGGGATTCGAGAGCTCGGCGAACTTCGTCGAGGAGCAGGAGCCGGGCGTTTTCCCCAAGACGCTCAGGAACATGTGGTGGGCCGTGTCGATCCTGAACCCGACCATGGCCCTGCTGACCCTGGCCGTGTTGCCGGTTGCCGAGGTCGGTTTTCACAAGGACCACCTGTTGGCTCACCTGGGCGACGTCACCGCCGGCGGCTGGTTGAAGATCCTGATCTCGATCGACGCCGCCCTGGTCCTCAGCGGGGCCGTGCTGACCAGTTACGTGGGCGTGACCGGGCTGGTTCGTCGTATGACGCTGGATCGCTGCCTGCCACAGTTCCTGCTCAAGGAAAACCGGGCCTTCGGCACCACCGACCGGATCATCATCGCCTTTTTCATCCTGGCGGTCTCGGTGCTGGCAGTGACCGGTGGTGAACTGGAAGCGTTGGCCGGCGTCTACACGCTCTCGTTCCTGGCGGTGATGGTGCTGTTCGCGGCGGGCAACATGTTGCTGAAGATCAAACGCCAGCGGTTGCCCCGGCCCGCACGGGCACCCTGGCCCTACGTGATCGTTGCGACCATCGCGGCGGTTGCCGCCCTGGTCGGAATCGCCGTCGATCATCCCGACTACTTCGTGGTCTTCCTCTCGTACTTCATCCCCACGCTGGCCGTTGTGCTGGTGATGCTCTGGCGTGTTGGACTGCTGGCGTTTGTCCTGGGTGTTCTCGAGTATTGCACCAAGTGGGTACTCGGGAGCCTCGGCGGCATGCAAGAGTCGCTCGAAGACAAGATCGATGAAATCAACTCGCAGCAGGTGGTCTTCTTCACACGAGGCGACAAGGTCGACAACCTGCGGCGGGCGGTCGAGTACGTACGGGACAACGAACACACGAACAAGATCAAGGTGGTCACGGTCGTCGAGGACGTGTCGGAGGTTCCCGAGAAGCTCGTGAAGGATCTCGCGGTCCTCGACCAGGCCTACCCCAAGATCGACCTGGAACTGGTCAAGTGGGAAGGGACCTTCAGTCCCGCCCTGATCGACCGGCTCTCCAAGAAATGGAGAATTCCCAAGAACCTGATGTTCATCGGTTCACACGGGGACGGCTTCAAGTACGACCAGGCCAGCCTGGGTGGAGTCCGGCTGATCATCTGAACAGGACGTTACCCAATGAGCGACCGGTACTACGCCGCCTGTTGCCAGACCGATTTTTCCTGTCCGGCTGATCGCGAGCAGATCGCTGAACGGACGCGGCGAATGTGCGCGATCGCCGAGCAGACGATCGTCGGTTACGAGCCATTCCACGATGTGCGGTTGCTGGTCTTTCCCGAGTTCGCGCACGCGGCCCCGATCTATGATTCGGTCGAGATGCTTGCGAAGCGACTGGCTGTCGAGATCCCCAACGAACACACCGATCGCTACGCGGCGCTGGCAAAGCAGTACGGCTGTCTGATCCAGACCGGGACGTTCATCGAGGCCGATCCGGCCTGGCCGGAGGTGCTGTTCAACACGACCTGCCTGGTTGGCGCCGAGGGCGTGCTTTCCCGGTATCGCAAGGTCAATCCCTGGATCCCCTGGGAACTGCATGCCAGCCCCCACGACCTGGACGGCTACGCCGACGATCCGTTCCCGGTTGTCGACACCGAACTGGGAAAACTGGGAGTGGCGATCTGCTACGACTGGCTGTTTCCCGAGACGATTCGCCAACTGGCGTTTGCCGGGGCGGAGGTCCTGATCCGGGTCTCGGCCTACATGGATCCCTGGGGGGCCACGCCGCCGCTGGACTGGTGGACCCTGTTCAACCGGGCCCGGGCCGTCGAGAACACGGCCTATGTCGTGGCGACCAACCAGGGGGCCCGGCTCGAGAATTACCCGCCGTTCAGTTGGCCGGGGGGCAGCATGGTCGTCGATTACGACGGCCGGATCCTGGCGCAGGCCGATCCCGGTCCGGGCGAGAAAGTCGTCGTGGCCCCGATCGACCTGGCCGGGTTGCGGGCCGAACGCGAACGCAGGATCGGGCATGACATGCGCAGTCACCTCCGCAGTGAAATCCACACGTACCTGAAGCAGCCGTGGCTGCCCGCCGGTGACGGGCAGCACCCGTTGACCGGCGACGGGATCCGGACCCGAATCACCGAGGGCCGGCAACGCACGGGAGGAACCGGATGAACCACTGCAGGATTCCCTCGCACTGCCGGTTGATGCTGGCGATCTGCCTGCTGCTGCCGCTGGCCGGTTGTCCCGACGATCCTCCAGCTCCCGGTCCCGGCAAGGGCACCCCGGGCGTGACGGTCGTCGAACCGCTTCGGCTGACCCCGAAGTTGATTGCCGAGAACAACCGTGGCGTGGGATTGCTGGAGCAGTACCGCTACGACCAGGCCGGGAAAGTGTTTGCCGCGCTGGTCAAGCAACAGCCGAGATGGCTTGATGCCAAGGTCAACCTGGCAATCGCCGTGCTCAACGAGACCCAGAAGGGATCCGTCGCGGTCCCGATTCTCGAAGAGGTCGTGATCGCCGATCCCGAGCACGCAGCGGCCACGTATTGCCTGGGCATTTCGCTGTTCCACGCCAACCGAATTCCCGCGGCGATGATCCAGTTCCGCAAGGCCGTCAAGCAGGATCCCCGGGACTCGTTTGCCGCCTACTTCATGGCGAGGTGCCTGGAGCAGGAGCAGCCGGCCGAGGCGACCACGTGGTACCAGAAAGCCCTGGGACTGGAACCTTACTTCCAGTCGGCCCACTACCGCTGCTGGGACCTGCTGCGGCAGGTGAAGAAGTTTGATGAAGCGGGTCGGCACATGGAGGAATTCAGCCTGCTCCGGGAACACCCGCTCTCGGTGTCCTTCGAGTACAAGTACACGCTGATGGGTCCCAAGGCACTGGCGATCCGGGTCGGCCTGCCGGGTGTCGCGGGCTCGACCAAGCGGCCCGACGGGCCCGTGTTTCATCCGCCGGCAACGATCGCGGCAGCCGACAGTCTGCGGCTGCCGGCTGCCGCGGGCCTGACAACCTGCGACATCAACGCCGACGGTCGCCAGGATCTCTTCATCACCACGCCCGTCGGCAGCCACCTGCTGCTGGCCGGCGCCAAGGGAAAGGCCGTCGAGAGTTTCGTGCTGGCCCCGGAACATCCACTCGTGAAAGTCACCGGCGTGATTGCCCCCCTGTGGGGAGACTTCGACAACGACGGGCTGGTCGATGTCTACTTCTGTCGCCGGGGAACCAACCAGCTGTGGAAGCAGGTCAAGCCGGGCCAGTGGCAGGACGTGACCGGGGCGTCGAAGGCCGGCGGTGCCGACCTGGAGACGATCGACGGCGTTTGCCTGGATCTGGACCACGACGCCGACCTGGACCTGCTGCTGATCCAGCGGGGTGGGCCGGCACAACTGCTCAACAACAACCGCGACGGCACCTTCGAGGACATCAGCAAGAAGGTGGGCGTGGACCGATCGGGCGCCGAGACCGCTGCGGTCACGGTGGCCGATTTTGACGGTGACCGTGACCTGGATCTTCTGTTGCTGGATGTTGCCGGCAAGGGACCTCGCAAGAATATCCTGCTGTGGAACGATCGCAGCTGGCGGTACCACGCCGACGGGAAACTGGGCGATCTGGCGACCGCCTCGCTGACGGTTGCCCTCGCTGCCGACACCAACGCCGACGCCCAGGTCGAACTCTACACCGCCGGAGGGTCACAGCTGGCCCGGTGGCAGCGGGCACTCGACGGGAGCTGGTCCCGCCAGGGACTGGAACTCGAGGGCACCCGGGGAGCGATCGGCGAGGGAACACCGCGAATGGCCCTGGCCGATGTCAGCGGTGACGGTCGGCTCGAGCTGCTGGTCGGGACCAGTGGCTGGTCGGCGTGGCGGGTGCCCGACGACCTGCAGGACACACGACTGGTCGAGGTTGCCGATTCGGGCGAGCACGAACCGTTGTCGGCCTGGACCCCGGTTGCACTGGATCATGCCCGTGGACCGGCGATCGTCGGCATGCTGACCGACGGGGCCCCGTTGACGTGGGCCGCCGGCAGTGGTCGGTTCGAGTTTTTCTCAGTGGCGCTTTCGGGAAAGAAGAAGGGGCGGTACCGCGAACGCTCCAACGCTTCGGGGCTGGGCAACCAGATCCTGACGCGTGTCGGTGGCCGGACGATCCGCGCCAGCTCGCTGCCGACCGATTCGGGGCCGGGCCAGAGCCTGCAGCCGGTCGCCGTAGGGCTGGGTGGAGCCGGCAAGGCCGACTACGTGAAGGTGGTCTGGTCGGAGGGCGTGACCCAGGGACGACTCGACCTGGCCGTGGGCAGCCTGTACCGGATCGAGGAAGAGGACCTGATGCCGACCAGTTGCCCGGTGCTGTTCGCCTGGGACGGAACACGCTATCGGTTCGTCAGTGACCTGCTGGCCGTCGGCGGCCTGGGTTACCTGATCGCGCCGGGCCAATACGCTCCGCCGGATCCGACCGAGAACATGTTGCTGCCCGCCGGACTGGCGCAGCCGCACAACGGGCGGTACCGGTTGAAACTGACCGAGCCGATGCCCGAATTGACCTACGTTGATCGTGTGGGCCTGGTCGCCTGGGATCTGCCGCCGGGATGGCACATGACACTCGACGAACGACTGGCGACCGCCTTGCCGGATCCCTCCGGGGAGCCGATTTTCTTCCGCGACGAGCAACCTCCTCGTCGCGTCACCAACGACCGCAACGCCGACATGACGCAGCGTGTTGCCAGCGTCGATCACCGGGCGGCCGAGGTCGGGGCGCTCGATCGCAGGTTCCTGGGACGATTGGCCGGCGAACACTCGCTCGTACTCGAGTTCGACGAGCCACTGGATGCCGGCCCGGGTCAACCCGTGCTCGTGGCCGATGGCTGGGTCGAGTTTCCCTATTCGCAGACCGCCTTCAGTGCCTGGCAGGCCGGGGCGAGCTTTGATTCACCGACGCTGGAAGCCCGGGATCGAAAGGGCCGCTGGGTCACCGTGGCGCCGAGCTTTGGCTACCCGGGTGGCATGCCCCGGCAGATCACGCTGCCGCTGAAGAACCTGCCCCGCGGGACACGGGCGCTGAGGCTGAGGACGAACCTGGAGATTTACTGGGACCGTTTGACTATTGTCCGGTCCGAGTCCTGCCCGGGAGCGGTGCGTCGTGAGCTGGACCTGGTCGAGGCGGACCTGCGGGAGAGCGGCTTCATGGTCCGGCAGTTGAAAGATCAATTCCGGCCGCACTTCGATTATGACCAGCGCGCGGCTCATCCGGAGATCGTCGATCCCGAGGGATTTTACACGCGGCTGGGAGCGGTCAACGAACTCGTGGAAACCGTCGACGACGCGGTGGCAATCTTCGGACCCGGTGAGGAGATTCATGTCGAGTTCGCGGCGCCCGGCAAGGTGGTCCCCGAGGGCTGGACCCGGAGGCTGGTGCTGGAAACCGTCGGCTGGTGCAAGGACATGGATCTCTACACCGGCGATGGCCAGACGGTGGGGCCGCTGCCCGGGACCGGCCGGCCGGCCAGGGCCCGCGATCGACTGCATCGCAGGTTCAACACCCGCTACCAACGAGGGTGGTAGCGGCGGCAGGGACTAGTGTCCCCCAGAACCTAAGAGACTCATCGCGATACAGCTGATGATGGCGACGGCCGTTGCGATCAGCAGCAACGCGGTGATCGAGGACATCCGTAGTCGCTTGTCGGTCGTAAAGGCCAGG
>PBSL01000063.1 GCA_002726205.1 Planctomycetaceae bacterium | reverse complement strand
GCCCGGAGGCCCAAAAGCGTGACTGATCCTCTCGACTGCAGGCGACGAATTGGTTTCGAGGAGGAATACCCGTTCGAGTCCCGCTTCCTGGACCTCGCCGGACTGCGCTACCATTACGTCGACGAGGGAAGCGGGCCTGTCATGCTGATGGTTCACGGCAACCCCACCTGGAGTTTTGCCTGGCGGGCTTACATCCGTGAGTTCTCCGTCGACCATCGTGTCATCGCTGTCGACCACATCGGTTGCGGGTTCTCGGACAAACCGGTCGACTATTGTTATCGCCTCGCGCAACACTCAGACAACCTTGTCGCTCTGGTCGACCGACTCGGCCTGCAACAGATTACCCTTTGCGCTCATGACTGGGGTGGTGCAATTGGCATGACCGCCGCCCTGCGTCGCCCCGAACGATTTTCGCGTTTCATCCTCGCCAACACGGCCGCTTTTCGGTCGCGGCGTTTACCGTTGAGGATCGCCTGCTGCCGTATTCCCGGGATTGGAGCCCTTCTTGTTCGTGGCCTGAATCTCTTTTCCAGGGCCGCCCTGCGGATGGCGGTCGCCGATCCCACTGTCCTGACCGCCGCGGCACGTGCGGGATACCTGGCTCCCTATGACAGCTGGGGCAACCGCATTGCGGTGCACCGTTTCGTCCAGGACATCCCGATCTCACCACACCATCCGAGTCACGACCTGCTCGCCCGCACCGAAGCGGGACTCGAACAATTCGCCAAACACCCGCTCTTGTTGACCTGGGGCCAACGGGACTGGTGTTTCACGACCGATTTTCTGGAAGAATTCCAACGCCGGTTTCCGGCCGCCGAGACATTGTCGTTTCCCGAGGCCGGCCACTACGTCTTTGAAGACGCACTGCCGGAGGTCCTCGAGGGAATCCGCGGCTTTCTGCAGCGGCATCCGCTCGCCGGACACGGGGTCGACACGCCGCACTGAGCAGGCACCGATTCAGGCCACGCTGTCGACCTGCGGACGTGGTGGACGAGTGCGATAGGGCTCGTAATCGGCGACACAGTACTCGGTCAGTTCCTTGTTGACACGGATCTCGATTCGTGTCAACTCGTCACCCTGTTCACGTGTCACGAACGTGAATGCCCTGCCCTTCTCAGCCGATGTCATCCGCCCGGTCCGCCCGATTCGATGGACGTAGTCATCGTGATATTCGGGGATGTCGTAGTTGATGATATGCGAGACCGCGCTGACATCGATGCCCCGTCCGGCCACGTCGGTGGCAACAAGGACTCTCACCTTTCCCTCACGGAATTGCCTCAACGACCGCTCTCGTTTCGATTGCGGCAGGTCTCCGTGCATGTGGGCCACTCCAGGCAGGCGTCCGGAAAACCGCTTGTGCAACGCGTCGGCACCACGCTTGGTCCGCGTGAAGATGATCACCTGTCGAGGACGCTCCTCGCTGAGCAAGTGGACCAGCAACCCGAACTTGCGATCAGGATCCACCGTGCAGAAAAACTGGTCAATCGAATCCACCGCGACGGCATCTCCTGAAAGATCCACCCGATCCGGGTCTTTCATGTATTTCTTCGCCAATCGCTCGACCGACGGAGGCAGCGTCGCTGAAAGCAGCAAAGTCTGCCGCTCGCGTGGACAACGTCCCAGGATGTCACGAATCTCGGGTTCAAAACCAATATCCAGCATCCGGTCGGCTTCGTCCAACACGACGATCTTCAGGTTCCGGAAATCCAGATTTCCTCGATTGTTGAGGTCCTTGACCCGACCGGGTGTTCCCACGGCGAGTTGAATCCCGTTCTTGAGCAATTTGATCTGCCGCTCGATGTCGCGTTGACCGACAAAGCAACCGGCGCGGACCGGTGAACTGTAGGTCAGTCGCTCGGCCTCACACTTGACCTGGTCGGCCAGTTCTCTTGTGGGAGCCAACACCAGGGCCTGCGTCCGCAAGTCGTCGTGGTCAATGACTTCGAGAATTGGCAGTACAAACGCTGCCGTCTTTCCGGTCCCCGTGTGTGCCTGCCCGGTACAATCTCGACCGGTCAGCGCCTTGGGAATGAAGGACGCCTGGATCGGGCTGGGAGTCTCATAGCCAACATGCTCCAGGGCCTTCATCGAACTCTCGTTCAGCCCGAGCTCGCCAAATGTCGTCGCTCTGTCATCATCTGTCTTAGCCAAAATTTTCTTGCCTCTACTCTGAGTCTTCGAACTAACCTGTCCCGTCTTGACCTACACTGGTCGCATCTTTTCGCGACACCATTCGACCAGCGCGCCAGACGTGGCCGCGATCGACTCCGGGGCTCAGCACCGCTCCCGTCAATCAAGCTGTACGTAAAAAGATAGCGGACACCGCAAAACGGGTCAATCTCTATCCGTCCGGCGGGTTTGACGATGCCGCTTGATCCGGGGCCACAATCGGTGGTCCCAGCAATTCGGCCAGGTCCTTCCCGTTCAATTCTTCACGGTCCACCAGCGCCTCGGTCAACCGATCGAGCAATTCCCTGGATTCCTGAAGAAGTTCGAAGGCTCGCCGGGACGCGTTTTCGAGAAACAGATGCACTTCCTGGTCGATCACGTGCGAGGTTTCCTCGCTGAATTCACGTTGCTCGTGATATTCCTTGCCCAGAAACGGTTCGTCACTCGAGACTCGAAATGCGACCGGCCCGACCCGATCGCTCATCCCCCAATGCGCTACCATTCGGCGGGCCAACCCAGTCGCTCGTAGCAGGTCATCTTCGGCGCCCGCCCCGAATTCGTCGAACACCAGTTTCTCGGCCGTTCGACCGCCCAGCAGCATGATCAACTGCGAATGCAGTCGGCTTTCTCCGAAATGGTGGAGTTCCTCTTCGGGCAGCAACTGCGTCAGTCCCAGTGCCGCACCACGAGGAATAATCGTCACCTTGTGCACGGGGTCGACTTCCGGCAATTGCCAGGCCAACAGGGCATGGCCGGCCTCGTGGTAGGCCGTCCGGCGTCGGTCATGCTCGTTGAGCACTTCTTCTCGTCTCGGTCCCATCAACACCCGATCGTGGGCGTAGGTAAAGTCTTCCTGCATCACGCGGGCCCTCTCGCCACGGGCGGCACTGAGTGCCGCTTCGTTGACGAGGTTCTTCAACGCGGCACCGGAGAACCCGACCGTGGCGCCGGCAATCTCTTCGAGATCAACGTCGTCGGAAAGCGGAACACGGCGGCAGTGCACCTTGAGAATCGCCTCCCGTCCCGCCCGGACCGGCCGATCGACGGTGATGTGTCGGTCGAATCGTCCCGGTCTGAGCAGTGCGGCGTCGAGGACATCGGCCCGATTTGTCGCCCCAAGTACGATGACCGCATCGGTCTGATCGAAACCGTCCATCTCACTGAGAATCTGGTTTAGCGTCTGCTCACGCTCATCGTGCCCACCTCCGAAACCGGCGCCACGAACCCGGCCGACGGCGTCGATTTCGTCAATGAACAGGATGCAGGGTGCATGGTCCCGCGCGGTCGCGAACAGATCGCGGACGCGACTGGCCCCGACCCCGACGAACATCTGGATGAACTCCGAGCCATTGATTGAAAAGAAGGGCACACCGGCCTCCCCGGCGGTAGCCCGCGACAACAACGTCTTGCCGGTACCCGGTGGCCCCTTCAACAAGACGCCTTTGGGAATCTCGGCGCCCAGTTTTCGGAAGCGTTCGGGATTTTTCAGGAACTCCACCACCTCCTGTAGTTCTGCCTTTGCCTGTTCCATGGCCGCCACATCATCAAAAGACGTCACCTGCCCGGACGGCTCGAATCGCCGCGCCGGGCTCTTGGCGAAGTTGCCGATCATGCCGCCGCCACTCATCGGATCGGAGTTGCGACGCATCAACAACCAGAAACCGAACACAAACACCGCCGGGATGACCAGCCACATGGCCAATTGGGTCCCCACGCTCACTGAAGTCCTTTCGGCAGTCACCTTCACGGCAGGTTCCTGGCGGCGCAACTCGTCAAGCAGCGAGGCGTCACGGACTCCCAGAGAAGGGACGATCGTGTTGAATCGGAGTTCCGTCCCCTTGGCATAGCTCGCCTGGATCTCCGTACCGGAAGCAGGCGGCTGGCGGAATTCCCCCGTGAGAATCTCACCGAAGAAGTGAGCCGCCTTGATGTTGGACGCGTCGAGTTCCTTGCAGAACTGGCTGTAGTCGATCGTGACGCCGTGATTCGACGGTGAGCTTTGCCAGGACCAGAACAGCATCAGCATCACCACGAACAAGATCAGCAGCCAGGGCCCTCCCAAAGCCATTCGTCGAACCGGCGCGCCTTCCCGGTCGGAATCTCCACGACCCAGCCCCGGCGGTTTCGAGCGGTCGATACCCGGTTCTGCGGATGGCGCCTCCCGGTCCCCATCCGCGACCGGAGGCAGCGAATCTTGCCCTGATTCCGGCGGTGGCTGTTCGGCCATCTGGTTGCCTGACTGACTGTATCGCGAGGAACCGCCCTACGCTGAAGCCTACACAAGCGTCGAAGCAGTGACAATCGGGACTGCATGACCTAATCGAACAGCCCGTAACGCACGATGCACCACATCGCCGACAGGCCATCACGCCAGCCAATCTTCTTTCCCTGCTCGTACGTCCGCCCCGAGTAGCTGATCGACATCTCGAAGATCCGAAAAGACCGCCTGGCAACCTTGGCGGTCATCTCCGGCTCGATACCAAACCTCGATTGTTTCAGCAGCGGCCCGATCTCCTCGATCACGCGACGATCGAAAACCTTGTAGCAGGTCTCCATGTCCGTCAAATTCAGGTTTGTGAAGCAATTGGACAGCGTCGTCAGGAATCGATTTCCGAGGTAGTGCCAGAAATAGAGGACACGGTGTGCCTGGTCTCCCAGGAACCGGCTGCCGTAGACGACATCGGCCTGGCCCTCGATGATCGGCTTCAACAATCTCGGATACTCGGCCGGGTCGTACTCGAGATCAGCGTCCTGGATCAGGACAATGTCACCACTTGCCCGGGCGAACCCCGTCCGAACCGCTGCGCCCTTGCCCAGGTTCGTCTTGTGACGCTCGACGACAAGGCGATTGTCCGGGTCATCCCCAAGCTCGGCGGTGATTGCATCAAGCACCTGCGGCGTTGCATCGCGACTGCAATCATCAACCAGCACCAACTCCTTACGGATGGGCACCGCACGCACGCGTTCGACTAACGGCCTGAGCGTCCCTTCCTCGTTGAACACCGGGATGACCACCGACAACGTGAAATCCCTGGGAATCGCGTAGAAGCCCAATTGCCGGCACGCGGTGGCGCCAAGCTGGCTTTCCAGTGATGCATACCATTCGGCCGAATACGGTCTCGTGTCGCCGGTTTCAAACACGCGGTTGTTCCTGGAGAAGGACCGTTCGCCGCTACCGTCGGAGAACGGAATCGGGTCCCGGCGGGCCGAAGGATACCTTGCCTACCTGTACGAAATCTTTGGACCCATTTGTTGGATTGTCAAATGTCGTCGCGCTGTTGGTCGTGGGCGATCATCATCACTGACCCCGGTTTCCCGCGCCAGGGCTCCTCGTTAGACTGACCGCTTCGATCGCGCCAATCGGAGCTTTTTCAGATGAACGATTCCAGGACGGTTCTCACCGACACAGAACAACGCATCTGGCTAGAGGCCTTTCATCTGGAAGGCGGGGAACCCGACGAGCCCTGGTCCATCGACAAGTGGACGATCCGGGGTGGTCCCGGTGACGGGATCGATGTCATCGACATCGACAACGGTTGCCTCTCGGTTTCGGTGTTACCAACCAGAGGCATGGGGCTCTGGAAAGCCCGTTGTGACGACCTGTCGCTGGGCTGGGATTCGCCGGTGCGCCGACCGGTGCATCCTTCGCTGGTGCAAACCGCTGACGCGGGGGGGATTGGATGGCTGGGTGGATTCAACGAGCTGTTGGCCCGATGCGGTCTGGCTTCACACGGGGCGCCGGGCGTGGACCATGTCTCCGATGCCAAAGGAGTGGCCACGGAGGTTCCCGTGACGCTGCACGGCCGAATCGCCAATCTTCCCGCTCACAAGGTCGAGGTCGGTACCGACAGCGACGGCCGTCTCTGGGTCCGTGGCGAGATTGACGAGACAATGCTGTTCGGACCGTGCCTGCACCTTGCCTCGACCTTCGCGACACATCCCGGCTCGAACCGGATCTCTCTTCACGACAGAATTACAAATCTCTCGGGTCGCGAGGCCGAGTTCGAAGTGCTCTATCACACCAACATCGGTCGCCCCTTGCTGGGCCCGGGCGCACGGTTGGTTGCGCCGGCCCGTCGTGTGATTCCGCGAAATCAACACGCCGCTGACGACATCCGGCAATTTGACGTGTTTGCCTCTCCCGATGTCGATTACGTCGAACAGTGTTACTTCCTCGAATTGCAGTCGGACGACGCTGATCGAACACTGGTCGTCCTGCACGACGCTGGTGGACAACGCGGCCTTGCCCTGGAATACGCAATCCACCCGCTGCCTTGTTTCACCCTCTGGAAGAACACGATGGCAGACGCCGACGGGTACGTTGCCGGCATCGAACCGTCGACGGATTACCCCAATCCACGAGAATTCGAACGTGCCAATGGTCGTGTGCCAACACTGGCCCCCGGCGCCAGCTGGGATGCACACATCGATTTCGTGGCACTGACCACGCCCGAGGAAGTCAACGAGTCAGTGGCGCGTGTCAAGTCCCTGCTAGGCGAGACATCAACACGATTAGTCGAGATGCCGTTGCCAAACCTCTGCCCTGCAGACTAGCGCACGGCTCGGACTAGCCGCGTCCTTCGGCCATGTGCTATATTCGCTGCTCGTCGACATTCCACGGAATTCCAGGGACATCAGGCGGTCATCGGCAGGCGTGTTGTCTGCCCCGCTGTGTCGTTTTACTCTTTTCGCTGGCTTTGCTCGCCGCGTCTCCGTGCCGCGAGCTCCCCACGGGACTCATTCATGGTCAACCGTAATCTCATTCGTGAATTCAACGTCTCCGACGAAGAACTGCAGAAGGTCTTTGGCGCTGAGCTCGATCTCAACGATCCCGAAACGTCGATGGATTCGGTCTACGATACGTCGTCGGAAACCTATGAACTGAACACGATCATCAACGGCGTCGTCCTCCGACAGGAAGGTGACGACGTCCTGATCGACATCGGCTACAAGAGTGAGGGCATTGTACCGCTCGAAGAGTTTCGTGAGGAAGAAGGGCTCGAGGTGCCAGAGGCGGGTGCGACCGTCCAGGTATTGCTCGAGGAAATCGAAGACGACTTCGGATTGATCATCCTCTCGAAACGAAAGGCCGACCGCATCCGCGAGTGGGAGGCGGTGATCGCAAACCACTCCGAGGAGGACATCGTTACCGGCGAGGTGGTTCGAAAAATCAAGGGAGGCCTGCTCGTCGACATCGGAGTCAACGTCTTCCTTCCGGCCAGCCAGGTCGACATCCGGCGTCCGCACGACATCGGTGCATTCGTCGGACAGGAAATTCAGTGTGTGATTCTCAAGATCGACGAAGCACGACGTAACATTGTTGTTTCGCGTCGGAAGTTGATCGAGGACGAGCGCGACAAGTTGAAGGCCGAATTGATGGCGGTCATCACCGTCGGCGAACGCCGAAATGGCGTCGTCAAGAATATCGCCGATTTTGGCGCATTCGTTGACCTCGGTGGCATTGACGGCCTACTGCACATCACCGACATGAGTTGGGCGAGAATCAACCATCCCTCGGATATGGTCAAGATCGATGAAGAAATCGAGGTCGTGATCCTCAACATCGATCGCGAGAAGGAGAAGATCGCTCTCGGGTTGAAGCAGAAGACCCCCAGCCCGTGGGAAGGAATCGAAACGAAATACCCGGTGGATTCACGTATTACCGGCGAAGTCGTCAATGTGATGACCTATGGCGCTTTTGTGAAACTCGAGGATGGCATTGAGGGCCTCGTACACATCAGCGAGATGTCCTGGACCAAGCGAATTAATCATCCCACTGAATTGGTCAACATCGGTGACGAAGTGGAAGTGGTTGTCCTCGGAATCAATCAGGACAAGAAAGAAATTTCCCTCGGCATGAAGCAGACCACGCCGAATCCCTGGGACGATGTCGCCGCGAAATTTCCGCCTGGCACAACTGTTACAGGGATTGTCCGCAACCTCACCAATTACGGTGCTTTCGTCGAACTCCAGGAAGGTGTCGATGGCCTGTTGCACGTCAGTGACATGTCCTGGACCCGCAAGGTCGGGCATGCCAGCGAGTTGCTCGAGAAGGGCGACGAAGTCACATGTCAGGTCTTGACCGTCGACCAGGATCGTAAACGGATCGCCTTGGGACTGAAACAATTGGAGGAGGATCCCTGGGAAAACGACATTCCCAAACGATTCGAACCGGGCAGCACCGTCAAGGGAAACGTGACCAAGATCACCAACTTCGGCGTCTTCATCCAGCTCGAGAAAGAACTCGAGGGACTATTGCACATCTCGGAACTGGCCGACTACAAGGTCGAGAATCCCGAAGATGTCGTCCAGGTGGGAGAAGAACTGGAAGTGCGAGTTCTGCGTGTCGACACCGAGGAACGCAAGATCGGTCTCTCGCGACGTCTTGATATTGACCCCGAGGAACTCATCCGCGGGGCAGAAGCCGAAGCCGCCGCAACGGCTTCGCGCGAAGAGCTTCGCGGTGGTACCGGAACCGGTTCCGGACCACTCTTCCAGCTCGACCAAGGGGATTCCTCTTCAGACGACGCCGAAGCTGACGCTGACACTGACTCGGCTGAAAGCACCGAAGCGACTGCTGACGGTGAGGACGCGGAGACACCTGCGGCCGACGCCGATGAGGAAGCCTCGGAACCGGACGCCGACGAGGAAGTCTCGGAATCGGACGCCGACGAGGAAGCCGCGGAATCGGACGCCGACGAGGAAGCCGCGGAATCGGACGCCGACGAGGAAGCCG